>JACKBK010000001.1 GCA_020634555.1 Caldilineae bacterium
TGCGGCGGATCTGTCAGCAGCCGCCCGGCGATCTCCTGCAGCGCGTCCAGCAGCCGCTGCTCCTGAATGGCGATGACCGCCTGAGTTGCCAAGGACTGCAAAAGCTCGCTGTCCTGTTGGCTAAATGCGCCAACCGCTGGGCTTTCCAGGTTCAGAACGCCCTCCAGCCGCCCACTGGCCCCGATCAGGGGCACGGCCAACTCGGAACGCATCTCAATCTCGCGGTCCAGCGGGAAATAGACCCGCGACCACGGGTTGTCCCGCAGGTCGGGGATAAGCAACGGCTGGCGCACCCTGGCAGCCCAGCCCATGATGCTGGTGGTGTTGATCGGCAACGCTTCAACGACTGGCTGGCCCATATCGTCGCCAGCCACGGCGGCTGTCACCAGCTTGTGATTGGCGGCATCCACCAGGCGAAAGATGCCGTAGTGCGCGCCGGTTACCTCCAGCGCCATCTGCAGGATCGCCTCCAGCGTGTCCTCCAGCTTGAGGCGCGAGGAGATCAGCAGATCAGCGCGGCGCAGGCGTTGCAACTCCTCGGCGGTGCGCGCCAGGTCCTTGTTGACGCGGGTCGCGTTCTGTGCGAGCGCCAGCGCCGTTGCAGCCTGGTTGGCGAGTATCCCCAGCGTGTTCAACACTGGTCCGCCAAGCGAGTAATCGTCTTGAGGAGCAACGCCCAACAAACCCAGCGGCTGTCCGCCCGCGATGAGCGGCCACCAGTTCGCCTCACCGTCGGTAGTGCCAGCCAACACAGGCCGCTGCTGGCGGATTGCTGTCCATGCCGGCGATTCCGGCGGCGCGGGGAATGTGCCTAAGTCATGGGGCCAGTCGCCGGAGACAGCCTGTCTGCGCGGGCTGGCGCGCAGGTCCGCTTTCTCCCAGGCGACCAAAATCGCTGAACTGCCTGCAAAATAACACGCGGCGTCGGTAATCTGCTGCAAAAGACGCTGGATAGCCACGTCATCGTCGCTGACGAGGGCAACAAGGGAGCGAGAGATCTCGTCGATGATCGTAAGCGTCTCAGCCAGATGGCCGATGTCTTCGTGCGCCAGGGTGGGAGAATGAGCCAGTGCCATGCGGAGATTATACCGCCCCAACCGTCTGGCGGGAAACTGGCAGCTAATCATGGCCAGCCACAAAAAAAGTACGCCGTCTGGCCTGGTTGCCAGACGGCGTACTTTGCTTTCAGTTGTACTCAGTCACTGGTGGCTGGCCAGTCTACGCGCTAGCCCTTGGTGATCAGCGGCATGAACAGGTCCTGGGTTGGTGTCCGGTACGCTACCCGCAGGCCGCATAGTCGCATGCTGCTGCCGTTTTGGTTGGCGCTCCAGTTCAGGACGTAAGAGTTGCTGGCGTTGTTGACGACGTGTCCCAGATAGGAGCTGAGCCGCGTGCCATAGCCACCTGATCCGGCCGAGGTCACGGTTGTGATGTCGGAGTAACCGCCACTGGCGTTGTAGGTAGTGATCCAGGCCCGGCTGTCGTTGCTGCCAGAGGTGTCGTAGTAGTAGATGCGCAGGTAATCGATACGGCTGCCTTCCGGCAGGCTCAAATTGATGTTGAACAGTTCGGACCCGCTGGATCGCGACACGCAGCCGGTGCCGCTGTAATCCCAGCCGCTGCTGCTGTCGCGCGGCCGCAGCGTTGAGCCCGAGACGTATTCGTAGTGAAAGTTGTTTGAAAAGCCACGGTTGCTGTCGCCGGATGCGTGCGGGAAAGCTACCGGCTTAGTCTGTTGCGGCCCGCTGGCGCTGGCAATGCCAGAAAGCGCCAGCAGCGCCAGGAGAGCCAGCACGAGGGTGACCATGGGTTTCGATCTGCGTCGCTTGTTCATGATGCGTCTCCTGTTTTCATTGGGTCAGATCTCGGCATCGTGAACATCAGACGGGTACCCGGTAGGCGACGCGCAACCCGCACAGCCGCATGCTGCTGCCGTTCTGGGCCGCGCTCCAGTTGAGCACATAGGATCGCGCCGAGGTATCGACGATGTGTCCGGAGTAGTCGCTCAACTGGGTGCCATAGCCGCCGCTTCCCGACGAGGTGACGGTGGTGACGTCGGTGTAGCCGCCGGAGCTGTTGTAGTTGGTGACCCACGCCCGGCTGTTGTTGCTGCCGGAGGTGTCGTAGTAGTAGATGCGCAGATAGTCGATGCGGCTGCCGTCGGGAATGGGCAGGTGGATGTTGATCAGCTCAGAGCCAGACGACCGGGAGACACAGCCGGTGCCGCTGTAGTCCCAGCCGCTGCTGCTGTCGCGCGGCCGCAGCGTGGCGCCCGCCACGTTGATGTAGCGGAAGCTGGACCAGGCATCCGGGCTGCGGTCATCCATCCCCCGCGGGTTGGCATAGCTGTCCTGATCGGGCTGCGGCTCGGCGAAGGACTGCTCCCAGTCGGGCGCTGTGGCCGGTTGCAACTCGGAAGGCGCGATCTCCGCCTGCGCCGAGCGGTCAACCGGGCCGCGGTAGTCGTTGTCGTCGGGCTGCAAGGCAGTAGCTTCAGCGCCCGCTTCAGCCGGCTGGCTGGCAGCGGCCTCCGATGGCTCGAGCACGGCAGCGGCTGCGCTGACCGCGCCCGTGTAACCGTCCTCGTCTGCGTCGTCGCCAAGGACATCGGTCACGCGCGAGCCGTAGGGCAACGCACTGGTGACCAGCTCCGAGTCTTCGCTTCCTTCTCCCTGCATGGGCGGTCTGGCCGACGCAACCATGCCGGTCAGCGCCAACGCGAGGACAAGAATCGCCGCCACAGGCAGCATTCGCTTCGTTCGTACCATCGTATTCTCCTTCTTGAGGGATGTTCGCGCGACGGTGGACCTCACCGTACCACGTTAAACGGATATCGATGCCAAAATTCGGCATGGTTAACTTTGAAAACAGGACGCCGCCCGGGCCGGTCTTCGCGAAGCTCCCCGAAGTGGGCCGACCGTGCCCCGCTGTTATCATCCACCGGCGCTCCGGACGGAGCACATCCCGGTGCCTGACCATTGTTTTTCCGGTTTTTGGCTGCGCAGCAAAACCCCGCCCGGCGGCGGACGACCGGATGCAATTTGGCAATCGGCGGATTGTTGCCTATAATGGGTTCCGTGCCATTGTTCGCAAGCAGTGCGCCAGTCTCACACTGACGGCTGTACATCGTCCCGAGCCGGCACGATTCCCCAGTCTTGTTTTGTAGGTATAGATCAATGACCGATCAAGATACGTCGACCCGACGCTTGCGCCGTTGGGTTCTCGCTGCCGTGATCATGCTTGGCGTTTTCGTCGGCCTGGGCTTGTTCACGTTCATCTATGCCCAAGGCGGGTCTTATCTCGTAGACGACCCGGCCGCGTGCGCCAACTGCCACGTGATGTGGGACCAGTACGACTCCTGGAATCGCGGCAGCCACCAGGCCGTGGCCACCTGCAACGACTGCCACGTCCCGCACAGCGACCCGATCTCCAAATGGGCCGTCAAGGGTCTCAACGGCTTTAACCACAGCATGGCGTTCACCATCGGCAATTTTCCCAACGTCATCCGCATCCGCCCCTTCAACGCGGAGGTGGCGCAAGCCAACTGTATCCACTGCCACGAGGGCATGGTCAGCCAGATCCACGGCGCGTTGCCGGGAGAGGACCGCCCGTGCACGGATTGTCACGTCAACCCCGGCCACGGCCGCTAGCTACGACCTCATCGGAGTAGTCACCTATGACTGAAAACACCCCCACCCAACCATCGCGCACCCGCCGAATCGCAACCTACGTCGGCATCTTCATCGTTGCAGCGCTGCTGACCGCGGCCGTAGCAGCCGTCTTGGTCAGCGTCAACAGCCGCAAGCAGGAGGCCGCTGCCTACCCGGCCAAGGTGGTCGAGATCAGCGACACGGAACTCGATCCGGCCGTCTGGGGCGCCAACTTCCCCTACGAGTACGACACCTTCGTCAAGACGCAGGAGAACTACGGCCAGACGCCCTATGGCGGCTCCGAACCGTACAGCAAGCTCGAGAGGTATCCGGCCATGGTACGGCTGTGGGCCGGCTACTCCTTCAGCAAGGACCACAACGAGGAACGCGGCCACTATTACGCCCAGATCGACCAGCAGAACACGCAGCGCGTCAAGCTGGTGGATCAACCCGGCGCCTGCCTGAACTGCCACGCCGCCGAGGTGCCGCAGTTGATCGAGCAGATGGGCTGGGAAGAGTTCAACCACACGCCCTACAATGACTTGAAGGACCAGGTGCATCTGGGCACGTCGTGCTCGGACTGCCACGACCCCGACACCATGGCGCTGCGCATCACCCGGCCGGCGTTCATCAACGCGATGGAGGCGCGCGGCGTCGATCTCAGCCAGGCGACGCGCCAGGAGATGCGCACCTTCGTCTGCGCTCAGTGCCATGTGGAGTACTACTTCCTGGGCGACAACAAGGTGCTGACCTTCCCCTGGAGCAAGGGCTTCAAGGCCGACGACATCGAGGCGCACTACGACGAGTACGGCTTCAAGGACTGGACCCATGCCGAGACCGGCGCGCCGATGATCAAGATCCAGCATCCCGAGTTCGAGATGTGGAACACGGGCATCCACGGCCGCTCCGGCGTAGCCTGCGCCGACTGCCACATGCCTTACGTGCGCGAGGGCAGCGTCAAGGTCTCCGATCACTGGGTGCGCAGCCCGTTGACCAACCTGGAAAACGCCTGCACCCGCTGCCATCCCATTCCCGTCGAAGAGCTTGAGGAGCGCGTGCTGACCATCCAGAACACCACGGCCGGCCTACTGCGCCGCAGCGAGGATGCGCTGGTGGCGGCTATCGACGCCATCGCCGCCGCTCAGGCGGCCGGCGCGACCGACGAGCAACTGGCCGAGGTGCGCCAGTTGCACAGGGCGGCATCGTTGCGCTGGGACTTCGTCTCGTCGGAGAACAGCACCGGCTTCCACAGCCCGCAGGAGGCTGCGCGGCTCCTGGGCGAGTCCATCGACATGGCGCGCCAGGCCGAGTTGAAAGCCACCGTGCTGCTCGACGAGTTGAACGGCGCACAAGCCAGCGCCAGCAACTGACCCACTCATTCGTACGCTTTGAACGCCCCGGCTGGCCGGGGCGTTTCGATTCCGGCTCCGGCTGTAGCCTTGTGCCGGTTCCGGGGACTCCCGGAGCGCCCACAAGGGGCTATCCTACAGGAATGCGACGGGGCAGATGATGAGAGTGTGCTTGAATCTGGTTGGGGCGAAGAGTTTGGACCACGTAGCGATCGGACGTCCGTCGGTCTGGGAACGACCTGTGTTTCTTGCTACGGCGCATGCCGTGGCATGGCATGGGGAACTTCGCGTACTTCGTGCTTCGCGCCTTCGTGTCTTTTCGCGGTTTTGTGGTCCAAACGTCTGTGACCATCATCGACCAATTTTCAAGCACACCCAAACGTTACTTGACAAATGCATCAACATGCGATAAGATTTAGCCGAGGCAAAAATAGGAGTTAGTTTATGCAAAACCAAGACATCACCAGGGCGCATCAGGACTACCTGAAGACCATCTACCTGTTGCAAAGCCGCGGCGAGACAGCCAACAACTCGGCCATCGCGCAGACGTTGGGCGTCTCGCCCGCCTCGGCCACCAACATGGTCAAGCGGCTGGCGGAAGCGGGCCTAATCGCCTACGCGCCCTATCAGGGCGTCGATCTGACGCCGGAGGGTCTGCGCATCGCGCTGAAGGTCGTGCGGCGCCACCGGCTGGTGGAGCTGCTGCTGCACGAGATCCTGGAGATGCCGTGGGATCTCGTCCACAGCGAGGCGGAGCGCATCGAACACGCCGTCAGCGATGAAGTCGAGGACGCCATCGCGCGCAAGCTGGGCAATCCCAGCGTCGATCCCCACGGAGACCCGATCCCGTCCAAAGACGGCACGCTGGCGGTCCGCGCCGCGGAGCGGCCGCTGTCCGAGCTGCTGACCGGCGAAACTGCCTCGGTAGCACGGGTACTGTCACAGGACGGCGACCGGCTGCGCTACCTGGGCAGCATGGGCCTCTATCCCGGCACGCAGGTGACGGTGCTGGAGCAGTCGCCCTTCGACGGGCCGCTGGTGATCGAGGTCAACGGCCAGCAGCGCATCCTGGCGTACGCCATGGCGAGGTCGGTCGGGGTGAGCAGCAGTCAGTAACCAGTGATCAGTGATAACTGATAAACGATAACCAACAGCAGGAGAATGACATGCCTGATCCACTCATTGCACTTATAGTCGCCGGCCTGCTGGCCGGCATCACGGCGCTGTTGTTCTGGCCGGAGCGCGGGCTTGTGATTCGCTGGCGACGCTCGCGGCAAATGAACGAGCGCGTGCTGGCCGAGGACGCCCTGAAGCAGATCCACAAATCGGAGATGCGGGGCCAGGTCGCCACGCTGGACGGCGTGGCCGGCGCCTTGCAGATCTCGCGCGACCACACGGCTGAGTTGCTGGCGCGGGCCGAGGAAAACGGCCTGGTCTCCAACGAGGCGGGCGTGCTGCACCTGACCCCGGAGGGCCGCAATGCCGCGCTGCATATCATCCGCGCGCACCGGCTGTGGGAGCGCTACCTGGCGGATCAGACCGGCTTTGGCGAAGCGCAGTGGCACGGCCAGGCTGAAATTCTTGAACACAGCCTCCCTCCGGAGGAAGTCGACGCACTGGCAGCCAAGCTAGGCTATCCTACCCACGATCCCCACGGCGACCCAATCCCGGACGCCAGCGGCCAGTATGTCGCCCACGGCGGGCAGCCGCTGACAGCCATCGCGCTGGATCAACCGGCGCAAATCGTCCACATCGAGGATGAACCGGAGACGATCTACGCGCAGTTGGTCGCCCTCGGGCTGTATCCGGGCATGACTGTCCGGCTGGTGGAAGCGAGCTCCAAACGAGTGCGCTTCT
The DNA here is from genome assembly GCA_020634555.1 of Caldilineae bacterium. Classification (GTDB taxonomy): domain Bacteria; phylum Chloroflexota; class Anaerolineae; order JAAEKA01; family JAAEKA01; genus JACKBK01. The sequence goes on from JACKBK010000001.1 coordinate 6,857, forward strand.
GGGCCAACGGCGACGAACACGTGCTGGCGCCGATCCTGGCGACCAACATCTCCGTCGTACCGCTGCCGGAAACCGCGACGGTTGTCGTGGAGAGCGACAGCGAAACTCTGGCCGACCTGAAGCTGGGCGAACGCGGCAAGGTAAGCGCCATATCGCCCCGCTGCCGCGGCGCAGAGCGCCGGCGCTTCATGGACCTGGGTATCCTGCCCGGTACGGTCATCTCTGCCGAGATGGTCAGTGCGGGTGGCGATCCAACCGCCTACCGCATCCGCGAGGCGTTGATTGCCCTGCGCAGCGAGCAGGCCAGTATGATACAGATTACACGCCGCCTGGAACCGGCTGCGTGATGTAGAATTGAGGAAGAATTGTATGAACACCGTCAATGAAAAAACTCAGAACGGAGCGACTGCCCCGGTCTTTGACGAAGCGCTGATCAAGTCACTGGAGGAGGACAGCGACGGCCAGACCTTCACCATTAACATCGAACCACCTCCGGCCATGCCGGACGGCTGCTCCTCCTGCGCCGTCCACAACGCAGCCAACCTGCGCTCCCTGGGCGTGGACATGACCGAATGGGACTACGTGGTCGCGCTGGCCGGCAATCCCAACGTGGGCAAGAGTACCGTCTTCAACGCACTAACCGGGCTTCGCCAGCATACCGGCAACTGGCCCGGCAAGACTGTCAGCCGCGCCGAGGGTGGGTTTGAGTACGGCGAGAGCCGTTACAAGCTGGTGGATCTGCCGGGCACCTACTCGTTGCTGGCGACCAGCATGGACGAGGAGATCGCACGCGATTTCATCCTGTTTGGACAACCCGACGTCACCATTGTGGTGGTGGACGCGACTCGGCTGGAACGCAACCTGAACCTGGTGTTGCAGGTGCTGGAGATCACCGACCGCGTTGTGGTCTGCCTCAATTTGATGGATGAGGCGCGGCGCCATGGCCTGAAGGTAGACGAGCGGCGGCTGGCGCTTGATCTGGGTGTCCCGGTGATTCCTACCGAGGCCCGCCACAAGCGTGGCATGAACGAACTGATACAGGCGGTCGACGAGGTCGCGACCGGCAAGTACCAACCCAAGCCGCACCGTATCCAGAGCACGCCGCCCGCCTTAAAGAACGCAGTCAACCAACTGGTTACGCAACTCGAAAAGATCGTGCCGGGCTTGCCCAACGCGCGCTGGGTGGCGCTGCGATTGCTGGACGGTGACCAGAGCATCGCCGACGCGTTGAACGAGGGCCGGCTGGGCGCGCTGGCCAACAGCAACACCTCCCATCCCGCCGGCGACCTGATGGCAGTGCAGCTTTAGGAATGTGAAGGATAAAAGATTATGACAACTACATCGATCCCGATGAACGCGCCGCCGCAAACCAGGCATGGCAGCGAGTCGGAAACCTCCCCGGAAGAGGTGCTGGCGCTGGCACGCACGCTGCGCTGGGAGATTGGCGGCGACTTTCATCAGACGCTGATGGAAACAATCTACACCGACGCGGCGCGCATCGCCGACCGGGCAGTGACGCGACCCGGCGAAAAGCCGCGCTTCGACCTGGACCGCACTATCGATGGCCTGGTGACGAGCCGCAGGTGGGGCATCCCAATCATGATCCTGATGTTCACCGCGGTGTTTTGGATCACCATCACCGGCGCCAACATCCCGTCGCAAATGCTTTCCAACCTGCTGATTGGAACGATCTATCCTGCATTGCAGCAGGCAGCGGCGGCCATTGGAATGCCGTGGTGGCTCAGCGGCTTCCTGATCGACGGCATGTATCTGGCGACTGCCTGGGTGGTCAGCGTGATGTTGCCGCCAATGGCGATTTTCTTCCCGCTGTTCACGCTGCTGGAGGACTTCGGCTACCTGCCGCGGGTGGCGTTCAACCTGGACAACATCTACAAGAAATCGGGGGCGCACGGCAAGCAATCGCTGAGCATGATGATGGGTTTCGGCTGCAATGCGGCCGGGATCGTCTCGACCCGCATCATCGACAGCCCGCGCGAACGGCTGATCGCCATTCTGACCAACAACTTTGCGCTGTGCAATGGCCGCTGGCCGACCCAGATCCTGCTGGCCACGATTTTCATCGGCGCGCTGGCGCCGGTTTACATGGCCGGCCTGATCTCAGCCCTAGCGGTGGTGGGCATCGCAATGCTGGGCATCGTGATCAGCTTCCTCGTTTCAGGCATGTTGTCGCGGTCGTTGCTGAAGGGTGAGGTATCCACCTTCAGCCTGGAGCTGCCGCCGTTCCGCCCGCCGCGGGTGTTGCAGACCATCTACACCTCGTTCATCGACCGGACGTTGTATGTGCTTTGGCGAGCAGTCGTCTTCGCAGCGCCGGCCGGCGCGGTCATCTGGCTGGTGTCCAACATCACCATCAACGGCACAAGCGCGGCCCAGTACATCATCAACGTGCTTGATCCCATTGGGCTGCTGTTTGGCCTGAACGGTGTGATCCTGCTGGCCTACGTGGTGGCGATTCCGGCCAACGAGATCGTCATTCCAACCATCCTGATGCTGACGGTGATGACGTTGGGCGCGACAAACCTGGGCGCCGGAGCCGGCGTCATGTTCGAGACCGAGTCGAACGCAGCGACCAAGGCGATCCTGACAGCCGGCGGCTGGACTGTGCTGACCGCGATCTCCGTGATGCTGTTCAGCCTGCTGCACAACCCGTGCAGCACGACGATCTACACCATCTACAAGGAGACGGGCAGCAAGAAATGGGCGACTGTTTCAACGCTATTGCCGCTGGCGATGGGGTTCGCCGTGACCTTCGTCGTGGCGCAGGTTTGGCGGCTGGTGTTTGGAGCCGGCTAGTACAGACCGGCCGGAATACGAGAAGTTAGCGACTCACAGACAGAAAGAAGTGCGGAGGTCTGGTTCACGACCTCCGCACTTCTTGGTTTTCATGGCAAGCACGACAGGAAGAAAAGTCAGGGCCGGCTTTGCAGCACGGCCCTGACTTTCAGATTACTTCTTGTTGACTACGCAACGGCAATGCTTTCGTCCAGATAAACGTCCTGAATCGTGTTGAGCAGTTCCACGCCTTCGGACATGGGGCGCTGGAAGGCCTTGCGGCCGGAGATGAGGCCCATCCCGCCAGCACGCTTGTTGATAACCGCGGTCTTGGCGGCGTCGGCGAAGTCGTTGGCGCCCGATGCACCGCCTGAGTTGATCAGACCCATGCGGCCCATGTAGCAGTTGGCAAGCTGATAGCGCACCAGGTCGATGGGATGGTCGCTGGAAAGCTCGCTGTACACCTTGGGGTTGGTGTGGCCGAATCCAATCGCGGTGTAGCCGCCGTTGTTCTCGGCCATCTTCTGCTTTACGATGTCTGCCTCCAGCGTCACCGCCAGATGGTTGCCCTGGCCGGTCAGGTCGGCCGACAAGTGGTAGTCAACCCCGTCCTTCTTGAACGCCTTGTTGCGGATGTAGGCCCACAGGACTGTTACCATGCCAAGCTCGTGGGCGCGGGCAAATGCCTCGCTGACCTCCATGATCTGGCGGCGTGATTCCTCGGATCCGAAATAGATCGTAGCGCCCACTGCCACACATCCCATCTCGAAGGCCTGATCCACGCTGGCGAACAGCGTCTGGTCATACATGGTGGGATAGGTCAAGGTCTCGTTGTGGTTGATCTTGAGCAGGAAGGGAATCTTGTGGGCATACTTGCGCGCCACCGCTCCCAATACACCCAACGTTGAAGCCACCGCGTTGCAACCGCCTTCGATAGCGAGCTTGACAATGTTCTCGGGGTCAAAATAGGCAGGATTAGGGGCAAAGGACGCGCCCGCCGAGTGCTCGATGCCCTGGTCCACAGGCAGGATCGAGAGGTAGCCGGTGCCTGCCAATCGGCCTGTGTTGAACATGGTCTGCATGTTGCGCATCACGACCGGCGAGCGGCTCGACTGTGAAAACACGCGGTCGATGTAGTCGGGTCCCGGGAGATAGAGAGACGACTTGGGAATCTTGGGGCTGTCGAAACCCAGCAGGGAATCGGCGTCGCTGCCCAAGAGGGTTGAAATGTTGGTTGCCATGGGAAATGCCTCCTTATGCAGATTGGTTTTGGGGTCGGATTGCGTAGTATGTGTTGCGTACCCGGAAACCAAGGGGAATGTTCGTGGCGAGCACTTTTGCGCCTGCTACGAACAATTCAGACCATACGTAATACGCAACATGGATTAGTTTACCTATTGTAGCGGCTTAAGGCATTATTGTACAATTCATCACCGGGTCTGATTGACCCGCGAAGTAAATTTGAGGCGCAGGAAACCTGGCCACACTGGTCTCGCCGATGAGCGAAGACGATACGAACGAGTTACGGTCCAAGACGCTCGATCGGTTCCGGACGATGGCCGAACGTGACAACCGGTCCGCCGGCCGGCGCCAGCCAGCGGACCGCGTTGGCGATGACACGCTGTACGTTGGCGTCGTAGTACGTGGGATAGGTCTCGTGGCCGGGGCGGAAGTAGAAAATGCGCCCGCGGCCGCGGCTGAAACAGCAACCGCTGCGGAACACCTCGCCGCCCTGAAACCAACTCACAAACACCAACTCATCGGGCGCGGGGATGTCGAAGAACTCGCCGTACATCTCCTCGTGAGGCAGCTCGAAGTACTCACCCAGACCCGCTGCAATAGGATGGCTGGGCGCGACCACCCAGAAGCGTTCGCGCTCCTCCGCCTCGCGCCACTTCAGGTCGCAACCGGTGCCCATCAGCCGCTTGAACAGCTTGGAGAAATGGGCGGAGTGCAGCACCAGGAGGCCCATACCGCCCAGCACGCGCGCGTGCACGCGATCCACGATCTCATCCTGAACATCGGGATGGGCCATGTGTCCCCACCAGACCAGCACATCTGTCTCGTCCAGCACGGCCTCGGTCAGACCATGCTCCGGCTCATCCAGCGTCGCCGTGTGTACCGTGAAACCGGCCTGGCGCAGCGGCTCAGCCAACGCCTCGTGGATTCCATCCGGATAGATGGCCGCCACGGCCGGGCTGCGCTTCTCGTGGCGGTATTCGTTCCAAACCAGAACGCGGGGAAGGGAAGTTGTTGTCATGTCCGCTCCTCAGGATGGTTCAGCATCCTTCTGAGTACCAGGCGCCGAATAAACTCGGCGCTACTGTAGCTGCACCGGCTGGCCGTCTTGCGCTGCCGATGCCTTGATCGCGTCGTAGAGCCGCGCCATGCGCAGGCCGACTTCCGGTGGGCTGGGGTTAGGGATCTCGCCGTTGCGCACGGCCAGGAACTGTTGCCAGACGCCCAGCGACTCAGGAACCTTGACCTTGTTAAAGCGCGGTGGACCTGCCTTGCGCTGCATCTGCAGACGCTCGCCCCAGATGCCGGTGCGCAGGATGCCGCCGGTGCAGAAGACCTGGATCTCGCTGCCCCACGTGTTGATGGTCTCGCCGCAGCCGTGCATCGTCACCCACGGGCCGGACTGAAGGCGCCCCATGACGACGCCCATCGTCTCCACATCCCGTCCGTTGTTGTCAAGCCAGGCCGCAACCTCGGCGAAGTCTTCGCCGGCCAGATCAACCACCGTGTTGAGCATGTGCGCGCCGGTGTCGAACAGGAAGCCGCCGCCGGCCATCGCCGGAACCTGTCGCCATGTACCGGCGGTGTTTGGTCCCCAGCCTTGCCAGACCGTCGCGCTGATGCTCAGCAACCGGCCTAGCTTGCCCGCCTGCAGCATGGCCGAAGCGGTGCGGACGTTTGGAGAAAGGCTGCCCTGAAAGGCGACCACCAGCGTGCGTCCTGTTTGCTGCTGGATTGCAATCAGGTGTTTCGCTTCGACAGCGTTCATCACCATGGGCTTCTCCAGCAGGACATCCAGGCCCGCTTCCATGCAGGCAACCGTTTGGTCGTGGTGCAAGACGTGGGGTGTGACGATAAAGGCCGCATCGACAGAGTAGGTGTCCAGCAGCCTGGCGAGATCGGGTTCATTGTACGGCGGCGTCACGCCTTCGGCTTCAAATATGGCGGCCGAGAGAGCATATTGTTCCTCTGACGGTTCGCAAACGACGGCGATCTCAGTGGTGTCGCTCTGGAGAAGAATCTGGCGGATGTGGTGGCGCGCCATGCCGCCGACGCCGATCATGGCGAGACGTGTCTTGGTTGACATGAAGGGGAGTGCCTTTCGTGGATGGAGTGACAGATAGGATTCAGCGGCCGTGATCGCCGCTAGCCGAGTCACCAGATGACATATAGCACTGCTCGAGCGGGTGGTCAAGTTCGACAGGTCAATCGTGTAGGCTCCGTCCAGTGAATAGCTTCCAAATGACATCTTAACATTTCCTAAACATTCCTCTGGTATGATTTATGTGTCGCAGAAGCCAGCTGAGTATCAATCCATTTCAAACGTATGCGGCTTGAGTCTAAATTAACCTATATTGGAGGCAATTGTCTGTGAAGAGAACAATAGCGATCGTTCTGGGTATCTTGGTTGTCGTTGCCATTGCTGCTGCAGCCTTTACTGTGTTCAAAAAGCCTGAAGAAGCCAGCGCACCCATCGCGGCTGTACCGCTGGTAGTTGAGACAACTGAGCCGGCGGCAGTTGCCACGTCCGCACCGGAACTCACCGCAACCGCCGTCCCTGAGCCAACCGCGACAGTTGTTCCCGATCCAACCGCGACGGAGGAGACACAACCGGTGGTTGAGCCGGTCGCAGAAGCCACTGTTGCAGAAGTTCAACCCACCGAGACGCCCGCGGAAGCGACAACCGAAACAGCCAGTGGGCCGACGATCTTTGAGATTGTTCCCGCCGAGTCACAAGCACGCTTTGTGATCAACGAGGTGCTGCGCGGCTCACCCAAGACGGTGATCGGCGCGACCGATCAGGTGTCAGGCCAGTTGGCGGTAGATCCGTCCGATCCTGCTGCGACGCAGGTTGGTGTGATCCAGGTCAACGCACGCACGCTGGCAACCGACAGCAACATGCGCGACCGCGCGCTGAAGAACTGGATACTACAGACCAACGACTATGAGTTCGTGACCTTCGAGCCATCCGAGGTTCTGTCAATGCCGGCCAGCGTGGCCGTCGGCGAGTCCTTCAGTTTCCAGCTTGCCGGCAATCTGACCGTCCGCGACACCACTGTTCCCGTCACTTTCGATGTGACCGTGACTCCGGTGAGCGAGACGCGGCTGGAAGGAATGGCCACGCTGACGATTCCCTACCAAGACCTGAACGTGAGTATTCCCGATTCGCCGTCGGTCGATACCGTGTCCGACGACTTGACCCTGGAACTGGAATTTGTTGCAATCCCGGCAGGAGACGTATAGTAAGACTTCCAATCGATGGCCGGCAAACGCTTCACCGGGCAAGCCGGATGCCAACCACTTAACGAGAGAAAACCATGTCACAAACGATCCTTGTGGTGGACGATAAAAAAGAATTGCGGGTGATGGTGCAGTCCTACCTTGAGGAGGAGGGCTTCCGCGTCGTCCTGGCATCCGACGGCCAGGAGGCTCTCTACGTTGCCCGCCACGAGAAGCCCGACCTGATCATCCTCGACCTGATGATGCCCAACATGGGCGGGTACGACTTCCTCAAGGCGCACAAGCGTGAGGCAGATACGCCCATCGTCATCCTCACTGCCCGTCTGGAAGAGAGCGATAAGATCCTGGGGCTGGAGCTGGGCGCGGATGACTTCGTGACCAAGCCCTTCAGCATGCGTGAGCTGACCGCGCGCGTGCGGGCAGTCCTGCGCCGCGCTGTCCGCCCACTAATGCAAGCTGAGGTGCTGCGGGCAGCCGATGTGACGCTGGACCGCGCCAGTCGCAAGGTCTCCGTAGACAACCGAGCTGTGGAGTTGACCCCGTCGGAGTTCGACCTGCTGGCGGCCTTCCTCTCTTCGCCGGGCCGGGCATTCACACGCGCCGAACTGCTGGACAGGCTGCAAGGAGACGCCTTCGACGGCTACGAACGCACCATCGACGTTCACATCCGTAACCTGCGCACCAAGCTTGAACCAAACCCCAGCAAGCCGCGCTACGTCGAGACCGTCTACGGCGTCGGCTACCGGTTTGCGGAGGAGTAGGCAGTGGACAGCAGGCAGGTAAACAGACGATAACTGCTCACTCGTCATTCCCGCCTGCGCGGGAATGACGAGGCAACTGTCCATCACCTGTCACTGATTACTGGTCACTAAAATGCGCTCCCTGACCCTCAAACTCACTCTGGCCTTTCTCTTCGTCGGCCTTATCGGCGCACTGCTGGTGGCCGTCTTTGTTGGCGTTCGCACGCAACGCGAGTTTGACCAGTTCATCACCGACCGCTATCAGCAGGATATGGTCCAGGAGCTGGAGAGCTACTACAGCCAGAACGGTGGCTGGGACAACATCTCCGCGATTGCTATGCGCACACCGGGTGGATTTGTTCGAGCGCCGGTGGCTTTGGTGGACACCAACCAGGCCGTTCTGCTGGGAACACGACACTACCGCGTGGGGCAGACGGTGAGCGATGCAGACCTGCGCCGCTCGCTGCCAATAGAGGTTGATGGTCAGGTAGTTGGCAGGTTGGTGCTTGACCTGGCCAGCGGGCCAGAGCCGGGCACACCTTACTCTCCGGAAACCGCGTTTCTCGAGCGCGTCAACCAGGCTATAGTCTTTGGCGCGCTGGGCGCGACGATTATCGCGCTGGCGTTGGGCATCCTGCTGGCCAGGGCCATCTCGCGTCCGGTTAAGGAACTGACCGAGGCCACGCAGCGCGTCTCGCGAGGCGATCTGGGCCATCAGGTTCCTGTGCGCACCGAGGATGAACTGGGCCAATTGGCCGCTTCCTTTAACCAGATGAGCATCGACCTGGCAACCTCTAACCAGTTGCGCCGCCAGATGACCGCCGATGTGGCACACGAACTGAGGACGCCACTGAGCGTCATCCTGGGCTACACCGAGGCGCTGGCCGACGGCAAGCTGCAAGGCAAGCCTGGTATCTATGACGCGATGTACGGCGAAGCGCAACTGTTGAGCCATCTGGTGGACGACCTGCGTACTCTTTCGCTGGCTGACGCCGGCGAGTTGGCGCTGAACCGAGCACCGATGCCGCCGCTGGAATGCCTGGAGCGCACCGCGGCCGCGCACGCGGCTCTGGCGGCGCAGCGCAACGTCCACATCGACGTTCAGGCCTCGCCCGACTTGCCGCTGATCGACGTCGACCGCGAGCGCATCGCGCAGATCTTAGGCAACCTGGTCAGCAATGCGCTGCGCTACACGCCGGAGGGCGGGAACATCACGCTGTCCGCCCGCGCGGCCGGCAACGACGTTATTCTTCAGGTCAACGACAACGGCCCTGGAATCGATCCTGAGCACCTGCCCTTCATTTTCAAACGCTTCTACCGCGCCGACGAGTCGCGGCCGGCCAACGGCGAGTCCGGCTTGGGATTGGCCATTGCCCACTCGCTGGTTGAGGCCCACGGTGGAACCATCCGCGCTGGGAACGGCGTCGATGGAGGCGCGGTTTTCACGATCTCGTTGCCTGCCTCCCAAACACCTGATGAAGCAGCATTGAGTGTGTCTAAACCCGGTTGATCTCCCCCTGAAAAGACAGCGCCGGTTTCAAGCGCCGCCAACAGATTTGGGCGATTCGTGGCGGGCCTTCCTGTTTGACGGTCGGGAATGTGGTTTGATTCATGGAAACAACTGTGAAGGAAGATTGATAGGATGAAACAACAAGTTGTCGTAGTGACATTGATCGCAAGCCTGTTGCTGGCCGGCTGCACCGTGGCCAGTTCTGCACCGGTGGTAACACCACCCACGGCCGAACCGGTATCGGTTGACACCATTGCTGCCACAGTATCCGCCCAAATCGACGAGCGTCTGGCCGAGCAAGCGCCGACGCCCGATATCGAAGCGCTGCAGGCGACGATACTCGCTGCTGTGGAGGAACGACTCGCCGCAGCCAGCCCCGAATCGCTGGCCAAATTGGTCGATGAAACGGTGGCATCCAGGCTGGCCGAACAACAACTGGCCGATGAGCCGGGCGTTGATACCGCCCTGATCGACCTCTATCGCGCGGCCAACCCGGCTGTGGTCTACATCATCGTTCCACCTATCGGGTCTGGCAGCGGCTTTGTGTACAGCGCGGACGGCACCATCGTTACCAACAACCATGTGGTGAGCGGCGGACGCGCCTTCGAGGTGGTCTTCTCTGACGGCGAGCATATGCCGGCCACCCTGGTAGGAACCGACACCGACAGCGATCTGGCCGTCTTGCAGGTGGAGACGCTGCCGGAGGGTGTCGAGCCGTTGCCGCTGGCCGAACCGGACAGCTTGCAGGTCGGCCAATTCGTGGTGGCCATCGGCAACCCCTTCGGCGAGCAAGGCTCGATGTCGCTGGGTATCGTCAGTGGGCTGGGCCGCAGTCTGCGCTCCCAGCGCAACAGTCGCTTCGGGTCTACATACTCGCTGCCCAGTGTCATCCAGACCGATGCACCCATCAACCCCGGCAACTCCGGCGGACCGTTGCTCAATCTCGAAGGCGAAGTGGTGGGCATCAACGCTGCCATCGCCTCGCAGACCGGCGTCAACTCCGGCGTAGGTTTCTCGATCCCGGTCATCGCTGTGCGGCAGGTTGTGCCCAGCTTGATTGAGAAGGGTTCGCACGACTACTCCTATCTGGGCGCTTCGTTTGCTGACGAGATCAGCCTCGCCGAGCAGCAGCAGTTCGGACTGACGCAAACCCAGGGCGCTTATGTCATCGGCGTTACGCCGGGCGGGCCGGCAGACAATGGCGGCCTGGTTGCGGCCGATCCCAACAGCGGGCGCGGCGGCGACCTGATTACCGCAATCGACGACCGGCCCATGGCCAGCTTCGCCGACCTCAACACCTACCTGGCGTTCTACACGACTGTGGGACAGACCATCGATGTGACCGTCCTGCGCGACGGCATGGAGGCCAGCGTGCCGATTACCCTCGGCCCGCGGCCATAGCTGGCAAACAACCTCCTGGCGCCTTATCTCGCCGACAAGACCGCACAGTTCTGAAACGCAAAACGACCACCCGGCGGGTGGTCGTTTTGCGTTTCAGTTAGTTGTTGCTCGCTCAACCAGAGCGTCAGATGTCTTGCTGGAAGCGTCGTCTCCGCCACGCGGCTGCCAGGGTTGCCAGCAGCAAGCCAGCCAGAAAAATCAGCCAGGGGAGGAATGCCCCAATACTGTCCTCAGGTTGAGCTGTCATGCTGTTCACTGAAATCGCTGTTGGTTCTCTCATATCGAGCTTTGCGACCCAGCCGTCTATGCCACCATTTTGCGTGAGGTCGGGTCCCACGACAACCGGAAAATCGCTGGACATGGTGCCGCCGGCAATGTACGTGCTCTTAGCTGTGTCCGCAGCGACACTCGTGCTCCAGTCCCCGTGCGTGCCGCCCATGAAGCCTGAGAAGACCAACGCTGTGCCGTTCACATCCAGCTTGGTCACGAAGCCGTCGCTCGCTCCTCCGCCGTAGGTCAGGAAGGGTCCCACAGCAACCGGGAAGTCCGACGATTCGGTCATACCGGCGATGTGGGCATTGCCATTGCCGTCTACGGCAATGCCGTACCCTTCGTCGTCTTGAGAACCACCCAGCAGCCCGGAGTACACCAGAGCCGCACCGGCCGGGTCAACTTTTGTCACGAATACGTCCCGTCCGCCTCCTGTGGTGAAGTTAGGCCCGGACATCAGCGGGAAGTTGTTCGAATCGGTTACGCCGGTGAGGTAGGTGTTCCCGGTCGCGTCGACTGCAATCCCGTGGCCCTCATCCCACATCGCCCCGCCCAGATAACCGGAGTAGAGCAGCCCATTGCCCGCCCCATTCACTCTGGTCACAAAGGCATCCGCGTCGCCTCCGTTGTAGGCAAGCCCAGGGCCGGTCATCACCGGGAAATCGCTGGACCCCGTTCCACCTGTGATGGTTGCGTTGCTGTCCGCTTCCAGGGCGATGTCGGTTGCTTCGTCCCAAGCAGTTCCGCCCACATAGCCGGAGTAAATCAGCCCGTTGCCGGCCGCGTTGACCTTGGTCACGAAGGCGTCGTAGAGGCCGCCGTTGAAAGACAAGTCAGGCCCAACGGCCGTCGGGAAGTCGTTCGATCCGGTCCGGCCGGTGACGTAGGCATTGTTGGCGCTGTCGACAGCGACGCCTGTACCAAGGTCCTCGCTGGAGCCGCCTAAGTAGCCTGCATAATCCAACCCGCTGCCAGTTGCGTTCACCTTGATCAAGAACGCATCGATCCCGCCGCTGTAGCTTAAGAATGGGCCGACCAGGGTCGGGAAAGTGTTGGACCAGGTTTCGCCGGTTACGTAGGCGTTGCCCGCCGCGTCCACTGCTATGCTGTTGCCATAGTCATAGGAAGTGCCGCCTACAAAACCAGCATATAGCAGCGCCGTCCCGTCGGGATTGACCTTGACTACGAACGCATCTGAGAAACCGCTATTGGTGGGATCCGGTCCAATAACCGTGGGGAAGTTGCTGGACCAGGTTCCGCCAGTAACGTAAGCGTTGCCGTCGCTGTCCACTGCTATGTCGCGGGCTTCATCCCATGCCGAGCCGCCCAGAAATCCTGAATAGATCAGATTTACCTGTCCGGGAGCCGCGGCAGGTGTGCGCAAGCCGATGCTGGCCGGCGAGGTTATCACGAAATCGCGCTCGCCCTGAGATGTAACCACCGGTTGAGGCAAGGAGTGCGTTGCAAGCATTGGGAGCGGCAGAGCCACCGCTCCGGCCACGGTTTCCAGTTGTAAGACACCGTCCTGCACCTGGACAGTATCGGCGCCTTCCACACGCAGTTGCATGTTTTCCATGCCAGCCTGACAATTTGCCCCGCAGATCCACTGCCAGGCAAGATTGCTATCCTGCCCGCTGAGCTCCAGATCTACCCCAGGGAAGAAATTCATATAGCGTACGCCGCCCCATGCCGGCACATTGGTCAACCACTCGCTCGAGTCGCGGCCGGTGAAGTAGTTTACGGTCGTATCCAGCCGGTCGAATGCTTCCAATTGGGGGTTTGTTGCCGCGCCAACAAATGTAAGTTTGACATTGGCAGCGGTCATATCGCCCTCAGGAACCGGGGGAGAACCGTCCGGATGACTCTGTGCTTGCAGCGAAATCCAGATGGCATTGTCAGTCAGCCACATGGCGCCGTCGGTGCCGCGCACCTGATAACGAGCTTCGCTGGCCATCTGGCCCACGTTCTCAATAAACATGACCGAGCCCGGCGTCGATTGTTCCGCCAATGAGCTGCCAAGAGATAGTTGAGTTGCAGATGCCGCTTGAACGCTGCCCTCATGACCAATGACTAGCAAGGCCAATATCATGAGAATGCGAAGCGTAGCGCCGTGGAACGTTGCGCGCTTGGTGTGATGTGCGACATTCATTTCGAGCCTCCCGTCGAACTGATAAGAACCAAATTGTTGTAACGCGTGATTGAATCTTGCTATGTTGAACAAACAGTGAACATTATACATGTCCAACAGCGAATCGTCAATAGCTGTGGAGAATCATTGATACGATTTTGCCTGTATTTTTCTTACAAAGATGTAGTGATCAAGATGACAGTAGAAAGCGAGGGTGGTTCGTTTGCAGGTCTGCCGGAAGCTGAAGCCATCTGGCGACCCGTTCCGGGGGCAAGCCGCGAGATGCAAGCCCGTTCGGGGCTGGAAAATGCTCGATGTAGGCCGGTGGTACTAGCTGCTGCCAACCGGCTCTGCAATCTCGACCATTGGGATCGCCTTCCAGTGCTCCTCGCCGTTCTCATCTACCACCTTGACCAGCCGCCGCAGCTTCTCCGGGCCGGCGACGTGGTCGAGGAACAATACACCGTTAAGATGGTCGATCTCGTGCTGGAAAACGCGCGCCAGCCACTCCTCGGCCTCGATCTTCTGCGGCTTGCCGAAGCGGTTCTGCCCCTTGACGACCACTTTCTGCGAGCGCCACACGTCGCCGACGATATTGGGAATCGACAGGCACCCTTCCTCGCCCTCCAGCTCGGCCTCGCTGGCGTAAACGATCTCCGGATTGACAAACTCGTACAGGGTGCCGCTCTGCGGGTCTTCTTCGTCCTCTTCCAATTCGATAACGATGACCCGTTGGGAGACACCAACCTGCGGCGCGGCCAAACCGATGCCCGGCGCCTCACGCATCGTCTCCACCATATCATCGATCAATCGGTGTAGCGTCTTGTCGAACCGCTTCACCTTGCGCGCTTCCCTGCGCAACACATCCTCGCCGATCAGCGTGATCTTCCTGACAGCCATCGTGCCTCCTGCAAGTTGAGAAGTTCAACTTCTCCGAAGAAGTTGAACTTCTGGTCCGCTCAAATTATAGCCTGCCCGATGGGACGCTGTCAAAACGAAACAGACGAGTGGGAAGCAAGAACGGTTGCGATTCACCCACACTCCCTATCTTTCGCCCGATGAGAGAGGGAAGCAAGGCGACCTCGCCAGACACAAGTCAGTAGATCAACGGAATCAAGAACTTCACTTCGCGCTGATATGCAGCATACTGCTCTCCGAATTCAGCCACCAGGAATTGTTCCTCCATACAAGCCTTTTGCCAAAGAGATATTGCCGCCAAAACGAACCCAACAAGGCTTACGACCGTTGAGGATACGAGCGTTGTTCCTAACAGGGCGAGCAGCATACCTGTGTAGATAGGATGTCGCACAATTGTGTAAGGACCACGACGGATGAATTGCTGGCCCTCCATGATAGCCACCTGGCCGCTCCAATTGTTGCCAAGTAATTGCCGAGACCATATCGCGAATGTAACACCTACGATGGCGAAGACTGTCCCCGCAACATCAACGATGATGGCTTGAGGCACAAAAAGCCGACCAAGCGAAACAGGCGCACTGCGACCTAATAAAACCAAAAGAAAGCCCAGATAGAGCAATCCGGTGTTGAGTACCGTGAACGTGAGAGCGACCTTACGCTTCGAAGGCAGCCTTCGAAGCGTACTAACAGCCCAATAAGTCCAAAATACCAGCCAGCATACACTGATGATCTCCCAATACGGAGCAAGCATGTGGCCTTCGTTACTCCTTGTTGTTGGTGCTTAACGATGGAAAGACCATTCATTACATCGGAAATCGACTAAAGTGCTTCCGTAAGAAGCTGTCTAACTGGCAGGCGCCAGGGAGCATGATACCGGATTTCAGATCTTAACCAAGATACCCCTCCTGAGCAATATGTCCGTTTCTCCGGTCTCGACAAAACAATCAAGCCCTTCCCTTCACCGCCCATGCTCTGGCGATCAGGGAGATCGAACCATCATTCTCCACAGGCAGCGACCTGCGAAGTCGATCCTCAAGGCTCTGCCGCTTCTCCTGATCCAGACTCAGGACATACCCGGGCGCGGGGCCAACACCGCCCAGAAAAGGCTGCCAATACGCATCGAAATCGCGGAAGAACGTCGGTACCTCGATGGCGGTAGCCTCGACCTGCTTCAAACCGACGGCGCGGACAAGAGATCCAAGCTGCCCCTCCTGGCAGATCGGGAACCGAATCCCCTCGTCGAACTTGCGCGCCTCATCGTCCAGATCAACAGCGGCATCCCAGAAATAACGCAGCATCTGCATGCCTTCCGCGTAGTCCCAAAGAAATATTCCAACTGCGCCGTCTGGCTTTGCTACCCTCATCATCTCCGACACTGCTGCTTTGGGCTGCGAAACGAAGTTGAGTGCAAGCCCGGATACCACAGCATCGAAGGTGCTCGAATCGAAGTCCAACGCTTCGGCCTGACCAATCCTGAACTGCGCCCTTGGATCCGTGATCGAACGTTGCGCATCCAGAACAAACTCGCTCGACGAATCGACAGCGACGACTTGTGCTGGATGACATGTCTTGAGAACAAGCTTTGTAAGCGCCCCCGTGCCGCACCCCACGTCCAGCCAGTGGCGAGCAACGGGGACCGCCAGCCATGGCAGGAACTCCTGAGCAACCAGCGTGCTCCAGCGTCCCATAAACCGTTCATAGGCCATTCCGCTCAGCCAGGAGTCGTCCATGTTCAACACTGTCCTCGTATGCATCACTCTGTCATCGAGCAGTTCGGTTACTAATCGTAGGAGTAACTGTTCAGTCTGAACTGGCGCGGAGACTTCGGAAGTCGCCGTCCCACTGCAAAAGGTGCATCCTCCGGCCCGGAGGCGCCTTGCCCCTGGAACCGGCGACTTCCGAAGTCTTGGGCTGAACAGTTACTCGTAGGATTGCCGGCTGCCCTGTTCCACCGGACTGTTAATCCGCTGCCATCGCCAATTCGTCGCGGCAGTATACTCCAGCCCTTGCCGCTTAACAAACACCTCGCGACGCACAGCTTTCCTACCCAGCGCGCAAGTCATCGCCGTCCCGCAACCCTCAATTGCCATCCGCCCGCGCCTCTGGTAGAATCGGCCGCGAGCCGAGGTGACAGTTACTTCGAAAAGTAACTGTCACCTGAGTAGATCGACACCACCCATGACTCCACCGATTCGACTGGGATTTGCCGTCAAGGTCCTGGGCCGCGCCGGCCTGAAGGAGCACGACTCGCGCCGCTGGCAGAACAACCCGCACCTCAGCGTCAGCCTGGCCTACCTGCGCGACATCTTCGAGTATCTGCGCAGCCAGCAGATCACCATGTACCGCATGTCGTCCGATCTGGCGCCATACGCCACACATCCCGACATGCCGCAGTTCCACAACCAGCTTGATGAGTGCGCGGCTGAGCTGGCGCTGATGGGCAACCTGGCGCGAGAGATCGGGCTGCGCCTCTCTTTCCACCCATCGCAGTATGTCATCCTCAACTCAGCCGACGAGGCGTTGACCGCCAAGAGCGTGTGGGACCTGCGTGTGCAGGCCGAGTTATTGGAACGCATGGCGCTGGGACCGGAAGCGGTGGTAGTACTCCACGTCGGCGGTGTCTACGAAGGGCGTGATCCGGCGCGGGAACGCTTCGCGCGCCGCTTTGAGCAGCTTCCCGCAGCGGTACGGCGGCGGTTGGTGCTGGAGAACGACGACTCCCGCTTCAGCGTGGCGGACATCCGGTGGATCCACGAACGCACCGGCGTCCGTCTGGTATTCGACAACCTGCACCACCACAACCACAACCCCGACGACATCCCGCTGTGCGATGCGCTGGCGCTGTGCCTCGCTACCTGGCCGGCCGACGTTCGCCCCAAGATCCATTTCAGCTCGCCGCGCACCGAGATGCGGGTCATCGAACGCCAGGATAAGACCAGCGGCAAAAAAGTCGAGACGTTGCAAGCGCCGATCTGGACACGCCACTCCGACTTCATCCACCCCTTCGAGTTCATCGATTTCATGCGTACCGCAGACGGCCTGCGTCCTTTCGACGTGATGCTGGAATGCAAGGCCAAGGACCTGGCGCTGCTGCGGCTGCGGGAAGATCTGGCCCGCTACGCGCCCGACCTGGCAGAACATATCACATGACCGAACAAGCTGCTACGCCGTACACCCCCGAACATGCCCCGGTGCTGGTGGCCGTCATGAACAACCGGTTCGACTTCGAGCGCGCCCGAGACGAGGGCTGGTATCGCATCCCGCTCAAACGGGCGCCGCGCCGCATCGCCGCCGAGTACCTGGCCTTTTACCAGACCGGCGCCTTCGGCGACGAGGGCTGTGCGGTCAACTACTACGCGCCGGTGCGCCGCTTTCAGGTGGTGCCCCGCGCAGATCTACTGCCCAATGAGCCGGATCATCCGCGGGCCGCCGACATGTACTACAAGATCGAGATCGGCCCGCTGCAACAACTTCCAACGCCTGTCACCAGCCCGCGCCTGCGCCGGGTGACCTTTATTTCGACGACTCTGGGCAGGCTTTTGGCGGCGCGCGAGGTCAACGACCTCTGGCAGCGGGATGACGTGCAGCAGCGGCTGTGGGCGGCGCTGAGGGAGGCAGGCCTGCTGGCTGAATACCGCTTCCAGCTTGGCGAGCCGCCTGACGAAACGCTGATCGATTTCGCCCTTTTCTGCCGCGACGGACGGATCGCAGTCCTCTGCGAGACCACGCCCGATCCCGACCCGGACCTGCGCGAACGGCGGCCTCGCGAGTATGATCTGATGGCTGGCGGCTGGCAGGTGATGCAGTTCAGCGCACATCAGGTGAACGACGACATCGCCGGCTGCGTTGACCGGATCACTGCGCTGGTGCAACAGCTTGGTGGGCAACCGGGGGAACAAGGCGATGAACGTCCCTCATAAGCTGCTTGAAAGGACCAAAATGGTTCGCTAGTCCACGCGAACAACACAAGGAATAATGATGACCGACAGATTGCTGATCTACGGCTCCTATGGATTCACCGGCAGCCTGATTGCCCGCCTGGCCGTCCAGCGCGGGTTACGGCCGATCCTGGCAGGGCGCGATCCAGAACGGCTGGCCGCGCAGGCTGTTGAGCTGGGCCTGGAACACGTTGCATTCTCGTTGAACGACCGCGCCGCTACGGATCTGGCGCTGCAAAACGCGACTGCGGTGCTGCACTGCGCCGGCCCGTTCGTCCACACGGCGCGCCCGATGGTTGATGCCTGTTTGCGCACCGGCGCCCACTACCTCGACATCACCGGCGAGATCGCCGTATTCGAGGCGTTGGCAGCCCGCGACACGGAGGCCAGCGCGGCCGGTGTGATGTTGTTACCCGGCGTCGGGTTCGACGTCGTCCCGTCTGACTGCCTGGCTGCCCATCTCAAGCGCCGATTGCCGTCGGCGACCCGGCTGATTCTGGGCATCAAGCTGGCCGGTAGTCAGTCGTCTCACGGCACCATGAACAGCGCTATCGAGGCGCTGCCGCTGGGCGGCAAGGCACGGCGCGACGGCATGCTGGTCGATGTGCCGCTGGGCACGCTAACTCGCCAGATCGACTTCGGCCGCGGGCCGCGGCCCGCGGTGGCCGTCCCCTGGGGCGACGTATCGACAGCCTGGCGCAGCACCGGGATTCCCAATATCGAGGTCTATTTTGCCTGGCCCGCGGCGATGCGCTGGGGCATGGTTGCAACGCGCTACCTGCGGCCATTGCTGGCTACAGAGACCGCGCGCGGCGCATTGAAACGGCTGGTTGCGATGCAGCCCCCCGGCCCCAGCCAGGACCAGCGGGAGGCCGCGTTTACGCTGCTCTACGGCGAGGTGTTGGATGACGCGGGCGGACGGCGTGTCAGCCGCCTGCGCACGCCTGAGTCGTATCGCTTGACCGCGGAAACAGCGCTGGCCAGCGCTGTCAACGTCCTGGCGGGCTGCGCCGTGCCCGGTTTTCAAACACCGTCGCGACTCTTCGGCCCCGACTTCATCATGGAGTTCGAACACGTTGAGCGCGAGGACATCCTGTCATGAGCGCACCCAACCAGCCAGCAGTTTTCCTGAGCGCCATCTGGCGCTATCTGGTGATGCTGAACTACGAGATCGACCCGGCCATCCTCGCACCCTTGACGCCGCCGGGCACGGAGCTCGACTCGTGGCGCGGCCGTACATTTGCCAGCATGGTCGGCTTCCTGTTTCTCGATACCCGCGTGCTGGGACTGCCGATCCCGCTGCACCGCGACTTCGAGGAGGTCAACCTGCGCTTCTACGTTCGGCGGCGCGATCCCGCGGGCGGCTGGCGGCGGGGAGTCGTCTTCGTCAAGGAGATCGTACCCAGGCCGGCCATCGCCTGGACCGCGCGCCTGCTCTACGGCGAAAAATACGTCGCACTGCCCATGCGCCACCAGATTGTCGCGCCGCAGCCCGGCTCGCCCATCGCTGTTCAGTACGGCTGGCGACACAAAGGACAGTGGCAGCGGCTGGGGCTGCGTCCCGCCGGCGCGGCCCAGCCCATTGTCCCCGGCTCCGAAGAGGAGTTCATCACCGAGCACTACTGGGGCTACGCGATCGGACGCGGCGGGCAGACCGTCGAATACCAGGTGGAGCACCCGCGCTGGCGCGTCTGGCGGGCCGCTGAGAGCTGGCTGGACTGCGATGTGGCGACGTTGTACGGGCCGCAGTTCGCCGAAAGCCTGTCCGCACCGCCCAGCTCCGCCTTCCTGGCCGATGGCTCGGAAGTCACGGTGCGCAAGGGCCGGCCGCTGGCAGATTGATTGAGCCTGGCGCTCAGGCCCAACGCACCGTCCGCTCCATCGTCTCCTACTCCTACTCTTCCTCCTACTCCTACTCGATTCCGGAAAGAGTAAGAGTAGGAGGATGAGTAGGAGTAAGAGTAGGAGACTCTGCGACACAAGAGGTTCACACCATGCTCGACTTCGGACGCGAGTTTTGCAACGATCTGGCGCACGCCGAGGCCACCGAGTGGCTGGTAACAAACGGGCTGGGCGGCTACGCGATGGGGACAGTGGCCGGAACGCTGGCACGCAGCTACCATGGCCTGCTGGTGGCCGCCATGTCGCCACCCGACTCGCCGGGCAATCCGCCGGCCGCGCGCACGCTGCTGTTGGCCAAACTGGACGAGACAGTCGCATACCGCGGCGAGACCTTCCCGCTGCACAGCAACCGCCGCGCTGACCACTCCGGCGCGCGCGCCGGCGAGTCGTGGATAACACCCGGCGGCTATCGCTGGCTGGAACGATTTCGACTGGAAGGCAGCACCCCCATCTGGAGCTACGCCTTCGCCGACGCATTGCTGGAGAAACGAGTGTGGATGGCACGCGGCGCAAACACCACCTACGTCCGCTACACACTGCTACGAGGCGGCGGGCCGGCCGAGCTGCGGTTGCAGCCGCTGGCTACCTGCCGAGATCACCACAGCAACGTGTTGTCGGCCGGTACGTTCGATGTGCAAGTTGACTCCGTCACCAACGGGCTGCGCATCGCAACCGGCCGCGGCGCGCCGCCGTTCTACCTCCTCGGCGACTTCGGTGTTGAAGAACCGGCAGATAAAGCCGGCTGGCGCGGCGGATTTTACCTCGCCGTCGAGAACTATCGCGGCCAGAAAGACCTGGAATGCTACTTCGCAACGAGCCAACTGGCGCACAGCCTCGCGCCCGGCCAGTCACTGACCGTCGTCATCACCACCGATCTGCACGCCAACCTTGACGGCGACGACGCCCTCTCCCGGCAGCGTGCCTATGAGCAAGACCTGCTCAGCCGCGCTCCGTTACCCCTCTCCACAAAGAAACCCACGATTTCCTCTGCCACCGACCAGCTTATCCTGGCCGCCGACCAGTTCGTTGTCACCCGTGAGCAACCGGATAGCCAGCCCGGTTCCTCGGTGATCGCCGGTTACCCCTGGTTCGGCGACTGGGGCCGCGACACAATGATCGCGCTGCCAGGCCTGACGCTGGCTACCGGCCGGCCCGAGGTCGCGCGCCAGATACTGTTGACCTTTGCCCGGTTCGTGGATCGCGGTATGTTGCCCAATCGTTTCCCCGACGCCGGCGAGGAGCCTGAATACAACACCATCGACGCGACCCTGTGGTACGTCGAGGCAATCCGCGCCTACCACGCAGCCACCGGCGACGACACGACGCTGCGCGAGCTATACCCGGCGCTGGCCGGCATCGTCGACTGGCACCGCCGCGGCACGCGCTACAACATCCGCGTCGATCCGGACGACGGGCTGCTCTACGGGGGCCAGCCGGGCGTGCAACTGACCTGGATGGATGCCAAGCTGGACGACTGGGTGGTGACGCCGCGCATCGGCAAGCCGGTAGAAATCAGCGCGCTCTGGTACAACGCGCTGCGCAGCATGTCGGATTTTGCGACAACGCTGGGGTTCCCACTGGACGCGGGTGGTTATCGCGCGCAGGCGGAGCAGACCGGCCGCGGCTTCGAACGCTTCTGGGACGCCGGTCGCGGCTACTGCTTCGACGTGATTGACGGACCTGACGGGCCTGACGCCAGCCTGCGCCCTAACCAGTTGTTCGCTGTTTCGCTGCATCACCCGGTATTGACCGGCCCGCGGGCTGCGTCGGCGGTCGATGCCTGTGCGCGCAGCCTGTTGACCCCGCACGGTCTACGCAGTCTGGCCCCCGACGACCCGGCCTATGTCGGCCACTACGGCGGCGACCGGCGCCGCCGCGACGCAGCCTATCACCAGGGCACCGTCTGGGGCTGGTTGATCGGCCCCTTCGTCAGCGCGCATATGCGCGTCCAAGGAGATCCGGCCGTGGCCCGCTCCCTTCTCGAACCGATGCTGCAACACCTGCGCAGCGGCTGTGCCGGGAGCCTCAGCGAGGTCTTCGACGGCGACCCACCCCATACACCGCGCGGGTGCAGTGCCCAGGCGTGGACGGTCGCAGAGGTGTTGCGCGTTCTGGATGTGGGGGGGTAATTAGCGGACCGATGTATTCGTCGCGATTCACGTCCTGCTGGAGGACGCCGGCGCGGGCCGGCGCAGCAGGCGAGTGCCGTTGAGCGTGACCAGCAGCGACATCCCCACGTCGGCCAGCACCGCCATCCACATGCTGCCGGTGCCTACCAGCACCAGCACGAAGACGATGAACTTGACCAGCAGGCTGAGCGCGACGTTGACCTTCACAATACGCATGGCGGCGCGGCTGAGGCGGATAGCGAAGGGCAGCGGTAGCAGGCTGTCGCGCATCAGCGTGATGTCGGCCGTTTCCATCGCCTGCGCCGTGTTGCCGATGGCAATCCCAACCGTCGCGGCGGCCAACGCCGGCGCGTCGTTGATGCCGTCGCCCACCATCGCGATCTCGCCGTAGCGCATCTGCAAGTCCTCGACCGCGTCCACCTTGTCGGCTGGCAGGCAGTTAGCCAACGTCTCTGTGACACCCACCTCGTCGGCCACCCGTTGCGCAGTGGTCTCGTTGTCGCCTGTCAGCATCACCAAGTGGTGCAGGCCCATGGCTTTCAACTCAGAGATGGCTGCCCGGCTGCTGGGGCGCACCGTGTCAGCCGCGGCGATGTAGCCGCGATAGCTGTCGTCCCGGCTGACCAGCATGGTGCTGTATCCCTGCGCGTCAACGGCCGCCAGCGCGTCGCAGTGTTCCGGTGGATGGGGGATGCTCTGGTCGAAGTAGCGGTGGCTGCCGACCGATATCCGCTGGCCATTCACATCGCCGGTGACGCCGCGTCCGGCCAGCGTTGCCACACCGCTGGCAGCCGGGTAGAGATCGCGCACGCCGCGCGCCGTGGCCTCGTGGACAACGGCGCGCGCCAGCGGATGCTCCGCCCGGCGCTCCACCGCGCTGGCCAGCGCCAGCAGGTCGTCGCATTGATCACAGCCAGCCTGGTCGGGCAGCACGCAGTCCACCGACTTGTACGCGACCACCGACGGCGCGCCGCGGGTCAGGGTTCCGGTTTTGTCGAAGGCGACCACCTTGACCTTGCTCAGGGTCTCGATGTGGACCCCGCCCTTGAAGAGCACACCGTTGCGCGCGCCATTGCTGATGGCGCTGACCAGCGCGACCGGCGTGCTGATGACCAGCGCGCATGGGCAGGCTACTACCAGCAACGCCAGCGCCCGGTACAGCCAGCCGGCCGTCGGGTCAACCGGGTCGAGGAAGGGCGCGCCAAAAGCCACGGTCGGGATCAGCGCGACCAAAGCCGCAATAACGATCACCGCCGGCGTGTAATAGTGCGAAAAACGGTCGATGAAGCGCTGGGTCGGCGCGCGCTGTTCCTGGGCCTCCTCCACCAGCCTGATCATGCGGGCAATGGTGTTGTCCTCGGCCAGATGCGTCACCTCGATCTCCAGCGCACCCTCGCCGTTGATGCTGCTGGCAAAGACCTCGGCGCCGGCTTCCTTCTCCACCAGCCTGCTCTCGCCGGTGATAGGCGCCTGGTTGACCGCCGACGCGCCGCTGATGACCCGTCCATCCATGGGAATACGCTCGCCCGGCTTCACCAGGATGCGATCGCCAACACGCAGCGCCGTCACATCGACCGTGTGTTCCACCTCGCGGCCAGCGTCCTTGGTAAGCAGAAGCGCGGTGCTGGGCTGCAAGCTCATCAGGCTGCGGATGGAGCCGCGGGCACGCTCGGCTGTGTAGCCCTCCAGCGCCTCGCCGATGACGTAGAGCACCATCACCACCGCCGCTTCGGTGTAGGCGCCGATAATCACCGCGCCGATGGCCGCGATGGACATCAGGACGCTGATGTTGATCTGGCGCGCGATGCGCAACGAACGCCAGGCGGCGCGCATCACCGAGGAGCCGGCCAGCAGCATGGCGGCGATAGATGACAGGTCGATCAGGACGCTGTGAATCCCCAGCCCCGGTAGCAGTTCATCGAAAAGCAGGCCGGGCAGCAACAACAGCGTCGCCACCAGCGCCAACTGTGTGTCGCGCCGGCTGGTGATGTATTGCAGGAAGCTGCGCGGCGGTTGGCCCATCGCGGCCGGCTGCACGCCGGATGCACCGGGTGCGATCTCGTCGATACCGTAGCCCAGCTCCTGGACGCGTGCCACGATGGACGCCGTCGGGACCGCGCCGTTGACCTTGAGCGTCTCGCTGGTGAAGTTGAGCTGGCACGCCTCGACGCCATCCAGCCGCGCCACACCTGTCTCGATGTGCGCCGCGCAGCTCGCGCAGTCCATTCCCGAGACGCGGAAACGGCGTTCTGGTGAGAACGGTTGGGTCGAAGCCTCTGTTGCCATGCCGATGATGATACCAGAACTGGTCGCGGCTGTCCAGGAGTTTGTTTACTTTTGGCACACTGCGTCTATAGACAGTTTCCTTCCGGCGTGATGTCACAGGAAAAGCTCACGGATTAACACAGATTCCGCTGATTCTTCGGCCGATTGATCAGTGAGATCCGTGCGATCCGTAAGCAATAACACCGCACTGTGGAAACAACTTCTCTCAGGGGACTCCCCGTCTACGAACCGGCTGCGAACCTGACGTTGTCTGGCGAGACTGGCGGGCTGAGCACACGGGCGATGACATACGGGTAGGTCAGCGCGGCAGTGCCGGCGCCTTCCGGCGCGCTCTCACTGTAGGTGACCACCAGTGTCTGGCTGCCCTCCGTCCCCTCCAGGGCCATGGAGTCTACCGAAACTGCGTAGCCCCCGCCGGGCTTCATGCCGGCATAGACGACGATGTACAGCGCGTCGGGGTTCTCAACAGCGGCTGCCTGAAGAGCATCCACGACATCAGGCGGCAGTCCGGCCGGCGCGCCGGCCAGTGCATCGGTACCGGTCACGGCCAGCATGATTGGCTGGTCGCTGCCACCGCTGTATGCAACGTCCTGGGCGACGATCTCATAGACCGGCTCACTGGCTGACGGGGCGGCTGGCGGCGCGGCGCAGGCTGCCAGCATGGCAAAGCACAGGATGAGCGCCAAGGTGACAGTCACTTTCGGAAAATGACTGTCACCTGAAGTTGTGAGTCCTAGCATTGGGTGTTCCATTCTCCTGCGACGAGGGCGATATCGATCACGTCCACATCGCCGTCGCCGTCGCGGTCGGCGCGGCTGGGAGGCGACGCAGCTTGCCAGTTGCCGGCCACATATTGCACGTCGGTGATGTCCACCTTGCCGTCGCCGAAGATGTCATGGTTGAGCGTGCAGACGGCGCGGACATAATATTCTGCGCTCTGGGCCAGGTTGCCATAGACTACCAGGCCGAGCCAGTCAGAGGAGTTGCTGTCATGGAAGTAGCTGAAGGCCTCTGTGTAATTGGTAGCAGCGGAGGCGTTGGCCGTCAAGACGCCGTCGCCGCGGCTCTGGGACCACGTGTTAGCTGTCCCGGGGGCTGACTCAAACAGCTCGGCTGCCAGATCATTGTTGTTGCCTGACGTAGGTATGATCTCATAACGGCGGAACTGGTAGCGGTTCATGTAGAGATCAAACACCTTGGCGGCCTCGCTGCTGGCTGCCGAATACGGCCCGTAATAGCCGTTGCTGTTGATAGCGACGCCCAGGTTCGACCAACTGACGTTGTAGCCGCCCGTGCCGCTGTAGCGGTAGACGCGATACTGCTCATCCGTGCTTGAAGGCCAGTGGTTGCCATCAACCGTGATGAAATCAACCGGTGAGGCGTATGCGGACAACTCCTCCTGCGTGAAACCGTCGGGGTCCTCGAAGGCGCTGCGATCGTACAAGGCCAGGTCGTGATCGGAACTGTTAGAACGGATGCCCATGACCCGCCAGTAGATGGTGGGGCTCCAGTCGGTCGGGTATACCGCCAGATAGATGCCCATCGGTGTTGCCTGGGAATCGGCGTATCCAACATCGGGCGAGATGCGATAGACGCCTCGCCACCAGCCTCGTCCCAGCCAGGTTCCACTCCCGCTCCAGTTGCCATAGCGGCTGACCTCGAAGCGATAGGTTTCGGAGGCCGGTGCAACGAAGTCGACGATCTCGAAGCCGTTGACGATGGAAAGCGATCCCTGGATGTAGGTACCGTCGGCGCGATAGGCTCGGAGGTCCAGATCCGCCGGCAGGGAGTCGGAGGTGTAGCTGGCGTTGGGGTTTGACAGCCAGCGGATGACGTAGCGCACTCGTTCCCCTTTGTACGCGTACTGGTAGAAGTCGAGCGGGAATGCCGTGGAACTGTCCACAAACTGCGAGCCCCAGTGGTCCCGCTCGGCACTGACCAGCCCGGCCGCCCCGTTGATGGCGCCCACGCCGTCAGCCCGGCTGAGCCGCGCGTCGCCCTCGATGTTGTGCAGTGAGGTGGCCATCAGCAGCGGAGTGAGAGCCTCAGGGTAGCCTGATAATCCCGAGTCAGCCTCGATCACATCAGCCGCCAGCGCGGCCACCATGGGCGAGGAAAAGCTGGTGCCGCTGCCGGTGCTGGTCCAGGGGCTGGCCTCCGACAGGCTGGTGATGCTGGTGCCGCTGGCGGCCAGTTCCGGCTTGTAGACGCCATCGACGTTGTACTGGCTGGAGGAGTTCATGCCGTCGCCGGTCCAGCTTACCGTGTTGCCGTCGTCGAAGTTGCCGACGGTCAGGGCGTTGTAGCCTTTGGAAGGCGAAGTAACATAGTTGGTGGTTCCGCCGCAGCCGTTGGGACGAAAGTTGCCTGAAGCAACCACCGCCAGATCATAGCCGTAGCGCACCAGGTAGTCCATGTGGCGGTCGATGTTCTGCAAGGTGGAGGTGTTGCCGCAGTTGACCGCCCAGAAGCTGTTGTTGAGCACCACCGCGCGGCTGGCCCCCCAGTCCATCGCGGCTTCCAATGCAGCCACGGTCGCATAATCGTCGCCGTTGGCGTTGTAGACGTCGGCGTCGCTGGCCAGGCCGCGCTGCGTGCTGTGGGTGCTGGCGATGATGCCCGACACCATGGTGGGATGCCACATGCGGGTGCGGGTGGTGTCGCGGGTCTCTACGATGGTGAGATATGGATTGTTGTCGGCGGCCCGTTCGCCCTCTACCACAGCCACGTTGATGCCGTCACCTGTGTAGCTGCCCCAATTAGCCACCGGCAGCATGTTTTGGGTCGGGCGGGCCACATTCAACGCCGGGCCGCCGGGCAGGGAAGCGTCGTACACCGCGTCGATGTCGGCGTTGCCTGCCAGGTCGAGAAGCTGTGACCGCGTGAGGCCGGCAAGGTGCACAATGGGCGCGATCTCGCTGGCGTAGAGAACCTGCCAGCCGTTGGCAGCAGCCGTGTCGAGGAAGCGGGCGCGCACCGGGGCGATCTGGCCGCGCAGGGCTTCCTGGTTGGCGCGGCTGAAGGCTTCAGCTTCTGTCAACTCCTCCGGTCCCTGTGCGGCGCTGTGGCGGGCCGGGAACAGCTCTTCTGTATCTTTGGGAACCTCTGCTTCGGCTGCCGGAGCGACAGCCGCGGCGGGTGCTGCGCCGGCTGCCGGCAGATCGGCTGCCTCAAGCTCGGCCGCGGTCAGCGGGGTTGCGATGCGCTTGTTGGCGGGAAGTGCCGGCGGAGAGTCGCTGGGACTGGCCTGCTGAGCCGGCGAGATCGCGGTGGACCCCGGCTGTTCAGCACCGGACGGGTTGCGATCTGGCTTGCGCAGCGGTTCAATCTCGACCTTGAGCCAGACCGAGACCGTGAATGTCTCTTCAGGACCGGCGGCGGCCAGCTTGGCAACCAGTTCGGGGGTCAACGCCCCGTGTTGCCCGCGCCAACGAGCATCAGCGGCCGCGCGGGCTGCTTGCTCGTCGACCACTTCCTGGCCGGCGAAGGTTGCGCCGACAATCTCGCCGGTGGCAATATCCACGGCCTTGACGCGCGTCAGGACCTCGCCGGTCACAAGGGTAACTGGTGCGACGTCGGCGAGTTCAAGACCGGTGACATCGCGTCCATTGGCATCGGCCAGCCGATCGAGCCATCCGTTTGGAGTTGGCTGGTCAGCCTGCACCTGGCGGTGAGTACTGTTCTGCAAAGCGAGTGGCACACTCGACTGCAAAGTCGCTAGAATTAGCGCAAAGGTCAGGAATAAGGTTGTCATCGGGTCCTCCATCAGCGACGCCGCGCCGGTCAAAAAGGATTCCAAGCAGGTTGACGGCCACAGGTGTAACACCGTCTACCAGGTTGAACGTCTGCCGCAAGCGAATTCGGGCGGCTGCGGTCGTGATTTTCCTGACTGCGGCCGCTTTCGCAGTTTGCAGGAATGACCATGAACGAGGCGCAAACAGTCGTGCTGCAAACCTGGTCTCGCTATCTGCCGCTCACGTTGCGTCGTTGACCGGAACGATAGCCGGGGTTGCTTCTCGCGGCAACGAACCCGGCCACAACAGCTTGCGCGTGTGAGGAGTTCGGAGTATCCTATGGGGGTATCTTGGCGTAGTAGCACAACAGTTATTGATCTGTCTCCACACAACCTGAAAGGCAAGCAAATGCAACCTGAAACACTGACGTTTCTCGACAATCGGACCGGCAAATCCTACGATTTACCGATTACCGACGGCACGATCCGCGGCATGGAACTGCGGCAGATCGTGGCCGGCGAAGGCGACGATGGGCTGAAGGCCTACGACCCCTCGTTTCTTAACACCGCCTCCTGCCGCAGCCAGGTCACCTACATCGATGGCGACAAGGGGATCCTCCGTTACCGCGGCTATCCTATCGAGCAGCTTGCCGAGCAATCGACCTTCCTTGAGGTCGCCTACCTGCTGTTGTACAACAGGCTGCCGACACAAGCGGAACTGGACAACTGGGTAAGCGACGTCAAGAGTGAGACGATGATCCACGAGAGCATCCGCCACTTCCTGGATGCCTTCCGCTACGACGCCCATCCCATGGGAATCCTGGTTGGCACCATCGCGGCGCTGTCCACGTTTTACCCTGACGCCCACAATGTTCACGACTTTCAATCCATCCGGCTGCAAACAAGGCGGTTGGTGGCGAAGATGCCCACTCTGGCTGCCTTTGCCTACCGCCATTCCAAGGGCTTTCCCTACGTCTATCCTGACAACGAGCTGAGCTACACCGGCAATTTCCTGAACATGATGTTCAGGATGGACGAAGCGCCGTACAAGCCAGATCCAATCCTGCAGCGGGCGCTGGATATCCTCTTCATCTTGCACGCCGACCACGAGCAGAACTGCTCCACCAGCACCATGCGTGTCGTGGGCAGCACCAACGCCGACCCCTATGCATCGATTGCCGCTGCCTCATCGGCGCTTTTTGGCCCGCTTCATGGCGGCGCCAACGAGGCGGTATTGCGCATGTTGACCGAGATCGGCGACGTGTCCAATATCCCCGCGTTTATGGACAGCGTGCGCCGCGGCGAGCGACGGCTGATGGGCTTTGGCCATCGCGTCTACAAGAACTACGACCCGCGCGCCAGTATCATCAAGGAGGTCGCCTACGACGTGTTCACGGTGACCGGCCGCAATCCGCTGCTCGAT
This sequence comes from Caldilineae bacterium, assembly GCA_020634555.1. Lineage (GTDB taxonomy): Bacteria > Chloroflexota > Anaerolineae > JAAEKA01 > JAAEKA01 > JACKBK01. The sequence goes on from JACKBK010000001.1 coordinate 36,507, forward strand.
ATCGCAATCGAGCTTGAGACCATTGCGCTGAACGAGGATTACTTCATCGAGCGCAAGCTCTATCCCAACGTCGATTTCTACAGCGGCGTCATCTATCAGGCGTTGAACTTGCCCACCAGCATGTTTACCGTGATGTTTGCCATCCCGCGCACCATCGGCTGGATCGCCCAGTGGCGCGAGTCGCTGACCGATCCGGAGCAGCACATCGCCCGGCCCAGCGAGTTCTACGGTGGTCCCGGTCTGCGCGACTACGTGCCGATCGAGCAGCGTCAACCGGATGGCGAGCCGGTTATGCGGCCCGTGACGCCTGAGGGCAGCTTCACGATCACAGACAACCGCACGGGCAAACACTACGAGGTCCCTGTGGCCGACGGCGCCATCCGCGCCATCGATCTGCGCAAGATCAAGGTGGATGCTGATGACTTTGGCATCATGAACTACGATCCCGGTTTCTTTAACACAGCGTCCTGCCGCAGCGCCATCACAGAGATCGACGGCGAGCGCGGCATCATGCGCTATCGCGGCTACCCCATCGAACAACTGGCGCAGCATTCGAACTATCTTGAGACGGCCTATCTCCTGATCTATGGCCAACTGCCGACTCAGGATCAGATGGATACATGGCTGGATGAGATCAACCATCACAACCTCGTCCACGAGAATATCCTGCAGTTCCTGGACGGTTTTCGCTACGACGCCGACCCCATCGGCATCCTCATCGGCGCGATCTCTGCGCTTTCGACCTTCTACGCCGATGCCCGCGACATCTCCAACCCTGCCTCGGTTGAGCTGCAAACCCGCCGGCTGATCGCCAAGACGCCGACGCTGGCGGCCTTTGCCTATCGCCACTCCAAGGGCCTGCCCTATGTCTATCCGGTGGACGACTACAGCTACACCGGCGACTTTCTGCGCATGATGTTCAAGCTGACGGAGAAAAGGTACCAGCCGGACCCGGTGCACGAGCGGGCGCTGGAAGTGCTCTTCATGCTGCACGCCGACCACAGCCAGTCTACCTCCGCCACGACGGCGCGCATGGTCGGCAGCTCGCGCGCCGATCCCTTCGTCTCCATCGCGGCTGCCATCGCCGCGCTGCGCGGACCGAAACACGGCGGGGCTACCGAGAAGGTGCTGGAGTATCTGGACGAGATCGGCGATCCGGCGAACGTGGCTGCGTATGTCGAGACCGTCAAGCGGGAGAAGCGGTTGCTGATGGGCTTCGGCCACCGCGTCTACAAGACCTACGACCCGCGTGCCGCCATCGTCAAGCAACTGGCCCACGATGTAATCGATGCATCAAGCGCGTCTGCCAGGCTGGACGTGGCGCTGGAGCTGGAGCGCGTTGTCTTGCAGGACGACTACTTCATGCAGCACCGGCTTTATCCCAACATCGATTTCTACACCGGCTGTATCTACAGCGCCATCGGCTTGCCGGTCAACATGTTCACCGTGATGTTTGCCATCCCGCGGGTTGCCGGCTGGCTGGCCCAGTGGCGCGAGATGCTCAACGACCCCGAGCAGCGAATCGCCCGCCCGCGCCAGATCTACGACGGGATCATGTTGCGCGACTACGTCCCCATCGACCAGCGCGGCTAGCTAGTAGGGAATCTAGAGATGCCAACTTTTTGGAAAAGTTGGCATCTCTTCGCGTCCGCTAACAATGTCCGCGATCTGGCACCCAGTCTGAATTGAAGATTTTCCGTTGGTTCAGTGAAAAACTCGTCCATCGTGCGTTCAATAGTTGCAAGACATTAGTTCAAGGAGGAAACCAATGAGATTACGCACAATACTCACGCTGGCGCTGACACTGGGACTGCTCTTGCCGGCTGTGGCTGCCGCCGCTCCGACACCTTCGGCCCTGGCCGGTCCTTGCGCGCCCGGCCAGACCTACGATCCCGCCTGCGACGTCGATCACGACGGCGACGTGGACGTCATGGACGTGCAACTTTCCGCCGGCCACTGGAACCAGTCCGGCACATGGATGAGCGACAACGATCACGACCACCTGGGGCAAACCTGGGTGGGCAGCAACAACCCGCTGAAGATTGGAGGTTCGTTCGGAGCGCCTGACTACGCAGCACTAGTCCTAGCCAACGGTAGCGGCAGTGGGCTTTCAGTGGGCGCAGCCGCGGCGACTGGTGTGTATGTAGGCTCGGCAGGCGGGACCGGCTTGCTTGTAAGCTCAGCAGGAGCCGATGGTGTTTTTGTGGACACGGCGGGAAACACCGGCGTGAGCATAAATTCCGCTGGTACCTATGGTGTGAACGTGGTCGATTCAGGCTCTGACGGAATACACGTTTGCAGAGCGGGAAGCGCCGATACCTGCGGACAATTCTCAACTAACAACGGTGTGGAGATCGGCAGCGCCGAACATCACGGGGTGTTTGTGTCCGACACTGGCGGTAGTGGCGTGGTCGTCAACGATACAAATGGAAATGGCCTTTGGGTAGTCGAAGCTGTTTTTGATGGCTTGCGGGTAGATGATCCAGGCAATGACGGAGTTTCCATTTGTAGAGCAGGAAACGCGACACAATGCTTTTCAAGTTCCACCAACAACGGCGTAGAGATTGGCAGCGCTCAAGACCACGGTGTGCGCGTGATCCAGGCTGGAAGCGCCGGCCTGCGCGTCGACACGGCCGGCGGTACCGGCGTGTACCTAGACCAGATTGGTGGATCGGGCATGTACGTGGAGAACGCAACCAACGATGGCCTGCACGTGAACCAGGCGGGGCAATCGGGGGTGTACGTCGGATCGGCCATCAATGGCATCAACGTCAACTCGGCGTCCAATTGGGCCGCCACCTTCGGCGGCAACGTCAACATTAGCGGCACATGCACCGGATGCCTCCTGGCGCAGATGGCAATCAACGCTGGCGGCGAGACCCTGGAGCCAGGCGACGCCGTGGCGATAGATGGCATCGATGCCAGTCCCTTCGGCGGCCAGGACAAGCTGCTGCGCGTCCGGCGCGCCACACCGGGCAGCGCGCTGGTGGGTGTGGTCAGCGGGCGGGCGGAACCCTACACCAGCCCGGAAGACGGCGCCAACACTCTCGTCCCGCGCAACGATGAGCCGGCTGCGCCGGGCGAGTACCTGTCGGTCGTCATCTACGGTCCGGTGCAGATCAAGGCGACCGGCGATATCCAGTTGGGTGATCGTGTCACCATAGCCGACGGCTCCGGCGGAGTCCGCGCCCTATCCACTTTCCAAGTACAGCGCATCGATGGCGGCGTCGCCGAGATGACGGAAGAAGCCCCGGTGTTGGGCGTCGCGCTGGATGTCGTCAACGATGAGTTGGTGTGGGTGCTGGTGAACCCGCAGTAGGTTTGCCCTGAGAGATGCCAACTTTCGGAAAGTTGGCATCTCTGCGCGTCCGTTGACAGTCACCGGCTTTTGCGTATAATCCTCCTCGCCGATCCGCGCACTGTTTGTGCAGTAGTTGAAAGAGGAGGATTATCATGCATACCCAACCGTACCGGCCGCGGGTGTTGGTTCGCGGCCTCATCGCGCTCGTCCTGTTGTTGAGCTTGCTGCTGCCGACAGCGGCGACCGCTGCGCCGCCCGCGTCGGTTCTCGCCGGTCCCTGTGCTCCCGGCGTGACCTACGATCCCGCCTGCGATACCGACCACGACGGCGACGTGGACATCTTCGACATCCAGCTATCAGCCGGCCACTGGAACCAGATCGGCACCTGGACCAGCGACAACGACCACAACCACCTGGGGCAGACCTGGACTGGCGTCAACAACTCGCTGGTCATCAGCGGCACCTTCGATGCCGCACCTTACACACCCGGACAGCCGAAAGGTGCGCCTCTGGTGTTAGCCAATACCCTGCCCACCCAGCCCACCAGCTACGGCTACGGCCTGCGCATCCTCGACGGCGCCATCGGCACGGTGGTGGATCATGCCGGGACGGGGATGTGGGTTGAGAATGCCGAAAACCTGGGCTACTATGTTGCGCTGGCCGGCACACTCCCGAATCCAATCTCTCCACCATCACCCGCTGGATTTGCAGTCTCTGGCTCGGAGGGATACGGTCTGTACGTAGGGCGAGTTAATCAGGACGGTGTTCGAGTAGAAGCGGCGTCAGACCACGGTTATTACATCGGAGTTACAGCAACAGGGATCAACGCATTTGGTTTCGATGAGGCCGGCTACTTCAACGGCGGTATCCAGGTGGTGGGTGGCGGTTGCACCGGCTGTCTGCTGGCAACCTTTGGCGTCAACACAAACAGTACGGCGCTGCGACCGGGCGATCTGGTTTCCCTGGCCGGCCTGCGAGAAAGCGGCGTCGACAGCGTGCCGGTGCTGATGGAGGTTACTGCTGCAGCCGGTGGCAGCGCCGTGGTCGGCGTTGTCCAGGGTTGGGCAGAACTGGTCACCGAGGATGAGCCGCGACCAAGTGAGATCGGCAAGCGCCTGGTGCCGCGGGAGGGCGCTGCCGAGCCAGGACAGTACGTCACCATTGCCTATTCAGGACTGACACAAGTCAGAGCCACTGGCCCAATTGCCCAGGGCAGCAAGTTGGCGGTTGGCGCTGACGGCACAGCCCGCGCGCTGCATACCGTCACCGTCGATGGTGTCGAGTTGGCTGAGAACGCCTCCGTGATCGGCACTGCGTTGGAAGGTCTTGATGCTATGCAAGAAAGTGATCTGATTTGGGTGCTGCTGAGCGTGCAGTAGCACAGTCGGCATACGACGATTGACAAATCTGTCAAGCACCCTATAATCCTTCTCACCTATCCGCGCACAGTTTGTGCAGTAGTTGAATGAGGAGGATTGCCATGCATACGCATACCCAACCGTCTCGGCCGCGGGTGTTGGTTCGCGGCCTCATCGCGCTCGCCCTGTTGTTAAGCTTGCTGCTGCCGGTTGCAGCTACCGCTGCGCCGACAGCGTCAATCCTTGCCGGCCCCTGTGCGCCCGGCGCCACCTACGATCCCGCCTGCGATACCGACCACGACGGCGACGTGGACATCTTCGACATCCAGCTCTCTGCCGGCCACTGGAACCAGTCCGGCGCCTGGACCAGCGATAACGACCACAACCATCTGGGGCAGACATGGACCGGCAACAACAATCCGGTGGTCATCACCGGTGTTTTCGATGGTGCGCCCTATACGCCCGGCCAGCCAATCGGTGCGCCCCTGGTGTTGGCCAACACCCTGCCTACCCAACCCAACAGCTACGGCTATGGCCTGCGCATCCTCGACGGCGCTATTGGCACGGTGGTGGATCATGCCGGGACGGGGATGTGGGTTGAAAGCGCGGACAGTAGAGGCTACTATGTGGCAAGAGCCGGCCAACCATCCTTTGTCGGCTCCTCTCCCGATGCGGCAGGTTTCGCAGTCGATGGCACTGGAGGCAACGGACTGTTCGTTGGTCGCGCTGATAAGGATGGCGTGCGCCTCAACTCGGTCGGTGACGATGGTGTGGAAGTCTTATTTGCCGGGGACAACGGCTTGTTTGTTCAGCACGCCGTAGACAACGGCGTTGAGGTTGGTTCCGCGGGGTATAACGCCCTGTACGTGGAGTCTGCAACATCCGCAGGCCTCAGAGTTGTAAGCGCGACCAGCGGTATTGATGTTACCGGTGACGTCCTTGCCGGGGTCTTTGTTGGAAACATTCAAGTAATTGGTGGTTCTTGTAGTGGCTGCTTGTTGGTCACGTTCGGCGTCAATACTGGCGACAGTGCGCTACAGCCGGGCGAGCTGGTTTCCCTGGCTGGTCTGCGCGAAAGCAGCGTTGACAGCGTGCCGGTGCTAATGGAGGTATCATCCGAGACCGGCAGCAGCACTGTGGTCGGCGTCGTCCAGGGCTGGGCAGAACTAGTCACCGAGGAAGACCCTCGTCCCAGCGAAATCGGCAAGCGCCTGGTGCCGCGTGAAGGTGCAGCCGAGCCGGGCCAGTACGTCACCATCGCCTATTCAGGACTGACGCAAGTGAAGGCCACTGGCCCGATTGGCCAGGGCAGCAAGTTGGCGGTTGGCTCTGACGGCACAGCCCGCGCCCTGCGCACTGTCACTGTCGACGGCGTCGAGTTGGCCGAGAACGCGGCGGTCATCGGCACTGCGCTGGAAAGCCTGGATGCCGAGCAGGGAAGCGGCCTGATCTGGGTTTTGCTGAACGTGCAGTAGGTGTGCTCAGAGAGATGCCAACTTTTCCCTCCGGGACGGTTCCCAGTCGGCAAAGTTGGCATCTCTTCATTGTGAGAAAGGAGTATTCGTTTGTCTGTTTTTCTGTTGCGTGTCTTCACCTTCGTGATCCTGCCGCTGCTGCTGGCGGCGCTGGCAGTCCGGCTGGACAAGGGCGCCCGCACCCGCGAGCGGCGCATCGAGGTCTTCCTGATCTACATGTTCGCGCTGGGCGCGGCGGCCGGCATTAGCAACTGGGGCGGCCACATCTTCGCTGCCGACCAGGTGGCCGAGTCCATCGGCTGGGCGCCGGGCAGCCCCTTCCAACTGGAGATGGGCTTCGCCAACCTCAGCTACGGCATCCTGGCCATCATCGCCATGGGACGGCGTGACGGCTTCCGCGAGGCGACGGTCATCGGCGCAACGGTCATGGCGGTCGGCGCAACGCTGGTGCACCTCTGGGACATCGCCCAGACCGGCAACCTGGCGCCCGGCAACACCGTGCAGAACATCATGAACCTGGCGCGGCCGGCGCTGCTGATCGGCCTGCTGGCAGCCAGCCGGCGCGCCGAGCGCCTGCCAACCTCAGAGGCCGGCACATTGGCCTTCGATGCCTGGCGCGGCAGCGTCATCGCGGTGGCCGGACCCATCGCGGCTGGCGTCGGCGTCGGACTGGGGGTTGGCCTCGCGGTTGGACAGCCGCTGGCCGGGATGCTGCTCGGTCTGGCAGGCGGCGCAGCGTTCGGGCTGTTCTTTCGCTCGCGCAACGCCGTCCCCGCGGCATCCACAGAGCGCGACCTGACAGCCGCCGACTGATCGAACTCTGGCGCCCTTGACCTTGTCGAAAGGCGCTTCGACAGGCTCTGCGCCCGGTTGCGCAAGAAGAAGGCACCCTCGACGGCGGGATGCCTTCTTCGTTTGTCTGACGCGCGATCGCGGGTACAATGACCAGACCCAACGAAGACAGGAACGCAATTTCATGGACAACAGCCAGGATCTCATCAGCCAGCAGATCCACCTGCTGGGCAACATGCTGGGCGAGGTGCTCATCGAGCAGGAGGGCCAGCCGCTCTTCGACCGCGTCGAGGAGGTGCGCGCGCTGACCAAAGCCATGCGCCTGGGCGACGAGAGCGCCGAAGCCTCCCTCCAGCAGATCGTCGAGTCGCTGTCGCTGTCCGAGGCCTATGGGGTTGTCAAGGCCTTCGCGTCGTATTTCCAGCTTGTCAACCTGGCCGAGGAGCAGGCGCGCGTGCGGGCGCTGCGCAGCCGCGCCCAGTCGGGCGAGCCGCTGAACGAGACCATCACCGCCGCGGTGACCGAGTTGAGCCGCCGCGGCCTGGCCGCCGATCAACTGCAGGCGCTCATCGACCGGCTGGCCATCATGCCGGTGATCACCGCCCACCCCACCGAGGCCAAGCGCCGCACCATCATGGTGAAACTGGGCCGCCTCGCCGCCAAGCTGCACGAGATCGACACGGTGACGCTGACACCGGACGAATGGGCCGACGCCATCGACCTCATCACCGAGGAGATCGCCTCGCTCTGGCAGACCGAGGAAACGCGCACGCGCCAGCCGACGGTGCTGGACGAGGTACGCAACAACCTCTACTACCTGGAACACACCCTGTTCGAGCTGGCGCCGCGGCTGCACGTTGAACTGCACCGCGCGCTGGCTGCTATCTACCCGGGCGACGCTTTCCAGGTGGCTCCGTTCGTGCGCATTGGCAGTTGGGTCGGCGGCGACCGCGACGGCAACCCCTTCGTCAGCATTGCGGTCACGGAAGAAACGTTGCGAACGCAGAAGGCGCTGGCGTTGCGGCTCTACCGCGCGGCCATCGACCGGATGTACGGCGTGCTCAGCTCGTCCGAGCGCTTCGGCGTCTCCGACGGCCTGCGCGCCAGCCTGGCAGCCGATGCCATGTTGTTCCCTGCCGAGGCAGTCCGCTTCGAGCAGCGCTATCCCGGCCAGCCCTACCGCCAGAAGATGGCCTTCATCTACCAGAAGCTGCTGGCCACCGAGGAAGGCGCGGCGCGGCCATGGCGCGCCGACCGGCTGTCGCGCCCCACCGAATACGGGTCGGCCGGCGAGTTTCTCGACGACCTGCGCCTGATGCAGAGCAGCCTGGCCCAGCACCGCGGCGCACGCATGGCCCGCGGCCGCCTGCAGCGCCTGATCACCCAAGTGGAGACCTTTGGCTTCCATCTCGCGACCCTCGACATCCGCCAGCACTCTGAACGGCACGCGAGCGCCGTGGCAGAGCTGCTGGGCCGCTACGGGTTGGTGGCAACCTACAGCGACCTTTCGGAGCACCAGCGCCACGACTTGCTGACGGCAGAGCTGTACAACCCGCGCCCGCTGACGCCGGCCCGTCTGGACTTCAGCCCCGAAACCAACGAAACCATCGAACTGTTTCGCCTCATCCGCCGCGCGCATGAACGTCTGGGGCCGCGCGCCATCGACTCCTACATTATCAGCATGACCGCCGGCGCCAGCGACGTGCTGGCCGTGCTGCTGATGGCGCAGGACTCCGGCGTGGCCGACCAACTGGACATCGTGCCGCTCTTCGAAACCGTGCGCGATCTGGAGAACGCCGGCCGGGTCATGGAGGCGTTGTTCACCAATCCCGTCTACGCGGCGCACCTGCAGGCGCGCGGCGGACGCCAGCAGGTGATGATCGGCTACAGCGATTCCAACAAGGACGGCGGTTTCCTGGCGGCGAACTGGGCGCTGCACCGCACCCAGCGGGCGCTGGTGGAGGTCTGCGACCGGCACGGCGTCTGGCTGACGTTGTTTCACGGGCGCGGCGGGACCATCGGGCGCGGCGGCGGGCCGACCAACGAGGCGATCCTGGCCCAGCCGGCCGGCTCGGTGCGCGGCAGCGTCAAGATCACCGAACAGGGCGAGGTGGTGGCCGACCGCTTTGCCAATCCCCACATCGCCTATCGCTATCTGGGCCAGTTGTGCAACGCGGTGATGCTGGCGTCTCACCAGTCCGACGGCGCGGGCAGCACGCCGCGCGCCTGGATGAGCGCCATGAACGAGCTGGCCGGGCTGGCCGAGCAGATGTACCGCGAGCTTGTCCACGGCAACCCGGCGCTGGTAGCCTATTTCCACGCCGCCACGCCTATCGCCGAGATCAGCCAACTGAACATCGGCAGCCGGCCGGCGCGGCGCAAGGCCGGCCAGCAGATCCGCGACCTGCGGGCCATCCCGTGGGTGTTCGCCTGGACGCAGACGCGCGTCAACCTGCCCGGCTGGTTCGGCCTGGGCACGGCCCTGGAAACGTGGGCCAGCGACGATTCCGGGCGCTGGGCGCTGCTGGCCGAGATGTACCGCGACTGGGCGTTCTTTCGCACCACGGTCGACAACGCACAGATGTCGCTGCGCAAGGCGGACATGCACATCGCCCAGCTCTACGCCAGCCTGGCAGACGAGAAGGTGCGCGAGGAGGTGTTCCCCCGCATCAGCGCCGAGTACGCCCGCGCCGAGCAGTCAGTGCTGCGCATCACCGGTCTTGGGGAACTGCTGGACAACGAGCAGTGGCTACAGAAGGCAATCCGGCTGCGCAACCCGTATGTGGACCCAATGAACTACATCCAGGTGGCGCTGCTGCGCCGGCTGCGCCACACCGACGACCCCGACGAGGCCGAGGCGCTGCGCAGCGTGATCCTGCTCAGCGTCAACGGCATCGCCGCCGGCCTGCGCAACACCGGTTGATCTGCCCACAGCCACCGTTGACAGACCCGCTCCAGGAGAAACGCCATGACGGAAGTAATCAACGATGCCGAACTTGCCGCCATCCTTGACGTGATCCACCGCGAGACCCGAGCCTTCTGGGACAAGGACTTCGACGCCTGGGCGGACTGCTGGGCGCACGTGCCCTACGCGCGGACGATGGGATACTGGCCGCTGGGTGGAATCAAGGTAGTGGAGGGCTGGGACGCACAACGCGCACTGATCCGGCACATGATGGAGGAGAACCCGGCGCCGAACCCTACAGCCGGGCGCTACCGACGCGAGAACCTCAACGGCCGCATCTTTGCCGATGTAGCCTGGATCACCTACGACCAGTACGGCATCGACACCGGCGATCCGCTGTTCGACATGCCCGGACGCAGCCGCGAGACGCGCATCCTCGAACGGCACGACGGCCGATGGAAGATCGTGTATGTCGGCTGGATGCTGGAGGGCGATGCGTCGCAGCACTAGTCCGCAAAGAGGTCGCGCTTGCTGAAGCGCGCGGTGGCGAAACGCATCATCAGCCGGGCGGTGGACATGTACTCCAGCGATGCACCACTTTTGTCGTTGGCCAGAACTTTTTCCACCAAGGCCGGCGCCACTTCGTCCAGCGGATTGGCGATGATGTTGAAGATGGGCTGGACCTTTTCGAGCTGCTCAGGGTTGTCCTTGTACTGGTCCAGCACCAGGTCGGTGATGACCATCCCCGGCTGGATCGTCCCCACCTGCACCGGCGTGTCCTTCAGCTCGGCCACCAGCGTCTTGCTCAGGAAAGTAATTGCCGATTTGGTCGCGCCGTAGACGCCGATGCCGGCGCGCACGCGGCCGTTGGAGCCAAACCCCTCCAGGTTGTAGATCTGCCCGCCGCCTTGCTGAAGCATTCCAGGAACGGCGACGCGGCAGCAGTTGATGGTGCCGACAAGGTTGCTTTCCACCACCGAGCGCACCGTAGCATCGTCCAGTTCCCAGATCGGCTGCTGGGGATGGCCCGTGCCGGCGTTGTTGATCCAGATGTCGATGCGGCTAAAGCGGGCCACAGATTGCTGCCAGAGCGACTCGATCTGGCTGGGTACGGTTACGTCGCAGAGGAAGCCCGCCACCCGGTCGGCGCCGTGGCTGGCGCTCAAGTCGGCAACGGCGCGGTCCAGCGGCTCCTGGCGCCGGCCGCTGACGACGACCTGGCAACCGCGCTTCAGAAACTCACCGGCCATCGCATAGCCGATGCCCTTGGTAGATCCGGTGATGACGACTGTTTTCATGGGATGATCCTGTGTCAAGAGGTACAATTTCTGCGGGCACTATACGTCCGGCAATCCCGGCTGTCAAAGTCCGTGGTAACGCGGATTCAAGATTGACCGTTGCCATTGACAGCTCCCGTTCCAGATGTTAGGATGGTATCGATGAAGACGCCAATCCTCACCACAAAACTCCACATCCCCGCCTCACCACAGAGATTGGTCCCGCGGCCGCGGCTGCTGGAGAAGCTGGAGTCTGAACTGTGCTGCAAGCTGGCGCTTATCTGCGCGCCGGCCGGATTCGGGAAATCCACGCTGGTGAGCGCCTGGGTGCAGGCTGCGCAACCGCGCCAACATGTTGCCTGGCTTTCCCTGGATGAGAGCGACAACGAGTTGACGCGCTTTCTGACGTATCTGGTGGCCGCGCTGCGAACCATCGAAGGTGACATCGGACGAGGCGTGCAGGGCGCTCTGGAAGCGTCTGGGGAGGAAAACGTCGAGGCCGTTCTGACCATCCTGCTGAATGAGATTGCGGAGCTCCCCAGCGAGGCGATCCTCGTCCTCGACGACTACCACGTCATCGAAGCGCCGCCGGTTCACCAGACCCTCGCGTTTGTTCTCGAGCACGCGCCGCCGCAGTTGCATCTGGTCATTGCCACCCGCGAGGACCCGCCCTTGCCGTTGGCTCGCCTGCGTGCCCGGGGGCAGTTGGCCGAGCTGCGCGGCGTGGACCTGCGTTTTACCACCACTGAGGCCGCCGAGTTTCTCAACCAGGCGATGGGCCTGGGTCTTTCTGATGAAGATGTTGCGGCGCTGGAAAGCCGCACCGAGGGCTGGATTACAGGCCTGCAACTGGCCGCCATCTCGTTGCAGGGCCGCAAAGATGCCACCAGCTTCATCAAGTCCTTCACCGGCAGCCACCGGTTCGTGCTGGACTACCTGATTGAGGAGGTGCTAAACCAGCAGACCGCGGAGGTTCAGGCTTTCTTGCTCCAGACTGCCATCCTCGACCGGCTGACAGGACCCTTGTGCAACGCTCTCACCGGTCAGAACGACGGCCAGGCGACCCTGGAAATGCTGGAACACGCCAATCTCTTCATCGTTCCTCTGGATGAGGCGCGGCACTGGTATCGCTATCACCATCTTTTTGCCGAGTTGTTGCGCCAGCGCCTGCATGAAACCCGACAGGAGCGGGCGTCCATTCTTCACCAACGGGCGAGTGAATGGTACGAACAAAACGGATTCGCCGATGCATCCATTGAGCATGCCTTGTGCTCCGAGGATTTCATGCAGGCGGCGCGATTGATCGAGGAGCAGGTGGATGTTGTCTGGCAGCGCGGAGAACATGCCAGTTTGCGACGCTGGCTGGAAACGCTGCCGGTCGACGTGATCCTCTCCAAGCCACATCTGTGTATCTTCCACGCCTGGTACTTGTTCGTCAGTGGCCAGCAGGCGCTGGCCGACCGAACGCTTCGAGTGGCAGAGCAGGCGCTTGGTCCGCCCGCTGATGACGCGTCTCGTGGTGCGCGGCAGGAGCCGGGCCGTCTGACCGGCGCGGGCAGGAGGAAGATCCAAGGCCGGACGGCCGCGATCCGGGCCTTCATGGACTCCTACCGCGGCAACGTGCCTGGGATCATCCACCATGCACGCCAGGCGCTTGCATTCCTGCCCAAGACGGACACGACCTGGCTCAGCATGACGGCCATTGTCTGGGGCGATGCGCACGGGTTCGCCGGCGACATGAAGGCAGCCCACGAAGCGCGGACCGAGGCATTGAAGGTTTGTCAGGAGGCGGGTGACCTCTACTTCATCATGCTGGCCAGCATGAAGGTGGCCATAACGGTGAGAGAGCAGGGCAGGTTGCACGAGACCCTCGCAATCTGCAGCCAGCAAGTGCAGCTTGCAAGGGACTGCGGCCTGGCGCAAACCAGGCTGATGGGCTTGTTTCTGGCGATTCGGGGTGAGGTGCTGGCCGAGTTTGGCGACCTGGAAGGAGCAGTGCGTGAGGCGCAGCAGGGTATAGCGTTGATCACAGGCGGCATCGATATGTCCATGGTCGGCTGGAGCCATCTCTGTCTGGCGCGAATCCTGTTCTCCAAGGGGGATCTGGCCGGCGCGGACGCGGCCATTCGCAAGATGGAGAACATCGCCAGGCAATTCTTCGTGCCACCCTGGATCACTGGCCAGATGGCCGCCATGCAAGCGCGGTTGTGGCTTGTGGAAGGCAAGCTGGAGGCGGCCGCACAATGGGCACGCGACCGCCAACAAGTCGTCACGGGAACCCACCAACCGGCGCACGATACGGGCTACTTCTCACTTATCGAGCAGATCATGCTCGCTCGCGTTCTGCTCGCTCAGGAACGATTGGATGAGGCGACCCGCTTGCTGCAAGAACTGTTAGCCACAGCGACGGCAGACGATCGAACGACAAGGGCGATCGAGATTCTGAACCTTCAGGCCCTGGCACTGCACGCCGAGGGCGAAACAGTCCGGGCGATGGCCGCTCTGGAGCGATCTCTCGCCCTCGCCGAGCCGCAGGGCTTCATGCAAATGTACGTAGATGAAGGGCGACAGATGGCGATCCTTCTCTATGATGCCCTCACGCGCGGCATCGCGCCGGATTACGTGCGCCGGTTGCTGGCAGCGTTTTCTGGAGTCGAGCCGGAGGAATCCGCGCTTTCGGAGTCTCAGCCGCCAGACTCCATGTTGATCGAGCCATTGAGCGAGCGTGAGATTGAGGTATTGCGACTGGTCGCCGACGGGCTGACCAATCAGCAGATCGCGGGCCAACTCTTCCTGTCGCAGCACACGGTCAAGGTCCACGTACGCAACATCTACGGCAAACTGGGGGTCAGGAATCGCACGCAGGCGGCTGCCAGGGGCAAAGTGTTGGGGATTCTGGCTGATTCTTGATTGTCCTGCTGCCGTGTACTGACGGCGATGCCGAATTGACCGATGAAGACGGGCTAGCGGATGCGGCCTGTCTTTTTGTTTCCATCTCCAATAATCCTCCGAATACCTCCTTCGGGGTATGACACTACCCCCACCTGACGTTTATGCTATAGACGTATTACATCCAAGGATTCGGAACCTATCCTAAAACCATGAGGTTCCTCAATAGAGGACGCGCATGAAGACTTCCAAGCAAATTCGAGTGTTTTTTTTCAAATTCACCTATGCAATTCTGATCCTGTCAATAGTAGTAGCATGTGGCCCTTCAAAGGAGGAGCTCAATTCAGTTGACTATACACCTCTGGTCAGAGATGACTGGCCTGTATCAACACCAGAGGAGCAGGGGCTGGATGCTTTGCTTGTGGCCGAGATGTATCTCAATGCTGCTGAGCTGGAGACCCTTTACAGCTTGCTTGTCATCAAGAACGGCTACTTGGTAGCTGAAGATTATTTCAACGAAGGTTCGGTCGAACAAAAGGATCGGCTTCAGTCAGTGACGAAGAGTTTTACTTCCGCTCTGGTAGGGATTGCCCTGGAACAGGGTTGCCTATCGAGCGTTGACCAGAAGATGCTGGATTTCTTCCCGGAAGTAGCTGGCAAGATCACCGATCCTAGGAAGGAACAGATAACGGTACGAAATTTATTAGAGATGCGCGGCGGATACCCCAACGAAGAGGATGCTCAAGCCCTCTGGGATGGTCTTTTATCGGGTCACTATCCGCCTCTGATAGAAGATTTTCCCCTGGTTAGCGATCCGGGAACCAGGTTCCATTACAGTAATCTATCCTCAAACTGGCTGGGGATCATCGTTGATAGGTCTTGCGGGATGAACCTGAAAGCGTATGCGGAAGAGAACCTGTTTTCTCACCTTAACGTGGAGCCAGGCGAATGGGGGCAGGACGCAGAAGGGCATAATAACGGGTGTGGCGATCTTCACCTTGCAGCACGCGATGCAGCTAAGTTTGGGCTGTTATATCTCAACGATGGAATATTCGATGGGAATCAGATCATTCCATCAGATTGGGTGAAGGATTCGCTTCAAACCTATTCGATGAATGAAGCCTTTGTAAAAAAGGTAGGCGATTTTCGTGATATCGGATATGGATATCAATGGTGGTCTGCCACCGCGGGCAATTATCATGTCAACTTTGCCTGGGGACACGGTGGACAGCTTATCGTGTTAGTGGACGATCTCGATTTGGTTGTCGTTACAACATCCTACCCGTTCTGGTTAGAGCACAATGATCAGTCATGGAAACAGGAAAAGGCGATCATCACCATGGTGAGCGAGTTCATTAAATCATTGGACAATTAACAAGAAGTAGATTTGGCTGATGTCTCAGCTGGCAAACGCGTTTCGTTCGCGGGAATGACAACGATTTGCCAAATCAGCAAAGAAAGCGAGAAAACTATGACCAGCAAGGAGCGAAGGACCGCAAGAATTGTGGGAGCGTTGTTTCTCATCGCAATGGTTGCGTCACTGGTGGGAGCCGGTCTCATCGAGGCTGTTTTGGCCGCGCCAGACATCGTGGCCAGCGCGCATGCAGACAGGACCAAGTTGGCGATAGGCGTGCTTCTTGAGCTAATCAATGCCGTGGCGGTCGTTGGCATCGCCGTCGGGATGTTCCCCCTCTTCAAGAAGCAGGACGAGGCGCTGGCGCTTGGCTATGTTGCCTTGAGAATTATCGAGGCGGTGATCATCATTGCCGCGGTCATCAGTCCTCTGGCGTTGATCGCGCTGGGCCAAGCCTATGCGACAGCAACTGCCGATGCTGCCTTTCTCCAGAACGTCGGTGCTTCATTCGTGGCCGTGCGCGCCCTTCTGGTCGGTCAGTTGACAGGGATCTTTTTCGGTCTGGCTGCTCTGGTGTTCTACTACTTGCTGTACCAATCACGACTCGTCCCGCGCTTCATCTCGGTCTGGGGTCTGGTAGCGGTAGTACTGGTGCTGGGGTGGAACATCGCGGAGCTTGTCGGTGTTGAGGTGAGCATCGGAATGATCCTGGTTCTTCCGATCATCCTGAACGAAATATTCCTGGGGATTTGGCTGATTGTGAAAGGGTTCGAACCGGCGCCAGCCGTCGCAGCACCCACCGAAACAGCCATGACTGGAGTCGGAGGTTGACATGAAAGCAATCGTGCAAAACAGCTACGGATCACCGGATGTTCTCGAGCTCAAGGAGATCGCCCGGCCGTCGATCGATGAAAACGATGTCATCGTCAGAGTTCACGCTGCCGCAGTCAACGCCGGAGATGTTTTCTCCATGAGAGGCAGTCCATGGCTCGCTCGATTCTCAGTAGGATTTCCCAGCCCCAAGGATCATGTTCTTGGCTGGGACATGGCGGGGCGAGTCGAGGCGGTGGGCGAAGCCGTGACGCGTTTTCAGGCGGGCGACGAGGTGTTCGCCGTGTGTGAGGGTGCGTTCGCCGAGTATGTGTCTGTTGGCGAGGAGAAGCTGGCACTGAAGCCAGCAAACCTCACCTTCGTTCAGGCCGCGGCGATCCCGTCAGGAGGCATTACCGCCTTGCAGGGCCTGCGCGATATCGGCAACCTGCAGCCGGGCCAGAAGGTTCTAATCAACGGCGCGTCAGGCGGTGTGGGAACCATGGCCGTCCAGATCGCCAAAGCAATGGGCGCGGAGGTGACCGGCGTTTGCAGCACACGCAACGTGGAGATGGTACGATCGATCGGTGCAGATCATGTCATCGATTACACACAGGAGGATTTCACCCAAGGCGGGGAACGCTACGATCTCATTCTCGACAACGTGGCAAGCCGGTCGTTCACTGACCTCAGGCGCGTGCTTGCTCCTCAAGGTGTCGTTGTGCCCAACAGTGGCCATGGCGGCATGGGGTACGTATTCAAGGCGTATCTTTTGTCCCCCATCATGCGCCAACAGAAAACCCCGTTCTTGTCATCGCCAAACAGCGAGGACCTGACATTTCTCAAGGAGCTTATCGAGGCCGGCAAGCTCACGCCGGTCATCGACAGGATATACCGGTTGAGCGAGACTCCCGCGGCGTTTCGCTATCTGGAAGAAGAGCACGCCCAAGGAAAAGTCATCATCACCGTGGCAGAAAACGGCAAATGACCCGACTGTTCAGTCTTTGACTTCGGAAGTCGCCGGTTCTACGCAACAACCAGCCTAACGCGGTGAAAGTTGCTTCCACTTTGCTTCGGCGACTTCCGAAGTCTATCGCTCCGTGATAGACTGAACAGTTACAAAAGGAGATTGAATCGTGGATGACACCCAAATAAAGCTTTCAGTGCTGTGGGTATGTCTGATGTTGACCTACCTCTTAGGAGATGTGCTGCGAATATTCAGCGGCGATTTCCAGGCAGGACAGGTCGGAGGTATGCAGGTCTCACAGAACATGTATCTGGGAATGGCAATACTGATGGTGATTCCGATTGTTATGGTTTACCTGTCTTTGACGTTGAACAGCCCTGTCAATCGCTGGGCAAACATCGTCGTCGCCATATTCTTCTTTGGGTTCAATCTCATAGGGCTGCCCACCTATCCTTCCGCCTATGACAAGTTTTTGATCGTCGTAGGGCTTGTGTTCAATGTGCTAACGATCTGGACTGCGTGGAAATGGGTTTGAGTTCAACGATCATCCACCTCAGACTTACGACTTAGAGGAAACAAATGGTAGCTACCACTGAAAATCAACTGATCAATCAAACAGAAGCTTCGGCAACTCCCAAAGCGGCCACCCGCCTGTTCTTCGTCGATCATCTGCGCGCGGCGCTGATAATCCTGGTTGTGCTGCACCATGTGGCGCTGGTCTATGGAGGGATCTCGCCGTTCTACTACCTGGAGCCGCCCATTGGCGATCTTGTGGCATTTGTGGTGCCCATGATTTTTGTCCTGCTCAACCAGGCGTGGTTCATGGGAGCGCTCTTCCTGATTGCAGGCTATTTCACACCGGCATCCTATGACCGCAAGGGATCAGGCTCCTTTCTCAAGGGCCGGCTGATTCGCCTCGGCATTCCCCTCGTGGTGTGGTACTTCGTGCTCAACCCGATCTCGCAGATCGGCTTTTTCCTGATGCCGGCCAGTCTGACCGGCAACACGACGGAGCTGAGCTGGCAGGTCTTCTGGCAGGCATATCCTAAACTCGTGGGGCTTGGGCCAATGTGGTTTGTCGCCCTGTTGCTGGTCTTCTGCTTTGGCTATGTGGCATGGAGGCTGATCACCAAGAACCGCGATGCAACACATGAATCCTCAACGCCCAGGTATTGGCAGATTGCCGTGTTTATCCTGGCCCTGGCGTTGGCAAGCTACCTGATACGGATGGTCATTCCGTTGGGCAAGTCCGTGCTCGGGTTCCCTACCTTAGCCTATCTCCCGCAGTATCTCTGTTTCTTTATACTCGGCACCATCGCGTTCCGCCGTGACTGGTTTCGAACCTTGCCCGGCTCCATGGGCGCGGTCGGCTTCATAGCCGCAATGATCGCGACGGTGGCGTTGTTCTCGGTGGGCTTCCTCAGCTTCCTGAAAGCGCTGGAGAACGGCGTATCGCAGATACCTCCGTTCGGTTTCGGGACATGGCAGTCGGCTGTGTATGCGCTTTGGGACTCGATCTTTGCGGTTGGGATGGTCCTGGCGGCGATCACCTTCTTTCGCCGCTTTACTGACAGAAAGAGCAGCTTTGGCAGTTTCCTGTCGGACCAGAGCTACGCGGTCTACATCATCCACATCCCGATCATCGTTTTCCTTGCCTACGGGTTGAGAGGATTCCAACAGCCGCCTTTGTTCAAATTCTCCGTGGCGTCCCTCATCGTGCTTTCGATCTGCTTTGCGGTCGCCTGGGCCATCCGAAAAATCCCCGGCGTGTCGAGGGTTATCTAGCCAAGAGTTGTTCTGTTCGAGGTGACGCCAGCACCTAATTCACTTGTTCTGTTCACAAGCGTGATTCCAACTCACCCCGTAGCTATTCAGCCTGTACCGTCGCGGAGACTTCGGAAGTCGCCGCACCACTGCAAAAGATGCAGCATTGGCTCTGGAGACGCTTCGTCCCTAGAGCCGGCGACTTCCGAAGTCTGGGGCTGAATAGTTACCCGATAAGTTCACAATGGAGGCAACGACAATGTCCACTGAGACGAAGAAAACCAGAACATCTGGAGCTAGCGGCCTGGTGTTCGTAGGATGCCTGTTGATCGGCCTTGCCGTCGGCATTCTGACCGGGCAGGTTGCAGCCGCTCTTCTCATTGCGCTGGGCGTCGGGTTTATCGGCATGGCCATTGTTCGCCTGGGAACTGGCGAATGGTGAGCAGCCTTTCCGGCGAGCAAGGCTACCCAACTCTGGACCAACCTGTAACCTATGAGATCAAAGTGCCGGGGGAGTTCGCTGAGGGCTGGTCAGATTGGTCCGGAGGAATGGCGATCAGAGTCGAGAGCGGTGGCCAGAAACCACCGGTCACGGTACTGACGGGCGTTGTCGACCAGGCCGCCTTGCAGGGGCTGCTGCGCCGGCTCTACTCTCTGGGCCTGCCCTTGATATCAGTCGTTTGGATGGAGAATGGCTGAGGGGTTTTGATTCGCAAGAGGCTGTTTGAAAAGTTGCCCACGCAGACATCGGAAGCTGCCGGGTTGCCAGACGGATGATATTTCAGCGGTGGCAGGCCGGCCGTTGCAGGAAATCGACACCTTCCGATGTCCTCAAACAGCTTCAATATAGGGGGATGTCAGGCTCTTGAGCGCACAGCCCCGGCCGCCTTTGGATCGAATCCCACCGGCCAGCGGGTGTAGGCGTCGAACTGAAGACCGGCCAGGTCAGTGTCATCCAGGGTGGCGCCAGCCAGGTTGACGCCAGTCAGCACTGCACCCCGCAGTCTGGCTCCGGTGAGATTGGCGTCGCGCAGGTTGGTCTGGAGCATGTCGGCGCCTGACAGATCGGCGCCCGACAGGTCGGCAAGGGCGAAGTCCACGCCGCTGAGATCGGCGTTGGCCAGAATTGCCTTGCGCAGTTTGGCTTTACCCAGGTTGGCCGCGCTGAGATCCGACCCACTCAAATCGACCCCGTCTAGGTCAGCTTCATACAAGCCGAGATTGGAGAGATCCATCCGTCTGAACGCGGGGACCTTACCCAGATCGCGCTGGTGCTGAACAGTTTCTCTGAATTCATCTTCGGTGATCTTTGCCATAATCTCCGGACCTGGGAATCTCGATGGTGGACACGGTCGGCCCCTCCTGGAGGCTTCGCACAAACCGGCCCTGGCAGTTTAGCAGATATAGTGGAGATTATACCTGCTGAACGCGGCGCGGGCCAATCACACTCAACAAGGATGGTCCGCGCAGACTTCGGAAGCTGCTCCATCGATGACCATTGCCATTTGGGAATGTGATCTGCCGCGGGCAAAGACAGGCCGGCATCTTATGGAATGGATGGTGACGAAAAGAGGTCCGAGCTTGGCCCGGACCTCTTTAGGATGCTATCAACTTGTTACCGCTTTGGCCGGTCTTTGCTTACACCCCGGAAGAGGCCTGACCGAGCCAACACAGGGAAGTTGTTTTTAGACGCGCCCTTTGTTCGAGAGGCTCATCGCGGATTCGCGTACACCCATTGCAGGTGCTTCGTATGATGTACGGGCGCCGCAGGTCGATTTAGCCGTGCTTGAGCGCCGCCTGCGCCGCTGCTAGGCGAGCAATCGGCACACGGAAGGGGGAGCAGCTCACATAGTTGTTGCCGATGATATGGCAGAACTCAACTGAGCTGGGATCGCCGCCGTGCTCGCCGCAGATGCCCACTTCCAGATCAGGCCGCACCTTGCGGCCCTCATCGATAGCCAGCTTCATCAGCCGGCCCACGCCCTCGCGGTCGATGGATTGGAAGGGATTGACAGGCAGAATGCCCTCTTCGATGTAGGTCAGCAGGAAGCGCGCCTCAGCGTCGTCACGGCTGTAGCCGAAGGTCATCTGGGTCAGGTCGTTGGTGCCGAAGCTGAAGAACTCAGCCACACCGGCGATCTCGCCAGCGGTCAGAGCCGCGCGCGGGATCTCGATCATGGTGCCGAACTTATACTCGAACTCGACACCCTTCTCGGCCATCACCTGAGTCGCAATCCGCTCCAGTTTGGGCTGGATCACCTTGAGCTCGTTGACGTGGCCGGCCAGCGGAATCATCACCTCAGGCTTGACGGTAATACCCTTGAGCGCCTCGTCAGCTGCCGCCTCAAAGATGGCACGCACCTGCATCTCGACGATCTCAGGCATAACGATGCTCAGACGAATGCCGCGCATACCCATCATCGGGTTGCTCTCGTGCATGCCGTTGATGGCCTTCAGCAGTGCTTCGTCTGCTTCCAGGCCATCGTTTTCGCCGGTGACACGCTTGGTGATAACACGCTCAAAGACCTCGTCATGGTCGGGCATGAACTCATGCAGCGGCGGGTCGATCAGACGGATGATGACGGGCAGGCCATCCATCGCCTCGAACAGCCCGGCGAAGTCGCTGCGCTGGAAGGGCAACAGCTCGTTCAGTGCTGCCGTGCGGCCCTCAGAACTGTCGGACAGAATCATGCGCTGCACGATGGGCAGACGCTCGGTCTCGAAGAACATGTGCTCGGTGCGAGTCAGACCAATGCCCTGTGCACCGTAAGAGCGGGCGCGGCGGGCATCAGCCGGGTAGTCGGCGTTGGCCCAAACCTGAAGGCGACGGAACTCGTCGGCCCAGCTCAACAGCGTTATCAGGTCGGTCTGCTCCTCGAAGTCGGGGAAGCTTGTCTCGAGCTGGCCGAGATAGACCTCACCGGCGCCGCCGTCCACGGAGATCCAGTCGCCTTCGTTGACGACGAGATCGCCGACAGCCATGCTGCGCGCTTCCTGGTTGATGCGCACTGCAGAGGCGCCCACGACGCAGGGAACACCGAACTGGCGGGCTACCACAGCCGCGTGGCTGGTTGCGCCGCCCTCGCTGGTGAGGATGCCCTTGGCAGCCAACATACCGTGTACGTCGTCAGGACGGGTAAAGGGCCGCACCATGATCACGTCCTGGCCCTCATCCTGAGCCTTCTGCTCGGCTGTGTCGGCGTCGAAGTAGACGCGGCCGACTGCGGCGCCGGGCGAGGCGTTGACGCCTGTTGCCAGCAACTTGCCCGCATCCTTGGCTGCGCTCTTGGCCGCCATGGAGAACTGCGGATGGAGGAGCGTGTCTACCTGCTCCGGCTTGACGCGGTTGACCGCCTCTTCCCGGGTGATCAGGCCTTCACGGGCCATGTCCACCGCGATCTTGATGGCGGCAGCAGCCGTGCGCTTGCCGTCGCGGGTCTGGAGCATCCAGAAACGCTGGTTCTCAATGGTGAACTCCACGTCCTGCATCTCGCGATAGTGCAGTTCCAGCTTGTCGGTGATGTCGGTAAACTGCTGGTAGACAGCAGGCATCTCTTCAGCCAGCTCGGCAATTTTCTTCGTGTTGCGGATGCCGGCTACCACATCCTCGCCCTGGGCGTTGAGCAGATAGTCGCCATACATGACACGCTCGCCGGTAGCAGGATCGCGGGTAAACGCGACGCCGGTGCCGCTTTCCCAACCCATGTTGCCGAAGACCATGGTCTGGATGTTCACAGCGGTCCCCAGATCATGGCGGATATTGGCGGCGTTTCGATAGTCTCTGGCTCGCTTGCCGTTCCAGCTCTTGAAAACAGCCTCAGTAGCCAGGCGAAGCTGCTCGTAGGGATCCTGGGGGAAATCGAAGCCCTTCTCCTCGTGGATGATGGCCTTGAATTGCTCTGTCAGTTCCTTCCAGTCCGCGGCGTCAAACTCGGTGTCGGACTTGACACCCTTGGCCGCGCGCTTATCGGTGATCAGATCCTCGAACGGCTCATCGTCGATATCCAGCACCACGCTGCCGAACATCTGCACCAGGCGACGGTAGCTGTCATAGACGAATCGCTCGTCGCCGGTCAGCTCCACCATGCCGGCGGCTGTCTCGTCGTTCAGGCCGATGTTGAGCACGGTGTCCATCATGCCGGGCATGGAGAACTTGGCGCCGGAACGGCAGGACACCAGCAGCGGGTTCTTGGGATCGCCGAAGGTTTTGCCGGTAGCTGCTTCTGTAGCCTTCATCGCGGCCAGTTCCTGCTCCCACATGCCTTCAGGATACGTGTTACCTGCGGTCAGATAGGCGTTGCAGCCCTCAGTGGTGACAGTAAAGCCCGGAGGAACAGGTACACCGATGCGGGTCATCTCGGCCAGGTTCGCGCCCTTGCCGCCCAACAGGGACCGTACGCCGTCCCAGGAACCGCCAACGTAGTCTTGTGCTTCGTCCACCTCTTTAAACAGGTAGACCCATTTCTTGCTCATATTTTGATTTACTCCTTTTGTGAAACGGTAGCTAATGAAAAAGGCCGGAACTGGTCCGGCGCACAGAAGCTGGACAAAAACAATCACCCCGAGGCATAACGCACTGCCGCGCGGGATTACTGGCACTTAAGATTATACGCCCACCAACGGCTTAATGCAAGATCAATAGGCGAAGAAAAGCACGAAAGCCCCACAGCCGGTGATCAAAGGAACGGGAGGCTCTTTCGGTGGCTGTACCTCGTGAAACCTGAACTGGTTGTGAAATAATGTATGATTCATGGCACCTGTGGTATACTACTTGTGCCGTACCAATGCTCAAAGGCGGGCTGGCAGGCGGTTGAACCATGGAAACGCGTGCCGGCAGCCTGTTTCCTCACCGCGTTGAGCAGTTTTTCGCACAGGACAACACAAAAATGCCGGGTATGTCCTGATTTCAGGAATCGACGAAATGAGCAGAAACCCTCGAATCGCAGTGTTTACCAGTGGCGGGGACTCGCAAGGGATGAACGCGGCTGTGCGCGCGGTCGTACGCACCGGCGTCAATGCAGGGCTGGAGGTTTTCGCGATCTATGAAGGCTATGAAGGGATGATCCGCGGCGGAGACTACATCCGATCGATGGCGCGCGACGATGTAGGCGGCATCCTCCATCTGGGCGGGACCGTCATCGGTTCGGCCCGCTCGGCCGCTTTTCGCACCCGCGAGGGACGGCTGGAGGCAGCCTTCAACCTGGTCAGCCGCGGTATCGACGCGCTGGTAGTCATCGGCGGCGACGGCAGCCTGACAGGAGCCAACCTGTTCCGCCAGGAATGGCAGGGCCTGCTGGCAGAGCTTCAGGAACAGGGCCGGCTGGCTGAAGAGGTGGTCGCCCAGCACCCACACCTTGCCATCGTCGGTCTGGTTGGATCCATCGACAACGACATGTTCGGCACCGACATGACCATCGGCGCCGACACAGCGCTGCACCGCATCGTCGAAGCGGTGGACGCCATCGCCAGCACCGCCGCCAGCCACCAGCGCAGCTTCGTGGTGGAGGTAATGGGGCGCCATTGTGGCTATCTGGCGCTGATGGCCGGTCTGGCTACCGGCGCAAACTGGATACTCATCCCGGAAAACCCGCCGGAGCCAGGCTGGGAAGACGAGATGTGCGAGACTATCGGCGCCGGCCGCGATACGGGGCGACGCCACAACATCGTCCTGGTGGCTGAAGGCGCCATCGATCGCGAGGGCAAGCCAATCTCCAGCGAATATGTGCAGCGCCTTCTCAGCGAACAGTTGGGCGAGGACACACGCGTCACAATCCTCGGCCACGTCCAGCGCGGCGGATCGCCCAGCGCCTTCGACCGCAACATGAGCACGCTGCTGGGCTACTACGCCGTGCAGGAATTGATCACAACGCCCCCCGAGCGCGAGCCGCAACTGGTTGGCATCCGCCAGAACAACGTGGTCAGCTCGCCGCTGATGGAGAACGTGCGCCGCACACAGGAGGTGGCCGAGCTGATCCGGGCCGGCCGTTACGATGAGGCCATGGCCGCTCGCGGCCGCGGCTTTGTCGAATCCTATGAGATTCTCCACACTGTCTTGCAGGCGCACCCGCGCGAGCCGCAACCAGGACGGCGCAAGCTGCGCCTGGCGGTGATGCACGCCGGCGGGCCGGCGCCCGGCATGAACACCGCGGTGCGGGCCGCGATTCGCCTGGGCATCGACCGTGGCCACACCATGTTGGGCATCTACAACGGACTGCCCGGGCTATTGCGCAACGAAGTCCGCGAGATGAGCTGGATGAGTGTGCATGGCTGGGTATCCAAAGGCGGGGCGGAGCTGGGTACCAGCCGTAAACGGCCTGCGCCGGAGGATGCCCGGATCGTCGCCGAACGCATGTCGGAACATCAGATCGATGGCTTGTTGATCATCGGCGGCTGGGCGGGCTATCAGTTGGCGTACGATATGTACCGCTGGCACTTCGATTATCCCGCGCTGGCGTTGCCGGTGGTCTGCGTGCCGGCCACCATCAACAACGACCTCCCTGAAACCGATCTGACCATCGGCGCGGACACAGCCCTCAACAGCATTGTGATGGACGTGGACAAGATCAAGGAATCGGCGGTAGCCTCGCGCCGCTGCTATGTGGTCGAAGTGATGGGGCACGATTGCGGCTATCTGGCGCTGATGGGAGGCATGGCAACCGGCGCCGAGCGCATCTATCTGCCGGAGGAAGGCATCACGTTGGATATGCTGCGCGCTGACGTCAACTTCCTGAAAGACAGCTTCCAACATGGCAAGCGTCTCGGCTTGATGGTCCGCAGCGAAAACGCGGACCCCGCCTACAGCACCGACTTCATCGTCACGTTGTTCGAGAAGGAGGGCGGCGACCTGTTCGATGTTCGCCGCTGCATTCTCGGCCACACCCAACAGGGCGGCAAGGCGTCGCCATTCGATCGCATCCAGGCCACCCGCCTGACAGCCCGCGGGCTGGGTTTCCTCATCGAGCACGCCAGCACCGGACAGGTATCGCCGGTGGCCATTGGTCGTGTTGAAGGCGATATTCGTTTTGCCAGCATCGCCAAGTTTCCTGACCTGGTGGAACCACACGCATATCGTCCCAAGGTGCAACGTTGGCTTTCCATGCGCGTTGTCGCCGACACCATGGCGCGCTCAACTGGCCAGGCCGACCAAGTCTGACAGTCGTTGAGTCACAACAGAGGCACATCCGTAGTGCAACATCTCTGTCTGATAACCAGGCATGTCAGCTCTTGACAGCCTGAGCCAACACCCATTCTCCAAAAAGAAAGGAAGGTACTGTGAGTAACCAACCTGACAACCTCAAACACTCCGCCCTACTCGCCTGGGTCGACGAAATGGCAGCGCTTTGCACGCCTGACAGCATCCACTGGTGCGACGGAAGCGATGCCGAGTACGACGCCCTGTGCGCCCAGATGGTCGAAGCCGGCACCTTCATCAAGCTGAACGAGGAGAAGCGTCCAAACTCATATCTGGCCTTCTCCGACCCCAGCGATGTGGCGCGCGTCGAAGACCGTACCTTCATCTGCAGCAAACGCAAGGCAGATGCCGGTCCGACTAACAACTGGGTCGACCCAGACCAGATGAAGGCCAAGCTGTTAGAGCTGTTCGACGGCTGCATGCGCGGCCGAACGATGTATGTCATTCCTTTCAGCATGGGTCCGCTCGGCTCGCCCATTGCCCAGATCGGTTTCGAGATCACCGACTCGCCCTACGTGGTAGCCAACATGAGGATCATGACCCGTATGGGGAGCGCCGTTCTGGATGTGTTGGGCGAGGAGGGTGAGTTCGTGCCCTGCATGCACTCTGTCGGGGCGCCGCTGGAGCCTGGCCAGGAGGATGTGCCGTGGCCTTGCAACCGGGAAGACAAGTGGATTGTCCACTTCCCGGAGGAGCGCTCGATCTGGTCCTACGGCAGCGGCTACGGCGGCAACGCGCTGCTGGGCAAAAAGTGTCTGGCGCTGCGCATCGCCTCGGTCATGGCCCGCGACGAGGGCTGGCTGGCCGAGCACATGTTGATTCTGGGCGTCGAAACGCCTGAGGGTGAGAAGACCTATGTCGCGGCCGCCTTCCCCAGCGCCTGCGGCAAGACCAACTTCGCTATGCTGATTCCGCCGGCCGGCTTTGAAGGCTGGAAGGTGACAACCGTCGGCGACGACATCGCCTGGATCAAGATGGCCAAGGACGGCAAGCTGTACGCCATCAACCCCGAGGCGGGGTACTTCGGCGTGGCGCCAGGGACGTCGTACCAAACCAACCCCAACGCAATGGATGCTTGCCGCCGCGACAGCATCTTCACCAACGTGGCGCTGCTGCCCGATGGTGATGTGTGGTGGGAAGGGATGACCGACGAGTCGCCGGCAGAAGCCACCGACTGGCATGGCAACCCATGGACACCAGCCAGCGAGACCAAGGCGGCCCACCCCAACGCCCGCTTCACGGCGCCATCAGTTCTCAATCCGGCCATCGACCCGATGTGGGATGACCCACAGGGCGTGCCGATCTCAGCCTTCATCTTCGGCGGCAGGCGAACCAATGTCGTCCCGCTGGTGTACCAGGCCACCAATTGGAACCACGGCGTTTACATCGCCGCCACCATGGGATCGGAGACCACGGCAGCCGCGTTCGGCAAGATGGGCGTCGTGCGCCGCGATCCCTTTGCTATGCTGCCCTTCTGCGGCTACCACATGGCGGACTACATCGGCCACTGGCTCAACTTTGGACGCAACGTTCCCAATCCGCCGCGCATCTTTTCCGTCAACTGGTTCCGCAAGGACGAGAACGGCAAGTTTATCTGGCCAGGTTTCGGCGAGAACATGCGCGTCCTGAAATGGATTGTCGACCGCGTGCATGGAAGGGCTTACAGCACCGAAAGCCCCATCGGTTGGATGCCGCGCTACGAGGATCTCAACTGGGACGGCCTGGAGTTCAGCCGCGATGACTTCAACAAGCTGATGACGGTCAACTCAGATCTTTGGAAGCAGGAAATGCTCTCCCACGAGGAGCTGTTTATCCGATTGTACGACCGGCTGCCCAAGGAGATGATCTTCAAGAAGGAACTGCTGTTATCGGCGCTCTGGCGCTCCCCGACACATTGGGAGTTGGATCCCGACAAAGTAACCTGGAATCCTGCCCGCGGCGGCTGAACGGAATGTGATCGGTAAACAGTGAACGGTGGCTGGCAATCAAACCAGCCACCGTTTTCGTATGGAAACATCTTCGCAGAATTTGTAGGATAGCGCCTTGTGCCCGTTCGAGGGACATCGGAACGCCCACAAGGGGCTATCCTACAGATGCAGATGCACCTTGGGCCGTCTTTGCGGTAGGATAGGGCCTCGTGCCCTTTTGGGGGACACCGGAACGCCCACAAGGCGCTATCCTACAGGATTCGGTTTAGCCCGCGTAACGGCGCAGGATTGCGTCTACGTGCCCGCCGTAACTCTCGCCGAACAGGTTGAGGTGGTTGAGAACGTGATATAGCTGGTAGAGCTGGATGCGCCCGTCGCGGCCGGGCGCGGGCGGCCAGGCGTGGTCGTAAGCGCGGTAAAAATCGGGGGGAAACCCGCCGAACAGCCGGCACATCGCCAGCTCCGCCTCGCGGTCGCCGAAGTAGACCGCCGGGTCAATCAACGCAGGCTCTCCATCCGCCCCGGCCAACCAGTTGCCGCCCCACAAGTCGCCGTGCAGCAGCGACGGTTGGCAGGCTGACTCGTCAATCCAGCGGTCTAGACCGGCAATCACCCTCTCCAGCCGTCCCCGGCGCGCCGTTGGCATCAGTCCGCGCCGCGCCGCCAACGCCAGTTGAAACCCCAGCCGACGCTCCCCGTAGAACTCGACCCAGGACTCGCACTGCGTATTGTCCTGAGGCGTCGCCCCGCAGTAGTTGTGGTGATCCAGACCATAGACGGAGGTTGTGCGGTGGTGCAGCGCGGCCAGTCCTTTGCCCAGCGCAGCCGCCGCGCGCTGGCTGTCGGTGCCCCGCTCGATCCATTCCATCGCGATGAACGCCGGCGAGTTGCCTGCTGGCTCGCCAAATCCCAACACAGCAGGCACGCGCACCGTTTTCGCAGACGCCAGGAGTTGCAGCCCGCGCGCCTCGGCTTCGAACATACCTGGCCAACCTGCCGCCGGCCGCGGTGGATGCGCGTGCCACTTGACCAGGAAGGTCCCGCCGGCAGCCTCCACCCGCGCCGCCTGGCTGATGTCCCCGCCGCTGACCAACTGCACCTGTCGCGGCGGCGCGCCAAGCAGCATTTCCAGCGCAGCAGCCAATCCAGACGGCAGGGTCATGCCAGCTCGTGCTCGGCTCGAATATGGTCCAGCAGGCCGGCCGCGCCGGCATCCACCAGGTCGTAGACTTCGTCGAACCTGCCGTTGTAATAGGGATCGGGCACGTCGCGCGGGTAACCGGGCGGCGTAAAGTCCATCAGTTGGTACAGCTTGCCATCGAGCACACCGCTCCGGTCCAGCCGGCGCAGGTCGCGCGCGTTCTCGCCAGCCAGCGCGATCACGTAATCGTAGTGCGCCAGGTCAGTTGGTTGCACCTGGCGAGCGCGGCCGTCGTACGGGATGCCATGGCGTCGCAGCACAGTCAACGTACCGCGGTGGGCCGGCTCGCCCACATGCCAACTGCCGGTGCCGGCCGAGTCGACCTCGAATGCATCGGTGAGCCCCGCCTCGTCGACATACTCCTG
The DNA here is from genome assembly GCA_020634555.1 of Caldilineae bacterium. Lineage (GTDB taxonomy): Bacteria > Chloroflexota > Anaerolineae > JAAEKA01 > JAAEKA01 > JACKBK01. Next base: position 66,085 of record JACKBK010000001.1, read on the forward strand.
AAACACCGCTTCCGCCATCGGCGAGCGGCAGATGTTGCCAAGACAAACGAATAAAACTCGGATCATAACACTTCTCCAATTGTGGGGAACACGAGCGCAGGACCTAAAGACTCCCGGATGCGCGACGATTCACGTACACCGGCTCACCCAGAAAGCGCGGCTCTCTCCGCAAAACTTCCACGTCCAACACGGCCAGCGCGCGGGCCAACACCTCGCGCGCCCGCACGCGCCGGCCCCAGTAGCCGGCAGGGCCGTAAGCCGCATAGCCGATCACATCCTGGCCGCGCTGCCCGGCCAGATAAAGCGCCCGTTCCAGGTGAAACGGCTGCGAGACGACCGTATACGTCTGCAAGCCGAACACCTCCTCGGCGCGGTAGATGCTATCCAGCGTGCGGAACCCGGCATAGTCGGCGGTGATGTACTCGGCTGGCACGCCTAGCGCGACCAGGTCTTCCTTCATCTGCGCCGGCTCGTTGTAGTCCTCTCGGCCGTTATCGCCACTGACCAGAATGCCGTCCACCTTGCCCGCGTTGTACAACTCGGCCGCGGCCCGGATGCGCGCCGTATAGAAGCTGTTCAGGCGGCCATTGCTGTATTTCGACGTGCCGAGAACCAGCGCGACTTCGCGGTGTGGTATCCCGTCGATGCTGTCGAAGATCCGGCCCGCGGCGCGCGCAGCCACATGCCCATCGGCCCAGATCGCGAATGCCACTACTGCCGCGCCCAGGAACAACAGCCCAAACAGAACCAGTAAAAACGCCTTTTTCAACGGCCCCGTCTCCCCGGCTAAGGTGTCGGCAGCTCCAGCGGTAGCCAGGCCAACACGCGCTGGATCATGTGGTCCCAATAGGCCCAATCGTGTTCGCCCGGCCCATCTTCATAGGTCAGCCTGACGCGCAGGCTCTTGAGCAGGTCGCGGAAACTGACGTTCTGGTCGTACAGAAAGTCCTCGGTGCCGCAACACTGGAACAACCGCGGGCGACGCGCTCTGCTCTTGACGAGGTGCCGGGCCAGATAGTCAAGGTCGTTGTCGCTGCCCGCCAGCTTCTTCAGGTTGCCAAAGATAGCCTGCCACTCCTTGCGCTCAGCCTTGTCAAGAGTCGGCAACAACGCCACTACATCCAGCGCACCGGACAGGCTGGCGGCCGCGGCGTAGCGTTTCGGGTGCGCCAGCGCCAGCTTGAACGCGCCGTAGCCGCCCATGCTCAGCCCGGCCACAAAGGTGTCTTTGCGGCGGGTCGAGATCGGAAACATGCCCTTGACCAGCGCCGGCAACTCGTCGGCGACAAAGGTGAAATAGCCGGGACCGGACACCATGTCGGTGTACCAGCCGCGCTGCACCGCGGGCATGACGACCGCCAGGCCCAGTGGCTGCACGTAGCGCTCGATGGAGGTCTGGCGCGTCCAGACACTCTGGTCATCCAGCAGCCCGTGCAGCAGATAGAGCACCGGATACGACTTGCGCAGCGGCTCCGGCAGGATCACCTGGATCGTCGCGGGGCTGCCCAACGCGTCCGACTGGTAGCTACATTGGATCAGCGCCATTGGTTCGCATGCCTCGTTGCTTCGGGTATAAGGTCAGGCGCGCGCCGGCGCTGCGTTCCACGGCCGCGCGGCTGAAGGGCATCGGCACGGTCAGGCCATCGCGCCAGAGCGGGATCAGGTCGTCGTAGTGCTTGCTGGCGACGTGGCCCGACTGCCCGCCCGCCACCATGATCTGGCTGCGGTCCCAGTCGCTCACATCGGCCACGAAGCGCATGGCGTCGATGGCGCCTGCCGGCTTGAAGGGGAACTCTGGCCGCGTGGTAGCCCGCAGCAACGTCTCATTGTCGCCGCCCATGGGATAGGGGCCGCGGTTGAACAGCAGATTGAGCGGCTTGACCGCGCCGGCAATGTGGGCGAACTCGACCCGGTGCAGCCGGCCCCAGGTCCATTTTGTCATGTCGGCGCCGTAGGTAGCGATCATCTGCTTCAATGTGATGCGCAGCGCGCGGTGCAGAACCTCGGTTTTCGTTTCAGGAATCCCGGTCATCGGGTCGCGCAGCCAGGTTGTGTCGCGCGGGTTGTCGAGCATCTCCAGCAGCCGCACGGTGGTGCGCCCTTGATACAGGCTGAAGTCACCGAGGCCGGTGATGTCGATGCCGATATAGCCGTCGGCCTGTTCGCCTAGGTGGCGGTCGAAGATGGTGTGCAGCGCGTTGAGCTGGCAAACGTGGTAGATGCTGGCGGCCACGCTGTCAGCATCGATCTTGCAGTCCCAGGCGCGCAACAGGTCCAGCACGGCGGCCTCGCGGGTGTTGGTCGGCTGGATCTTCAGCAAGTGCTGCACAAAGCGGCGCGCGTGGGCGCTGGCTGTGTCGCGCTGGAAACGGGCGAACTCAGCCGCGCTGAAGGTATCCTGCGACTGCAGCAGCTCGGCGATGCGCGTCGCGCGCACCGAATCTTCCAGGTCGGCCGACAGGAAGTATGGATAGTCGTGGGCGACCACCACGTTGTTGGCCACTGCGATCCAGCCTTGTTCCGGGTTGAACACCTGCGGAATCTCGTCCACCGTCAGGAACCGTTCCCACTCGTACTCGCCTGTCCATCCAGGCGCGGGCGCCATGCCGTGTCCTTTGCCGCGCACGGGCACCCGGCCGGCCTGCAGGAAGCCGATGTTGCCCGCGGTGTCTGCATAGACGAAGTTGTGCGGCGGCGTAACCCACTTATCCAGCGCGGCGCGGAAATCGTTCCAGTCCTTCGCTCGATTGACGCCCAGAAAGGCGCTGACGGGATCGGTGACATCGTGGGCGGTCCAACGCAGCGCCAGCGGCTGCTTCTCGTCCCCCAGCTTGCTGACGATGGGGCCATGGCGCGTGATCAGCACCTCCTCGACCAGCGGCGCGCTGCGTCCCTTGACCAGGATCACCTCGCGCACGACCTCGGCCTTCTCCCACTTGCCACGGAACTCAAACTCGCGCGGGTTGGCCGGGTTCACCTTCTCGACGTAGAGGTCCTGGCTGTCCTGCCAGCCGGTGGTCATGCCCCAGGCAATGTGATCGTTGTGGCCGATAACGACGCCGGGCACGCCGGGCATGGAAACGCCGGCAACCTGATAGCGCCCGCCGGACAGATGCGCCTGATACCAGAGCGCCGGCATGGCGACCATCATGTGGGTGTCGTTGGCCAACAACGGCCGGCCGGTGGCCGAGTGCGCGCCATCCACCACCCACTGGTTGCTCGCGCTGGGGTTGAGGGGGATGACGCCAGAAAGCGGTGAGCGCGCCGCGGCTGGCGGCGGCGTGGCCGGCCCGCCCAGCATCTGCTCGACCAGGCGCAGCGCGTCGCGCAGCGCATCGGAGCGCCAGCCGTTGGGCTGAGGCGGACTGCCATCGCCCGGCACGGTCACAGGATTGGAGGCGGGATAGGACGGCTCCAGATCGGCAGCCAGATCGGCCCCAACCTGGCGCGCCAGGCGCGCCCGCAGCACCTCGCTGGTCATGTTGCCGCTCAGGTTGGTCGCCAGAACCTTGGCCCAGTAGAAGCTGTCCACCGGCCGCCAGGGCTGTGGTTCGAAGCCCAGCAGCCGGAACTCAATACCCAGGCTGCCGCGCCTCAGCCGCATATAGGCGTTGACGCCGGCCGAGTAGGCTTGCAGGACAGCCAGCGACTCGCCGGACAGGGCGGCTGCTTCGTCCTCAGCGGCACGATTGAGGCCCAGGATGCGAAAGGTGCGGTCGATCTCCAGAGCCGGCTCGCCAAGAATCTCCGCCAACCGGCCGGCGCCGGCCCGCCGCTGCAACTCCATCTGCCACATGCGGTCCTGCGCGTGGACGTAGCCCTGGGCGAAGAACAGGTCTTCCTCCGAGGTGGCGTAGATATGCGGCACGCCCCAGTGGTCGCGAACGATCTCCACCGGGCCATGGATGCCGTTCAACTCGACGCGACCCTCGGTCTCCGGCAGAAAACGGCGTAAAAAGGCAACGACAGCGGCGACTGCGGCCGCGACCAACGCGATCAGCGCAACCAGTGCAACAAGCAGTTTCTTCATGGGTGTTATTCCTCCCAGTCGCCGCCGGTCATGCCCGGCATGGTGACTTCCACCACCTCGCCATGGACATTGATAACGATGCGAAAGCCCAGCATGCCCAGCCAGGCGCGGGCTTCCTCCGGTATCGGCTGCGAGGCCATCTGGTCCAGGTTCTTGAGCGACGAGTCGAGCATGACCTTGGTAAACAAGTCGTCCTTGCCCAGCATGCGCATCGTTTCTTCGAGCACCATGTCTTTGTGCGGCTCCATCTGCTCGCGCAGGAAGAGCAACACCTGGCGATCGACCTCGCGCGCGGCGACGTGGCGGCGAAATCCGTCGTCAACCACCACATAGTGCGCCTCGTTGCCGATGTAGGCAACATCGACGGGCGCGCCGGCTTCGCTGAAAACCAGTCCTGCGAACACGGCAACGTTGGAAGTAGACTCTTCTGTCATGGGTTTGTTTCAAATATTTTTGGGACGCTGCTTTGGCGGCAAGGCAGGTGTCAAAGTAACTTGCACGATCAACGTCTTTTCTGAGTTGCTCATAGGGTAGCACGGGTAACCCGCGCCGTCAATTCCCGTTCGAGAAGTTCGACTTTTCCGAAAAAGTCGAACTTCTGGCGCGCTGTTGGAGAAACTCGACTTTGCCGAAAAAAGTCGAGTTTCGTGCAGCATTGTTTGACAAAACCTGCTGCATCTGGCATTCTTGGGAACGCTTGAGGCGGCCACGTCGTCCAAAGAGCACACCCTGTTTAAGGAATTATCTTGTTAGCAGCCATCATCCTGACTCTGAGCTTGCTGTTAAGCCCCGTTCAGCAACAACCCAATCCGCCGTGGTACATGTCGACTCCGCTGCCGGCGCGCGGCGAGGTGACGTTCTACGCGTATGACGTGATGGAGCGCGCCTATCACCGACGGCTGGAGCTTGCTCAGGTGCCGTATTGCGACAAGCCGGCGTGCGTTGGCTACATTGCAACCTTGCGACCGGGAGACCTGGGGCGTAAGGTCTGGCTCGTGCGTCCTGGCTTGCCGGCTGAGGGACCGTTCCTGGTGGTCGATTACGCGGCAGCCAGAGATTTTGACCGGCTGAACCAGCGCGGCGTGGTTGCCGAGGTGGACTACGAGACGGCCCGCCGCTGGGGCATGTCAGGCCCCCTCTACAACGTGACCATGCTGTCCGAGTCGCCGATGACCGAGCGCATGTACCTGCCCATGGTACCGATTGGCAGACCTGCTTCGACCTTGCCTGCACCTGCCACACAGCGGCAGTAGCGATCTATCTTCATCGACAAATAGCTTTATCTATCGCGGAGGGGAACCGAGTGACCGACGACCTGCAAGCGGAATACCGTCCCACCATTCATGATCTGCCGGAGGGTGAGCGCCCGCGCGAGCGGCTGGAGCACTATGGCGCCGGCGCGCTGAGCTCGGCTGAGTTGCTGGCCATCATTCTGCGGGTCGGCACGGGCGGTGAAAACGTAGTGCGCGTAGCCGAACGGCTGCTGGCGCGCTTTGAAGGCTTGCCCGGCCTGGCGCAGGCTACTGTGTCCGAGTTGTGCCAGGAGAAAGGCATCGGCCAGGCCAAGGCGGTGCAGATCAAGGCTGCGCTGGAGTTGGGGCGCCGGCTACTGGTAACGGCGCCACACGAGAGACCACAGATGCGCTCGCCGGCCGACGCGGCCAACCTGCTGATGGCAGAGATGTCGCTCTTGCCGCAGGAACATCTGCGGACCGTACTGCTTGATACGCGCAACCGGGTTCTCAGCATCCCCACCATCTATGTCGGTTCGTTGAACACCGCCCAGGTTCGGGTCGGCGAGATGTTTCGTGAGGCGATCCGCGCCAACTGCGCCGGCATGATCGTGGTCCACAACCATCCCAGCGGCGACCCGACACCCAGCCCCGAGGATGTCCAGGTGACACGCATGATCGTCGAGGCGGGCAGCCTGCTCAATATCGACGTTCTGGACCACCTGATCATCGGGCGGCAGCGCTTTGTCAGCCTGAAAGAGCGCGGGCTGGGCTTCAAGTAGCGTCCCCGGTGGAGGTTGAGTAGTTACCACGCGTCTACAAACTGGTCGACGCTCAGGGTGGGATGCGCAAATCCGCTGGGGGCCAGCAGCGCCGACAGTCGAGTGATGGGCGGCGGGCGCAAGCCAAAACCTTGCAGCGCGTCGTTGTCGCTGAACACTGCGGCCGGCGGACCATCCAGCGTCACCTGCCCGCGGTCGATGACGACCATCCGCTCGGCGAACTCGGCTGCCAGTCGCAGGTCGTGGGTAATGAACAGAATGGTTCGGCCGCCCGCGTGCAAGCTGCGCAGCCGGTCCATCAACGTCGCGGTGTAGCGGGCATCGAGGCCGGTGGTCGACTCATCCAGCACCCAGATCGGCGGCTGCATCGCCCACACCGACGCCAGAGTCACCAGACGCCGCAGCCCGTAGCCAAGCACAGCCGGCGGCGTCCCGGCCACATCGGCCAGACCAAACACGGCCAGCGCCTCATCAACCCGGCGGCTGGCCTCCTCGCCCGTCACGCCCAGGTTGCGCAGGCCGTAGGCCACCTCCTCGCGTACTGAAGTAGCGAATATCTGGTGATCGGGGTTTTGAAAGACATAGCCGATCTCCTTTGCCAGATCGCCGACGCGACGGCCGGCCGCGGGTTTTCCCCGGATGGCAACCTCGCCGTTCTGAGGTCGCAGGAGGCCGTTTAGATGCCGCGCCAGGGTACTCTTGCCGCCGCCATTGCGTCCCACGACTGCCAGGAATTGGCCGTCCGGTACGAGGAGCGAGAGGTCGTCCAGCGCCCGAGTGCCATCCTCGTAGCAGAAGGTAACGTTGCGAACGTCGATGGCGGATGGCGTGGCATCTGCCACACCGCCTTGGAGCGTTGCGTGCTCAAAAGATCGGTTGGCAGGTATTTCTTTCGCAACCGCCGCAGCGGCAACAGGCACAGCTAGCTGCGAAGTCAACCTGGCGGCGGCCTGGCGGGCGGTGAGGAATGTCGCGGAACCGGCGGCATCCGGCAAACGCGCGGCCAGCTCGGCCATCTGCGGGACGGCCACACCCAGGCTGTGCAGGCGCTCCACCTTAGCGAAGACGTCCGTAGGCGAGCCGTCCAGCGCAATTTGCCCATCGGCCAAGATAACGACCCGTTCCGCCCAGCGCGCCACGAACTCGGCGTCCTTCTCCAGCACAATGATGGTCGCGCCGGCAGTTCGGTGCAGGTCGCCCAGCACGGCCGCGATCTCGCGGCGGGCGCCGGGGTCCAATCCGGCCATCGGCTCGTCCAACAGCAGAACAGGGGGCCGAATCGCCAGCAGCGTGGCAATGGCAAGCCGCTTCTGCTGTCCACCGGAAAGCTGCCATGGGGCGCGTTCCTCCAACCCGGTCATGCCCACCTGCGCCAACGCCCACGCGACATGCTGGCCGATCTCACGCGGCGCCAGCGCCTGCCCTTCGAGGCCGAACGCGACCTCCTCCGCCACAGTCATGTTGAACAGTTGGCGTTCTGGCTCCTGGAACACCAGGCCAATGCTGGCGCTGAGGGTGGCCGCGGGGGTTGTCGTGGCGTCGAGGCCGTTGACCAGTACGCTCCCCGCCAGCGCGCCGCCGGTCATCGCCGGCGCCAGTCCGGCCAGGATCAGTGCCAGGGTAGTCTTGCCGCTGCTGTTCGGCCCCATGATCGCGATCGACTGGCCTGCAGGCACATCAAGCGAAACGCCGCGTAGCACCTCAGACGGCCGAGCGCCGGCTGTGATAGGCGGGTAGCTAAAACGGAGGTCGTCCAGGCGGACGGACATGGGAGATGAGGAGAAAAAAGACCAGCGGGAAGCAAGGGAGCGCAGATGACAACCACTTGCGATGGTGGTGTCACTGAGGACGCCTCTTACTCACTGATATAGCGGTTCAACGGTGGATAGGCGCGGCGCACCAGGATCGACAGCGGGATGGCAATGGCTGCGCCGATGACGTTCTGCAAGAGGTTGAAGGGAAGCTCGGTCAGCGCCTGGGTCGGCCCACCCCAACCCAAATTGGCGCCGAAGTATTCTCCGGCAAAGTAGACACCTGCCATGGTAAGCGTGCCCGCAACCGCGGCCAGGATCATGCGTGTCACCAGCGACCCGGGTCCGCGCAGCACGATGAAGCCGGCCACCAGACCCTGCAACCCATGGGCCATGAAGGTCAGCGGCGCAAAGGAGGCGTAGCCCGCGCTGAGATCGGCCAGCGCTGCGCCGACTCCGCCAGCCAAGAAGCCAATCCACGGGCCAAAGGTGAAGGCAGCGAAGTAGACTGCGGCATCCGACAGGTTGAAGAAGCCGGCGCCAATGGGGACGATCAGAAAGCGCGTGACAACGGCCACCAGGGCAATCATCAGAGCGGTAATCGCGATCTCTCGCGGGGTGATTCGTTGGGACATGGCTGGCTCCTTGCAGCTAACAGGCTGGCCAGCAGCAGATCGGCTTGCTGCTGGCACCGGATTGTACGCCACGGGCATGTTTGCGTCAAGGCAAGTAGAATCAAAAAACCGCGCTACGGCGCGGTGTTAGGTCCTAAAAAAGAAGATGGGGGTGACAGACCGTCCCAATCTGTCACCCCGCAAGGAGGAAGGAAGGAGCATCATTCGTTTTACCGAACGATGACGTAATAATAACGCCTGAACCTTAATGGCGCATTAGAGCAACCTTAGAGTAACCTTACAACGTCCCCACCCTCCTACTCCTAGTCCTACTCCTAGTCCTACTCCTACTCCTACTCATCCTCGTCCTCTTCGGCTGCTTAAAGAGTAAGAGTAGGAGGACGAGTAGGAGTAGGAGTAGGAGTGCGAGCCACATGCTCGATTGCTGCTAGCCGCGCTCCTGTGTTACAATCTTTGTGATTGGACACACGGACGGAAGAAACCTATGGCTGACCCATTGCTCGAAACCTGGCAGATCAACGCACGCGTCGTGCTATACGTCCTGGACGCGGTGGACGAAGCAGTCTTCTCGCTGCCCGCAGCCGCCAAGGGACGCAGCGCGCCGCAGATGTTCGCGCACATCCACGACGTGCGGGTGATGTGGCTGGCCAGCGGCAAGGCGCTGCTTGACGGCATAGCCAAGCTGGGCAAGCAGGACCGCTACGACCGGGAGTCGTTGCGCGCCGCGCTTGAAGCATCCGGACAGGACATCGAGACAATGGTCGCCAGCGCGCTGGCGACGGGCAAGCGCGTTCCCGGTTTCAAGCCACACACGCCGGCCTTTGTCGGCTACCTGATCAGCCACGAGGGCTATCACCTGGGCGAGATAGGAGTCGCGCTGCGCGAGGCTGGCTTTCCGCTCGACCGCAAGACAGCCTTCGGCATGTGGGAATGGGGTGTCCGGTGAGCGACTCGGCTGCGCGGCCGCTGGATCGGATCTTGCCCGGCGACTGTTTGGAGGTGCTGGCCGCGCTGCCGGCGCGGTCGGTGGACCTGATTTTCGCCGACCCGCCCTACAATTTACAACTGCGGCAGGCGCTCTACCGGCCCAATATGACACGAGTTGACGCGGTGAACGACGCCTGGGACCAGTTCGCCAGCTTCGCCGAATACGACGCCTTCAGCCGCGCCTGGCTGGCCGCTTGCCGCCGGGTTTTGAAGGACACAGGCAGCATCTGGGTCATCGGCTCGTACCACAACATCTACCGTGTCGGCGCGATCATGCAGGACCTGGGCTACTGGATTCTCAACGACGTGGTCTGGATCAAGACCAATCCGATGCCCAACTTCCGCGGTGTGCGTTTCACCAACGCCCACGAAACGCTGCTGTGGGCCAGCAAAGGGCAAGGCGCCCGCTACACCTTCAACCACCACGCGATGAAGGCGCTCAACAACGACCTGCAGATGCGCAGCGACTGGCATCTGCCGATCTGCTCCGGCGGCGAACGCATCCGAGACGCCGGCGGCGAGAAGGCGCACTCTACTCAGAAGCCTGAGGCGTTGCTTTACCGCGTTATCCTGTCCAGCAGCAACCCAGGCGACGTGGTGTTGGACCCCTTCTTCGGCAGCGGCACAACGGGAGCAGTTGCAAAGAAGCTGCACCGCCGCTGGATCGGCATCGAGCGCGACCCTGGCTACATCCAGGTCGCGCAACAGCGCATCGACGCGATCACACCGGAGCCGCTGGACGACGGCGTGTTCGACGTTCGCGACAGACGGCGGTTGCAGCCGCGCATTCCCTTTGCATCCTTGCTGGAGCAGGGGTTGCTGCAGCCAGGCCAGACGCTATGGTTTCGCCAGGATAAGGCACGGACAGCACACATCAAGCCGGACGGCAAGCTGAGGCTGCGAGACGGATTCGAGGGTTCCATCCACCAGGCCGGCAGGCATCTGATGAACGGGAGCCCGTGCAACGGCTGGGACCACTGGTATTTCGCCGCAGGCAACAGCGAGATGCGTCCCATCGACGACTTGAGACAGGTGATACGCGATTCAGCGCAAGATTCGTAATGGTCGTCATTCCCGCACAGGCGGGAGTCTGGCGCCGTGACGCTGTGGATTCCCGACCACACGGGAATGACGAGTTACGACGAGCCGTTCGCGATCACCTACGTCACGTTTACGGAGTACGACATGTCACCGATACCGAAATACGACCCGCCTCGCGATGCCGTCGAGACTCAGATAGCGACAATCTGGGCGCAAAAGCTCGGGGCGCCGCAGGTTGGCATCCATGATGGCTTCACCGACTTGGGAGGGCATTCGGTCCAGGCCGCGGAGCTTGTGGCCCAGATTGCTGCCCAGTTTGGCCTGCGCAACGTCAACCAGGAACTGCTGCGGCTGGGAACCGTAGCCGACCAGGCCGCGTTTATCAAGACACAATTGCCACGTTAAGAGAGGACTTATGGCCAGAGAAATCACGACTTCTATCGACATCGCCGCGCCGGCCAGCGCCGTGTGGGCGATCCTGACCGACTTCGACAGCTACTCGGAGTGGAACCCGTTCGTGCGCCTGATCCAGGGTGACCTGAAAGAAGACGCCAGGCTGGAGGTGATGCTGGATACGCCGAACCGCAACCCCATGACCTTCAACCCCACGCTGATCAAGCTGACACCGGAGCGCGAGCTGCGCTGGCGGGGCAGGATGTGGAGTCTGCCCGGACTCTTCACCGGCGAGCACTTCTTCCAGATCGAACCCGCGGGCGAGAACGCCGTGCATTTCACACACGGCGAGCACTTCTCCGGCGTGGTAGTGCCGTTTGCATGGAGCAGAATCGCGGATGACACCCGCGCCGGCTTCGTGAGCATGAACGAGGCGCTCAAGCGCCTGGCTGAGGCAGGCTGAACAAGTTGGCCGTGACTGTGAACCAACCTGGCAGCGTTGCACTCATCCCCGCCTACAACGAGGCGGCGCGTATTACACCGGTGATCCGCGGCGTAATGGCGCATCTGCCCGCGCTGGTGGTGGACGACGGGTCGAAGGACGACACAGCCGCGGTGGCCGAGGCCGCAGGCGCGACCGTCCTTCGCCAGAACCCCAATCAGGGCAAGGGCGCGGCACTGCGAGCCGGTATGACCTGGGCGTTGGCGCAAGGTTACGGCACCGTTGTCACCCTTGACGCCGATGGACAACACGACCCGGCGGAAATACCGGCGTTTCTGGCGTGCTATGCTGCGACTACCGCCGACCTCATCATCGGCGCGCGCGATTTCGGGCAGATGCCTGCGGTACGGCGTGCAGCCAACACCATTGGCCGCTGGAGCTTCTCCTGGGCACTGGGGCAGCCGGTGCAGGACAACCAGTCGGGCTATCGTCTGCTGAGCCGGCGCATGATGGAAGCGATGCTCGGCAGCAGCGAGTCCGGCTTCGAGTTCGAGGTCGAGATGATCGTCACCTGCGTGCAGCGCGGCTACGCGCTGGACTGGGTGCCCATTCGTACCATCTACGCCGGCGAGACCAGCCACATCGACCCATGGACCCACGCCACCAATTGGGTGCGGCTTGTGCGAGAGACACGGCGCAAGATGCGGAGTTGATCCGGGAGGTCGGTGGTGACTGTCATTCCCGCGGAGGCGGGAATCCATGCTTCACGACGCACTGGACTCCCGCCTTCGCGGGAGTGACGGCCCGGAGAAATCTGACTTGTCATTCCCGCGAAAGCGGGGATCCATGCTTCACAAACCAGGATTCTCGCTTTCGCGGCAACGATGAATGAATTACAACCGGAAGGACCCTTGTGAACGACAAACTGACTGAACTCAAATCCCGGCTGCGCGAGGCGTCCGATTTCAATTCGGCAGCCTCGGTGCTGTACTGGGACCAGACCACCTACATGCCGCCGGGCGGCGCGGAGGCACGCGGCCGCCAGATCGCCGCGCTGCAAAAGCTGGCTCAAGAGCGATTCACCGACCCGGCGATTGGCCGGCTGCTGGACGACCTGCAACCTTACCAGGAAAGTCTGCCCTACGATGACGACGACGCCAGCCTCCTGCGCGTTACCCGGCGCGACTACGAGCGTCAGACGCGGCTGCCGGCCCAGTTCGTGGGCGAGATGGCCGAGCACTCAATCGCCTCCTACCAGACGTGGATCAAGGCCCGGCCTGCCAACGACTTCGCCGCCGTCGCGCCCGTGCTGGAGAAAACGCTGGAACTGAGCCGGCGCTACGCCGACTACTTCCCCGGCTACGGCCACATCGCCGATCCGCTGATTGACGAGTCGGACCCCGGCATGACGGTTGCCGTTCTGCGACCGCTGTTCAAGGCGCTGCGCGAGCAGCTTGTGCCGCTGGTGGATGCCATCGCTGCCCAGCCGGTGCCCGACGATTCCTTCATCTACCGCGACTATGTCGAGCAACAGCAGTGGGATTTCGGCGTGGACATCGTGCGCCATTACGGCTACGACTTCGAGCGCGGCCGCCAGGACAAGACGCACCACCCCTACATGATCCGCTTCTCAGCCGGCGATGTGCGCATCACCACCCGCTTCAGCAGGAACAACCTGGTCGACGGGCTGTTCTCGACGCTGCACGAGGCCGGGCACGCGATGTACGAGCAGGGCGTTGCGCAGGAATACGATGCCACTCCGCTGGGACACGGCACATCTTCCGGCGTCCATGAGAGCCAATCGCGCCTGTGGGAGAATGTGGTGGGGCGTAGCCAGCCGTTCTGGAGCTACTACTACCCGCGACTGCAAGCTGTGTTCCCGGCGCAACTGGGCGACGTGAGCGAGGGTGCGTTCTACCGGGCCATCAATCTGGTGCGGCCTAGCCTGATTCGCGTCGATGCTGATGAGGTGACGTACAACCTGCACGTCATCATCCGCTTTGAGCTGGAGCTGGCGTTGCTGGAAGGCAAGCTGGCAATTGGAGATCTGCCGGACGCGTGGCAGGCCAGCTACCAGGAAAGCCTTGGCATTCAGGCGCCCGACAACCGCGACGGCGTCCTGCAGGATGTCCACTGGTACTCAGGGCTGATTGGCGGCGCATTCCAGGGCTACACATTGGGCAACATCATGGGCGCGGCCTTCTGGCAGGCGGCCTTGCGGGCCAACCCGGGTGTCATGGACGACATCGCCCAGGGCGAGTTTGCTGCGCTGCACGGCTGGCTGCGTGATAACCTGTACCGCTACGGGCGCAAGTTCACCGCTGACGAGCTGATCGAACGCGTCACCGGAGCGCCGCTGACCATCGATCCCTACATCGCCTATCTGCGGGGTAAGTTCGGCGAGTTGTACGGCATCAACGGATCATAGCAGCGACGCTCGACTTTTTCGGCAAAGACAAGCGTCTGGACTGCGAGAATGCAGATGTCAAGAAGCTCGACTTTTTCGGCAAAGTCGAGCTTCTGAAGTGCGAGGATGCAGCGGTCAAGAAGTCCGACTTCTTCGCAAAGTCGAGCTTCTGAAGTGCGAGGATGCAGCGGTCAAGAAGTCCGACTTCTTCGCAAAGTCGAGCTTCTGAAGTGCGAGAATGCAGCGGTCAAGAAGTCCGACTTTGCGGAAAAAGTCGGACTTCGAGTAGAATAGTACAAATCAACCAAGGAGTGACAAAACTATGCAGTGGAAGAATCCCCCGGCAATGGTCATTGATCCGGAAAAGAACTACGCGGCCACCATTGAAACCAATCGCGGCACGATCGAGATCGAGTTCTTCGCACAGGATGCACCGATAACAGTCAACAACTTTGTGTTCCTGGCCAACGAGCGCTTCTACGACGGCGTGACCTTTCACCGGGTCATCCCCGACTTCGTGATCCAGGGCGGTGACCCAACCGGCACCGGCCGCGGCGGTCCCGGCTATAAGTTTGCAGACGAGCTGCGCAGCAATCCGCATCGCCACCAAACCGGCACCCTTTCGATGGCCAACGCCGGCGCCAACACCAACGGCAGCCAGTTCTTCATCACCCACTCGCCACAGCCACACCTGGACGGTCGCCACACGGTCTTCGGCCAGGTCACCAGTGGCATGGACGTTGTGAACGCAATCCAGCAAGGGGACGTGATGACCGCGGTTGTGATCACCGAAAGCTGATCGTTCCGCGCATCGTGTGCATATGCACGGCGGATGAGACATGAAACACGCCAGCGGCGGCAGCATCGCTGGCGTGTTTTTGTTTGGGTGTGTTCAGGACGACTCGCTCAGCAGCGGGTTGTTTCAGCCCATCGCCTGTTGCACGAGCTTCAGGGCTGCCTCGCCGGGCTGCGGGCCTTGATAGCTACCGACTACTGTGCCAGCGCCGTCGATGACCACCAGCGCGGCCATCTTCTCGGCGTTCTTCACGCCGAACGCCTTGTAGAGGGAACCGTTCCAGTCAGGCAGCAGGAACACATAGTCGGCCGGATCGTAGCCGGCGGGAATCTGGCTGGCGGCCTGGTCATAGGCCTTCTCCAGCATCGGCTTGACGGCTCCCTGCAAGAGTCGAGGCACGATGGTCAGATCGAGCACGCTGGCCAGGGTAAGCTCGGTAGCGCTGGGAAACACCGGCCGCACAGCTGTGTTGACATCCACGGCAGCCTGGTAGTTATCGCGCCCATGGAAGATCAGTCCCAGTACCGTGCCGCGGCAGTCGCTCTGGCTGACCTGGCGGCCTGACTTCGTAGCGGTGACTTTGAACGGCGGGGCAGGCTGGCCTGCGGTATAAAAGACGTGGTTCGTAGGATCGGTCATAATGGTTTTGCTCTTAAATGGGGTGTGGTGTGTAGCGTGAAACTTGCTGTCGGCTTTGAGGGCCATCTTTCACGCTTTTCGTTTCATGCTTCAATCGCGGCAACTTCGTACCCTGCCAGCGCTTCAAGCGCCTTGACCAGCGCGTGGTTGCCGTCGCCGCTGAGGCCACGGGCTTCCAGCGTGCGGTAGAGTTGGAACACCAGCGCGGTGCCGGGCACAGGCGCGCCCACGGAGTCGGCGGCCTCCAGCACCAGCCGGAGATCCTTCTGCTGCAAGGCGATGGTGAACCCCGGCCGCCAATCCCGTTCAAGTATCTGCGGGCCGCGGTTGCTGAGCATCCAACTGCCGGCCGCGCCACCGCTGACCGCCTCCAGGCACTTCTCCAGATCGACGCCGCCGGCCTGCGCCAACATCAGCCCCTCGGCCATGGCAAGACAGTTGCCGACGACGATCACCTGGTTGACCAGCTTGACCGTCTGGCCAGCGCCGCTGGGGCCAACGTGGGTGATGCGTTTCCCCATGGTTTGTAGCACAGGCCGCGCCCGCTGCACGTCCTCGGCCGCGCCGCCGACCATAATACTGAGCGTGCCGCGCGCTGCGCCCTCACTGCCGCCGCTGATTGGCGCGTCCAGCATCGCCACATTTTTCTCAGCCAACGCTGATGCGATACGTCGCGTCGCGGCCGGGCTGATGGTGCTCATGTCGATCACCAGGCTACCAGGCTGCGCGCCGTGGATCACTCCATCCTCGCCGAGGATCACAGCTTCCACGTCTGGTGTGTCACTGACGCAGGTGATGATGATGTCACTGGCCGCGGCCAGCGCGGCCGGTGTGGCCGTGACGGATGCGCCGGCGCCTGCCAGCTCCTCTGCTCGTTCCTGCGTGCGGTTCCACACAGCCAGCGAAAAGCCGGCTTTGAGGATATTGGCAGCCATGCCACGGCCCATGATTCCTAGGCCGATGAAGCCGATACGTTCTGTCATGAGAGCCTCCGTTCGTCGATTCTGAGGCATAGTTTACCTGATCAGGCGAGTTATCAAAAACCGGCAAACATCAACGTCGCACACTTTCTCAGCGTTGCTGAAAGAAAGGGCCGGTTTGCGGTGGCGTGGCGTATGCCGTACAATTGGCTCAAAGTGTGCATACAGAAGAAAAGATTTTTCACCATGGCTCCAAGCACGATTCTGATTGTTGATGACACGCCCGCGATACACGTGATGATCGCGGCATTGCTTCGAGACGATGCATACCAGCTTGAACATGCCTATTCCGGTGAAGAGGCGCTCACCAAGGTGCTGGCTGTTTCGCCGGATCTGGTGCTGCTGGACATCATGATGCCAGACATCGACGGGTTCGAGGTCTGTCGCCGTTTGCGCAGCCTGCCCGAAGTCAGTGAAGTACCAATCATCATGCTGACGGCGCTGGCTAACCGGTCGTCGCGTCTGCGCGGGCTTGCTGCCGGCGCAGATGATTTCGTTTCCAAACCCTTCGATCAGGCCGAGCTACAGGTACGCATCAAGACCATCACTCGCCTGGATCGCTATCGACGCTTGCTGGCAGAACGGGCGCGCTTTGACAGGTTGGTGGAGCTGGCGCCGGACGGAATCCTGATCATCGACGGCGACGGTGTGGTACGGCTTGCCAACCCTGCCATCATCCGTCTTCTGGGGCTGGAAGACGAGGATGCTGCCGTGGGCCAGCGATTTAGCGAGTTTGTTGCTTCCACAGAACGCGCCAGTTGGATGAGTTTTTTCTCGCGCGCCAAGCAATCGACCGGCGGCAGGCACATCAGCGAATCGACGTTACAGCGAGCCGACGGCGGACAGACCCCGGTTGAGATCACTGCCGGCGCGTTCGAGTGGAACCACACCGATGTTGTTCAGGTGCTGGTGCGCGACATCACGCGCCGCAAGCTGGCCGCGGAGGCGTTGGAGCGGCGCAATCGCGAGCTGAGAAGTCTGACAGCCCGATTGGCCGAGGTTCAGGAAGCGGAACAGCAGAATCTGGCACGAGAGCTGCACGACCGTGTTGGCCAGAGCCTGACCGCTATCAGTCTGAACCTTACCATCATTGACCAGTCGCTGGATAGCGGCCCACCGTCGATGATCCGCAGCCGCCTGGATGATTCGTTGCAGTTGCTGGAGGAGACCGCCAGGCAGGTGCGCACCGTCATGACGGAACTGCGGCCACCAATGCTGGACGACTATGGATTGCTGCCGGCGCTGCGCTGGCAATTGGAGCAGTTCTCTGTCCGCACCGGCATCAACGTCCGCCTTGAGGGAGATGAACCGGTTCCACGGCTGCCGCGCGTCGTGGAATTGACGCAGTTTCGCATCTGCCAGGAGGCGTTGAACAACGTTGCAAAGCACGCGGGCGCAGGCGAAGTAACAGTGATGCTCCTTACCGATCAGCATGAGTCAGTGCTGGTCATTGAAGACAATGGCCGCGGATTTAATGTAGAGGAGCTGTCGGGCGCGACCAGTGAAGGACACTGGGGGCTGCTGACAATGCAGGAGCGCGCTTGGGCAGTAAGGGGCAGCGTGAATGTGTTCTCGGCTCCCGGCCAAGGCACGCGCGTCGTATCCGAAGTGCCACTGCAAGCCGGCCAGCGCCCAGCTCCCTGACATCCTGGCCGGCTGCTGAAACAATCCCGGAGAGTCATTGGCCAACGCGAGCACGTTGACGGCAAACATCGCTGCGCCAGTTTGCAGCACGGAGAATCAACAAGGACCCCGGCAATATGAAGGTTAAGAAAATAATCCGGTAATAGGTTGGCGAGGACCGCCCGACCGTGAACGGATCGGGCTACCAAGTGAAAGGCCCTCCGGGCCTGGGCTTCGCAGCCCTGTGAGGGGTTCCACTTTGCTGCTTGCGCTCCGGAGCGGGTAGCCGGGAGGTTTTGCACAGCATCCCGGCGGGCGTGTCGGGCCTATTACCGATTTAAATTCTTAAGGTTCATATTGCCGGGGCCTTTGTCATCTGAAAAAACGAACTCATCGATCGTCAGGGTTGGATGACCGAGATCAGCGTGCCGGTGCTGTCGCCATCAGGGTCGTGGTTGTCGGCAGGCACGTACCCATGGGTGCCGCTTACCAAGTCGACAACCGTGTAGCTGGCAATAGCTACGTTTTGCTTGAAGCTGGGGCTTGTAATCTGACATTGTCCCAAACCATTGGTGGTGCAACTGCCGGCGAAACTGTGTTCGCTCCACAGTCCTTCGACAGCAACGTTGGCGACTGGTTGTTCGTGCTCGCCGTGAACAGTGACCGTCAGCGTTGCCGTCCACGCATTACGGCCCACCCATTGCGCCGTGGCATCGATGTCACCGACGTGAACCGAGTTCACTTGCTGTTCCAACGTGACGGAGGCGATGTTGGAAAACGCAGAGTCTCCCCACTCATTGAAGGCCTGGACCTTGTAGAAATACGTCCCGCTGCCCAGGCCAAAGTCGATGTATCCCGTAACGCTAGCAGGCAATACAGCGAGTGTCGTCCAGTTGGTCTCGTCTACCGACCGCCACAGATAATGGCCGGTTTCGTCGTCGGCATTGTCAGTCCATGTGAGTTCAACGTCAGGGCTGGGAGGTGTGGCAACTGCTGCCAGGTCCGATGGCGCCGCGGGAGGCATCGGAATCAGAGCCGCGGCTGCCGCCAGATCGAGTTCACCTCCCGTCACCGTCAGACCTGCCAGATCGGTGACAGGTCGTGTGGTAGAAAGCAACGAGCTGCGAAGTTCATCCATTGTCAATGCGGGCCGCATAGCGAGCAGTAGGGCCGCTGCGCCGGAAACGTAGGGCGCGGCCATTGATGTGCCGCTGCTGGTGCCGTAGTTTTGGTACGGGACAGTGCTGGTGATCGCGACCCCGGGCGCGTGCAGATCGACGCTGGCCGGCCCCCAATTGGAAAAGCCTGCCGGCTGGTCAGCACTGTTGGCAGCAGCTACGCTAATGATGTTATCGAGGTTAAACGCCGCAGGGTAGAAGGGCGTCTCGTCGATATTCTGTCCCATATTGCCGGCGGCCGCAACAAACAGATGGTCAGATGACCCCGCCCTGCGGATGGCGTTGCGCAGAGCGTTGGACCGCTCACCGTTTCCCCAACTGTTGTTGGAGATTCGGGCTTGGCGGTTGACGGCATACTCGAGCGCCCTGATAGCGTCCGATATGAAACCGCCGTTCGGCCCCATGAAGCGCAGGATCATCAACTGGCAATTCCAGATAACCCCGGTAACGCCAATCGAGTTGTTTCCTTTAGCGCAGATCGTCCCTGAGACATGCGTGCCGTGCGCGCCTCCATCCATGGGATTGTTATCGTTTTCGAAGAAATCCCAACCGTGGACATCGTCGATGTAGCCGTTGCCGTCGTCGTCAATGCCGTTGTCGGGTATTTCGCCGGGATTGGTCCAGATATTATCGGCCAGGTCAGGGTGGGCGTAGTCGGCACCAGTATCGATGACTGCGACAACGACATCGTTGCTCCCCGTCCCTTGCGCCCAAGCGTCTGGTGCGTTGATCTTGTCCAGGCCCCACAATTGACCGTACAGCGGGTCATTGACCGGTGGAGGCGGGGCCTCCTGCGTGTTAACGACGTAATCTGGTTCGGCGTACTCGACAAATGGCGAGTCGGACAGCGTGGAAATAGCCTCCTTAACCGAGCTCTGGCCGCTCAGCCTCACATGCACCAGGTTAGGCACGAGCGTGTACTCATAATCGACCGCGCCGCCTACTGCATCCAGGAGACGCGACTCGGTTACTTTGTCGGTGTGTGGGCGAAAGCTTACCAGCAAAGCATCCGGGGCATATGAGATCACGTTGGTTTGGTTGGCCATGGCTGATAGGGGAGTTGCATTGGCAGCAACTCCTGACAGCAAGGCAAATACTGTGAGAATAGAGGACAGGACGTGGGGTTTCATGGGTGGCACCTTTTTGCAACTTGTTTGATACCAATCGAGGTGGGGTTCCATCTCGATTCAACAACAAACTCTCTGTCATCATATTACTCAAGGTGTAAGGACATCTCAATAGGAAATAGGTATTAATTTGATTACAATCATGAGGGGAAATCACGATAGACAGATACCGGTTTCGGCGACTCCCGTCCCGCAACAACGCTCTCATTCATGGTTGTACCGGCAGCGCTTGTGGGTTTAGAGTGAAAGCAGAGGAAGTAGCTGATTGCAGACTCGTTTGCCCTTCGGCCAACTATGTCATACAATGGCACGCGATGATGGGACGCATTATGGGTTCTGCAACGGAGAAACAATCATGATCCGAGTATACTTGGTTGATGATCACGCCGTGCTGCGCGACGGTCTGCGCTTTTTGCTGGAAGCGCAAGAGGACATCACCGTGATCGGTGATACCGGCACAGGCAGAGAAGCGTTGACTGAGGTGCAAAAACTCAAGCCGGATGTCGTCATCATGGATGTTGCCATGCCTGACCTGAACGGCATCGAAGCTACCGCTCAGATACTCGACACCAATCAGGAAACCCGCGTGATCATCCTGTCGATGCAGGGCACGGCCGAGCACGTCTTTCGTGCGTTGCAGGCTGGCGCACAAGGCTATCTGCTCAAGGAATCTGCCGGCAGGGTTTTGGTGGACGCGGTGCGTTCCGTGCATTCTGGCGGCCGTTACCTGAGCACCGGCATCACTGAAACGCTGGTGGAGGATTACCTTGTTCAACGGACGACCGCTCCGGCGCACAGCCCGCTGGAACGTCTCAGCCGGCGTGAACGCGAGGTGTTGCAGCTTGTTGTTGAAGGCCGTTCAAGCGCCGAAATCGGCGAGATGCTGGCCTTGTCGCCTAAGACCATCGATACATACCGCAGCCGGCTGATGCAGAAGCTGGAGATCGGCGATGTGCCCTCTCTGGTCAAGTTCGCAATCCAGCACGGAATCATCTCCCTGGAGTAGGCTGGAACCTCCCGATTGACGCCCACCGCGCGCGCCCGGCTCGTGCCGCAGAGGCTGCCAGATGCTCGTCCTCTTAATCTCCTGACCGAAACTGTCAAGGCTACCTGACTGACGGGGAAAACCACAACTGATAGAATGGGGGTGTTGACATGTGTCGCTGACATGAAGCGACGGCTTGTTCCGTTGATGGCACATGGTCCAAGAGTCTTCGATGATCAATGTACTGCTTGCCAACGGCAACGGCCTTCAAGGAAACGGTCTGGTCACCAGATTGAACGCTGAACCCGATATTCGGGTGATCGGCGAGATCGGGCTGGATCGGCGCGGAATTGAGGAGTTCACGCAGTCGAGTCCCGACGTTGTAGTGATTCGTTCTGTTGGTTCCGTGGTCAGCGGCATCGAATCGACGTTACGCCTGCGCACGATTCTGCCCAGCATCAAGGTGGTCATCACGTCGCCCATCACCAGTCCCGGGCATCTGATGCTTGCGCTGGAAGCTGGTGTCCAGGGCTACGTCGCTGGCAATGCAGGCCAACAGGCACTCATCGGCGCGATCCGGGCGGTAGCTGCTGGCGCCAACTATCTGAGCAAGGATGCCGCTGACATGCTGGTGGCTGACTATTTCCATCGACAGCGGAATCTCCAGATGAAGGATCCGTTTAAGCGTTTGAGCAAACGCGAGTGGGAAGTGCTGAAGATGTTGGTGGAGGGCGAATCGGCATCAAATATCGCTGAAATACTGGCACTGTCCCCCAAGACAGTAGATACCTATCGCCGGCGGTTGATGCGCAAGTTAGGTGTAACCAACGTTCCGGCGCTGGTCAAGCTGGCGCTGCAACACGGGTTGACATCAGTGACATAGGTCTTAGCTTACAGTCGTGCGGTCTTGTCTCAGAAGAGACTGGCCACTCTATTGGTTAATCACTGTTCAAGAAAACCTAAGGAGAAACAGTATGTTCAAAAGTTCACTCAGCCCACTTTCCCTGGCAAGGGTAGTGATGGCGATCATGTTGGTTATGGCCATCTTTGCAACTGCCGCCTACGCTGAACCTGCGGCTCCAACATCCGGAGAAGCCTCTGTCCCGGAGCAATGTGCCAATGGTGGCAACGGTGAAAGCCCCTATTGTATTGGATCGAGCCCTATCGGCTGGATCAATGCCAACGTGAATAGCGGCAAGGGCAACTACGCCGAGGATCAATTCGTTCCGGCTCGACTTTTCATAGACGGACTTGTCAGCGGCTACCGCTACTGCTTTGGCTTTGGCTATGATATCTCGCAGGATAATCCTGGCCGGCCAGCTGTCGATTACGTTGGTCAGTATAATTTTACGCTCCCCAATGCAAATCCCGCAGCCTACACCGTCCATGATCCTTCTCCCGTCGCAGGTGTCGTGCCCGCGCCGGACTCGTCCTGGCCAATACCGGTTGACCCGGGTCTGAGCACACAGCGCGTAGGTACCATAGACGGCAATTCTTTCACCGGACCAGACCCTGTACCCGGTAACTTGTACATGTGGGGAGGCACAATCACGTCGGTGGGATTCGACGACGGCGAGCCGTATTCCAACCCCAACTCGTTGAGTGGCGCTACCGGTATTCCTTATGACTCTGGCGCTGTCGGCGAGCAACAATCCACCGAATTCTGCTTCACAGCCAGCAGCACTGAGGCGGTACTGGCTGTGGGCTTACACCTATCAAAGCTGTCGTATTGGAATGCGCCGGCGTATCCGTCGGGTTCGCCGTTCCATATCTCCAACGGCACGCGCGGTGGCAAGTATTCTCACGGGAGAACCAGCGAGACCGATTTATACTGCCTCGACTGTGACGGTGGCGCAGGGACACATGTGAACATTGGGCGCAAGGAAGCACAGTTGTCGGTGGATGCAGTCACTGTTCCAGCCGCCGTCACCCTGGCTGACTTCTCGGCCACATGCAGCGGATCAACTCCGGTGATCACCTGGGAAACGGTCAGCGAGCTGACCAACCAGGGCTTCAACCTCTACCGCGGCGTGGATTCGGCCAACCCGGACACACAGCTCAACTCGACGCTGATCCCGTCACAGGGACCAGGTAGTGCCCAGGGTTTCATGTACACCTGGACTGACACCACCGCCCAGCCGGAGACCGAATACTTCTACTGGCTGGAGGACGTGGACTTCAACGGCGGTACCAACATGCATGGGCCGATCTCGGTCATGTGCTCGGCGCCGACCGCAGTCACCTTGAGTGATCTGAATGCGGACAGCCCGACAGTATCTACGCTCAGCGGTTGGATGATTGCGCTGGCGCTTGCTGCTCTGCTGGTGGGCCTCATTGCTGTGCGACGAATGCGAACGAACTAGCAGGTCGCACTCGTCACAATGTGCAAAGCGGTAAGTTGTTCCTGAACCGCTTTCACTACGGTTTGTTCCTCCCAATCGCCGGATCCGACGGATCCGGCGATTGTTTTATCGGCGGCGAGTGATAAAAAATGGCATTATAGATGCTGCAATATTTGACTTATAGAAGTACGTAACTCTTGACAGATGGAGTCCAGTTTTCCCGGCAGACAAGGGGAAGTAGGGAGGTTATACTTGATACAGAAAGTACATAGTTCCGAATCTGGGTTGGGTAGGCTTTCTACGCGGTCTCTGGTAGCAGGGCCGTCAACATGATTTCTCTGCACCGGGGGTTCTGGATTTGAGCCATACCGCCCTGACTATTCGGCACTTACTGTCGGTTGGATCATTTTAGAGCGGAGGTTGCCCATATAGTTCGTGCCTGAAACACGAGAAGGAGGGTTCCATGTCCATGAAGAGACTGGGTTCACGGCGAGCCGCAAGGCTGGCAACCATATTGGCCTCGACTTTGATACTCGTACTTGCACTTGCCGGTGTCGCAATCGCCTTGACGGCCGGCAATGTCGATGGTGTCTGGGGCGATCCCCCAGGTACCAATCCCCAGGAGTTCCGCTGGTGCTATGCACCCGACATCACCGACGGTCCAGCAGGCGACCCGACAAGCTGCAGCACATCCAGCGCGGGTATTCAAAACGAACCAACCAGCACACTCACCGATGAAAACCAGGTTCGCTACGGAGACCCGGCGGTTGGTTTCGGCAGCGCAAACCGCAGCGGATTTGGCTTCAATGGCAACAACGATGTTGGCTCGATTCCCGCTGATACGCCGTTCTTTCTGGGGCGCTTCACTCACTACAACCGGCCTATTTACGCATCTCCTATCCTGACAGACATCAGCCTGGATGTGACCGTGTCAGGACTTTTATGCGACGACGACAGCGTGCCGACAGAAGGCTCTACCCAGACTTTCACCTACGACATCACGCTGGACGAAACCAACAACAATCCCAACAACTGGCCGAACAACACCTGTCCCTACGGTATGACCGTGCCGTATAACAACCCCTATGGCGGCTGTGATGACCGGGTAACCATCAGCCAGGTACCAGACACAGAGTTCACCTGTCCCGAGGGTGTGCGCACGGTGCAAATTCTCGGCTTTATCCCCGGCGACGACTGCGAGCTTGCCTATACTCCTCCGACCTCTTCCGCCTTTGTGACTGCCGAAAGCTCGCAGAACGAAGCTTGCCTCTGGGCACGCATCTCCGATCCCACGAACCCGCTGGCGATCACGCTAGCCTCCTTCGAAGCCACCGGTCTGGCTGACCGGATTGTGGTTTCCTGGGAGACGGTCAGTGAGTTGCAGAATGCAGGCTTCAACTTGTATCGCAGCCAGAACTCCTACGAAGTAGGGGAACGTATCAACACAGAGTTGATTCCTTCGCAGGCGCCCGGCAGCGCACAGGGAGCCGCTTACCTGGTTGAGGATCTCGATGTAACTCCCGGTCAGACCTATTGGTACACCCTGGAAGACGTCGAGTTCAGCGGTTCGACGGCATTGCATGGCCCCGTCTCGGCGAAGGTATTGGCGCCGACGGCGGTCACGCTCAATGACCTCAGCGCGGATAGCCCGGCCACCTCCGCGATCAGCGGTTGGATGGTTTTGCTGGCTGTGGGTGTAATGCTGGCCGGCTTTGTTGCCTTCCGGCGGATGCGCACCAACTGACCCTCGGACCAACAAACAGACCAATCGAGCGCCGGACTCTGCGGAGTCCGGCGTTTCTTGTTTCCCCTTTTGGTAATTTTCGCAACTAAATTTGACAAAACTATTGTGCATGTATATACTAAGTGGCGTTGGTCTGAACGACGATTTACTGAAAGAGCAATCGGCAATGGCGACTCTGGGCATTCAAAACAATTCGACCCCCGCGGGACAGATTCTCGAATATCTCCTACGCAACACAACCGCCAGCATCAAAGATCTGGAAGACGCGCTGGGTGTGACCGCGACTGCGGTGCGCCAGCAGTTGGCCAGCCTGTTGGCTGAGGGGTTGATCATAATGACCAGAGAACGCCGGGGAGTCGGCCGGCCGCGCAACGTCTATACACTCACTAACCGGTCGCAGAGCCTGTTCGCCTGCTACTCTGACGAGCTGGCGCTGGATCTGATCCACGAGTTGCTGGAGACCGAGGGCACGGCCAAGCTGCGCTACCTGCTCAGCCGCGTCGGCGACAAGTTGGCCGGGCAATACAGCCGCCAGATC
This sequence comes from Caldilineae bacterium, assembly GCA_020634555.1. Taxonomy (GTDB): domain Bacteria; phylum Chloroflexota; class Anaerolineae; order JAAEKA01; family JAAEKA01; genus JACKBK01. Next base: position 91,737 of record JACKBK010000001.1, read on the forward strand.
AAAAGTGAGGCGGTGGGCGACCGGATCATCGAGTTGTCAGTTCTGCTGGACCGACGCGGCATCCGCGCCGATGTCGAGAACGCCGACGGGGTTATCATCCTGCACGAATACAACTGCCCGTACCACGACCTTTCCTCCGTCCACCGCGATGTATGTGAGATGGAGCGCGAGACCTTTTCCCAGGTCCTGGGAGCGGACGTGACGCTGGGCAACTGCATCCACGACGGCCACAACAGTTGCCAGTTTGTGGTTGGGACAACTTCCGCCACTGGCGACGTTCGTCGCACAGCCAGCTACCAACTTACCAAGTAACCAAGCTACCGAGCTACCAGAAAAAACATCTCAAGGAGAACTATTTTTATGACCAGCGAGCTAGTCATTCAGAACCTTCACGTCACCGTCAACGATGGTGAGAAGGAAGTGTTGAAGGGCGTCAATCTCACCATCCGCCAGGACGAGATCCACGCCTTGATGGGCCCCAACGGCTCTGGCAAGAGCACATTGGCCTATGCAATCATGGGCCACCCGCACTACACCGTTACCGAGGGCGATATTTTGCTGGACGGCGAGAGCGTCCTGGAGATGGAACCCAACGAGCGGGCGCGCAAGGGGCTGTTCCTGGCGTTCCAGTACCCGGTTGCCGTGCCAGGCGTCAGCATGGCTAACTTTCTGCGAACGGCAGTCAGCAACGTGCGCGGCTACACTGACCAGCAGCCGACATCCGAGGATGGACGGCCGGGCGTCATCGGCTCCAACCTGATGCCGATGCGCGATTTTCGCCGCGAGCTGCTGGACAAGATGGACGAGTACCACGTAGACCGCGACTTTGCCAAGCGCTACCTGAACGAAGGGTTCAGCGGCGGCGAGAAGAAGCGGGTCGAGATCTTGCAGATGGCCATGCTTCAGCCCAAGATCGCCATCATGGATGAGACGGACAGCGGGTTGGACATCGACGCGCTCCGTGTTGTCTCGGACGGTGTCAACAAGCTGGCCGGGACCGGCTTGGGTATCCTGCTTATCACCCACTACCAGCGCATTCTGGAGTACGTGAAGCCAGACTATGTCCACGTCTTCTACAACGGCCGCATCGTGAGGAGCGGCGGCGCCGAGGTGGCGCATGAGCTGGAAGCGCGGGGCTACCAGTCGGTGCGCGAGGAGTTCGGCGAGCCGGAACTGGTTACGGCATAAATACTGTTTGGTATGTAGTAAGGTGGTAGATTGGCAAGTTTGTAAATTGGTCAATCGCCGATTATCAGGAAGACTTGCTTCACCTGAAATCTCACCAGTCTACCAATTCACCAAGCCACCAATCTACCCATTTGGAGGACCCAATGGCAACAACAAGTGACCGCGAAGCGCTGGCTGGCGTAAAAGACGAATACCGCTATGGCTTCAGCATGCCGGAAGAGTACGTCTTCAAGTCGCGCAAGGGACTCGATCACGAGATCGTCGACCAGATTTCAGACCTGAAGAACGAGCCGGACTGGATGCGGGAATTCCGCCACCGTTCGCTGGACATCTTCCTTTCGAAGCCAATGCCGACCTGGGGCGCTGACCTGAGCGAGATCCAGTTCGACGACATCTATTATTACCTCAAACCGACCGAGAAGGCCGGCACGACCTGGGATGACATGCCGGATAGCATGAGAAACACCTTCGAGCGACTGGGCATCCCCGAAGCCGAGCGCAACTTTCTGGCAGGTGTGGGCGCGCAGTACGAGTCCGAGGTGGTCTACCACTCGCTGCAAGAGCAGTGGACCAAGCTGGGCGTCATCTTCCTGGACACCGACAGCGGCCTGCGCGAACACGAAGACATCTTCCGCGAGTATTTCGGCACGATCATTCCCCCGTCAGACAACAAGTTCGCCGCATTGAACTCGGCCGTCTGGTCGGGCGGCAGCTTCGTCTATGTGCCGGCTGGCGTGACGGTGAACATCCCGCTGCAAGCTTACTTCCGCATCAACGCCCAGAACATGGGCCAGTTCGAGCGGACGCTGATCATCGTCGAAGAGGGCGCCAACGTCCACTATGTCGAAGGCTGCACCGCGCCGATCTACGCCAGCGACTCGCTGCACAGCGCCGTCGTTGAGATCATCGTCAAGAAGAACGGCCGCTGTCGCTACTCGACCATCCAGAACTGGTCCAGCAACGTCTACAACCTGGTGACTAAACGCGCCACTGCGGCCGAAGGCGCCACCATGGAGTGGGTTGACGCCAACCTGGGATCCAAGGTGACGATGAAGTACCCGGCGGTCTACATGATGGGGCCGCGAGCGCACGGCGAGATCCTGTCCATCGCCTTCGCCGGCGAGGGACAAACGCTGGATGCGGGCGGCAAGGTCGTGCATGGCGCGCCCGACACCTCCTCCAAGATCATCTCCAAGTCGATCAGCAAGAACGGCGGGCGAGCCAGCTATCGCGGCCTGCTGAAGGTCGCCAAGGGCGCCACCGGCTCCAAGTCGACGGTGGTCTGCGACGCGCTGCTGCTGGATGACCGCAGCCGCTCCGACACCTACCCGTACATCGAGATCGACGAGCAGGATGTGCAGGTCGGCCACGAGGCCAGCGTCAGCAAGGTCAACGAAGAGCAGATCTTCTATCTGATGAGCCGCGGCCTGGATGAAGAAGCAGCGGCCACCATGATTGTCAGCGGCTTTATCGAGCCGATGGTCAAGGAACTGCCCATGGAATACGCGGTCGAGATGAACCGTCTGATCCAGCTTCAAATGGAGGGCAGCATTGGGTAAGGGAAACAAGTAGACAAGGAAACTGGTAAACAACTAGACAAGTAGGCTGGAAAGCCGGGATACAACGGAACCAGAAGCAACTTGTATACCCTTGTCTACCTGTTTACCTGTCTACTTCCTCTCCTGCCCATTTGAGAGACAGATATGACTACACAAGTATTGACAAAAAGCGAAATTGGTTTGAACGGCGATGCCGTGGCGACGCTGTCGCAACAAAAACAGGAACCGACCTGGTTCACAGATCTGCGCCATCGTGCCTGGCGGTTCTTTGAGGAGATTCCGTGGCCGACTGGCAACGAAGAGGAGTGGCGGCGCACACGCCTGACCGGGCTGGACATCGCCGACTACAAACTAGCCAGCGGGACTCCAGAAGCAAGCAGCGATGCCGCCGACCTGGTCCCCTACTTGCGTGACGAACTTGACTCGATCAATGCTGCCGCCGCGTTGGTAACTGAGGACGGCACGGTGCGCTATCGCGGGGTTGACGCCGGTCTCGCGGCCAAAGGCGTGATCTTCACGGATCTCGACACCGCTATTCGCCAGCACCCGGAGCTGATTCAGACCTACTTCATGACCAATAATGTCGCGGTTGACGCCAACAAGTTCACCGCGCTGCACGCCGCGTTTGTTACCGGCGGCGCGGTGCTTTACGTGCCGCGCAACGTGCAGGTTGAGTTGCCGTTCCACGGCGTGACCGCGGTCAGCGGCGGCGTGGCGGACTTTGCCCACACGTTGATCATCGCCGAGGAGAACAGCCAGGTTACCTACGTGGACGACCTGATCAGCCAGGACAGCAACGCAACCTTCCACAGCGGCGTGGTGGAGATCTTCGCCGGCCCCGGCGCTGTTGTGCGCTACATGCACGGCCAGGACTGGAACACCAACACCTGGCACTTCAGCACCCAACAGGCGCAGATGCTGCGCGACGCCCAGCTTACCTGGATTCTCAGCTCCTGGGGCAGTCGGCTGAGCAAGATCAACCTGGAGATGCAATTGCTGGAGCGCGGCGGCCACGGCGAACTGTTGGGCCTCTACTTCCCCAGCGGCCGCCAGCACATCGATCATCACACCATGCAAAACCACTTCGCCGACAATTGCACCAGCGACCTGCTCTTCAAGGGCGCGCTGCGCGACCGGGCGAGATCGGTCTATTCCGGCAGCATCAAGGTCTGGCCAGCAGCGCAGAAGACTGACGCCTATCAGAAGAACAACAATCTGGTGCTGGATCGGCGTGCGCGCGCCGATAGCATACCTGGGTTGGAGATCGAAGCCGACGACGTGCGCTGCACCCATGGCGCCACCGTCAGCAAGATCGAGCCCGAGTACCTGTTCTACCTCATGGCGCGCAGCCTGACCAAGTTCCAGGCCGAGCAGATGATTGTCACCGGCTTCTTCGAGGAAGTGCTCAACCGCGTCCCGGTCGAAGGCGTGCGCAACAAACTTGAACAGGTGATCGCTCGTAAGATCCACATGTAGATCAGTGACCAGTAAGTAGTTATCAGTTATCAGAAAGAATCGCCAGAAGTGTATTGGTCAATGAAGCAGTGCAGTCCGCTGGTTACTGATAACTAATAACTGATCACTGGCCACGTCCCGAGAAGGAGTATTGTATGAAAGGCTATGTCCATCCCGAGGTGCTGGTGACGACCAGTTGGGTCGCCGAACATTTGAAGGATCCATCGGTACGTGTCGTCGAGTCCAACGAGGATATTCTGCTGTACGACCTGGGCCACATCCCCGGCGCTGTGCAGATTGACTGGCAGAAGGACCTCAACGACGCCGTGCGCCGCGACTATCTGACGCGCGAGGAATTCGAGGCGCTGCTTTCGGCCAACGGCATCGGCAACGATACCACGGTCGTCTTCTACGGCGACAAGAACAACTGGTGGGCCTGCTATGCCTTCTGGGTGTTTCACTTGTTCGGACACGACAACGCCAAAGTGATGGACGGCGGACGCGCCAAGTGGGAGGCCGAAGGGCGGCCCATGGTCAAGGACACACCTGACTATCCGGCAACTCCGTACCACGCCCAGGCGCGCGCCGACTACAAGATTCGTGCCTACCGCGATCAGGTGTTGTCTCACGTGCAGGCGAGCCAGCCGCTGGTCGATGTGCGCTCCCCCGGAGAGTACCGCGGCGAGTTGCTGCACATGCCCAACTATCCTCAGGAAGGCGCGATACGCGGCGGCCATATCCCAGGCGCAAAGAACATCCCTTGGGCGCGGGCCGCCAACGCCGACGGCACCTTCAAACCGGCTGACGAGCTGCGCGCGATCTACGAGGAGGAGCAAGGCCTGCGACCTGACGACAGCGTTGTGGCCTACTGCCGCATCGGCGAGCGCTCCAGTCACACGTGGTTCGTGCTGACCTACCTGCTGGGCTATCCCAACGTGCGCAACTACGACGGCAGTTGGACCGAGTGGGGCAATCTGGTGGGAGTACCCATCGAACGCTAGAATTGACCACAGCGTCGAATTCAGTATAACAGGAGGCGAGGCATCTCATCCGAGACGTGCCTCGCCTCTCTTGATTCCACGTTGCGAGGAGTGAAATGAAAACCTACACCTTTCACGTAAACATTCCCGGCACGGGTCGCGTCTGGCGCAAGCTCGAGATGATGGAAGAACATACCCTGGAGGATCTGCACTGGGCGATTCAGCAGGCCTTCGACTTCGATGGCGACCACCTCTATTCGTTCTTCATGAGCGGCAAAGCCTGGGATCGTTCCACCGAATACAGCCTCCCCGATGATGCGGTTGGCTGGGCCGACGAGGACGATGAGGATGATGACTTCGACATCGATATTGGATTCGGCGCCGGCAGTGATGAGGCCGACGAGGACGAAGAGTTCGATCCTGAGATCGACGAGGCGACGGTGGAAGCCATCCGCGGGTCGTTGGGCGATACGCCGCCGCCCGAGTCCTTTGAAGAGATGCTCAATCTGATAAGCAGCAACGACGAGTTGCGCGGGCAGATGGTCAAGTTGATGGCCAAGCAGACGGGCATCCCTGAATTCATGGCTGACATGTTGTTCAAGAACGCCAATGCACTGATGGGCATGATGGGTGAAGGGGAACTGGAAGAGATGTTGGCCGAGGACGATGTGCAGGGTGATGTGCGCGAGACCACAATCGCCTCTCTCAACTTGCAGCCCGACCAGCGTTTTCTGTATCTGTTCGACTACGGCGATGAATGGCGCTTCAATGTGAGGCTGGACAGGATCGGCGCTGAAGAAGAAGCTGGCGTCGAATACCCGCGCATCGTCGAAGCGATCGGCGACCCACCGCCGCAATACCCCGAGTGGGAAGACGAAGACGACGATAACGACGCGGCGTGGGACGATTGAGGACAAATGGCTGGCGCGCCGGGTTCCTCATCCTGCTGCTGCTCCTCGTCCAGCTACCCGGCAGCGCCCGCGCCCAGGAAAACCTGCCGCCGCGGCTGTTCCTGCCGCTGATCGCCGCTTCGTCACGTTGCCAGGCGAATACAGGCGAAAACTACACCGCCATCACCGTCGAGCCGCCGCCTACTGACCGGCCAGCCGCCGAGCACGCCGACTTGAATCTTGCGTTACGCAGCTACACTCCGACCGACGGCTTCCTTGGATTGGTGGATTACACCGGCGCAACTGACCCGTTGGCGCCGCAGCTTTACGGGTTGTTCAGCGACGAACGAACAGGGCAATTCACAAGGCTACACCGGGTCTACGACTGGAATTGGGCCTGCAACTGCCGCGGCGGCCCGCTTGCCTACCCACCGGTGACGCTGGCTGAGCTGGCAACTGCGCCCGGCGAGTTGATCCGGGTCCCCAACTCCGGCTACACCATCGGCGGCGGCTACGAGGTTCTTGTTCTCTACGCAACACCGGAACGCATCACCCTGAAATACACGCGCAACGACAACGTGGTCCACGGGTTTACCCTGCATCTGGAAGGCGTCTGTATCGATCCGCACCTGCTGGCGCTTTACCAGGCATCAAACGCCGCGGGCCGTGGCAATTTGCCTGCCCTGCGCGCTGGACAAGCAGTGGGGCGCGCCGAAGACGACACCATCGGCGTCGCGATCCGCGACTCGGGCACGTTTCTCGACCCTCGCTCGCGCAAGGATTGGTGGCGTGGACGATGACTGAAAGAGCAGTGAACCTGTATAGGTGCTTGACCATTCAGAACATGTGCGATAAGATTCTCCCCAGACGTTATCGAGACTGCGATAGACAACAATGGAGCTAACGATGAATGGACTAACCACCCTCACACTGGTAACTGGCAGCACTGTGACAATACCTGTGCCCGCAGAACTGCTGTATCGACAAGTTGAAGTGACCATCGTGCCTGTTGAAGAGAGTGGAGATTGGCGAGACTTACCACCAAACGGAACGGCGGTAGCTGCGCTATTGCAGGAGTTGGCAACGGCTGGCGGCGTTCAGAGCATTGAGGATCCAGTTGTCTGGCAACGCGAACAGCGGCGCGACAGGCCACTTCCGGGGCGTGAACGTCAATGATTCTGCTTGACTCCAATATCATTATCTATGCAACTCAACCAGAGCATTCATTTCTCTTGGAGATGATGCGAGACCGTTATGTGTTTGTTTCCACGATCACCAAAGTGGAAGTATTGGGGTATCACAAGCTGACGACCACAGAACGTAGTTCATTGGAGAATTTTTTCCGCAACACGTTTCAGTTACCAGTTACGGCTCCGATCATCGACCGCGCGATCCATATTCGCCAGAAGCGCAAGATTGGACTTGCCGATTCCTTGATTGCTGCAACCGCGCTGGTCCACTCTGTTTTATTGGTCACGCGAAATACAGTTGACTTCATTTGGATACCGGATCTTCAAGTGCTGAACCCATTCCAAGATCAAATCCCCAACGATGAAGCCAGTGCTTAGGATTCTTTCCTCTCCGTTCACGATTCGTCCCTTGCGACCCGGAGATTGGCTGTCTGTCCGTCGCATCTACGCGGAGGGACTTGCCACCGGTCAGGCAACGTTCGAGACCGAACCGCCGGATTGGGAACAATGGAATCGGGATCACCGCGCTGACTGCCGCCTGATCGCAGAGGTCGATGGGGCGGTCGCGGGCTGGGCAGCGTTAACGCCGGTGTCGGGCCGTTGTGTCTACGCTGGGGTGGCAGAGGTCAGCATCTACGTGGCCGAGGCGGTTAGAGGACGCGGCGTGGGACGAGCGTTGTTGCAAGCTCTGGTGGCCGCGGCAGAAGAGACCGGCATCTGGACGTTGCAGGCAGGTATTTTTCCGGAGAACGCAGCCAGCGTCGCGCTGCACGAACGATGTAGCTTTCGAGTCGTCGGCGTCCGCCAGCGCCTGGGGCAAATGAACGGCGTCTGGCGCGATGTGCTGCTGATGGAGCGCCGCAGTCAAACAGTGGGAATGTGACGAACGGCCTCCTGTACCGGCTCAAAGAATATCAACCGGGTGGAACCGTATTGCCGCTCGTCGTAGCGTACGAGGTTTTGTAGCAGCAAGTCAGGATCGTCTTCCTTGGGGTGAATTTGCACTACGGTCTGCCCTTCAGCGGTCAGCAGCTCTGGCCGGCGGTCAATCTGCAGCAGGGCTTTCTGCCATAGCTCCTGATACTGGGGCGGAGCAACGTAGATCAGGTCGAAGTGGCCGACATCCGCCCTGCGCAGGTAATCGAACGCGTCGCCGCGCACGACATGGGAGCGATCATTGACGCCGGTATAGCTCAAGTTCTGGCCCAGCACCCGGATCGCCTGGTTGCTGCGCTCCACGAACACCACCTCGGCCGCACCCCGGCTGAGAGCTTCAATGCCTACCGCGCCGGTACCGCCGAACAGATCCAGCCAGCGCGTGCCAACCACCATCTCCTGCGACACCAGGATGCTGAACAGCGCCGTCTTGACCCGGTCGGTGATCGGCCGTGTCGCGTCGCCCGGCACGCTTTGCAAGGTACGACCTTTGGCAGTTCCGGCGATCACGCGCATCGTCGCGTCCCTGATCCGATCTGACTCTCCGCTGTTTTCCTTCTTTCCATTTTTACCCTTCTTTCCCTCACTCGAAGCGCCCGAAACGAACCAGCCCGGCCAGCCTTTCCGGCTCCCACAATCGCCGGTCAGCTACGAACCAGCCCAACAGCCCCGCGCCGATCACCTCAAACGTCACCAGCAACGGTTCGTCGCGAATGATCTTGAGATAGGCATCCAGAATTGCGGCTGGCGAACCGACGTGCTTCCAGTGATGAAAGCGGCGGCCGCGCAGCGGCCAGAGCAGCGTCTGCGAGAAACTCCACATCCGGTCGGCCAGCAGATGGCCGGAGAAGGCCAGCAGGTAGGGCAGCGTGCGACGCAACTGGCCCGTGGCCGCTGCAGCCAGCCAGACTCCGCCGTGCAACAACGCAGTGTGGCCAAACAGCAGCGCAGCTTCGGAGTCGGTCATCACAAAGGTCGCCAACGGCTTGTCAATGGCGTCAGGCAGGACAGCGCAGAGCGCCATCAGGCGATAGTCAGTATCCTCGAAAAGCCCGGCGCCGCGTTGTAGCAGGTTCAGCGCAGCCCAGGTGAATTCAATGTGTCCGGTAGGAAGCATTATCTCGCGATGATTGCACGGCGCTTTGCCGGATCGACAGATGCGATTCCATCAGCGCCTATTACGAACAGGTTTCGTTCTCAGACGGGCCGACGTATTATAGCGGTCAGAGCAGGTTCCAGCAATTGCTGTCGCGCTTTACCCTTAGCCAAAGAGGTGGAAGTCACCGACCTAAGGACAGAGCGTTGCTTAACTGCCCATAGCGAGCCTACAAGATCGTCTTCCCTCGTTTCCCATCCTTCCCATTCCCACTCTTTCCACACCCTCCCCACCACCTCTCCACAGCTTCTCCATAGGCAACTGCTATACTGCATGGTAGATAAGCAAAACGCCTGCTGCGATGCAGGCGACATCAATAGATCAAAGCGTTCCGGTCGAAGATCGGGCGCAGCCACCAGGAGAGGTAACACCATGAACAAGAACTGGAAACGTGTAGGAATGACAGCAGCGGTGCTGGCGATGTCGGCACTGATGGTCTTCGCCGGAGCGGCGTTCGCCCAAGGCAACGGTCCCGGCATCAGCGCAGGGCAGGCGGCTGGTCAGGTGAACCAGTATGGCAGCGGCACCGGCACTGGTACCCCGATCTACGGGCAGGCGAACCAATACGGCAGCAGCGCAGGACAGACTGCTGGGCAGTTGAACCAATACGGCAACGGCAGCGGCACCGGCACACCGGTCTACGGACAGGCGAACCAATACGGCAACGGCAGCGTTGGCGCCGGCTACGGCAACGGAACCTGTGACGGCACCTGCACCGGCACACCCGGCCAGAGCGGCAGTGGCCCGAACTGGAGCGACGCCGACGGCGACGGCACGTGCGACAACTACGGCACCATGCAGCAGCAGAACATGCGTGGCAGCCAGGGCGGCGGCATGATGAACGGACGCGGCAACCGCTAAGAACTCAGGAAGTCCTCCTTCACCAAAGAGGCCGGGCATTTGCCCGGCTTCTTTGATTCGGCAGCGGCTGATCAGACGGCTTCGATGCGATGTAATCTGCGTCCCGCGTCACATCGCCGCCTGGTGGCTGTCGATCTTGCTCTTGTGGGTGTTGGCGTTGTAGGTGACCACCTTGCCGGCGTAGCGTTCCTTCACCGCGCGCAGCGGGCCGACGTTGTCCACCAACCGCCCGCCGGCGCGCTTGGCCGGCCCTTCCCAGTAATAGCCAAACTGCTGGTTCATCCAGCGCCAGCGCAGCAGCCCGTAGTACGGTTTCAACAGCCAGTGTCCCTGGCTGCGCCCGACGTAGAGGATGTCGTTTATCTCACACATCGCGCTGGCCTCAGACTCGCTGACCCAGGGCGTGTTGCCGCGGTTCAGGTCGAACTCAGCCCAGCCCTCCTGGTTGTCGGGCGGCACGTAGCCGCGCGACAGCGCGTCCGGCCAGAGCGGCGTTCCCGGATACGGCATGTAGACGCAGACCGAGCAGCGCGCGTTGGCGTTGATCCGGCACAGCCGGTCGATCAGTTCCAGCGTGATACGCCGTTCCTCCGGTCCTTCCTCCGGCAGCCCGACGATGAAGCTCAGGTTGGCCTCGATGTGCGGCGCATGCTCGGCCAGATTGCGCACACCTATCTCGATCCACTCGGCTTTCTGGTCCTTGGCAATGGAGTCCAGGACGGCCTGGCTGCCGCTTTCCGCGCCGATGTTGACCCACTGGCAGCCGGTCTCCACCATCCACCGGATAAACTCCGGCTTGAGCAACTGCACCCGTACCTGCCCACTCCAGGGCATATTCACTTTTTCTACCAGCCGCTGCATCGGCTTGATGCGGCCGAAGAGATAGTCGTCGGCGTAGTCCACCGCGTTGATGCCGTGGTGCTTCTTGAGCCAGTTGATCTGGTCGACGATGAACTGGTCGCTGTGCTGGCGCCAGGTGCGCTTCATGACGATCTCGTTGTAGCAGAACGCGCAACGGAACGGACAGCCGCGGCTGATATAGACCGGGATAGCGCGGTCGTACGGCCCGGATTGCAGCAAATACGCCTCGACATCAGCCAGCAAATCCCAGCGCGGCGAGAAGTCGTCCAGGTTCTGGATGAAGGGCCGCTCCATGTTGACCACCGGCTGGCCGGCCGCGTCCTTCCAGGCCAGCCCGCGCACCGCTGCCCAGTTGCGCCCGTTGCCCAGCTCGCGGGTGAACTCCTGCGCCGTCACCTCGCCCTCGTTGATGACGACGAAATCGATGAAGCACTCGCGCAACACCTCCTCCGGCATGATGGTCGCGTGGACGCCGCCCCAGACGGTGGTGATGCCCAACTCATGGACTCGTTTGGTGGCGTCGATGGTGGCTTTGAGCTGCGGACCGGTGATGGTGCTGAAGCCGACCCACAGCGGCCGCTCACGCTCGACGGCGCGCACAAACTCGTCCACCTTGTCCTCTTCCTCGTGCCAGATCTGGACAGAATAGCCCTCCTGCATCAGCGCGTCGGCCACGTACATGATGCCGAAGGGCGGATACATGTCGCGCTCGTTGCGGAAGTTAACCATCATGATGTCGGTCATCGTGTCACCTCGGGGTGTCGTCCAGGTAGATAGGTAGACAGGTAGACGAGTAAGCAAGTAGACAGGTAGTCAAGTGGACAGGTGGCAGGTGCAGCTACGGTCTTGGCACGTAGATGGTTTGTGGTCGCACGACCAGCCCGTTGAGCGTCGCGGGCGCGTCTTGTGGTGAAAGCTGGCGCAACGGGACGTAGTTGGCGTCGATCAAGGCCATCAGCGCCGGTTCGGTTTCGAAGTACGGGCTTTCGTCCGAGATGATCCCGGCATACTCGCGGTTCTGGATGCGGGCGATGAGATCAGCCGGCAGCGGATCGCGGCCGCGCCAGCGGGCATGCCACAGGGCCTGGATCTGTGCCGAAGGCTGCTTGCCGGCTTTGAGCGCATAGAATGGGTGCATCATCACCAGCACCTCGCCCGGCATCGCTGCCAGGTCAGCAATAAACCGGTCGCCGGCCTGCCGCATCTCGGTAGTCGGCCTGTAGTGCTGCACCGGCGCGGGCCGGATCAATCGCCCGACAGGGCTGGCCAGTGTCAGGCAAAACTGGAGAAGAACGGCCAACTCCAGCGCCGGTTTGGCCCAATGGCGGGCAGGTTGCCGCTCCAGCTCACGCCACACCAGCGCCGGCGTCAGACAGAGCAGGGAATAAGCCTGCATCAACTGGTTGCGGGCGCCGCCTACCGAAGTCCGCCCGGCCACACTGGCCACAATCGCCGCGGCGATGAACAACAACCACGGCTGTTCGCGCAGCAAATACCTGCGGCAACGGATCAGCAGCAGCGCGGCTAGGATCACAAACATTCCGGCCAGCACGCCTATGTCGCCAAACACTTCGGCGCCCAGCGTGTACAGCGCCCGCTGCCACTCGGTCGGACTGGCGAACGCGATGCCGAAAACGTAGGTGGTGAACCAGCCCTGGCTGGCAGCGTTCAGAGCCGCGGTCGGCACGGCTACCAACAACACAAATGCGCCCGTGAACACCAGCCCGCGCCGGCCCTCCAGCGCCAACAGATACCCTGCCGCGATCACGCCGAAATAAAGCCCGTTCTGCTTGGCCAGATAGGCCAGCGCCAACAGCAGCGCGGCTGCAAGCTGCCCCGCTGCCGACCTGCGCCAGTAGATCACCGCTGCCAGACCGGCCACTGTCAGCGCAACGAACAGGGCATCGACCCGGGCCAGATCATACCAACCGCCCACGATCCGATAGCCCGCCAGGTACAGCGCCCCGCCAACCAGGGCGATCAGTTTGCTGCGACTCTCGCGCCAGCCGATGAGTGCGATCAGGCTTGCGGTGGCCAGGGTTGCGATCAGCGAAAGCAACCGCAGCGGCGCCAGCGATGGACCGGTGATCGCCAACAGCGCCCCGCCGATCCAGGAATATAAGGGCATGTAAACGTGCGGCGCAAACTCAGCCGAAGGTGCGACATAGATCGGCAACCCGTTGGCCACTCGCCACGCCTGCATCAGCATACCGTCCTCGACAAAGTCGATGTCGAAGGGATAGGCGATGCGTTCGATGGCGGTAATCAAGGCAGCGGCTGCCAACGCCACGGCAACCACCACCATTATCCATCGGATAGCTGCCGCTGGTGCAGACGTTGTCCGAACAACCCGACGCGGGAGTGATGCCATGATAGTCAATAACCCGCCAGAGGGCAAGCGTCGCGCTCCGTCGGCAATTAGAGCGATAGACTTCGGAAGTCGCCGAAGCAAGGAGGAAGCATCTCCCACCGCGTTAGGCTGGTTGTTACGTAGAACCGGCGACTTCCGAAGTCTATGGCTGAAAAGTTACTTGTGGGTCGTGCTTCAGTGCTACCTACGAACTGGCCGGTGCGATCATCACCCGAAACCCGGTGCCCTGGGCGTGGTAGACGCGGCTGGGAATGGTGATACTGCACGCGCTGCGGCAGTTGCAGGCGGTGTGCTGCGGGCTGTAGCCCCACGAACCGCCCTTCACCACATGGTACGCCGGCACATCCGGGTTGTACAAACTCGTCGTCCACTCCCAGACGTTGCCGGCCATATCATAACAGCCAAAGGGCGAAACGTTCTGTGGGATTGCGCCCACTGGCAGCGGTGAACCGATACGCCAGTACCAGCCGCTGCGGGCCAACTCGACTTCTGGCCTGACAAGCAGGTTGCGTTGGTAGTAGTCCAGGCCCAGCGTATGCGTCGCCTTCAGATCAGCCAGTTCCGGCCGAGGCAATGCTTCCCCCCAGGGAAAAGTGCGTCCATCCACGCCCCTCGCCGCTTTCTCCCACTGATATTCATCGGGCAGCGTGCAGCGCAGTCCAAGCTGTGCCGACAGCCAGCGACAGTACGCGAACGCATCCTCCTGCGTCACATCCACAATCGGATAGTTGGCCATTTCGGGCGGATAGGTATCGCACGGGGCAAATCGCCGCAGCCATCCCCTCGGCGCAGCCACAATCCGCCACCATGCGCCGATCCATTCGTAGCCCGTGTCGTCCAGAAACACCTTCCACTCGCGGTACGTCACGGGATGGCGCGCCAGCCAGAACTCGTCCAGCGTCACCACCTGCCGCGGCCGGGGCGGCGGTGCCATTTCGAGTCGCTCGTAGGTCACCTCAGGGCCGTAGATGAACGGACCGGCGGGGACGTGGACGAAACTCTCAGGAACAGTGGACCGGTTCACATCGCCCGCCAAATCAAGCTTAGTCGGAACTCCGGCCGCAGGCGCACTGCCAACACAATCGCCTGCACCAGAACGGCGATGCTCAACGCCAGCGCCGTGCCGGTCGCGCCATAGCCCGGAGCCAGCGCCAGCGTCCCGGCCAGAAATACCAGCAGGGCAACAAAAATCGCGCTGAACTTGACTGCGCCGCGGCCCGACACGGTGGCGACAACGTTGGCGGCCCAGACGATGACCGCCGGCGGCATAGCCAGGCTGATCCAGCGCAGGACCGGCGCAGCCGCGGCGAAATCCTTGCCGAACACCAGCGGCGCTGCCAGACCGGCCAGAAGCCAAACAGCCACGGTAGCCGCAACGGTGATCAGCAGGCCGGCGCGCATAAAGCTGCCCAGCCGGCGCTGCATCTCGTCCATGCACCCCTGGGCGCGCAACGCCGTCAACGCCGGAATCAGGCTCTGTGCGAACTGGCTGACCGTGACGTAGACCATCAGATACATGCCGATGGCCAGGCTGATGAAGCCGACCTGTGCACTGTTGCCGGTGAGCGCCTCTACCAGCACCGGTCCGGAGCGGTAGAGCGCCACCGCGGCCAGATTGGCCAGAAAGAAGCCGAGGCCGGCCAGCAGAAAAGGTTTAAAGTAGCGCCATTCGACGCGCAGCTCGCGGCCCAGCCAGTCGTCGCGTGCCCACCACAGCCCCAGCCCCGCGAAGAGCAGCTCCATCAGCACCAGAGCCAGCAGCGCGCCGGTGAACCCCAACAGCGGGTAGAGCGCCAGCAGCGCAGCCAGCGTCACCCACTGCCGCCATGCCTGCTCCGTCATCCACGCGCCGACGCGGTTCTGCGCCAGCGCGTATTGGAACGGCACCCACGATGCCACCCGCAACACCACCATCAGCCCGGCCATCAGCGCCCACAGGGGAATCATCCAGCTCGCCAGCAGCATGGATGCGGCGGCCGTCGCGACAAAGCAGAGCATCGACGCCGCCAGCGAAAATGCCAGCGTGCGCATGTAGAGCTTCCTGGCCTCGTCGGGCGCCATGGTAGGCACAAAACGGCCAAACACATCCAGTGTGCCCAGGTCGGCCAAAATCGCGCCGAGAAATGTCAGCGACAACACGAACGAAAAACGCCCGTAGTCCTCGACGCCCAGCAGCCGCGGCAGGATCACCACCGCAGCCAGCGAGCCGGCGATCTGGGCTACCTTGTGCGCCGAGATCACCGACGTGTTCGAGACCAGCCGGCGGTGCGGCGTGTTGGCAGGAGCGGAATCACTCATTGCGAGCAGCAGAAAGTTAGTTTTGGACGGTCACAGACACAGTCGTACTTGTCTCGGCCCCGCTGACGCCGCGGACGGTCAGCAGCAGGCTGTAGACGCCGGTGGGCAGGCCGGTGGTGTTCCATGTGCCCAGCGCATCGAAACTGGGGGTGAAATAAACCGGCTGGTCGGGGCGGACCGGCAGGAATCCCTCCGGTCCGGAGTATTGCAACGTGTAGCTGGCGAAATCAGGCCCGGCCGCCACGCCAGAGATGCTGACCAGACCGCTTATCAGATTGCCATCGGCCGGCTGCGTGATCACTGCGATCAGGTTGGGCAGCGGCGGAGTTGCCGTCGGCGGCTCGACAAGGACGGTTGGCGTTGTGGTTGGCTCGGCCACCGGCGTCGCGGTGCTGGTCGGTGAAGGCAGCCAGGTCGCAGTCGGCGTCGCCGACGGCAGCACGACCGGCGTCGCGGTCGGCGTCGGTGTTGCGGTGTCCAGGGCTGTGGCAGTAGGTGAAGCCGTCGGTCGCGCGACAGTGACGCGCGCCGGCATGGACTCGTAGCGCCGCCCAGAACGATCCACTGCTACCACCCGCAGCAGATGCGGGCCATCCACCGGCAGCCGCGCGGTGTCCCACCACGCCAGGTCGCCGTTCTCCACCGGGTTGTAGACCGGCCCTGCCACGATGCCCCAGGCGCCAGGACTGAACGACTCGCCATACTCCACCAGGTAATGGTCAAAATCAGGAGCCGTCGCGCTGCCGACGATACGCACCAGCCCCGCCAGGATCTGGCCATCGTACGGTTGGTAGATCGCGACGTTGGCGCTGGCCGCAGTGGCAACCGGAGTCACGCCGGGCGCGGCGCCTGGCGGCAACTGGTCAGCCGCAAAGACCTCCATCCTGCGCTGATCTGATGGGCAGGACGCGTCAGCCGCCGCGCCGGTGGTCGTACAGATTTCCACCTGCTGAATGCCGTCGGGAACGGCGAAATCGAGCTTGGGCTGCTCAGCCAGCGCGGCGCGCATGAAGCGGTTCCAGATCGGCCCGGCGCCGGCAATGCCCGACAACCGCGGGTTCATCGGCGTCCCGTCCGCGTTGCCCACCCAGACGCCCGTCACCAACTGCGGCGTGTAGCCAATCGTCCAAATATCGCGCACGTCGTTGGTTGTCCCGGTCTTGACGGCTGCGGGCCGGTCCAGCACCAGCGACGAGTTCGCGCCAAAGGTTGGCGACCGAGCCTCGTTGTCCTTGAGAATGTGGGTCAGCAGGTAAGCGTGCTGCGCCAGCGCGGCCCGCTGCTGCCGGGGCTGCTGGATCAGCGAGTCGGGTGTGACCGGCGCATCCCGGCAGGCTGCCGGCAGATCAGATGTCTCTAACCGTTCCAACACGTTGCCCTGCGCATCGAGCACACACAGAATCGTCGTTGGCGCTGCCAAAACGCCGCCGTTAGCCAGCGCGCCGTAGGCGCTGGTCATCTCCAGCAGCGTCACCTCACCGCCGCCCAGCGTCAGCGACAGTCCGTAGAGCGGGTGGCCCGGCTGCGTCAGCGTCGCCATGCCGAAGCGGTCGGTGACTTGCAGCAACGCATCCACACCCACGCTTCGCAGCGCTTTGACGGCCGGCACGTTGTAGGAGTTGGCCAACGCTGTGCGCACGCTGACGCGCCCGTGCTCCTTGCCGTCGTAGTTGGTCGGCACATAGGGTGGCCGGCCCGGCCCGTCGTCGAACTCGGTGCGCACGTCGTCGATCAGGGTCGCCGGCGTCCACCAGTCCTCGGCCCGCTCGAAGGTCGCCAGGTAGGTGAAAGGCTTGATCGTCGAGCCGGGCTGGCGGGGTGAGATAGCCACATTGACCTGCCCGCTGATCTCGGCGTCGAAGAAGTCAGCCGACCCGACCAACGCCTTGATCTCGCCGGTGCGCGGGTCGATAGCCACCAGCGCGCCGTTGCTGACGTTCTGGCCGCTCAGTTCGGCCACCCCCTGGCTGACCAGTTGCTCGGCCTGCTGCTGCATGGCGCTGTCGAGGCTGGTGTAGACCTGCAAACCGCCGTTGTAAAGCAACCCCGGGCCGTAGAGTTGCTCAAGCTGGCTGCGCACGTAGGTGACAAAATGCGGTGCTCGACTCAGCTGTACGTCGTCCAGTCCTTGTCCGTGATAGGTCAACGGCTCGGCCCAGGCCGCGTCAGCTTCAGCCGCGCTGATGGCCCCGTTCTCCACCATCAGCCGCAGGACATCAGCCTGGCGGTCCTTGGCGGCCTCCGGGTTTTGCAGCGGATCGTAGGTGGCAGGCGCTTGCGGCAAACCGGCCAGCAGAGCCGCCTCGGCCAGCGTTAGCTCGGCGGCCGGCTTGTTGAAGTAGAGACGCGCCGCCGATCCCGCGCCGTAGGCCAGGTTGCCGTAGTTGATCTGGTTGAGGTATAGCTCCAGAATCGTGTCCTTGTCGTATCGACGGGTGATCTCCGCTGCCAGCACGGCTTCCTTGATCTTGCGGCTGACGGTGCGTTCCGGCGACAGGAAAACCAGCTTGACGAGTTGCTGGCTGATGGTGCTGGTGCCGACCACCGGGCCGCTGTTCTGCACGGCGCGGAAGATGGCGCGCGCCAGCCCGGCCGGATCGACGCCGGGGTGGTTGTAGAAGTTGGCGTCCTCGGTGGCGATGGTGGCGGCGACGAGGTAAGGCGAGATGTCGTCCAGCGCGACGTGCCGTCGCAGCCCTGCCGCAGGGTCGTTGGGCGCCAGCGGCGCTTGCAACAGCGCACCGTTGCGGTCGAGGATGCGGGTGTTCTCGCCCTGGCTGGCACGCGTGATCAACTCACTGGCCGGCGGCAACACTGTAGCGATGCCCGCGTAGCCCAGCGCAAACAGGGCCAGGCCAAGCAGCGCGACAATAAGGAACAAAAACACGCCCATCAGCACACCGTTGGCGCAGCCGCTGCCGCTGGCCTGCCGGCGCGAACGCGGTGTCTGGACGCTGCCAGCCGGCTGTCCATAGCCCGGTGGGGGCGGAGGCAGCGGGCGTCGCGGCTGCCTCGGTGGTTGCGGCTTTGGGGAAGAAGGTTGATTGCTCATGACGGGTGTTAGACGAACAAAAGAGCAGAATTGTTCAAACCGCTTGTCTGAGGCGGCCACTTGGTCTATAATGCGCTCAGTGCCATCAACGCCGCAGGTGCGGCTGTCACAAAGGAGTGTTACATGGACCTCAGCGCCCTGATTTCGTTCGTTATCGTACTCGCAATTTTGTTGTTCCTGGTCTCTACCGCGATCAAGATCGTTCCGGAGTACGAGCGAGCCGTTATCTTCCGTTTGGGCCGCTTGTTGACTGTCAAAGGGCCGGGACTGATCTTCCTGATCCCCTTTGTGGACCGGGCCGTGCGCGTCGACTTGCGGGTGATCACCATGGATGTGCCTTCACAGGAAGCCATCTCCCGCGACAACGTTACCGTCAAGGTCAACGCAGTGGTCTACTTCCGGGTTGTGGAGCCGTCATCAGCGGTCGTCAACGTCGAGGATTACCGGCGTGCGACCTGGAACATCGCTCAGACAACCTTGCGCAACGTGCTGGGTCAAAGCGAGTTGGACGAGCTGTTGGCGCACCGCGAGCGCATCAACCAGAAGCTGCAGCAGATCATCGACGAAGCCACGGAGCCATGGGGGATCAAGGTCGGCATCGTTGAGGTCAAGGACGTGGAACTGCCTGAAACCATGAAGCGTTCCATGGCCAAACAAGCTGAGGCTGAGCGCGAGAAGCGAGCCAAGATCATCGGCGCCTCCGGCGAGTACGAAGCAGCGCAGCAACTGCGTGAGGCCGCCCACACGCTCGCCCACGAGCCGGTTGCCGTGCAACTGCGCTACCTCTCGACTCTGGTAGAGATCGCCTCCGAGAAGAACTCGACCATCATCTTCCCGATTCCCGTCGAGTTTGTGCGCGCCTTTGGCACCCTGATGGAAAACATGACCGGCAGCAGCCAATCCGACGAGGCTGACCCCGCCGGCTAATTCTGTTCTCCAAGCGCCTCATGCCACCACTTCACCCCCAGCCCGCTGCTGACTTCCTGGCCGTCTGGCACGACGCCCTGCGAGCCGCTGGCTGGGAAGCGATCACCAGCGAGGCTTTGGGCGAGGTCGCGGCCCGGCTGGAGCAGGGTGATGCGGTCTGGACGCTGGTTGTCGACCGCGCTGCTCGCTTTCGGTTCATAGCCTCGCGGCCGTTAGCCGACGACGCCTGGTCGGGTGTGGAGATCGATGACCGCGCCTATACCGGCCATCACGAGTACCGGCATACCGTCACTGTCACCGGGCAGATCGCGCCCGACACGACGTGCGATACGTTGCTGGCGGATCTGGCCTACGTGGCCGAAGCGCCGCCGGTAAACACCGAATAAAAGCTGCACCGGGAGGGAAACCATGGCAGACACAACAGATCCACGGCCGCCGGGCCGCGGCAAGCTGGTGGCGTTGACCGTTCTCGTGACAACGCTGTTCTGGACGGTCATCTGGGGTGGATTCGCCCTGGCGCGCGGCCGGCCACAGCCAACAGCCTTCGCAGTCCAGCCGCCGCCCGCCACCGCGACGCCTGCACCCACACCCACGCCTGTCCCAGTGGCCGAAGACACGCCGACGGTGGTCGTCTCAACACCAACGTCCACTGCTACCACAACCACACGCGCCGGTGTTGTTGCCCTGGATACACCAGACACTGTCTTGCCAACAGGCGAGGCGCCAGCGACCGCTGCTTCTCCAATCACCAGCACGCTGCCCGTTCCGGACGCGGGCCTCCTCATCAACATCAACACGGCCAATGCTGTCGAGCTGGAAACATTGCCAGGAATCGGCCCCAAAACCGCGGAGGCCATCATCGCTCACCGCGCCGAGCACGGGCCGTTTGCCACAATCGACGCGCTCACCGATGTCAAAGGGGTCGGGCCGGCTACGCTGGAGAAGCTGCGTGCGTTGATCACAACCGACTAGCGCCATGGGTGCCATCCATCCGCCGCGCGATGCCGGCTCCCAAATGCGCGCCGACAAGAATAATCAGCACCGTCAGGAAGAACCAAAACATCAGCACAATGATGGTGGTCAGCGGGCCGTACAGGATCTCGTAACGCGAAAAGCCGCTGCCGAGGTACCATGAATAACCGGCGTTGACCACCTGAGAGGCCAGCGCGGCCAGAATAGCCGGAACCACTGCCGCACGCCAGGGAACAGTGCGATTCGGTATCCAGCGGTATAGCCCGCTGTAGGCAACAACCGTGACCAAAATCGACACCACCTGTAGCGTCCTCATCTGGCCGATCTCGGGGTCGATGCCCAGAAAGCCATACAACGTGGGCAGCGCGGCCAGAACGCCCGAGACCGTAGACAGGAAGAGCGCCAGCAGCAGCGCCGCAAACAACAGCAGGATCAACAGCAGGCCAATCAGACGGGCTTTGAACGGATTCGGACGGCGCTCCTCCGTCCAGGCCAGATCGATGTTAAACGTCAGAGTCGTGAACGCGCCCGATGCTGACCACAACAACGCCACCAGACCGATCAAACCAACAGAGCCGCGCTGGGAATAGATACTGGCAAAAGTATCCAGCACCAACGACTCGATGCCCATATTGTTGGGCAAGAACCGCGCCGTCAACGTGAAGACCAGACTGCGCGCCGTCGCGGCATCCACCAGATAGCTCAGGGAAACAACCAGCACCATCAACATGGGAAACAGGGAGAACATCGCGTAGTAGGCAACCGCGGCTGAGGCCTGAGTGCCCCGCGCCAAAGCAAACTGGTCGAGCGCGCCGCGCAGCGTGCCCAACCACCCCAAAGTCATGCCATCCACGCGCTCGAACGCAGCTTCGAGCCGCTGCGCGGCGCGCTGGACTATGGTCTCATCCGTCATGGATCAATACACGAAGATGAAGATCAGGTCGTTGACGTTGGTCTGTGTCGGCCCGGTGAGCAGCAGATCGTTGGTCGCCAGCAGAAACGGATAGGCATCGTTGGCAGCCAGATGATCCGCAGCGCTCAACCCGGCTGTCACGCCGCGCGCGACCGTCCCGGCGTCGACCAGGCCGCCGGCAGCGTTGGTGGGGCCATCGCTGCCGTCGGTGGCCAGCGACACAACGACGATCCGGTCGCCGTGTGGGATGTCCTGTAGCTGCAATGCTGCCGCCAGCGCCAGTTCCTGATTGCGGCCGCCCATGCCGCGGCCCTTCAGCGTTACCGTCGTCTCGCCGCCCAGAATCAAGCAGGCGGGCGGAGTGGCTGGCCGGCTGTGAGTCGCAACTTCCCGCCCCAACGCAACAGCCAGCCGGGCAACCTCGCGCGCCTCGCCCTCAGCGAAAGTAGTCAGCACCTGCGCGTCGAAGCCGCCGCGGCGGGCGGCTTCGGCAGCGGCCTCGGCTGCCAGAGCATTGTCGGCCACCACCATCACCTGCCCCGTGGCGAAAATCGGGTCGTCAGCCTTAGGAGTATCGGGGAGTTCGCCTGCCAGCCCTGCCTGGAGCCGTTCGATGACAGGCCGCGGCAGGGTAGTTTGCAGGCTGTGGCGCTCGACCACCCGCCAGGCATCGGCCCAGGTGGAGCTGTCAGGCACGGCCGGCCCGGAGGCGATGACATCCAGCGGGCTGCCCACGACATCGGACAGCACCAGGGTGACGAGAGTGGCCGGCGCGGCCAGCCGCGCCAATTGGCCGCCCTTCAGTTGCTCCAGATGCTTGCGCAGCGTGTTGATCTGGTCGATGGTCGCGCCGCAGCGCAGGAGAGCCTCGGTGGTCACCTGCAGGTCGGCCAGGCTGAGGCCGGCCGCGGGATAGGTCAGCAGGGCGGAACCGCCGCCCGAAACCAGGCAAAAGACCAGATCGTCGTGCGCGGCCTGCGCGGCTTGTGCGGCGATCTTCTGTGAGGCCGCGGCGCCTGCCTCGGTGGGCACGGGATGGCCAGCCTCCACCACAGCGATGCTGGGCGGCAGATCCTGGGCGCCGGCCGTGTGTCCGATCTTGGTCAGGACGATTCCTTGCGGGACTCGGTCACACAGCAGGCCGCACAGCGCGCTTGTCATGGGCAACGCCGCCTTGCCGATGCCGAAGACGTGGATACGTCGAAACGCGTTCAGATCGTAGACCCGATCGCCCACGCTCAGTTGGCCATCTTTGCAGACCACCACCTGCTGAACGGCAACTTGCGGATCGACAGCATCCAGCGCGGCATCGAGGATCGGCAGAATACGCCGGCGCTGCTGCGGATTAGGTGTCAAAATAACGGGGTCAAAATGGGTTGAAGTCATTTTAGCGTACCACCAGTACTGGCCGGTCAACCAGCGTGATCACCTTGTGAGTGATGTCCTCCAGCAGCCAGCGCTGCCAGCCCTGATCCCGGTGCGCGCCCACCACTACCAGATCGTAGTCGCCCTCTTGTGCCTCTTCGAGGATCTCATCGATCACCGTACCGTGGCGCACCTTGACCATGGGCCGTATCTGTGTTGCCGACAGCAAGCTCAGATCGCGTTCCAGAAACTCCCCTTCCGGCGCATGTACCTCGATCAACTGATCGGCGTCGGCCCTGAGTTGGTCATCGTTGACTCCGGAAGCGGCTGTGATCTGCGACATAACGTGGAGCACGGTCACGCTTTCCTCGCCACTGATGCGCTCCCCAACCCTGAGGGTAAAGCGGGTCAACACATCTGGCTGCAAGGCGCCGCTATCGCACAACAGGATGCGGTGGATCGGCCTGATCTTGCCCTTGGCGATGATGACAGAACAGGGCGCATTTTCTACCACATACACTGAGGTAGATCCGAGCATACGAGTGACGAGGCTATGGCTCTCGCGCTCGCCGACGATGACCAGTTCATAGTTTCCCTCTGTCGCCTCGGCGACAATCTCCTCAGCCGGACTGCCGACGCGCACCTTAAGCTTGAAAGACAGTTGGAAATCGGCGAAGCTGCTCACTGCTTCTTCCAAAATCACCTGGCCGCGAGCCTGATCTTCCGGTCGTTTGACAACGGTTAGAAACGTCGGCGCATCCATCGAAGGTTGCAATATCTGCAAGCCAAATCGAAGTGCTGCATTGGAATGAGTAGAGCCGCCGGTGGTCATCAAGATTTTCATAGTCCAGTACCTGCTATACCAACAACAAGATGATAGGAATGGCAAATATCGCGATCATGAAAAAGGCCAGGTTACGGCTGTTTTGCGTGATCCATGAGACCGAAACGAGCATTGCGTGTTCGTATCTCCGGTAGAAGGTCAACAAGATTATCCCGGACACCAATGCAATGGTGAACATCTCCACCAGCACTACTGTGAACGCGGCGTGATTGCTGAGCAAGACAGCGGCAAGCAAGGTGTCGATAAAGGTCGTTATGTTGGCGCCCATGATGTATGGGATCACGTTCTCGCGGCGCACAAAGCCGCGGTTGCTCAGCGGAACAAGAATGCTGAGCGACACGCTGACCGACATGGAGATCATGGTGACACCGGCGCCGAGCAAGAACATCACCCATGGCCGGTACACCATGCGCGACACACGTCCAACCTGGCTTTCCTTGATGCTCATCTGCGGCAGACAGCGGTCGAACAGGCTGAAACTGCCCATGATGACCACCATGCCTACGATGAACAGACTCCACTCGGGCAGAAACGACCGGAAGAACGCGGTGACGGGACCAAACAACACATCAACTACAGAGGTGAGGGCAGCACCCGACCCAAACTGTATCCCATCCAATACCCCGGATTGGAGCAGTGGCACCCCCAGAACCAGCCCGGCCAAATGGGTGGTCCCGGCAACCAACAGAGCAAGAAGCCCCATGCTAAGACCAGAGGACCGGTCGCGGCCGCGTATCACGTAGATGAAGCCGATGAACAGGACGATGAAGCTCGCGCCGAGGCGGCTGCCCGTGATCATCGTGAAGGTTTCCATCTGCGTGATCACCCCGGCGTCGAAAAAGGCCAGTGCGGCGGCAGCTACCGGCGAGCCGCTCAATATCAAATATGCGAACAGCCAGCCAAAGCCCAGTGCGTTGGCCGGCGTGTTGACGTCGAAGACGTCGCGTACCAGCGGCGCCAACGCGCGCGCGCCCTCCTTCATCAGATTGATGGCCAGGATAAACAGGAAGAGGCTGACGATGAACAACCCGACCTTGTCCCAGCGAACGCGGCGCAGCACATGCGACAGACCTGTGTTGTCGGCAAGCACCTCGGGTTCTGGTGCGCCAGCTTCCAGGCTTTCCGGCGGATCAACAGGCAGGGAAGAGGGGTCTTCGGTCACGTTAGAATCAGCGTCTGAAACCAGAGAGATTGCGGTTACGAGCAATCGATGAAGAAGAGAAGGCAACCCAGCGTACAAATTCCGTTGCCCTACGAGCAACGGAACGATTCTACACGCGCGGACTGGTTTCGTGCAAGCAGCATGAACCGCGCATGTGGAAGACGGCGCGGCGCGGCATCATCCGTTCCGATCCGCACTATCCTCCACATTTGCGGTTTTGCCTGTACGCGCGCGGGCTGCGACCAAGTCCGCCATCAGGCGATCCAGCTTGGAGTCCTCGCCCAGAACGATCAACGTATCACCCAGTTCGACCGGCCTGCCCGGCGGCGGATTGAAGCGCGCCTGGTAGCGTACCTGGCCGTTCTCCGTGAACGTTTCGATGATACCGATGACGTTCAGGTCGAAGCGATTGCGCACCCGCAGATCCACCAATGTCTTGCCGGCCCACTCTCGCGGTACCGGAATGCGGCGCACGCTATAGCCAGGCAGCACCTGGCGAGCGTCGTAAGTCTCCCGCTGTGTCCGGTAGATGTTGTTGTCATGCACCAGCAGGATACTGACCAGCAACACCACAAGTCCGGGTATCATAAACTGCGAGCCAAACGCCTCGACAGTGAACAACACCGCCGCCAGCGGCACGTTGACCAGCGCGCCCAGGCTGGCCGTCATGGCCGGCACCACCAGGATCGACGCCGGAATACCGGTGATGGGAGCCAGCACAGCCGCCACCATCGTGCCAAAGTAGATGGAAGGAATCAGCAAGCCCGCGGAGCCGCCAGAGGTGATCGTCGCCAGTGTCGCAACCAGCTTGGCAACCAGCGCAACGATGGCCACCCCCGCGGTCAACTGTCCCAGCGTGGCGGCTTCAATAGCGCTGTCTCCCGTTCCCAGCACCAGTGCGAGATCCCTGCCCGTCAGTTGCACAGCGATGAGTGCCGCGACCCCGGTCAGCAGCGCGCCCGTGAGATGGCGCACCCAGACATTGCCAATCCAGGTGTGAAACCAGTGCTCACTGAGGGCGCGCAGGCGGGTAAACAAGATACTGATCACCGAGATGATCACCGCCATGCCTATCAACACCCCGTAGTAACGCACCGTAAACACCGGCCGGGTCGTGATGGTAATCCGGAAGAGCAGCGGGTGACCGGTGACAAGATTCGTCATGAAATAGGCCACCAACGCGGCGATCAGCGCAAAGAGCAGCTTCTCGATGATCGGCCGGCGGCGATACATGACCTCGATGGCGAAAAATGCTGCTGCAAAAGGCGTTCCCAGCAGTGTGGCTACCGCAGCAGCCACGCCGGCCAGTTGGGCTGTCTGCAAGTCATCGGGGTCGTCGATCCGCCACCATTTGCGCAGGCGATCAAGATAGCCCGCTTCAGCCGGCAGATGGAACTGGGGACGCGGCTTGAATACACCTGCCGCCAGGCTCTCACCCACCAGCGTCACGCTGGCCTCCAGACCGCCGCTGCCGCCGCTGCCCAGCGTAAACAGAGTTGCCAGAAACTTGCGCGCTGCCAGACTGAAGGTCGGCAGATCCCAGCGGGCGTCCACACCCACCTTGCCCAGCAACACCTGCTCCATAACCGGCTCAGACGCGAAATAGAGGGCGATGGCTCGCTCCAGGCCGTCGCCCTCTACATCGTTGAGCGGATGAACGATCCCCTCGCGGTCGCGGTAGTGAATGGTGCGATAATGAAAGAGCACCACCACGGTGGTGCCCAGCGCGCCCAGCGTCAATGGCACCAGAACCAGCGCCAGAACCGGCAAGCGCTCGACGCCCGCAATAATTGTGTCAAAGAGCCAGTGAACCGAGGTCTTCAGAGTGAAGGTAACCGCCCACACCACCAGACCGATCACCGCGACCTGCACTACCAGCCGCCGCTCGTGGGCGTTGAAGTTGCGCGTGAACGCGCTGATCGGTCTGCTGAGGCGGGACGCAGTCACCCATTGCCTCCGACGCGGAACAGCGTCTACGCCGCGAGCAGCGCTTCCAGACGGTCCAACAGGCCGGACAACACCTGATAGGTTTCTTCGACCGGCTGAGGAGAGGACAGATCAACGCCGGCCAGCTTGAGCGAGTCAAGCGCGTACATCGAGCTGCCGGCGCGCAGGAACTTGCGGTAATCCTCGGCCGCGCCGGGCGTCCCTGACAGAATCCGTCGCGCCAGCGCGTTGGCGCCTGAAATGCCTGTGGCGTACTGGAAAACGTAGTAGTCGGTGTAGAGGTGCGGGAAGGTGGCCCACTGGATGCCGACACGTTGGCGGTCGAGATATATCTCGTCGCCGTAGCCCTCGGCGAAGAGATCGGCAAACGTATCGATCAACTCGTCTGCCGTGACCCCTTCACCCCGTTCGATGCGTTGGTGCATCTCCAGTTCGAAGCGCGCCAGCGTCGGCATGACCAGGAAGTAGCGATAGAAGTTGCTCATGGCCTCTTCGATGATCGCAATCTGAAGATCGCGCGGCAGGTCGATGTTCAACAGATAGCCTCGCATCATGGCCTGATGGAAGTTGGACGCTACCTCGGCCGCGAAGATGGTGTAATCGCTGTAAAGAGGTGGCTGGTTCTGCCAGACATGGTACGAGTGCATGGAATGGCCAAGCTCGTGGGCAAGAGTCCCCAGGTCGCCCGAGTCGTCGGTGTAGCTCATCATGATGAACGGGAACGTGCCAGGCGAACCGGACGAGAACGCGCCGTTGCCCTTGCCCTTGTTGGGGTAGACGTCGATCCAACGGTCCTGCAGACAGCCCTGGCGCATCACCTGCACGTAGTCCTCGCCCAGCGGAGCCAATGCGTCACAGATCCAGTCCACTGCTTGCTCGAAGGGAATACGCGGTGGATCCTGCACCAGTGGCGCCCAGATGTCGTAGGGATGCAACACCTCGACGCCCAGCGCCTTGCGCCGCAATCGCCAGTAGCGATGCCACGTTGGGAGGTTCTTGCGAAAAGTGTCGATCAGATTGGTGAAGACCGCTGTCGGGATGTTGTCCTCGAACAGCGCTGCTTCCAGGGTCGACTCGTAGCGTCGAGCGCGCATGTTGAACACCGACTTGCGGACGGAGGTGGCAAGATTGCTGGTCAGCGTGTTCTTGTAAGCCAAATAATTGTCGGCATAGCTCTCCCAGGCTGTCCGGCGCGCCTCACGGTCGGCGCCGTGCATAATACCCACAATGGTGCTCTGTGAGACGGGCAGCTCGTTGCCGTCACTGGTCAGCGCGGGCTGGAACTGGAGATCGCTGTCGGTCAGCGCGGAAAAAGTGTTGTAGAGACCACTGAACGGATCCGCTGCCAGACCCAGCAGTTCCTCCACCTCCGCCGAGCGTACATGTTGCTGCTGACGGAACAGGTTGTCTACGTAGTGGTCCAGCACGGCCAGGCGCGGCTCCGCCGCGATCCAGCCGTCCAGAGTCTCGCGGCCAATAGCCAATAGCTCCGGGTTGAGGAATGAGACAGCCGCCATGACGCGGCCGGCCAGTCCCTGTACCTTGCCCATACGCGCGCCGGCCGCCTGGTCGGTAGTGTCCACCGCGTAGTCCATGCCGGCGTAGACGTACAAAACGCCCAGGCGCTGCCGCGCGCTCTGGATTGCGTCTACGGCATCGGCCAGCGTTGCCGGGCCGTCGGCCAGCCGGCCGGAAAACGCGCTGACGCCTGCCAGCGCGTCGCCGAGACTCGCCAGTTCTGCCTCCCAGTCCGCATCAGTCGCGAAGACGCTTTCACGGTTCCACTTGTACTGAGCTGCGATCTGGTCACGGGTTCTAAGTTGATTGCTTGCCACAGGGGGATATCCTTCCAGGTTAGTCATTCAAGTGCGCCGGCCACCAGGCCAGCCAATCGGTCGGCGATCTCCTGCACGATGGCGTCCGGGACACCGTCCACAGCCTGCGCTTGCAGCCGCAAGTCGATCTGGTCGTTGACGTAGTCCACCGCCAGGAATTTGTCGTCCAGTGTCAGTGCGATCTCAGTGGAGAAAAGGTGCAGGTTACAGACATCGCTGATGCGGACAGCCATGTCATAAAGCGCGCCCAAGCCATAGCGCACCACATCTTCCTTGGTAACAGGGTGGTAGACGTGGGTTTCCGGCGGCCACCAACTGACAAAAACCTCCCCAACGCAGTAGATGACGCGGAACCAGGCCGGCCGGCCTTCCAGCAGTTTCGGCTCGACATGCGCCTGCACCAGATATTTGTCTTCAGGGAAAAGCTGGCGTGCTTGCTGCACCTGATCGCGATTGGTCGCCTCCAGCACCACCCCCTGACCGCCGCCGCCCAGCGCCGGCTTGATCGCAAAGCTGTCGCCCAAGGGTGCCAGATCGAGATCAGGAAGCTGTGGCTGCTCGGAAAAGGGCGCCAGGATAATGGTGTAGGGCGTGTGCAGGCCGGCGCTGATCAACTCAAGATGCATGGTGGCCTTGTCAGCGCTATACGATTCCTGCTCGTGGGGATTGACTCGAAACGCCCCGTTGTCACGTGCCCAGCGCACCAGGCTCAGGAACCTCGAGTCGGTGTCGGCTGCCCGGTTCATGAAAGATCGAAAGACAAGCTGGCCAGCAGCTAGTGCTTCCGAAACAGTTTCGAGATTGTCAGGTGTGATCTCAAGAACAGACAGGCTGCGGGCCTCGCAAGCCTGTCTGAAAAAGCCGATGAAGCCGGCATCGTGATGCCAGTTCCATGCTACGGCTACGTCGAATTCTGTCATATTCACCAACCCGGCAGCGCGTCAAAAGGCGGCATCTTCTGCCTGCGCGCGGCTTGCTGTTGTTTGTCTTCTGAATCAAAGTCCGCCTGGAACGTCAGTTGCTGTTCCAGACGGACTTACGGACTACAACTTAGGCTTGCTTCTTCAGCACCGGGAGTCCGTTCTTGCTCTCCGAAACCTGGTAGCCCTCGGGCACCTCATCCAGCGCGCCTTCCTTGGCTTCCTTGCCGAAGTAATAGATCTGCTGTTCCCGGCCACCCTTGAGGATTGTCTTCTTACCATGCAAGACATAGGTAGATCCCTTGGAGTTTGTGTAGGTGTAAGGCATTGTCAGTCTCCTTGCTGTTGGTTTCTGGTGACCCCCGCACTTGCATCGATGCAACAGGGGTTGCCGGTTATCTAGTTCGACAACGAACTGTCCGCGCAATTATGCCACAAGATCGCCGGACAGGAAAACTGATGAACGGTAGGCATAGATGACAGTCACTTTCCGCAACTGGCAGTCATCTACGCAATGGTGGTTTCAGGACGCGCCGCCCAAAACAACGTCCAGCGCTTGGTTCAGTGTGCGCACACCGATCACCTGTATGCCGTCCGGAGCGGCAATCGCCTTGCTTCTGCCCTTTGGCGCCAGGCAGCGCGTAAAACCCAACTTGGCTGCCTCGTTGAGCCGCCGCTGTAGTTGGCTGACGCTGCGCAGCTCGCCGCTCAGGCCAACCTCGCCCACCACAGCCAGGTCGGCCGGCACAGGAATGTTCTTCAGGCTGCTGGCAATGGCCGCGGCGACAGCCAGATCAGCCGCCGGCTCGCTGATGCGCAGCCCACCGACCACGTTGACAAACAGGTCCTGGTCGCTGAGGCGATACCCCATGCGCTTGCTCAAGACCGCGGTCAGCAACAGCAGCCGATTGAAGTCAACGCCGTTAGCGGTGCGCCGCGGCTGGGGGAAGCTGGTGGTGGAGGCCAGCGCCTGCACCTCGACCAGCAGCGGGCGGGTGCCTTCCATGGTCACAGCAATGGAAGACCCGGCCGCGTTGGGTAGCCGCTCGGCCAGGAACGCCTCCGACGGGTTCGCAACCTCACGTAACCCTGCCTCCACCATCTCGAAGACGCCCACCTCGTCGGTGGAACCAAAGCGATTCTTGACGCTGCGCAACAGGCGGTAGGTTTGGAAGCGCTCGCCCTCCAGATAGAGCACCGTGTCTACCATGTGCTCCAGGACGCGCGGCCCGGCGATGGATCCCTCCTTGGTGACGTGGCCCACCAGGAACATAGGCATCCCCTGTCCCTTGGCCAGCCGCAACAACTGCGCAGCGCACTCGCGCACCTGGCTGACGCTGCCGGCCGCTGACTGCGAGGCGTCGGAGAAGATCGCCTGGATCGAGTCGACCACCATCAGCGCCGGCGAAAGCTGTCCGGCGTGATGCAGGATGTTCTCCAGGTGTATCTCGGCGTGAACGTAGAGATTCGCCTCCTCGATACCCAGCCGGCCGGCCCGAATCTTCAGTTGGCGTGCGCTCTCCTCGGCACTGACATACATCGTATTGCCCTGAGTGCGCGCCATATCAGCCGCCAGTTGCAACAGCAACGTGCTCTTGCCGATGCCCGGATCGCCGCTTACCAGGACAACGGAACCGGGCACGATGCCGCCGCCCAGCACGCGGCTCAACTCGCTGCCTTTGACAGGTATTCTGTCCAGCCCGTCGGACGAGATGTCAGGCAGGGGCTGCGGCGCGCCTCCGGCCTCCAGTGGCATGACGGAGCGCGCTCCGCTGGACGGCGGCTTGACGATCTGGCGTTCTACCAGTGTGTTCCAATCGCCGCAGTCGGGACATTTCCCCATCCACTTGGGCTGGGCACTCCCGCAAGTTTCACAAACGTAGCGAACTCTGATCTTTGCCATGATATTGCCGGTTTCAATCGCCAGGAACGGTCGAGGTCTCGTTGCAGCACTAGAACAATTGTACTTATCACCAGGGGATGCGTCAAACAAAAACCGGGCACCTGTGTGCCCGGCTGTTGGAGCGAAATCTCGTGCGGTATTAACTCCCCGGCTGGTGGCAGGAAAGGCACATTTCGTTGGAATAGCCCTCGTGGTTGCTGGGGAACGGCTTGACGCTGCCGGTGTAGTGGCAGGTCAAGCACTGGTTTTCCTGGCCCGTGATGTCGTGTGGTATCTCAGGAGCGCTGGCGGCGGCGGCACCATCGTCGCCCGAACTTGTGTCACCTGAGCTTGTGTCGCCCGATGCCACCGGCAGGTGACATTGCAAACACATGTCGCTGGTTCGGCCAGTGTGGTCAGCGGGGAAGGGCTTGACGCCGTTTTCGCCGTGGCACAGCACACAGTCATCGCGGCCTTCCAGTGGATGCGGCACGCCAGGTATGCCGGTCGATTCCTGGGCGGCCGTCGTGGCGGTTGGTTCCGGTGTTGCTTCCTGAACTGCAGTTGCCACTGGTGTTGCAGAGGCCGGCGCCTCGGTCGCGGCCGGCGCTGCATCAGAAGCCGGCTGATGGCACATCTGGCACTGGTCAACCGTGCGCCCCTCGTGGTCGGCCGGATATGGCTTGATGCCGCCGGTCGCGTGGCAGGCCAGGCAGTTGTCACGGCCATCCAGGGAGTGCGGGATAGCTGGCGGTCCGCCGGCCGGCGCCGGTGTCTCAGTCGCGCCAGCTTCGACACTCTTGGGGGTCGGCTCGACTGCATCGCCCGGCTCGGCCACCCCGGCCGAAGGCTCGATGGTGCCCGTCACCTGATGGCATTGGGTACACATGGTCACGTCGAAGCTCTCGTGACCGTCCGGGAACGGATGGACACCCTCTGGACCGTGGCAGATCTTACAGTCGGTGTTGGGACCGATGGGGTGGGGAATTACTTCCGGTGTACCGGATCCGGGCACCTTGGGCGGCGCAACCAGATTGCTGATGCTGGGGGCGTTCAAACCAACGAACTTCCATTCGGTGGCGTGACAGGCCGCGTTGGAACAAAAGCTGGAGTTGTCCGTTCCACCGGGGTTGCTCACATCATGGCATTCGGCACAGGATTCATCGAACACATAGCGATGTTGAGCCAGCCAGTTTGAGTTCTTGTGCGACTCAGGCTCGTTCGATGTATCGAGGTTGATGACCGGCGGCTGCTGGCCGGGTTTCACGATTTCAGGAATCGAGTGGCAGACGTTGCACTCCAGGCGAATAGTCTCACCGGTCTCGGTAGTGTGCTTACCGTCGTGGCAGCGGAAACAACCGGGGAAGTCCTTGTGGCCGACGTTGTTGGGGTGCGTCTGCCAGCCCACGGACATGTCAGGAAAGACCGTCTCGTCAAACATGGTCTTGATCTGGTCGATAGCCTTAGCGACCTTGTCCTGATTGGCTGCATAGTACGCCGGGTAGTTCTGGCTATAGAACTCATCCAGCCGATCGACGGCGTCATGAGCCTCTTCTACGGTGGCATAAGGCGCACTTAGCAGACCCGCTCCCTTGGCCTTGATGTAAGGCATGTCCTTGTCGATCTGGCCGGTGTTCAGCGCGACATCCATCGAGTCGTTGGGTGATCGGAAGTTGTGCGAGATTCGATTGTGGCAGTCGATGCAGTCCATACGCTTCAACTCAGCAGCGTTGACCTCACCGAAATCAGGCGGCAAACCAGCCTCGGAATCAAAATACTCGGTGACCGTTCCATCTTTGGCGACCGACTTGACGTACGGAATAGTCTGCTTGAGTGGATCGTCCGTGTAGAAATAAACCTCACTGTCGATGTGCCAGTGAATGCCCTTGCCCAGACCCTGCTCCTCCTTGCCGCCGCCTGTTTTGAAGGTCATGTAGTAGCGTTCTTCGCTGTTGGTCTCGTCCGTCAGGAAGCGGCTGAACTGCTCAAACGTGTCAAAGGAGAACTTGTCCGGGTTGTGGCATTTCTCGCACGTATCACGCGCCGGTTTCAGATTCTTCACGTAGATCGGGGGATCATAGGTGTTGAACAACGCGTTGGTGACATGAGTGATCTCTTTGGCTTTGGCAGGCACTGCTTGGCGAAAGCTATCCTGACCAAGATGACAGTCAACACAGGCGACGCGCGCG
The DNA here is from genome assembly GCA_020634555.1 of Caldilineae bacterium. GTDB lineage: Bacteria > Chloroflexota > Anaerolineae > JAAEKA01 > JAAEKA01 > JACKBK01. The sequence continues at coordinate 125,490 of JACKBK010000001.1, forward strand.
TGGGGAGACACCTGATAGGCCGTATATTCCGGCGGCATGGTATGGCAGGTCGTGCCGCAGAACTCCGGGCTGTTGGTATACTCCCAGGCAGTCGCACTGGCAACTACTGCGAAGCCGATAACAAACGCAAAAACGGCCAGACCCAGCACCCAGGCCAGCCAGCGTGGTATAGAGCGGAACCAACTGAAAAAACGATTTATCATGAAGAGCGTCCTAACAAAGCAGTGCGGAGAATATCACAATTGGCAGGCAATATATCATTCTTAATACCCTCTGTCAAATGGAATCACGCACATTTTCACCGATCCAATCGCCGTCTCACTCCTGTCCAGACAAAAAGACACCGATGTGGTTCTTGACAGCGTAGGTTGCTAGTTCAATACGGTTTGCCAAGTTCAGCTTGCCAAGCAGCCCGCTGACGTGGTTGCTGACGGTCCGTTCGCTTATCATCAACGCATCGGCGATCTCGCGGTTGCTTTTTCCCTGTGAGACCAGCTCCAACACCTCTATCTCACGGCGTGAGAGATTTTGAAAAGCGCTGCCGCGCGCCCGCTGCTCGGTGAGACGAAACTGCTGCAAGACACGTTGAGTCACCCTGGGGTCAAGCAAGGCTTCGCCCCGCCGCGCCGCCTCGACAGCTCTCACGAGCTCCTGGCTTCCCACCTGTTTGAGCACATATCCCGAAGCCCCCGCCATGATCGCCTCCTTGATCAGCGCATCATCGGCGTACGAGGTCAGGATCACGACTTGGGTATCGTGACTCGTTGCACAGATCTGGCGACACACCTCAACACCGCTCATGTCAGGCAGGCGAATGTCCAGCAACACCAGGTCGGGCCGCAGTTGCTTGCAAAGAACAACAGCCGCGTGGCCGCTCCCTGCCTCACCGACCACCAGGACATCCGGGAGTTCCTCGAGTAGCGTCGCTAAACCGAGTCGAACGACCTCATGATCATCGACCAACAGAACGCGCAGCTTCTTCATGCCATGTCCTCCCATGGAACAGCAATCTGTACGATGGTGCCGCGCGGCTCGCGTGGCTCGATGAGCAGACTGCCACCCAATATGCGCGCTCTGTCGCGCATATTTCGCAACCCGAAGCCAGTCTGGTAGTCGCGATGAGAAAAGCCAACCCCATCGTCGGCAACCGCCAGCTTCAAGTGGCCGTTGTGCTGCCTGGCTGTAATCCAGACGTGGCGCGCCTGGGCGTGCCGGGCAACGTTGTTCAACGCTTCATTCATGATGGCAACCACATGCGCGGTGCGGGCAGGTGAAAGCGACTCGCTGTCATCCAACGTCACAGCAACACTTACCTCGGCCAGGGATTGCAGATAGGGATCATTCGCCAGTCTATGCAGCTCAACCTCCAGGTCCGAGGCAGTCGCGGCTGGTTCCAGTTCAATGATAAACTGGCGTAGGTCGCGGACCGCTTGCTGCAACGCCACGACGACTCGGTCGACACGCGGCGCCAGGGGATCCTCCTCCTGCATACGTTTGCGGACCGACTCGGCGATCAGTCCCGCGGAGTAGACCGTCTGAATTGCACCGTCGTGAAGCTCGCGGCTGATGCGCTGCCGCTCTGCCGTCAGGATCTGTGCCAGTTCCATATCCTCGATTCGCCGATCGACTTCCACATCGAACACGAGCAAACCGCGCACGATGGCAATCAGCAGCACGAGCCCGGCTGTTGACCTGAGCACCTCGACGGGAATACCAAGCATCGCAACGATCAATTGCGCATTGAGCGTATTGGCCGGAAAGAAAACCGCCGCCGGGCCCAGAAGACCGGTCAGTACAGCATAGACAAACAGGCTTATGCTGGCAACCTCGAAGTTGCGGCCGATGCGTTGATAGCCGGGAACCTGCACAGGCAAATGTGCCTGACGCCACAACGCCAGCGCAGCGACCAGCGCACCGGTGAATCCCAATAGATACCTTGCCCAAATATTGGCATATAGAACCAACTGTTTTGGTGGCCAGAGTGAAACCTGGCTCTCCCAAAGAAACACAGTCGTCCAGCCCAACAACAGCAGTCCTGGAACGGCAATGGTCCATCGCAGTCTGGGGACAAGGGAACTCAATAACACGACACCAAACTGAAACAGGCAGAAGAAAGAAAACGCCAGCAAAAAAACCTGAGCCATCAACAAGACATCAACCCACGCCGGACTCAGGTAGGCCGCCTGAAGCGGGATGAAGATGATACCCCATTCGTGAAGGCCGTGAATCAATCCGAAGGCGCCTAGCCAGCCAAGACTGCGCGCCAGATCAAGCCGGCTGTGCCTGCGAGACTGCCAGAAGATGGCCAATCCGAGCACGAAGAACACCTGGCCGTAAATGAACAACACGATGGTTCGATTTAGCTCGAACCAGTTGCGCATGAGCTCCATTGCAGGCAAATTATATGTTCAGTTGAGCGAATGTGCCAAGCACCTGGTGAATTTGCGTTGATCACCTAGAAAAAACAGGCTGACCTTGCCTTGTGGCGCGCACACATATCCTGTAGACTTGAGTTAGCCGTTGTCTATCATCCGGCACGGATCGCGAACTTGTCCCGTGTTTCGCTTCAAGTTAGAACACATAGTCAGCCAGCTCGCAACTGGTCGATCGGGAGGTCATGATAAAAATGAACCAGCAACGCCAGCCAGATGAAATGCCCCAGACACAAGCGCCTGACCCGGGGCGACGCCAGTTTATCACATACCTTCTGGGTTTCTCTGTAGTCGCGACCGTTGTAGGCGTTGCTACGCCGATCGCGGGCTACCTTTGGCCGCCCATACGATCTTCTAGTGACACAGGGGGCCGAGTTCCTGTGGGCACGACCACCGAAATTCCCGTCGGTCATGGCGAGGTAGTTGCTGTGGACGACAAGCCGGTGGTCGTTGTAAACACCGAACAAGGTGGCATCAAGGCATATTCGGCGATCTGCACCCATCTTGGTTGCATCTCGAAATGGGATCCACAACGCCAGGTGATTCTCTGTCCATGCCACGACGGACGGTTCAACCCGGTAAACGGCGCGGTCATATCCGGCCCGCCGCCTACTCCGCTGCCTGCATATCAAGTGTCTGTTGAAGGCGACACGATTTTTGTGAGCGACTCGCAGGCTTGATCTGCTGCCCTCAGGGAGACAGACTATGGAAGCACAAGACAGCCGCTCTCGTCGCATCTGGAACTGGTTCGAGGTGCGCTATCGCGTAGGTACGGTTGCCAACGCGATGGTGCATGTGAAGATTCCCAGATCAGCGCGTACATTCTATTTCGGCGGCATCACGATGTTCTTCTTCATGGTACAGGTTATCACCGGTGTGCTGCTGGTAATCTACTACCAGCCTACACCCGATGCAGCCTACGGCAGCATCCTGTTTATCATGAACGAAGTGAGCTTCGGCTGGCTGATTCGCAGCGTCCATTCCTGGAGCGCGAATCTCATGATCCTGTTCTGCGTGCTCCATCTGCTACGAGTATTTTTCCAGGGTGCATATAAACGTCCGCGCGAGGTTACCTGGGGTGTAGGCTTTGCCTTGCTGGCGCTAACGCTGCTGTTCGGTTTCACCGGCTATTTGCTGCCGTGGGATCAACGAGCCTACTGGGCAACAACAGTCGGCACCGAGATCGCTGGCGCCCTGCCGATTGTGGGCAGCGCGCTGGACCTGTTGTTGCGCGGTGGAAGTGACATCACCGCACGCACGCTAAGCCGCTTCTTCGGCGTCCACGTGTTGGTTCTGCCACTTTCAGTATTACTTTTCCTGGTGTTACACCTGACGATGGTGCATCAACAGGGCCTTGCCGACCCAAAACGCGAGAACGTCAACGACGAGACTCTGCCTCCCGGCGACTTCAATCCTGGCAGTCCGGAGAGCAAGCGTCAGTTGCTTCCCTTCTTTCCCAATTACATTCTGGACGAAATCATCGCCTGGTACATCATGCTGGCGGCGCTCATCGTCCTTGCCTCTCTGTTTCCTGCCGGATTAGAGGAGGCCGCCAACCCACTGAGCACACCGGCGCACACCAAACCAGAATGGTATTTCCTGTTTCTCTATCAAGGGCTGAAGGTAATCCCGCGGATCGTAGGCGTGACGTTGCCGATCGTGGCGGCGGTAGTGCTGCTGTTCCTGCCGTTTTTGGACCGAAACCCATACATCGCCGCCCGAAGGCGGCCGATCGCCATCGGACTCGGCGTCATCAGCCTTGTCGGCATTATCTCATTTACCATCTGGGGCCGGTTCAGCTAGCGCCTGGACGAGAGGATCTTTGCAATGGACGAACAAACCAACTTGCGCCGCCTTGCTCCTCTGTTTATGATAGTAGCGATAGCGCTGCTGATTCCGGTGATCGTCAGCGCGCAGGAACAACCGCCGAACATTCCACACCCGGTGGAAGGTCGGGACGCCTGCCTTGTTTGCCACGCTGAAGGCATTGCCGGTGCGCCTCAGGTACCTGCCAACCACGAAGGACGAACCAACGACATGTGTCGGGCGTGCCACCAGGTCGCCGCAACCGACCAGGGCACGCCGGCAATCAGCGAGTCGCCAACCGTTGAGACCGCTCAGCCGCCAGCAGCGGAGGCGACCACACCGGCAACACCTGAAACTGGGGAAACTCCGGAGACTGAAGCCAGTCCGCTGCCGATTCCGCATCCGCTGGAAGGGCACGAGAACTGTATCGAGTGTCATGTCGCGACCGGCGCCACGACGCCCGGCGGTCCGCCGGCAATTCCTCACTCGCTGGTCGGACGGGACGACTGCCTGGCGTGTCACAAGGATGGGCTGGCCGGCGCCCCACAGATTCCGGCTGACCATGCGGGTCGCACGAACGATATGTGTCAGGGGTGTCACCAGCCAAGCCAGCCTGTTGTGGCACCAACAGCGACGCGACCGAGTGAGCCTGTCCCAACACCGCTGGTATACCCCAAGTCATCAAATGCCAACACATGCGTCGATTGCCATGCTACCCTCTCAGGCAATGATCCGGAAATCACCGAGCAGTGGCATCGCAGCGTCCATGCTGAGCGCGGTGTGACCTGTGCTGACTGTCACGGCGGAGATCCGTCAGCAACGACTGTCGATGCCGCGATGTCACCTGCGGCGGGCTACATCGGTGCGCCTGCCAAGGAAGAAATCCCTGCACTCTGTGCGAGTTGTCACGCCGACGTCACCCAGATGCGCCAGTACGACCTGCCGACCGATCAATACGCCCAGTATAAAGAAAGTATCCATGGAATGCTGTTAGCTGAAGGTGATGCCAACGTTGCAACATGCTATGATTGCCACGGCGGACACCAGATTCTGAAAGCCAACGATCCCGCCTCCACCGTTTATCCGGTCAACGTCCCGGCGATGTGCGCGAGTTGCCACGCAGACGAGACGTTGATGGGGCCATACCATATTCCCACCGATCAATACGCTCTGTATCGCGAGAGTGTCCACGGCCATGCACTGCTGGACGAACAGGACTTCCGGGCGCCAAACTGTGCAACCTGCCACGGTACTCACGGCGCTGCACCGCCTGGATTTGAGGAAGTCGCCAACGTATGCGGCAGTTGCCATTCGGCGACTCAAGACTACTTCCTGAAAAGTCCGCATGCTGAAGCCCAAGGCGAGGACGCTCCTAAGTGCGTGACTTGCCATGGGCGCTACGATGTCAGCCAGCCGAGTGAAGCCATGTACGAAGGTACAGAACCCAGGCACTGCGGGTCATGTCACGCCTCCGACAGCCCGGAAGGCCAGGTGGCGCAGACATTCTACAGTGCAATCAACACTGCAGCTCAGTCGTACGACGAAGCGGAGACCGCAATTCAGGCAGCGAAGGGTGTTGGTATGCTTGTGTCAGCGCAGGAAAATCTGCTGCAACAGGCTAACACCGATCTGGTGACCGCACGTGCGGCGCAACACACACTCAACCAGACAGAAGTTTTGAGGATTGCCGACGATGCGCGCATTGCTGCCGAGGAAGCCAAAATAGGCGCAGAAGCTGCCGTCGAAGCCACCGTTGTCCGACGACGGGCCATGGTGATTGCAATTGCAGCCATCGGGGTCACCATCGTTGCTCTCTACCTGCTGAAACGCGAGCTTGACAAACGTCTTGAGGCCGACTCATAGGCTTTGTAGCAAGCCGACGCCCCTCATAAAGTAATCACAAGACGCTGTTCAACCCCTCCTTTTTCCCTTCACGAGGACTGGCCGGTGATCGCCGGCCAGTCCTCGCGTCTGTCTGTCTTGAAAATAGAAGCTGCTGCGGCCGGTCTCCGACCGAGCCGCCGGTGAATCGTTGCTCAAGACGGCCCCAGATGCGGTCAGGCCCCTGCCGGGGTGCAAGCAAAGACCGCACAGAACACGGGAACTCGCCCTTTTCATTGATCGGAGTGCCGGGTCCGCCCAGCCGGGCGCCTGCTTCGCGGAAGGCAACGACGAATCAAAAGGCCGGACGCTTGCTGCGCCCGGCCTTTGGTGAAGGAGATAGGTGCCAGTGCTACTGAGCGGCTGGCGCTTCGGGCCGTATCATACCGGTCATATCGACATCGACCTTCTGGCTCAAGCTGGCCAGATTGTCATACAGGAACTGGATCACGTACTTGCCGTTATGGGCAAAGGCGCCAGGATCCTTCTGGACATACTGGTAGTTGTAGGCAGCCTTGAGCAAGCGCGGGGTCCAGGAAGCGTAGGCGCCCTCTTCCCCGTTGATCTCGCCGTTGCCATCCGTGTCCTCAAAGAAGTACGGATAGGCGTTCGGGTTGTAGATGATCGGCTTGCCGATGACGTTGGCGGCGTAATCCTGCATGGCCGCATACAGCTTGTCGCTGTAGGTTGCGATCTCGCCGGCAATGCCTTCGGTGGTGTCGCCATCGCCGTCATAGTCTGCCGTGGATAGCGGACCGCGGATATCCTGGACCGTCTCGACACCGGCATGGCAGGTGAAGCAAGACTCAGTCTTGACCTCAAGCTCGTGGGTGTTGTGGCATTCGGTGCAGTTGTCGAAGCCGGGCACGTGGTTGAACTTGCCGTTATACGCCAGGTTGGGATCCTGATAGGCACCCTGGACCTCGTCGCCGAACTTGGTTGCGCCGGCGGCGAAGTAGTGGACATTGGTGAAACGCAGCGCGTTCTCCGGTACAGCGTCCTCGTCCAGCCCAGCGACAGCCTTCTCGATGTCGTTGGTGGAGGCGCGACCCTGGTGGCAACTGATGCACAGGTTGCTGTCAGTGCTTTCCATGCTGACGGTGGCGCCGCTGGGGAAGGTCACTTCGGTGACTTCGATGCGGGCAAAGTCATCCATGTTCGCGTGGCAGGTGGTGCACTTGAAGCCATTGGACACCGGCTGTGACGTGGTCACACCTTCCGAAATGAACTCCGGCAGACCATCGGCCGAGTGGCACTTGGCGCAGCTTGCAGGCACTTCGCCTTCCTCGTCCCAGTGGCGGAACGCCTCTTCGGACCCGGCAAAGTGGCCAGGATCGATGCGATGCATCGCGGTCATGTCAATCGGCTCTGAAACAGCCGTGTTCAGGTCGGCAATCGAGTCGTACATCAACTGGATGATGTACTTGCCGTTGTGAGCGAACTTGCCCGGATCCTTGGTGGCCACCTGGTAGTTGTAAGCAGCCCGCAGCAGCCGCGGCGTCCAGGTCGCATAGCGTTCCTCGCCTTCGTCAACCACGCCGTTGCCGTCGGCATCGTTGAAGAAGTAAGGATAGGCAGCCGGGTCGTAGGCAATCGACGCACCAGCCACCTCAGTCGCATAGGCCTGAATGGCTGTTAACAGAGTCTCCTGCACACCGGCAATCTCCTCGACCACACCTTCCTCGACATTGCCATCGCCGTCATAGTCGGCCTCGGAGCCGGCCATGCGGACCTTCTCGAAATCCTCGACCGTGTTCACATCGGTGTGGCAGGTCTGGCAGGATTCGATGTTGATCTCCAGCGTGTGGGGATCGTGGCAAGTGTTGCAGGTGTTGAAGCCGTCAACATGGTAGAACTTGATGTCGTATGAGTTGCCATCATACTGGTAGCCGCCCTCGGCCTCAGCGCCGTATTGCGTTGCAGCGGCAGCGAAATAGTGGATATTGCGGAAGCCAAGATCGGCGCTCACCTCGTCGGGGCTGTCGGTCAGCCCGACTTCCTCGATAGCAGCATCGACACTGACCTTGGACTCGCGACCCTGGTGGCATTCCATGCAGCGTGACTCGTCGCCGATGTTGGTGATCTCAATCCCGGACGGGAAGGTCACGCTGGTCTTGTGGACTGTTACGTCGTTGTGGCAAGCGGCGCACTCGACGGTGCCGCCGATGTCGTGCGGCGAGTTGACCACACCAGCCTCGGAGCCGTCAGCGCCCAGGAAATCAAGATACCCGCTGGAGCTGTGGCATTTGGCGCATGCCTCAGGAATCTGTGCCGGGTCGTCTTCGTTCCAATGGTTGAACGCCTCGGACGTGATGTCGTTGTGCGGCGAGCCAACCCACTGCTCTTCAAACGGTACAACCGCTACCACCGGCTCGGGACAAGCCTCTGCCTCGGGACACACCTCCGGCTCGGGACAAGCCACAGCTTCGGCACATACTTCACACTCAGGGCACTCGACCTGAGCAGCTTCTGGCTGCGGCGCGGGCGGGTTGGTTTCCTGGCTGCAAGCAACCAATAAAACTACTGCCAGCAATAGCGCCGCAATCAAGAGAAACCGTTTCATAGAAATCTCCTTCTCCACTTGTTGCGATTGCCACCAACATGGTGGCCAGATTGGAGCCGGGCAACAATACGATTGCAGCTCAGCTCAGGACGATGAGATGGGTCATGACTGCGACCAAACAGTTCGGCAAAAAACCAGATCAACGGAGGGACGACTCTGCTGGCTGTATGGGACGCAGCCAGGCCGCGTGGCGACCTGTGATGACATTTTACACATCTTGCCGAAATATGCCAATGATATAAATCATATTTGGGGGAAATTACCCATCCAATGTGGGGAATTTGCCCCACAGGTCAACTGAATTTGATGGTGCGCGTGCTATGGCACATTCGGTGAAGTTGGGGAGAATGCCCGATTGAAAACCACTGCCGAACCCGCTAAACTGATGGTAGTTACCAACAAAGTTTTCCCGGAAACACGGTGAGAACCCAGCAACCTACGATCTCTTGCCAGGAGACTGGCATAAGGAGGCATACCATGTTCACAATGGAGACCACGGAAGTTCTGTACCTTTTGGTGCTAACAGCGTTGCGGCTCGGTACACCGATCTTTCTCATATTGCTGTTGGCGTTTCTGAGCCGCCGCGTTCAAACCCTGCAACCCTGACGTGGTTGCCCTTTCGAAAGACATCAAGAGGAGGCAAGCCATGCTCTCCCGCATGCAGCCTATGTTGACAACCAACAGCGTGCGCTGGGCTGCCCTGTTGGTTGTCGCATTGTTTCTATTGATTGCCGCGCCGGCTGCCTTGGCAGATCAGCCGTCGCCTGTAGATCCGCAGACCTGCGCCCTGTGCCACCAGTCCGAGGTGCGCGACTGGAGCACATCGCCGCACGCCGGCGCGTTCCACGCGCTGTCCGGCCACGAGTCCATGTCCTGTCCCGAGGGCAGCGACGCGGACTGCGACTGCCTTTCCTGCCATACCAGTGGCTTTGACGGTGCTACCCCGGTGCCGTTCACCAATGGCGTCACCTGCGAAGCGTGCCACGGCCCGTTGGTGACCGGCCATCCAGAAACGGGTGAGATGCCTCTCGACGTCGACTCGTCCGTTTGCAGCACCTGTCACGCTGACACCCATGCAGAGTGGGAAACCACGCCCCACGGCGAGGCTGGCGTGCAGTGCATTGGTTGCCATCGCTCTCATACCCAGGATCTCCGCCTGGAAGATCAGGTGCTGTGCGAGTCCTGTCACGCCGAACGGCTGAAGGACAGCGGACACGTGGCGCACGCACAGGCCGAGGTAAGCTGTATTGATTGCCACACATCACCGGCGGCAACAACGGCATTCGCACTTGCAGGCGACAGCATGCCCTCGCCAAGCCATCTCTTCTCGGTAGACACCGCATCGTGCGAGTCCTGCCACGGTGAGCGGTTCCATGATGTCACAACTGGAGATACGATAGCCGATCAAACATGGAATGCAACCTTGTCTGGTGCTGCAAGCCAGACAATGGCAAGGGAAATCGCCGCGGCAGAGACCGTCGCAGAAGCCAGCAACCGGCAATGGCTGCAAAGCGCTACGCTGATTAGCTTCGGACTGGGCATCGGTGTCGGCGGTGCGCTGGGTATCATTTTTGTCCTGATCGCCGGCTTCCTCCTCCAGCGCGTGGGAAGGAGCCAGTCATGAACGAGGTAATGTCCCGCCGCACATTTCTGAAGCACGCAGGCGTAGGAGCGGCGGTGTGCGCCGCCGGCGGCCTGGCCGTGCAGCCGGCCCTCGCATCGGAAGGAACGTCGTCAGCGAACGCGTGGGGCGTATTGGTGGACCTCACCCGCTGCAACGGCTGCGACTCCTGTGCTCTGGCCTGCAAGCAGGCCAACCAGCGCCCCGAAGAGGATCAGATACCCAACCAGTTGAGCAGCGACTCGTACAGCTTCGTGGACCGGCGGGTGTACGTCGGCGATGCCGGGCAAGAACAGCAGATGCCGGTCAAGCGCCAGTGTATGCATTGCCTGCACCCGGCGTGCGTCTCGGCGTGTACGGTTGGTGCGTTGACGAAGACGCCTGATGGCCCGGTGGTCTACGACAGCTCGAAGTGCATCGGCTGCCGTTACTGCCAGTATGCCTGCCCCTTCGGCGTTCCCACCTACGATTGGGCGAACCCGTTGGGCCTGATCCACAAGTGCCAGTTCTGCATCTCGCGCCTCGATGAAGGTGAGCAGCCGGCGTGTGTGGCCGGTTGCCCGACCGGCGCCCTGCGCTTTGGAACCCGCAACGACCTGCTGGCACAAGCACATTCACAGATCGACAGTAACCCCGGCCGCTACATCGACCAGATCTACGGCGAGTCGGAGCTGGGCGGCACATCGGTCCTCTATCTGTCCGGCGTCCCGTTCGCAGCAATGGGACTGCCCACGCTGGACTCGCAGTCCCCCTCACGCTATGCCGAGGCTGTGATGCGCAAGACCCCGGTCATCGGCCTCACAGTAGCAGCGCTGGCCAGCGGCGCCTATTGGCTGACCAAGCGACGTGAGTTCCTGGCCCAGCCGGAGGTAGTTCCGCAAGAGGTGAACCATGACCGTTGAAGTGCCACTCCGTCAAAAACAACAGACCACCAGCGCCGTCCCCGTGCTCGATCGGCGTATGGTGGCGGCGCTTCTGGCCATCACGGTGGTAATCGGAGCGGTGGCCGGCATCCTTCGGCTGGTACTGGGGCTGGGCGCCACGACCAACCTGAGCGACTCCTATTCCTGGGGAATCTGGATCGGTTTCGACTTTGGGTTGATCGCGTTGGCAGGCGCCGGCTTTACCATGGCCGCGGTAGGGCATGTCCTGCGCCGCCATGAGTACCACGCGGCTGTGCGGCCGGCGATCCTGGCTGGACTGGCAGCCTACGTCGCTGTGCTGCTGTTGCTGGTGCTGGACCTGGGACGGCCCGACCGGTTCTACAACTTCATGCTCTTCTGGAACCCGCATTCGCCTCTCTTCGAGGTCAGTTGGTGCATCCTGCTCTACACCGGCGTGTTGGTTCTCGAGACCAGCCCGTTCTTCCTTGAACGGCTGCGCTGGCGGTGGGCCGGCAAGGTGATACGCATCGTGGCGTTCATCATGCTGCCGGTGGCCATCCTGGGCGTCACCCTCTCGACGCTGCACCAATCGACGCTGGGAACGCTCTACCTGAATATGCCGTACCGGCTGCACGCGCTTTGGTACACCCCGCTGCTGCCGCTGATGTTCTTTACATCGGCCGTGATGGCCGGGTTGAGCATGGGCGCCATCGCTTACTGGGTGGCTGGGCGAGTGGTACACAAGCCGGTGCAGCCGCGGGTCATCTTCGGTCTGGCACGCATCGCGGCGGTGGTGGGACTGTTCTACCTGGCGCTCAAGCTGGGCGAGGTCATCATTGCCGGCGATATCGGGCTGGCACTGGCGCCTACTCACTATGCGGCGCTGTGGTGGTTCGAGCTGCTGGTCTGCGTAGCGTTGCCCGCCGCGCTGATCCTGCTGCCCGGCAAAACCTTGCAGCGCACCGGCATCGGCCTGGCGCTCATCATCTTTGGCGTGTTGATGAACCGCTTCGACGCAACCATGTTTGCCCAGATCCTGCCTCCAGGCGCCAGCTATTCGCCGAGCCTTATCGAGTGGCTGAGCACGGCCGGCATCCTGGCAGCAGCAGCCCTGGCCTGGATATTGGGTGTGCGCTTCCTTCCTATCTTCGAGACGGGGGAAGCGGATCACCACGCCACAACAGAGTAAGGTCCTACACAGCCCTCAAAGAGCGGAGGGACAAAGCAAAAAGCCTCGACCAGGGTTGGACGGTCGAGGCTCTTTGCTTGTTGATGCAATCACGCCAGCGGGCAAGTCGTCCGGCTGTTGGGCGGTAACTGGTTGATAGACGCGTTCTCAGGCATGATCGCTGCTTGCGTGCCTGGCCGCGCGTTCTGGCGTCAACAACAAACGACCTCGATATCTGATGCCGAGGTCGTTTGTTAGCTCAATTCGTTTGGGTGTGGTTGAGACAGGTTGATGCTCAATCCAAACGTTCGTTTCAGATGACGCTAACGCGCCAGGCGTCGTGTTTTGATCAGGTACAGGCCAGCAACCGCCAGTAACAGCAGAACCGTCGCGGGCAGCACCCAGGGCATGCTGCTGCCGCTGTCGCTGGTCAGCGAACTGAGAGTGACCGCCGTCGGCGGGTTGACCGTCCCCTCGATAACGAACGGCTCGCCTTGGGGCGTTCCCAGACTGGCGTCAACCACCTCTTGCCAGACGTCGCCGAAGTACTGCTTGGCGTTACCGGTGGTTGTCTGGCCGTTGATGGTGACAGGCGGCTGCCAAGGACCACTGTAGAGCGGGTCTCCATCAGCCTGCCAGTCGAGCCAGTAGTCCCCGGCCGGCAGCGTAAAGCTGTCACTGGTTACCAGATAGAACACCGGTCGCGAGGAATCCGTTGGATCGGACTCCAGTCTGCGGTACATGTTGGCCCAGCTCGTGGCTGTCAGTCGATTGGTAATGGTGTCGCCATACACAACAGAACTGCCCACATCATCCGGCGGACCGTCCCAGATCTGGTAGTTGATGGCGGTGAAAGGCGACGGTGTCGTTGGTGGACCGCCGCCCATATAAATGAAGAATGTAATCCCGGTGATGTCCCATCCGCCGCTGTCGGCGATGGTGAAATCGTCAGCGATCCGGGCCGACGATAAAACACTGACGTTAGAGCCGCGGGTCGTCAGACCGGAAGTAATGTCCATCGCGAGACTTTCGTCCGAGCCGCCGGGTCCCGTGCCGGGGCTGTTGACCAGGGGGCCGTTGTCCCAAAGAACGGCGTCCGGGTTGATGGGTGATGGTGAGAATGGGCCGGGCGCAGAAGCAGGGCCGACCGGGCCGTCGTCAGTGGGGGGGTAGAGGGGTGTCGCGCCAGCTACCGAGACGCTCACCAGCGCCAGCAGCACGACAATAACGAGCAAGGCAATTCGTGTCTGTTTCATAGTTGATGTTTCCTCCAAACAGATGGGCTGAACCGAAGGGGAGACACACGGAAACGCGACCTTCGCCAGGGTCAGGGGCTGTAGCGGGGTATTCTCCTTTCGCTTGCCGGCAGGCGCGAGGCTGAGAAGCAACTCGTTCTCGGCCAAAGAGGGACGAGCCAATTGTAGCGCGTATTTGCCCTGAATGCAAACAAGAATCGAGCAAGGCGTCCCAAAACTACTAGACCACGTTATGCTCGCGTACCAGATCTCCCTCGGCAAAGCGGCTGAAACGCAGTTGCTGGATGTCAAGGCTGCGGGCTTGCCCATCCAGAATCAGCTCAGCTACTAACAGGCCAGCACCTGGACCGTGCATGAACCCGTGGCCGCTGTAGCCGGCGACAATCGTGAAGCCGACCGGGTCCGTCAACCGGTCGATGACCGGGTGTGCGTCGGGCGTTACCTCGTACAACCCTGCCCACTCGCGCAGCAAGCCAGCCTGCGCCAGCAGCGGAAAGCGCCACGCCGCCAACTCCAGATGTTGCTCGCTCCAGGCATGGTTCACCGACTGGTCAAAGCCGGGAACCTCGTGCGGATTGGACTGGCCGGTCAGAATACCTTCCCCCTCACGGTGAAAATAGAGCGAACGGCTGAAATCGATGACAAAGGGGAAATCTGCCGGCAGGCCGGCCAGCGGCGTTGTCACAGCGATCTGGCGACGCAGCGGCGTGATTGGCAGTTGAACGCCGGCCAGCGCCGCGACCTCGCCGGCCCACGGCCCGGCAGCGTTGACCACCTCGCGCGTGCTGATCACGCCGGCGCTGGTTTCCACAGCGCTGACGCGGCCAGCCTCTACGCGAATCGCCATCGCCTCTACGCCGGTGAGGGTCTTGGCGCCCAGCCGGCGTGCCCCGGCTGCATAGCCCTGCACGACGCCGTTGGGATCAGCCAGTCCGTCTCCTTCATGCCAGGCCGCGCCGATGATGTCGTCGCTGTACAGCAACGGCGCCTTGGCCCGTGCATCCTCCGCCGAAAGTATCTCCGATGGCACGCCCAGTCGGTTCTGCATCGCGACGTTGTGCCGGAAGGTCGCCAAATCAGCGGCGTTGTCCAACAGGAACAGATAGCCGGGCCAGCGCAGATCGATCTCCTGCCCCAACTCCTCCTGAAAACGTTGCAACATCGGCAAGCTGAGCAGCGAGAGGCGCACGTTGATCTCGGTGCTGAACTGGTAGCGGATACCGCCAGCACACTTGCCGGTCGCCTCCATGCCCAGCAGAGGACCCTTCTCCAGCAGGACAACATCGTTGCAGTTGCGCCGAGCCAGGTGATAGGCCGCGCTGGCGCCCATCACCCCGCCGCCGATGATTACCACGTCAGCGGTTTTGGGTAACATATGAACCTCGTAGTAGCAGTAATGAGAAAGAAGGCTTGCCAGTGGTATGGCAACGCGAGTATAGCACGGCCCACGGCGGCTGGCAACCAAATAGCCGGTCAAGTCGTAACTACTCTGCCATCACTGTTGCGTCACTCCCGCGAAAGCGGGAGGTCTAGCGCCAATGAAGAGTGGATTCCCGCCTCCTCGGGAACAACTGCACGGCGCACCCTGGCTGCTGAAGCCGGGCGCAAGCAGGGCACAGTGTGACGAGTGAGCAGTTACGTCAAGTCAAGCATTCTTGCTTCATTGTTTGATGCTCCCATATGGCCAGAATGATGCGCCTGGCGAGATTATCAATGTTTTTTGATAGTTCTGCGAAAATCGTATAGACAAGCGTAGAAAAATCTGATATAATCATTGCGGACGTGTAACTGTCCTCGTCCGTTTATGCCAACCTTCAGAAAGGAGTATGGTACATGTTAGGCGCAATTCTTGGTCTTGTCATCGCCTTGGTGGTCGCTGCTATCGTACTAATGATTGTCAGCAGATTCAATCTCGGACTAACTGTGGATGGGTTCGGCAGTGCGATCATCGCCGCAATCGCAATTGCTGTAGTTGGCGCAGTGCTCACCTGGCTGCTAGGCTTACTGGGCATCTCCATCGGCGGCGGGCTGTTGGGCGCAATCGTCAACCTGATTGTGGCTGCAGTAGTGTTGATGGTAGCTGACCGGTTCGTAGCAGGACTCAAAGTGGCTGGATTCGCGGGAGCAATCATCGCCGCCATCGCCATCGGTGTAGTCTACTGGATCCTCTTCTGGCTGCTCGGACTTCTTGGTATCGTGTAGCCTCACTGTTCGCAGAACCTGAAACAATGCCGCTGTTCAAAACAGCGGCATTGTCTTTGTCAGCGGGACCGCTTGCACACGAGAATCTATCGGGACATCATCATGCCACCAGTAATACCCACATCGCCAACGATCCGTCCTGCAGCCGTCGAGGACGCACCAGCTCTCTTTGAACTGCGCCGCGAGGCACTGCGCAACCACCCGGAGGCGTTCAGCTCCGACCAGGCGCGGGAAGATGCCCGCGGTATCGACTTCTGGGCACAACGTATCGAGGACACTGCTCACAGCGTGATCTATGTCGCGGCTGTTGGATCCGAACTCGTTGCCATGACTGGCGTCTATCAGGAGTCGCAAGCCAAGCTGCGCCACATCGCCGCAGTCTGGGGAGTCTACGTGCAGCCTGAATATCGTGGGCGCGGTGTGGCCACGATGCTGCTTGATGCCGGTATGTCGTGGGCTCAAAAGCGAGATGTGCTGGTTATCAAGCTGGCAGTGGTGACCACCAACAGCGCCGCCATACGCTGTTACATGCGCGCCGGCTTTCGCGTTTACGGCGTCGAACCGAAGGCGCTGCAATACGACGGCGTATTCTATGACGAGCTGCTGATGGCGCTGGAACTGTAAGCCACCCGCTTAGCTCGCGAAAGGCCGCGCCCGTAGCTGCCGATAGACGCCGTTGCGGAGCCCCTCAAGGCGCCAGCCCATGCCACCCATCAGCGTGTAGAAGCGCGGCGACATAACAGGATTGGCCAGCGCGGCGACGGCTTCGTCGGGTATGGGCTGCCCTAGCGCCAGCGCCGCGGCCGCGGTATCCAGCGCAGCGATCACCTTGTGCGCCATGCCGCCCGCTTCTTCAAGCGGTTTGCCGCTGAAGGGAGCGCCGCCGCCCAGCGCGAGACCGCCGGCCCACCGGAACCCGGCCTCCTTCGCAAACTGGCGACAGATGGCCAGCGCCGTCTGGTTGTGAACTGCTTCCGGGAAGCCGCTGTTGACGATGGCAACAAACTGCGCGGCGCCTTCGGCCGACTGCCCTTGCCTGCTTTCCGCAATCCGTTCCAGCGCCTTAGTGACCAGGTAGGGCAAGGAGTCTACATAGAGGGGAAAGGCCAGCACGAAAACATCGGCGCGCTCGACCGCGGCCAGCAGCTCGCCGATGCGCGATTCGGAGCGCATGGTGCGCGCCACGTAGCGCGTCTCGCTGGCCTGGCCGCGGGCAGCGAGCTGGCGTACCAGATAGCCACCCAGCGCTTCCGAGGCACTGGCGCCTGGCTTCTTGGCGCTGCCGATCAGTAAAAGGGCGTTTTTTGGGGCGTTCATTGTCTTTCTGTCTCCCGTGCGGGCAGTGCGGCGTGCAGGACCGACCGCAGCGTTTGCTCGTCCTGACTGCGCATGACGACGACGGCCGCGTGTTGCGGCGCGTGCAGGTTGATAGCGTGGCGTTCGACCAACGTGGTAAAGATCGCTTCCTGTTCCGGGTTCTGCTCAGGCAGGATACCGATAGCCAGCATGGCAGGGTAGTGATCATAGCGCCGTTGGTGGTGAACCTCGCCGTCGATGCGGGTAAAGAACGGCGAGATCAGACAAATCGAACGATCCACCGCCTTTTTCAGCTCCGACGAATAGCCGCCGAAGGTGACCGGCGTGAGGAAGACGACCAGATCGCTGGCGATGATGCTGGCGGCCACGTCGCGGCCGGCGTCGTCGATGCGACAGATGCCCGGCGTTTTGGTCCAGCAATCGAAGCAGCCGAGGCAGTAGGCGATCTTCTCGTCGCGCAGCGTCCAGACAGTGGCGTCGCCGCCGTTGTCGCTCAGCTCCGCTTGCAGCAGGTGCTGCATGTGGTCCGTGAAACGGTCGCCGGCCAGGCCGCCGTTCAGAATCGTCGTTTTCATGAGGGTACTCCTATGGGATAGCTCTCGGGGTCGAGGCTGTTGAGGCTGGCCGTTGCCGCCGTGGCGCCTGGCCGGCGCAGCCGCAAGCGAGCCGTGGCACGCGCGCCGACCGCGGGCACGTGGCTGGCTGCCGCTGCCAGGCCGAAGCGCGGCATGTTGCCGTAGACGCTCTCGTATTCGCCTGCCCGCACCAGGTAGGTTTCGTGCCAGATGCCGACGCTGCCGTCGCCGCCCACTGCTTTGTTGAACGCTTTCCAGGCGCTCAGATGGGTCAGTTGCGGGTCGCGGGCGAACTTCTCCAGGTGTTCGAAGGAACGCCAATACTGCACCAACGCCGTGCCGCGCCAGTAGAGAAAGCCCTGGCCGCCCAGAAAGCCCAGCTCTGGCCGCTGGTACAACGCCTCCAGCATTGGCCCCATGGCGCGCGCTGCGGGCAGCCACTGGCGCACCGCCCGCAGCCGGTTGATGCGCATGCCGATGTTGAAGACGACGAAATCGCCCTCAATGTTTGCTGTATACCGTCCGTTGTAGATGTCAGGCACGATTGGTTTCTCCTAATTGTGGTCTGTTTCCGAACAATGTTCGGCTCTTGTAGGCAAAAAAAGAGAGCGCCGACTGTCAGGCTGTCATCAGGCCGCGCAGAAAGTTGTGGATCACCTGGTCGTCAACGGCGTCCAGATCCAGCGGATACTCGCGCAGCGCAGTCACCCGCAGCATGGCGATCCCATGCACCATGGTCCACGCGGCGTATCCCAATTCATCCAGGCCAAAGCCCGGCCGTTCCGGGAAGACTCCTTCGCTGATGCCGCGCCCAATGCCTTGCAACAAGATGTTGTAGGAGCTATCGTTTTCCTGGTGCATTTCGTCGTTTTCCGGCGCGCCGGCTGCCTCAGGATAGCTGAACATCAGCAGGAAGTGGTCGGGGTTTTCCAGGGCAAAGCGCACATAGGCTTTGCCGATGCCGTACAGGTAGTCGTTCGCGGGCACTTCCCTGTCAACTTCCAGCATGTAAGCAGCCAGCCGTTGGTGTCCCTCCTGGCAGACTGCCAGAATGATCTCTTCTTTGCTGCCGAAATACTCATACAGTCCGGCCGCACTGTAGTCGATGCGGTCTGCCAGCTCGCGCATCGACAGAGCATCTGGACCTTCCTCGTGGATGATCTCGGTAGCGGCGTCCAGAATGGCCTGGCGGGTACGGTGATAGCGGCGGGTACGTGGTTTCATGGTTGATCTCGGTTAGTAAACCTAACACTGTTCGGAATTATAACACGTGTCGGGCGGTTTGTCAATAGACAATCTAAGGCAAGATGGCGAAAATAGGGGAAGCTGCGAACGGCTGCGTGTGACGACCGTGCCGGAGCTTACGGACAAGGCGCTCTGGACATGGCAAGTTTTGTGAAAGGCCGCTGCCCGACGCGGCTGCAGGTTACTATGTCTATCTATCGACTCGACCGGCCACAGGCAACACTGGTAGCGATTCTCTTTGTGGGAGCAATCCTCGCGGCGTGCAACCGTCCGTCAGACACACAGGCTACCGCGACACCGACGCCTTTGACGATGCCTCGCATGCCGGCCACCGCGCCGGCCAAGACCGAGGATAGCTGGCTGGTACTCACCAACCTGCCGGAGAACGCCACCCAGATCGACCGAGGCGCGGAGATCTGGCGGCTGGTTTGCCAGGACTGTCACGGTGACATGGGGCAGGGACTGACCCAGGACTGGATTGCAAAGTGGGACCCAAAGGATCAAAACTGCTGGCAGACCAAGTGCCATGCCAGCAACCACCCGCCGGAGGGTTTCGTGTTGCCGCAATATGTGCCGCCGCTGGTTGGAACCACAGCATTGGGCCGCTTCGAGACGGCGTCGGATCTCCAGACTTACATGCGCGACAAGATGCCCTGGCACAAACCAGGCAGCTTGCAGGACGACGAGTACTGGGATCTGACAGCCTTCGTGCTGGACATGAACGGCATCAACCCATTGCCCGCGCAGCTTGATGCAGAACAAGGGGCAACAATCCACCTGCGTTAGAAGCTGTTTGAAAAGGGTGTATTTGAAAATAGGTTGAGCGAGGTCTGTGTGAAGCCACCAAGCGGCAGCCTGGAGCGGTCGGCCCCTGCCGGGCTGTAAACAAAGACCGCACGGAACGCTGTCAAGCTGAAATATCCCCCATCTGGCAACCCGACGACTTCCGAAGTCTGCGTGGACGACACACTCGCCTCAGACATATGGCGATTTTTGGGGACGCCGCGTTAGACGCGCGTGACGAGGCGTTGGCCCTGTTCCACGTCCTGGGTCCAGCCAAGCCGCCGCAGGCCCGCTTCCACTGCCTGCGGCACCGTTGCAAAGCGCTCGACCCGTCCCACCACCGGCTGCGCCATGTCCAGGTGTCCCAGCGTATCCACCGGCGGGCGGGCAACCACTACGGTGCAGTGCGAACTACTTACATCCTCGGCGGCGCGCTCGATGGCGCTCAGATCGCGACCGCCCAGCTCGCCGGCCGGTGCCAGGTCCAACACGATCCAGCGCGGGCTCAACGTGCGGCGCAGCGCATGCAGCTCCAGCCGCAAGGTCTCGCTCTGGATACCGCCCACGACCCAGTTGAACGGCACGATAATCACACCCTTGGCGACCTGGGAGGAAGGCCCCAGCAGATCTGTTGTTGTGGGATCAGGACGCACGGCTTTCGAGGCGAACCACGCCGCAGTGACCAGACTGACCACCAGCGCGGCCGCGAACAGCGCCTGGCTGGGGATCGCGAATGTGAGATCGACCTCGTCTCTGACCAGCATCACCGACGCGATTACCAAAGCTGCAAGACAGATGGCGGCTACCTGGCTGACAAACTTGCGCCTACCCAACACAAAACCGGCCATCGCCGGGATCAGCGGCAGGAGCACCCAGAGCGCGACACCGCTCGCGCCCAGCATCGGCCCGGCCAGCGCGATCAGGCCAGTCGCCAACGCCAGCATCGCCACGGTCCACATAGCCGGGCTGCGAGAGATGTAGCGCAGATAAGGGAACAGCAGCAGCGCATCCACTGCCGGTACAATCAGCCAGACCGGAGGCAGGTCGCTCAGGTAGATGGCGACGGCAAGGAGCAGGTCGATGACCAGAACAACACGGGCCAGCATGTTGGCGCGGCTGGCAACGACATAGCTAGAAAGAGACATGATTTCATCACCGGAAACACCCAAAAACGTTTGACAAACGATAGGGCAAAGTGTACCATAGCCTGTGCTGCTAAGGAAACCTTTCACTCACTCGTTACACCCGCGAAGGCAGGAGTCCAGTGCTTGGGTAACGTGGATTTCCGCTTCCGCGGCGCGAAGCGTGACCGGTAAGCAGCTGCCGTGTGCGACCGCCCGACCGTAAAACGGATCGGGCTACAATGTGAAAGGCCCTGCGGGCCTGCGGATTCCGTAGCCCAGGCGCTCTTTGCAACGACAACTTCCTGCATCCACAGAATCAGCTTCCTTCCATCTGTGAGTCGCAAATGCTCACTCGTTCCGCGGCCGACTACGAGCGGCCATCGGTCTCCGTTGACACAATCCTCTTTGCTACTCTTGACGAGTCGCTGCACGTCCTCCTGATTCGGCGTGGTCGCTGGCCCTTCGAAGGCTACTGGGCGCTTCCGGGCGGATTCGTGGAGATCGACGAGTCGCTGGAAGATGCTGCGGCCCGCGAGCTGTTCGAGGAGACTGGTCTCACCGATGTGTCCCTGCAGCAGTTGCACGCTTTCGGCGATCCCGGCCGTGACCCGCGCACCCGAGTGATCACCATCTCCTACCTCGCGCAGGTGGATGAAAGGCAGGCCCGCAAGATTCGCGCCGGCGACGACGCAGCCGACGCGCGCTGGTGGCCGGTGAGCGGCCTGCCGCCGCTGGCTTTCGACCACGCCTACATCCTCGAGTTTGCCATGCAGCGACTCACCAACCTCAATCAACCGTAACACACATCATGCCTTCCAACTTGTATACCATCGCTTCTGATTCGACCCGCGCGCTCCACGCTGACCTGCGACGCGCGGGTGTGCGGGACGTCCGTTTCGACGCCGCCAGCCGCGTCCTTTACAGCACGGACGCCAGCCTCTACCAGATCGAGCCGATCGGGGTCGTGATTCCGCGCGACGCCGAGGAAATCATCGCCACCATCACCACCTGTGCCAGCCATGGTGTACCGGTTCTGCCGCGCGGCGGAGGCACCAGCCTGGCCGGCCAGACGGTGGGCCGGGCGGTAGTATTGGACACCTCACGCCATCTGAACCAGGTTCTGGAGATCAACGCGGCGGAACAGTGGATTCGCTGCCAGCCCGGTCTGGTGCTGGATCGACTCAATGCAGCCGCGCGCCCGTTTGGCCTGATGTTGGGGCCTGATCCGGCCAGCGGCAGCCGGGCGACGATCGGCGGCACTGTGGGAAATAACGGCACCGGCGCGCACTCGATCCTCTACGGCATGATCGCCGACAACGTGCTGGCCGTGCGAACTGTGCTCAACGACGGCAGCCAGGCGACCTTCGATGACCGCTTCAGCGAGACAGCCGCGACGCAAAGCGCGCGCACGGCATCCATTGCAGCCGGTTTGGCGGACATTCTCGCCCTGTATGGTGACGACATCCGGCGCGACTTTCCCAGCCATTGGCGGCGTGCCAGCGGCTACAATCTTGACCGGCTGCTGGACACGTCCGCGCCCAACCCGGCACAGTTGATAGCCGGTTCTGAGGGCACATTGGCGTTTATGACCGAGGTCACCCTGCGGCTGGTGCCGCGGCCGCCTGGCACGGTCCTGGGCATCGTGCATTTCGATGACCTGGTGGCGTCGGCTGAGGCTACACCGGCGATTCTGGAACTACAGCCGTCGGCCGTGGAACTGATGGACCGGATGCTGCTCAATCTGTGCCGTCGCCAGCCTGAGTTTGCCCGGCGGTTGACCTTCGTGGACGGTGACCCGGCCGGCGTGCTGGCAGTGGAGTTCTACGTCGAGAGCGAGGCCGAGGGACGGGCAAGGCTCGCTCAGTTGCGGACGCAGTTGGCGCGGCACGGCGTTCACGGCACAGTGGTGGATGTTATGGACCCGGTGGATCAGGCCAATGTCTGGACTGTGCGCAAGGCTGGACTGAGCCTGTTGCTAAGCAAGCGGGGCGATATCAAGCCGGCCGGTTTCATGGAGGACGTGGCCGTGCCGCCGCAACATCTGGCGGACTACGTGCGCGGCGTCCAGGGGATGTTTGCCGAGTACGGTGTCGAGGCAGCGTTCTACGCCCACGCCAGCGCTGGCTGCCTGCATATCCGCCCGCTACTGAACCTGAAGACAGCGCATGACATCGCGGTGATGGATGAGATGCAGGATCGGCTGCTGGCGATGATCCAGCCGGTAGGCGGCGTGCTGAGCGGCGAGCACGGCGACGGCATCAAGCTGACACATCTGAACCAGGCGCTGTTTGGGCCGCGGGTGTCGGAGGCGTTTGCTGAGGTCAAATGGCTGTTCGATCCAGGGAACCTGTTCAATCCGGGAAAGAAGGTGCCAGAGAAGGAGAGAGAAACCAGGGAAAGGCAGGAAAAGAGGGAAAGCAGCGGAGAGGATACGGCAAAGCATGTAACGGACCCGACGATATTGCGCTACGGGCCGGGATATCAGACGATTACGTTTACGCCTGTGATGGATTGGTCGGCGGACGGCGGATTTGCCGGCGCGGTGGAGATGTGCAACGGGTCAGGCGACTGCCGCCGGCTGACCGGCGTGATGTGTCCGTCGTTTCAAGCCACGCGCGAGGAGGAACACAGCACGCGGGGCAGGGCCAATCTGCTGCGCACCGCGCTTTCCGGCCAACTCGAACAGGACGCTTGGACCAGTGATGCTGTTCACGACGCGCTGGATCTGTGTCTGGGTTGCAAGGCGTGTAAGGTCGAGTGTCCATCGTCGGTGGACATGGCCAAGATCAAGACGGAGGTGCTGGCGCAGCGCTACGCGCGCCTGGGGACGCCGCTGGCCGCGCGGCTGTTCGGCCACATTCACACGCTGAACCGGCTGGCCACGCCGCTCGCGCCGCTGGCCAATCTGGCGCTGGCAACGCCGCCAGGCCGCTGGATTGTGCAGCAGGTCACCGGCCTCGCGCCCCAGCGTACCTTGCCCCCCTTCGCCGCACAGCCGTTCACGGCCTGGTTTGCGAAGCGCCTGCGCGCCTCCGGTGCATCGCACATCGCTCCACGTTCTCCGCTCCCCTCGTCCCTCGTCTTCCTCTTCCCCGACACCTTCACCAATCTCAACTATCCGAAGATCGGGATAGCGGCGGTGCGGGTGCTGGAAGCTGCCGGCTACGAGGTACAGATCGCGCCGCACACGTGCTGTGGGCGACCAATGCTGAGCCAGGGATTGGTGGAGGATGCGCGGCGACAGGCACGCCGTAACGTGGCCCAGCTCTACCCGCTGGCCGCGCAGGGATATCCGATTCTGATCTGCGAGCCAAGCTGCGCCAGCGCCTTTCACGAGGAGTACCGCGACCTGCTGCCCGGCGACGCGCGGGTCGATGTGGTAGCGCAGCACGTCCATCTGATCGACGATTGGCTGGCGGAGCAGATCGCGGCCGGCTTGCAGCTGCCCTTGCGGCCGCTGGGCCGCCGGGTATTGTTTCACGGGCACTGTCACCAAAAAGCGTCTTCCGGCGTATCCGGATCGCTTGCTACCCTGCGAGCGCTACCGGGCGAGGCTGTTGAGTTGATCGACGCGGGGTGCTGCGGTATGGCCGGCGCGTTCGGCTATACGGCTGATCATTACGCCGTATCCGAGGCCATCGCACGCGATCGTCTGGTTCCAGCCATCGAGGCCGCACCCGACGCGCTGATCTGCGCTGACGGCGCCAGTTGCCGCCAACAGATCGAACACTTCACCGGACGACCCGCGTTGCACGCGGTAGAGGTGTTAGCAGCTGCGCTGTAAACGCTCTCAGAGCTGTGGCCGGCCTCCAACCGAGCCGCTGGTGGCTTGGTCGGAGACCGGCCACAGCGAGCCACGGCTTTGTGCGACGATACCCTCCGTAGATCAAAAAAAGGGCTCCTTCAGGAGCCCTTTTTTTGATCTAACTGGTGCGCCGAGGCGCACCCAGGATTCTTGACTACTGCTGGAAGTTCGCCATCACTTCATCGATCGTTGCCATGAGTGTGGCGGTGGGATCATCTCCGGCTTCGATCAGATATCCACCTTGCATGGTGTGCTGATTGAGGGAGAGAAGTTCACCGGCCGCATCTTCCTTGATCAGGTCAGCCCGGTGGCAGCCACCGCAAGCTCGCGAAGCCGGGCCGGTAACGTAGCTCGGTATAGCGCCGATGTTCCTGTCCATGGTTGTCACTTCGTCGGCCGCCGAGAGCAAGCCAGGCAGTGACATGGACTGGTCGGGAACATTGTACGTGCCCGGTTCGTGGCAGGACTCGCAGTCTGTGATGCCGTGGGTGGGATACGGGAACTCAACGTGATGCTCGTAGTGCATGGCCTGCACCGGATCGCTGAAGTCGATGTCGCCGATATCGAATGCCTGGAACGAGTGGATCGCGTGGACATACGAGTCAATCGACCGCGACTCCATCTCCAGATGTGAGCCACCGCTCTTTGTGATGTGGCACATCCGGCAGACGACGATGTTCCCGCCTCTGTCTGGCGAGTGGAAGGTTGTTGCCAGTGCGTCGTGGCAGTTGTTGCAGCCATCCACCACCTTGGCGATTGGAGCGTAGAAGTCGTCGGCAAAGTCATTGGCGCCGAGATCAAAGGTTCGCGACGGTGCGTTGAGCGCGACCTGCACGCCATCGGCATTTACCAGTTCAGGCATGACAGCAATTTCCACTCGCTTGACTGTGTTGTCCGCGATCATGTCAGCCCACTCTGACAGGTCTGCTGTAACTTCCCAACTGCCGTCTTCCGCCAATGTTGTGGTGAAGCGCGGATGCTCTTCACCGACAACATATTCCAGAGTCCTCTGGTCCTGATTGTCGATGGTGCCGTCGCCGTTGTCGTCAAAGAGCCTCTCGTGCGGCCCGATGATGAAGTCTTTGGTGTCGTAGCCATACAGACCGACCATGACGGTTGGTGTGATGGTTGTTGTGTCCAGCCCCTCAATGCCGGGAGCCTGAACAGCGCTCAATGCGATGGTGAGATCGGTTCCGTCCAGAGATGCGGCATCAACCGTAACGGTGACGGCGTCAGAGTACTTCAGACCATCGGCGGTGTAGATCGCTTTGTCGTATCCGGTGTGGATCTGGCGGAAAGTTGGAGCCAGGCTTCCCTCGGCATGGCAACTGATGCAGTCTACCGTGTTCAAGTCCATTGAGCCGTGGATATCCGCGGGAATGATGGTCTCCAGCGCCAACTCGGCAGTGCCATACTCCTCGGAACCGGTCGCCGGATGGCAGCTCTTGCAGGTACTTACCGTGAAGTTGGTGTCCGCCAGGATGGTATCCAGCTTGCCTTCGTGGCACGTGGCGCAGTTTGCCATGGACTGGGGATAGGGGAACTCCATGGCGTGCGACATATGCACGTCGTTCATCAGCGTCGTAGGATAAGCGTACTGCTCCATCTGCTCGGGCGTTAGTTCGACCTCGCCGGCCAGATAGGCAGCCGCGAGCGCCGGATCATCGACCAGAAGCTGCCATTCGTAGTGACCGCCTTCGCCGTTATCCAGGTGGCATGCCTTGCAGGTATAGAAGTCCGTTGCCGGATCTTTGCCTACCTGGGCATAGATGTAGCCATGCTTGAGATACGGATCGGTGTGGCACTTGACGCAGCCGTCGTTGTTGGCAGAGGAAACATAGTCAACGCCACCACCGGTTTCCAGCAACGCTGCAAACGGGTATTTGTTGAGGGCGACGCGGGCCGGAAGCGATCCAACCGTCTCATCCCTGCCGTACAAGACGACAATACCAGGCACGTCAGTGTAATCAACAGTTCCGGTCAGGACACTCGTGTTTCCGCCATTGCCGTCGTAGGTCATATCTCCTTTCAGAGACAGTCTCTCGATAGCAGGATCAAACTGGAACTTCCCGTCGGCATACGGCGAATAGTAGATGCCCAGTGAATCTGCTTCCCGGGCATCGAAGGGAGCGCCATCCTTGGTCATGTTGAAGGTTATCGTGGTCGTATCCGGACCAGAAAACGAGTATTCCAGATCGGTAACCTGAATGACGCCGTCCTGATACAGCTCGTCGTAGCCGGCCTGATGGTCAGTGCCGGCTTCTTTATGACATACCGAACAGGACTCAAGCTGGATAGGGTTGGCTACCATGGTAGTAGCGCCGTCAGTACCGTCAGTACCCGCAGGGCCGGCAGGGCCGGCGGGTCCAGTAGGACCGGCGGGGCCAGCAGGACCGGCAGGGCCGGCGGGACCGGCAGGACCCGCCGTTCCTGAGCAGCCTGCAATCATGACTGCGGCCAGCAGCAGAACTGCGAAGACCGACAGTCCAAGAATCATCTTTCTGTGCATGAGACTTCCTCCTTGCTCCTTTGCAAGTAGCTTCTGCGAACCAGCAGAAACGTGTGGGTGGTGTTTCCACGAAAGGGAAACCGGTTTGAATAAACAGATCAAGATGGGACGTCTTGAGCCTGTTATCCACAATGCGACAAATCTGCGACAGGGGACAGGGGTTATCTACACTTATGCAATAGGGGATCAATCACTATCAGGATCGTTCAGTAAGGGAGGTATCCAGCAATGTGAATTATAACACAGTTCCTCCCCCGCGTCCAGTGCAATATCGCGCAAGTCGTGAACACCAACAATTTCCGACTTGCAGTTGTGGCCAGAAACCAAACAACATATTCGTTGGACCCTTTTCATGACGCCCATCATACACTTCCGCCTTAACCTGTGATAGCATGGACTTGCTATGAATCCTATCTCGGCGTTTTTCGTGCGCAACATTATCGCCGTCTTCTTTTTCTACGGGCTGGCGTTCTTTGCTATGGGATTGGCGCTGTTGCTGGCCAGCCGCCGTACTTCCGAGTTCACCTTTGCGCGCGCGATAATTCCGCTGGCTCTGTTCGGCATTCTCCACGGACTGCATGAATGGGTCGAGATGTACCAGAAGATTGCGACTCTCAGCGGCGGCTATGTGCCGACGGCGGCGCACGAGGTGCTACGACTGGCAATGCTGGTGGCGTCGTTCGCCATGCTCGCCGCGTTCGGATTCACGTTGATCAACCGGGCCAATCGGAAGTGGTCGCGCATCTGGCTGCCCGTAGCCGCAATGATTGGAATTTGGCTGGTGGTCGTCGCGGCCGCAGCGCTGGTGACGCGGGCTACCACCGGCCAGATCGTGGCACAGGCCGACGTCCTATCGCGCTACACCCTGGGCATTCCCGCGGCGGTGTTGGGCGCCTGGGCGTTGATGACCCAGCAGCGGACCTTCCGTGAGCACCAAATGCCCCAATTCGGCCGCGACCTGATCTGGGCCACGACAGCGCTCTTGCTCTACGGCGTAATCGGCCAGATCTTCGTCCGCAAGACCGAGCTCTTTCCGTCAACCGTTATCAACAGCGAACTGTTCCTCCAGTGGTTTGGTTTGCCGGTTCAGCTTTTCCGCGGCGTCATAGCAGCCATGCTGGCGGTCTTCATGATCCGCGCCCTGAACGCATTCGACATCGAGAACGAGCGTCGCCTGGATGCAGCCAACCAGGCCCGGCTGGATGCCCAGGCTAACATGTTGGAGACGGAGCGGCGCATCAGCCGCGAGCGCCAGCGGCTGAACGCGGAGCTGCGCCAAACGGCCCGCGAGCTTGGCTTGCTGCTGGAGCTTTCCAACCTGTTGGTCCGTCCGCTGGCGCTGCAAGACCGGCTGGACGGCGTCTTGCAGCGGCTGCTGCACACCATGGCCTTTGCCGATGCCGGGCTGATCCTGTTGCGCGCCCACAACAGCGGCGAGATCGGCGTACAGGCAGCCAACGGGTTCACTGCGCCCCAGGACACGCAAGGGACGTCTCATGACAGCACGCGACGCGACGAGGCCGAGGCGTTAGGCCGCCGCTGTGCGACTCTGGGGTCCGCGCTTTGTCTGCACGCCGACGGCGAAATCCTGGAAGTTGCCTTGCAACAGGCGGTCGAGGACACCCCATGCCAGCGCCACCCCAGCCCCATCGTGGTTGCCGCCGTGCCGTTGGTCAGCCGCTCCCAGGTGATCGGCAGCCTGGTTCTGGCGCAGCCGGCCGGCGACCAGGGGCGCATGTCCCTCGAAGACATTGAGCTGTTGTTGGCTGTGGCGCAGCAGCTTGGCCTATCGATCGACAACGCCCGGTTGACAGAGGACGCCCAGGCGCGCGAGCGGGTGTTGGCCGACCTGCTGCATCAGGTCGTGGAGGCGCAGGAGGCAGAGCGGCAGCGCATCGCGCGCGAGCTCCACGACGCCACGGGCCAGGCCCTGACTGCCATGGCGCTGGGACTGCGCGGCATGGAGACGCAACTGGAACGCGGAACGCCAGACAACGCATTGCTGACATCGCAGGTGCGCGAGATCAAGGGCTTCAGCACCCACGCGCTGGGCGAACTGCGCCAGATCATCGCTGACCTGCGCCCGCCGATTCTGGACGATATGGGACTGGCCGCGGCCCTGAAGTGGTATGTTCAGGGGTTCGAGGGGCGGCGCGGCGTTCGTGGCGTCTTCATTCTCGACGGTGAACCGCTACGCCTGCCGTCGGAGTTCGAAACCGTGCTCTTTCGCATTGCCCAGGAGTCGCTGACCAATGTTGCCAAGCACGCCGCCGCTTCGACGGTGACGGTCATGCTGCGCTTTGCACCCGGGACTGTCTGCTTGCTGGTTGAGGATGATGGGCAGGGTTTCGATACTCACGGCAGTAGATTCGGCGGCTGGGGTTTGCTGGGAATGCAGGAACGGGCATCGCTGTTGGGCGGCCAGTGCGTGATCGACTCGACGCCGAAGGTGGGAACGCGGGTTTGGACCACCGCTCCCCTCCCGGCACCTATGTTGGAGATGGACAATGACACCAGTGAAACTGTTGTTGGTTGACGACCATGAGATCGTGCGCGCCGGGCTGCGTATGCTGTTCAGCGCCGAGCCGGATGTGCGCATCGTCGGCGAGGCTACCAGCGGCCGCGAGGCCATCGAGCAAGTCAGACGGCTAGCGCCTGACGTCGTGCTGATGGATGTGGCAATGCCCGATATGAACGGAATCGAGGCAACGCGGCGGATCAAGGAAACCTTCCCGCAGGTCGCGGTGCTGGCGCTGACAATGCACGAGGACGAGGAGTATTTCTTCGAGATGCTCAGCGCTGGCGCATCCGGCTACGTGCCGAAGCGGGCCGCGCCGGATGACCTGCTGTCCGCCATCCGCGTGGTGAACCAGGACGAGGTGTTTATCTATCCCAGCATGGCCAGGCTGCTGGTGAAGGACTTCCTGAGGCGCGCTGAGGAGACGACACCTCCGGACGCGACACTGCTGACGCCGCGCGAGCACGAGGTGCTGGCCTGGATCGCCGATGGCCTGACCAACCGCGAGATCGCCGAGCAACTGGTGATCAGTGTCAAGACGGTGGATCGCCATCGGGAGAACATCATGCGCAAACTCAACCTGCACAACCGGGTAGAGTTGGTGCGCTACGCTATCGAGAAGGGGTTGATCCCGGTGGACAGTGGACAGTAACCGGCGATCGGCACGGCCGTTTGGAGCGCGTTTCGAGACCGAAACACTGCCTGTCTACCGGCACGTGCCGGCGGGTGGTAGGGCAAAGATGGGGTAATTACCCGATTGAATCTGAGGGCTGACCATGATATGCTGGAACTATGGAAAGCCTGACAAATATCTGGTCAATCGTATTGCTCTTTGTCCTGCGCCTGGGTGTACCGATCTTCATCACCCTGTTTCTTGGCTATCTGCTCAAGCGATTGGATGCCCGCTGGCAGGCCGAAGCGAGAGAATCCCGCAAGGCTGCGGAGGCCGCGGCGGCCAAAAAGCCGCTCGCCGTGCCCAAGCCGGCCGGCCAACGGTCTATGCAGCCGCTGTATGCGCTGGACACCAGTGGTGTGCTGCCGTGCTGGAAAGTCAAGGGTTGCACCGCTGCCATGCAAGCTGCCTGCGCCGCCAGCCATCAACCTAATGTTGCCTGCTGGCAGGCTCGTACAACTGCCGAGGGCCGGCTGCCCTCCGAGTGTAAGGGCTGCGAACTACACGTTCCGGTTCCCTACGTAATGGCTGAATCGAGAGTATTGCATTAACCGCCCCATGGAGATACCGGCAAAGCCCAGATGGAGTCGCCTCAGCCCGTGGATCGCAATATTGCTGACGGCGGTGATCGGCGCGGCGACCATTTTGCTCACAGCTGCCTTGCAGCCGGGAGCGATGGCGGTTGCCGGTGAACCGTTGGGCGGTATCGGCAGCATGCTGGGCACCTACCAGGGGCCGCAGCACTGCGCCGAGTGCCACCCCTCTGAGTTCTATTCCTGGGCAGGAACTACCCACGCCCAGGCGTCTTTTGACCCCGTCTTCCAAACCTACCTTCAGAGCGTCGAGCAGCCGGGAGAGTGTTTCGCCTGCCACACGACGGGATACAACGCGCAGACCGGCCAGTTCGTCACCGCCGGCGTGACCTGTGAGTCGTGCCACGGGCCATATCGCGATGATCATCCCGGCCAGAGCATGGAAATTGCCACTGCGGACGAGCTATGTGGCACCTGCCATCGAAGCACGGTAGCCGAGTGGCGCACCAGCAATCACGGCCAGGCAGGCATCGCGTGCGTGGCCTGCCACGAAGTCCACAGCCAAAAAACACACATGCAGACCCACAGCGACGCCCTCTGCGCTGGCTGCCATGTCCGCGACGCCCAGGACGCCCTGCATCAGGCTCACCTGACGGCCAACGTTGGGTGCATCAGTTGCCACGTAGCGCGGCCGGAGTTCGATGTCGGCTCGGCCGTCAGCGGCATGGCTGAGACCGGCCATTCCTTCGAGGCTGCGCCGGGGGTCTGCGTCGAGTGCCACGTTGATGGGCCGTAGGGGATACTAAGGACGCGTCTATCAACTAGTTACCGCTCTGGCCGGTCTCCTGACCGAGCCCAATACAGGGAAGTTGTTTTTAGACGCGTCCTAACGGTATCTTGCTTTGCGGGGAGAAAATGCAACCTGACGGATTGCGTTTGTTGGGGGAATGCAGCGCACTAGCTGCGCGCCCAGATGCGACGGGAGGGACGTTGCGGTGCAATAGCTGGCCCGATGCTGCGCGCCAAGACGCGATGCACAACTTCGGTGTCGTGTTGTGCATCGCGTATCTCTTCCAGGTCCGCCAGGATTTGGCCGCGCGAGATCTGTATTCCGTAACGTGCCAGCGTTGCCTTGAAGTGCTCGTACTTGTCGGCCAGGTCAACGGTGACCGACCGGAAGCCGTGCTCGGCGATATGCACCCGGTCCTTGAGATTCATGATGTTCGCGAAGAACATCATGGCGTCGTCAGACTTCGGCTCGATGAGGATGATATCGACGTCGGGGTGGCGCCGCTGAAGCTGCTTGATCTGATATTTCAACCCCGAATGCAGCAACACGCGGGTGGCCTGGGCACTGACCGCCTCCAGCCCGCGCTCGCTGATCAACTCGCCACTCTGCCCGTCCTCGCGCGTGTCGATGGGAACCAGAGAGTTGATGCATACCACCAGTTTGGCGCCGTGCTCGATGGCCAGATCAAGGCTGGCGTTGCCGCGCGTGCCACCGTCGATATACTCACGCCCGCCGATCTTGACCGGCTTGTAAATGACCGGCACCGCCGAGGATGCCACAACTGCATCCGACACCGGAACCTCTGGTGTTTCGCTGGAAAAGACCGAGCGACGACCGTTACCCAACTGCGTGGCAATGACAAACAGGTCGCTCTCCAATTCGTCGAAGCGGTTGCTGCAGCCGATGGAATAGAGCGTCTCCTCGATCCAGTCGCCGTAAGGAGTCATATCGTAGATGCCCGAGGGAAGGGCATCGCCAAGGCCGCTGAACAACATGTCCAGAACCGATACACGGCCGCGGCGCGCCATCGCGCTCGCGCTGGTTGTGACCAACCGCCGCGGCAAGCCCAGGCCGCGGCGCAGTGTCTCGCGTGTGTTGAAGTGGAACAGGTGTTTGGGTTCGGGGAATCTGGCCAGTGGATGGTTGTTGCCAACCACACGCATCAGGTCGGTTGAGGAAACGCCGTTGGCCAGAAATGCAGCGACCAGCGCGCCCGCGCTGGTCCCAACGTAGATATCGAAGTCGTTGACGGTACGATTGAGCAGCAGATCATCGATGGCGCGCAGTGCGCCGATCTCGTAGACTGCCCCGCTCACACCACCGCCGGCCAACACCAGAGCCGTGCGGCCCTCCGCTGGTATTCCAAACTCAACTGGCATGTCGATGCGGTTAGTCATCCTTGACCTTGTCGTGTATCGTCCGCCGCCAGCCGACGATCCGGGAGAGCAGCTTATACTGACGCTTCTTCGTCGCCAACTGCCATGTCAGTGGGTTCCTCGCTGTCCTCCGACTCCAACAGTCCATCCAGCGCCGAGGTCAGGGTTTGGATCTGCGACTGGAGTCGCATGACGTCAGCCCGCGAGGGGATGTTCAAGCGGTGCAAGCCAGCCTCAATGCGGTTGTCGATGATGTTGTAATCTACCAGGCCAGCCAACCGATCGCTGCTGAGTTCGGCGCGCAGCTTGCGCGCCTCGTCCTCTGCCAGTTCGCCCCGCTTGACCAGTCCGTCGATGCGGCTGTCGATCTCGGCTTCCAGGTTCCGCACCGCGCCCATGGACGCCTGAACGGAACGGCGCATGTAGTCGAACGTGTCGCCTCCAGCCCGGATCAGATTAGCCAGCAGGGCGCTGGGTAGGTAGCCGCTGTTCTTCTTCTCGCTCTCGAAGATGATTTGGGACAGCGTAATTCCTGTCAGATCTTCGCCCGTCTCGTGGTCGCGCACTTCGACATCGTTGCCATCGCGAATCAGCCCTGCGATGCTGTCCAGTGTGATGTAGCGCTTGGCGTCCGTGTCGTAGAGCTTGCGGTTAGGGTAACGCTTGATTAGTATCGTGGCCATGATCGGGTTGCTCCTGCGCCAGGATTATAGCGCGCTGTGTCAAAAGTGTCCAAAAAGATCGACTGCGACATACCCACGAGAAACCAATAAGCGCCGGCAACGGGTGTCAACCGCGCTGCCGGCGCTTGCTGTCATCAGGTTAGGCGAAAGAGGCGCGGTAACCAGCGCCGGCAAGAAGGCGCTAGTTCTGACGCAACGCGTCCACCTTTTCGGCAAGCTCGCTGACCTTGTCGCTCAACGCCTCGATGTCGGTCTTGCTGGGTACGTTCAGACGGGCCAGAATATTGTCGATCTGCTGATCCAGTATCGACTCGGCGCGCGACCACTGCCGTTCGGTATGCTCCTGAACCTTCTCGGTGGCAGCTTCGGCGTCGGTGCGGCGGCGAGCGAGAACATCGCTGATCAGTTTGCGGCCGTCCTGCTCGGCGATCTCGCCGCGTTCCACCAGCTTGGCAACGAACTCTTCTACCTCGTCAACCGACAGCGCAAACGCGCCGACACCCGCCTGGAGCACCTTGCGCACCATGGCGACCATGGATACGTTACTGGCCTTGGACTCGGCAACCATCTCTTCAACCGCTGCGTCCATCGTCGCAACGCCGTTGGCGCCGTTCATCGATTCTGTCATCTCTGTTTCTATCGTTTTGGTCGTCATTTCTTTTTGTACCTCCGTCGTACGGACCAAGGCACAGTTCCAGCCGTGGCTTGGTGTTCTGTCCTATATGACGCGTTGCGTCATTGCGAATTATAGCACACGGCACATGGCGAGTCAAATCAGCTTTTGGTATCTCACTTGCTGCCTCCAGAGCGACTCCAACATCTCCGGCCAGCCTGGCTACAATCCCCGCTACGATGTGGACGGCGATCAGACGATCACCATTGTGGACGTGCAAACCTTCGCGGCCCAGTGGGGATGGCCATCACTGGCGCAGCAACCATAGCACGCGATCATACGAAATCGCGTAGTGAACTACCACCGCGAGGCCAAAAATCGTTGCCGCGGTCGCCGCGCCGGCGCCGAACAGCGCCCAGGTCGCGGCCGCGAACAGTCCCAATTCCAGCAGCAGCCGGAGCCAGCCCGGCACGGCTACCGGCGCGCGTCCCGAGGCTGACGCATCTCCCGGCACGCGGAATGTCGCCCACAGCACGGCCGCCAGCACCGGCAAGCCAACCGCGAGCAGGATACGCAGCAGGCCGGTATGCTCAACCCACCCCCAGTAGCCGACGGCCAGCAGCGCGAGGATTTCCAAAAGAAAACGAAACGCAAGGTTCAGCGGATTTTGTCCCATGATACCCTTTCGAATGGATCGAAGTCGAACACTGGTCCATCGAGGCAGGTCAACCAGCCCGCGCCGATCTCGCAACTGCCGCACAGACCGATGCCGCAACGCATGTGCGCCTCCCACGAAAGCTGGAAGGGCAACCGCTGTTGGCTGCACAGCCCAGCAACCGCCTGCAGCATGCCGGTTGGACCGCAGGCGTAGACAGTCGTGTCCTGGCCGCCAGCCGCGGCCAGCGCGGGCGTCACGGCATCGGTGACCAGCCCCTGCAAGCCTGCTGAGCCGTCCTCCGTCGTTGTCCACAGACTCATACCCAACCGCGCCACCGCCTCCGTCAACAACAGATCACTTGCGCTGCGCGCGCCGATGATCATCGAGACGGAATGACCGCTGACCAGCAGCCGCTGCGCGAGGAACTTTAACGGCGCAACGCCGTAGCCGCCACCGATCAGCAGCGCATGGCCTGGTTGCTCCGGCAGGACATAGCCGCGCCCCAGCGGCCCGCGCAGCCACAGCCGTTTGCCTACGCGCAGTCGTCCAATTTCGCGACTGAAGGGCCCGACCGCCGCGATGGTTAGCCGCACCGGATCAGCGTCTGCCAGGCTGAAAGGCCGCTCATCGATCCCCGGCAACCATGCCATGACAAACTGTCCCGGCACTGCACCATGGAGCGCGCCGTCAAGCACATAGGTGTTGGTGCGGGCGTTCTCAACCTCGATGGCCTTGATCCGCATTGCCTGCGGAAGGCTGCTGACCGCGGTCATGTTTTCGCGCGGCTTGCGCCACGCCTCGTAGACCGGCTTCATGGCTGGCTCTCCTGCAACCGGTGGCTCAAGCCGCGTAGCGATCTCACCGTGTTGTACCCATGGTGTTGCACGAAGGCCGCCAACTCCGTGTTGATCTCCTTCAACGCGTCAACGCCGCGGTACCAGACCGCCGACCCGATGCCGACCAGCGATGCACCGGCCATCAGCATCTCCGCGGCGTCGCGCCCGGTTGTCACACCGCCGGTGCCGATAATCGGAACACGCACCGCCTGGGAGATCTCATAGACGCAGCGCAGCGCGATCGGCTTGAGCGCCGGGCCGGACACGCCGCCCACGCGGTTGGACAGCACCGGCCGGCCCGACTCGGCATCGATGACCATACCGGGGACTGTATTGACCGCGGTGATCGCGTCGGCTCCCGCCTCGACCACTGCGGCCGCGATGCGCGCGATGTCGGGCACGTTGGGCGCCAGCTTGACGCTGATGGGAATGCCGCTGTTCGCATAAGGCGCTGAAGCATCAACTGCGAGCAAAGCACGCTTGACCGATTCGGTGACCGCGGCAGCGCTCTGCGGCAGCCCGGCGAAGGGCGTCCCAAACTCATCGCCCACGTTCGGGCACGAGATGTTGACCTCGATCAGATCGGGCTGCGCCTGGGCGACGGTGCTGGCCACCTGACCGAACTCCTCGACCGTGCCAGCAAAGATGCTGGCGATCAGCGGAACATCGAGCGGCTGGAGTATCCGCTTCGTCTCAGCCAACAGGACCGCCTCGTGTTCCGCGCCTGGATTGGTCAGGCCGATGGCGTTGATCAGCCCACCGCCCCAGTCCAGCGCAACCGGGTTCGGATGTCCGGCGCGCGGCGTTGGGCCGCAGCTTTTAGCCGTCACCATGCCCGCCCCTGCGTAAGCCGCGCGCGCCATCAGCGTTGCGCTGGTGCCGATAATGCCGGAAGCCAGCACCAATGGCGAGCGCAGCCGGAAGCCAAGAAAGTCGCAAGCGAGGGAGTCGTGTTGCATGATGTTGTGTCAGAGGGCGGATGGGCAGAGGGACAGAGGGGTTAGCGTTTCTTGTGAAGCAGGAACGGTGGCCCCTCTGCCCTCCTACTTCTCGCCCAACACAGCCGCCAGCAGCGCCATACGAATAAACATGCCGTTGCGCACCTGGCGGAAATAAGCGGCGCGCGGGTCGTGGTCCACCGCGTAGTGAATCTCGCCCACCCGCGGCAGCGGATGCATGACAACCATCCGCTCCTTGGCATGCGCCATCAGTTCGATGGTGATCTCATGCTGGTCCTTGACGGCCTCGTACTGCGCCATGTCTACGAACCGCTCCTTTTGTACGCGCGTCACGTAGAGCACGTCGGCGTTCTCGATCACGTCGGCCACATCGTGAGTCTCACGCACGGGGATGCCGGCGTCGATCACCTCGTTCATGACCACCAGCGGCAGGCGCAGAATTTCCGGCGACACAAAGCGCAACGTGACGTCGTACTGCGTCAGCAACTTGGTCAGCGAGTGCACCGTGCGTCCGTAGCGCAGGTCGCCGACCATGGCGATCTTCAGGCCGTCGATGCGGCCCAGTTCCTGCTGGATGGTGAACAGGTCCAGCAGCGCCTGGGTTGGATGTTCGCCGGCGCCGTCACCTGCGTTGATCACCGGCACCTCCGCATAGTCGGCGGCGATTTTGGCTGCACCGATTTCAGGGTGGCGCAGCACAATGGCGTCGGAATACTGCTCCAGTGTACGAACAGTGTCGGCCAACGTCTCGCCCTTGCTCACTGAGCTGAACTGCACGCCCTGGGTGATGGGAATCACGCTGCCGCCCAGCCGCTCCATGGCAGCGATGAACGAGGCGCTGGTGCGCGTACTCGGCTCGTAGAACAGACAGGTCAATACGTTGCCGCGCAGCAGGTCACTCATGCCGTCCGTCTCCACCAAAGCGCGCATCGCCTGTGCCTTGTCGAAAATGTACGCCAGGTTCTCGCGGTTGAACTGCGACACCGACAGGATGTCCTGGCCGGCAAATCCATTGCCTGCGATTACCTCAGCGCGGTCCATCTCCACCAGCGGTGTGACTGGCTTTGCTGTCATTCGTTCACTCCTTGGATTGTGTTAGATATGTCTTGACGGCGGCGGACTGTTCGCTGGACAACCGTCCCGCGGTTGTCAGCGTCTCAACCACCAAAGTCATGGTCATTGCTGCGTGCAGGCGATAGCCGGCCTCGGCCAGATTTTCCGGTCCGCCCTGCTCACGATCGATCAACACCACCACGTCCTTGACCGTTAATCCGGCGCTGCGCAGCGTCTCGATAGCTCGCAGCACACTGCCGCCGCTGGTTACCAGATCCTCGATCACGGCGACCGTCTCACCGCGAACAAAGGGCCCCTCGACGATCTGGCCTGTACCGTGGCCCTTGGCTTCCTTGCGCGGATAGACCAGCGGCTTTTCCGCGGCCAGCGCGACCGCAGTGCCGATGGTCAGAGCAGCATAGGGCACAGCTGCCAGCCGGTCGAATTGGAGCGGCTGCAACAGCCTCGTGTAGGCGGCAGCGGCCTGGCGCAACAACCCCGGATCGCCAGCCATGCGCCGCAGATCCAGGTAAACCGGCGATTGCACGCCCGATGCCAGCGTGAACTCGCCGAACTGGATACAGCCGGCATCGTGCAGGGCAAGGATCAGCGAGGCAGAGCTGGCAGAGGGAAAGGTAGACGGGGTAGCCGCGGCGCGCACGGCCTGGCGCTGGCGGTTGATCGAGTCTCGCAACTCGCGGGCGGCCGCGCGCGGGTCGTCAGCATAGATCACTGAGCGTGAGACGGGTACGATCAGACCGGATCCGCCGGCAGTCAGGCCGGCCTGCAAAGCGGCAGCCAGGTCGCCGCCCTGCGCGCCGATCCCGGGAGCGAGTATCCAGTTGCCGCCGTTGCCCAGCAGCCG
This sequence comes from Caldilineae bacterium, assembly GCA_020634555.1. Classification (GTDB taxonomy): domain Bacteria; phylum Chloroflexota; class Anaerolineae; order JAAEKA01; family JAAEKA01; genus JACKBK01. The sequence goes on from JACKBK010000001.1 coordinate 164,218, forward strand.
GCGCACCTGCCGCAGCGCCTCAGGACGTGTCGCGCCGACCACGAAGGCGATCTGGTCGGGTCCGCCCCAGGTGGCTGCCTCCTGCAAGACGTGCTCAAAAAGCGGCCGGCCGGCCGGCCCAAACTCCTGGATCGCAGCCGCTGATGGGTTGGAGGTGTAGCAGAGCACGAAGACCGCCTTGCCGGAATAGGCCAGAAAAGGCGCCACTGCATCAAGGCCCAGATACGGACTGACGGTCACCGCATCGGCGCCTAAAACCTCGAACACGGCACGCGCATAGGCAGTGGCCGTGCTGCCGATGTCGCCGCGCTTGGCGTCCAGTAACACCGGGATGTGGTCGGGAACGGCCGCTATAGTCTGGCGCAAGGCATCAAAACCAGACGCGCCGAACTGTTCGTAGAACGCTGCGTTGGGTTTGTAGCAGCAGACGAGATCGGCTGTCGCGTCGATGATCTGCCGTCCCCAGTCAACCAGGTCGGCTGCGCGGGCCGGGGAGGGAAATCGCTCCGGGAAAGTAAACGGGTCCGGGTCCAGGCCGACACACAACAACGAGTGATTGGACTCCACGGCCAGTGTCAACTTGCTAAGAAAATCTGGCTGGTATCTCATGACTGTTCGTATCTGTTGGGGGTTGGTGACGTTTTTTCCCGCGACGTGAACATCCTTTGCGAAGCACTCTGCAAAGGGCGATGCGGGCCTTGTATGTGTTTATGCGTTCAGCTCGGCACGCTTCAGAGCAAGGGCATGAGGGATTGCGCCCCCAACAGAGCCGTAACTTGTTGCTCAGAGCCGGTGGTGATGCCGCGAATCGCCAGGCCAAACAGCCACAGGCTAACGATCGCGTAGAGCAGACTCTCGCGCCGCGTATCTCGTCCACCGGTGAAGACGTAGACCGCCGGCAGCGAGATCACAGCGCTGATACCGTAGAGATAGTGAACGATGGCACGCGGCGGTGAACTTCCTTGAACGGCCAGGATGATGCCAATGACGCCTTGAGTGATCATCAGAACTTCACAGATCACCAGCGCTCCCCAATAGCCGCTGGTCATGTCCTGCTTGCGAATATAGTTGATGAAGCCCCAAACGGTGCAAACTCCGGCAAAGAGAACGGCGGACACAGCAAGGCGGTCATGGATGTTGACGAGGGACATGGAACGACTCCTGATCGTGAAGCGTGGTGCTGGCAGTGTAACCTGCCCGCGTCCCGCTGTCAAACTGGCTCTCTCCCCATTTGCCATCCCCCCGTTCCTACGCTAAGATACGCCAATCGGCCAATCCACACCCAATCCCCGGAGGTATACCATGCTCAACCTAGCGATGCTGCTGGAGTCAAGCGCCCTGGCAAACCCTGCCCAGCCTGCTGTCATTTTCAACGACACCCGGCTCAATTATGCCCAGTTGAACGGCGCGGCAAATCAACTGGCTAACGGGCTGCGCCAACTGGGAATCAAGCGCGGCGATAAGGTTGCGCTGTCATGCCTCAACATTCCCTATTTTCCTATCGCGTACTACGCAATCCTCAAGGTCGGCGCGACTGTGGTACCGTTTAACGTGCTGTTCAAGGGACGCGAGATTGCGTATCACCTGAAGGATAGCGACGCGGTGGCGATGATCGCCTTCCAGGGCACACCGGAGTTGCCCATGGCCCAGATGGCGTTTGACGGATTCCAACAGGCGCCCGATTGCCGCCACCTGATCGTCGCGACTGCCGATCCGGCCGCTGCGTCGCCGGTCGAAGGCGAAGGCGTGACCACGCTGGGCCGCGTCATGGCCGGCCAATCGCCGGTCTTCGACACGGTGCAAACCATGCCCGACGAGACGGCGGTGATCCTCTACACCTCCGGCACCACCGGCAGTCCCAAGGGCGCTGAGTTGACCCACGCCAACATGGTGATGAATGCAGTGGCAACGCGCGACATGATCCACATGGGTAAGGACGACGTCTGCCTGGTGGTCCTGCCGCTGTTCCACTCTTTCGGCCAGACGGTGCTGATGAACACCGGCTTCTGTTCGGGCTCCGCCATCACGTTGCTGCCGCGCTTTTCAGCAGAGGCGGTGCTAGGCATCATGCAGCGCGACGGGGTGACTGTTTTCGCCGGTGTGCCCACCATGTATTGGGGCCTGCTCAGCTATCCCGACGCAGAGAACTTCGACCTGGACAAGATTCGCAGCACGCTGCGCGTCGCGGTCAGCGGCGGCGCCGCACTGCCTGTCGAACTGCTGCACAATTTCGAGGACCGCTTCCAGGTGCCGATCCTGGAGGGCTACGGACTGAGCGAGACATCGCCGGTGGCCAGTTTCAACCAGCTCGACCGGCCGCGCAAGGTTGGCTCCATCGGCCAACCGCTCTGGTTGACCGACATGCGCATTGTCGATCCGGCCAGCGACAGCGATGCCGCGCTTGGCCCTGAAGAGGTGGGTGAGGTGGTGATCCGCGGCCACCAGGTGATGAAAGGCTACTACAAGCGGCCCGACGCGACGGCTCAGGTGATGCGCAACGACTGGTTCCACAGCGGCGATCTGGGCAAGATCGACAGCGACGGCTATTTCTACATCGTGGACAGGCTAAAGGAAATGATCATCCGCGGCGGCTTCAACGTTTATCCGCGCGAGGTTGAGGAATACCTGATGACCCACCCCAAGGTGTCGCTGGTAGCCGTCAAGGGCATCCCCGACGACAAGATGGGCGAGGAGATCAAGGCATATGTCGTCCTCAAGCCCGGTGAAACAGCCACGGTGGACGAGATCATGGCTTTTGCCCAGGACGGTCTGGCCGCCTACAAATACCCGCGCTTCATCGAGTTCCGCTCGGCGTTGCCGATGACCGCCACCGGCAAGATCCTGAAGCGCGAGCTGGTGGACGAAGAGTAGTACGGTAGTTCGATAGTGCACAGGTTCGGCAGCCGATTGCCGCGCTCCATTCCGGCGAATCCGAGCCGGATCGCTAACCTGTCGCCGGTCAACTGCATCAAAGAACCGGTACGCCAGGGTGCTGCTGCACCTTTGCGCTATCGAACTACCAAACAACCACCTTATCAAACTCTGGAACTATCAATCTACCATGACAAAAGACGTAACTCTGACCTGGGTACAAAACAAACAATTCGTTGGCACTGACAACTCGAAGCACTCCATCGTCATCTCCGCACAGGACGAAGAAAACGGCACAGGAATGGCTCCTTCACAGCTCCTGCTGCTAAGTCTGGCCTCCTGCTCAGCCTATGACGTCGTTGGAATTCTGGCCAAGAAGCGGGCCAAAATGACCGGCCTCAAGGTCAATGTATCGGGCGAAAACGCGTCCGAGTCGCCCTGGCCCTTTGTGCGCATCACGATGGAATACATTGTGCGCGGTAAAGGGCTGAAAGAGAAAGACATCGCACAGGCCATCCACCTGTCCGAGACCAAGTACTGCTCGGTGGCCGCCACGATCCGGCCCGGGGCAGAGATCATCACCAGCTACCAGATCATCGAGGACGAGTAACACAAGACACGGCGCGGGAGGAAAAGAGATGACAGCGGAACGCAAGATCTATCTGACGCCCCAGGAATACCTGGAACTGGAACGGACCGCTGAGTACAAGAGCGAATATTATGCCGGCGAAGTATTCGCGATGGCTGGCGAAAGCCCGCGGCATGTTTTGATTGCGACGAACACGTCTTACCTCTTGGTCGGCACATTGAAAAAGAGACCATACATGGTCTACAGCGCTGATCTGCGTGTCAAGGTCAGCACATCGGGACTCTACACCTACCCTGACATCATCGTAGCCTGCAAGAAGCCGCAATTCGATGATCCGCGCGAGGACACGCTGCTCAATCCATCGGTGATCATTGAGGTCTTGTCGCCGTCCACAGAAGCCTATGACCGCGGCGCAAAGTTCCGCCAGTACCGCACTATAGAGTCGCTAACCGACTATCTGTTGATCTCCCAGGATCGCGCGCTGGTGGAGCACTATGTCCGGCAAGCTGACAAAGGCGAGTCCGCCGAACAATCAGTTGCACGCTGGCTGCTGACGGCTTACCAGGGCCTGGACAACGTCGCCGTCATCTCCTCCCTCGGGATCGAACTGCCGTTGAGCGAGATCTACGACAAGGTTGAGTGGCCAGAGGACGAAGGCGGCTCACGAACGTTGCGCGTCGTCCGCGAGCAAGGCAGCGACTACGAGACCGAACCGCGATGAGCGAGTCGCTGCCTTCCCTCTACTTCGACCTGGCCGACTGGTGGCCGATGCTGTCCTCGCCCGAAGATTACGCCGGCGAGGCGGCTATCTACCATCGAGTGCTGGTAGAAGCGTGCGCTGTGTCGCCGATCGAGGTGCTGGAGCTAGGGAGCGGCGGCGGCAACAACGCTTTACACCTCAAGACGCACTTCAAGCTGACGCTGGTTGATCTCTCACCGCAGATGCTGGCAGTCAGCCAGCGACTCAACCCTGAGTGCGAACACATCCAGGGCGACATGCGCACGGTGCGGCTGGGCCGCCAGTTCGACGCCGTTTTCGTCCACGACGCGGTGTCGTATCTCACCAGCGAGGACGACCTGTTGGCCGCGATGACGACTGTGTTCGTCCATTGCCGGCCCGGCGGCGCGGCGCTGTTCTGCCCCGATGAAACGCTGGAAACCTTCCATCCCTATACCCGCAACGGCGGCCACGACACATCCGATGGCAGCGGCCGAGGGCTACGCTACGTCGAATGGGTACGCGATCCAAACCCCGGCGACGGCCGATACGTGATGGAGATGGGATATCTGCTGCTGCACGGCGACGGATCGGTGCAAGCTGTCCACGACCGCCACGTCTTCGGCGTTTTCAGCCGCGATACCTGGCTGCGCCTGCTGACCGAAGCCGGATTCATCCCGCAACTGATCGTGGATGACAACGAGGATATCTGGGACTCCGGCGGCGGCGAGCTGTTCGTGGGACACAAGACTCGGTGAACGGTAATCGGTTAGAAACACTGCTTACCGTTGACCGCTTACCGATTACCGTTCACCCTCCGCTCCCCGCCACACCTGCGGATCGAAGGCCGGTAACTCGCAGCGCAGCGCGCCGTCCTGCCGGTAGCCCAGCGCGTAGCCGGCCTGCATAAGCTGGTGAATCTCGCTGGTCCCCTCGTAGATCACCGAGGCGCGGCTGTTGCGCAGATAGCGCTCCACATCGTACTCATCGCTGTAGCCATAGGCGCCGTGTACCTGGATCGCCTCGTTGGCGGCGTCGAAGGCGGCATCGGCGGCGAACCACTTGGCCAGCGACGCCTCGCGCGTGTTGCGCAGCCCCTGGTTCTTCATCCAGCCCACCCGCAGCCAGGCCAGCCGGGCCAACTCGTAATCGCGGGCCATGCGGGCGATCTTCTGTTGCACCAACTGGTGGCGGCCGATCTCACGGCCGAACGTTTTACGTTCGTGCGCGTACTTGACGCTGGCTTCCAGCGCAGCGCGGATCAGGCCGGTCGCGCCGGCGGCCACAGTGTAGCGGCCGTTGTCCAGCGCCGACATCGCGATCCTGAACCCCTCCCCTTCCTCACCCAGTCGATTCTCAACCGGTAAACGCACATCTTCGCAATGCACCCACCCCGTGGAGCCGGCGCGCAGACCCAGCTTGCCGTGAATGTCGCCGCGCGTCACCCCCGGCCGGTCGGTCTCGATGATGAAGGCAGAGAGTTGGTCGTGGGGATCGGAGCGCTCAGGGTTGGTGCGCGCAAACCAAAGAATGTGGTGCGCTTTCGTTGCCAGCGATATCCACATCTTCTCGCCGTTGATTGCATAGCCGTCGCCCGCGCGCCGGGCGGTGGACGCCATGGCCGCGACATCGCTGCCCGCGCCGGCCTCGGTGAGGCCAAACATGGCGACCTTCTCGCCGCGCGCCTGGGGAACCAGAAAGCGCTGCTTCTGCGGTTCACTGCCCCATTGCAGCAACGCCAGGCTGTTCAACCCGATATGCACCGACAGGGCCGTGCGCAGACTCGTGTCCACCGCCTCCAGCTCCTCGCACGCAAGTCCCAGGGTGATGTAGTCGAACCCCTGGCCGCCGTAGCGTTCAGGGATACAAAGACCCAGCAGGCCAAGCTGCGCCATACGCGGCATGAGTTCGGGCGGCATGGTCTGGCCGCGATCGGCGTCCTTGATCAGCGGCGCAGCCTCGCGTTGGGCAAAGGCGCGCACTATCTGTTGTGCGCGCAGGTGTTCGTCGGACAGTGCGAAATCCATGAGGTGCCTCCTGGCTGGATGCGATAGTTCGGTGGTGCGGCAGAATGCTCAAACGGCAGCCTGATGGCTGGCCGTTCACTGCACGGCGCCAGCGCGAATTGTAACCTATTTCAGCGCGATTCTACAGGAACCCAGATCGATGCATGGGTACGTCGCCAGTCAGATGGGTTTGCCCAAATCTGATCCGTTCTCTATAATGGCGTCAACCCCGATTGAAGACAGGACGACTGGAGTCAGTTGTACAGGTACTTTCATGCTTCGATTTCGACGTATATTTTGGCTTCTCCTGGTCGTGGCCCTGATGGCAGGGTGTACAAGCAGTGCGGCGGATACCAACGACCTGCAAGGGCCACAGAGTGATCGCCTTCTGATCTGGCACACCTGGACCGATGAAGATGCGGTGATCTTGGCCCAGATGCTCGATGCCTACCGGGAACTGAATCCGGGCGTCGATGTGATCAGCGTCGCCGTTCCTAAGTCGGCATTCGTCGCCCGCTATGCAGACAGCAATGCGGCAGGTTTCGGGCCGGATCTGATCCTCTCCAACGCCAGCATCATCTATCAACTGGCAGAACGCGACCTGATCCGCGATCTGATGCCGCTTCAGCTCGATCTGTCAAACTTCCTCTCCAATGCTGTTCAGATGGTGTCTGACGGCACCCATCTCTATGCCTTGCCGTTCGCCGGTCACACCAACGTCCTCTATTATAACAGGGACCTGGTCGAATCTGCGCCTGAGACCATCCCTGAGCTGCTGCAACGGGTCAAGGATGGGGACACAGTGGCGCAGAACCCTGGCTTTATCGAATCCTACTGGGGCATTGGCGCCTACGACGGCGGAATTGCCGACAGCCAGAGACGCCTGGTGTTCGGACAAGGGGGATTCACGAACTGGCTGGATTTCCTGAGAACGGCGCGCGCGCTGCCCGGTTTCATTCTCAACGACGATCCACAGGAACTACAACAGGCATTCATCGACGGTGAGGCCACCTATTACATCGGCGACTCTGACGAGCTTACCACGCTGAGGGCTGCCATGGGAGAGGATAGCATCGGTGTTGCACTGTTGCCTTTCGGACCGAACGGCGGTTCACCGCGCCCGTTCCTGGGACTGGACGCCCTGGCTTTCAACCCTGTATCCAGCGCCGATGAGATGCGCCGGGCTTACGACCTGGCGCAGTTCCTGACCGGTTCCCAGAACCAGCTTTTCCTTGCCAGAGCCGATCTGGGGCGCGTGCCGTTGAACACGCGGATCAGACTCACGCCAGGGCTGCCGGCAAATACGCTCACCGTAGCCAGCCAGAGCCGGTCTTCCGAGGCCGTTTCGTACGTCAATCGGGGCATCTGGGAAGATCTGCAGGCGGGCGCATTGGGCTTCTTTGACAGCTACCGCCAGGCGATCCAGGGAATCATCACTCCCAGCGACATGGTCGAGCGGGCGCTGGCGAACTTCGCCGAAGCCTACGACGTATATCCGCCACCTAATGAGGCCGGGGACCTCTGCCCGGCGGAGACAGGAACACTGACAATCTGGCACTCGCTGGATGGCGCCCCCGCCAAGACGTTTGAAGATATGGTCAGCGAATTCAACACGGCCTGTCCAGGAAATGCCATCAGCACTGTCTACGTGGCGCCGGACGAGATCTACGACCGGTTTGCCGCCGAAGCGCGACGCGGGGCCGGGCCGGACGTTCTGTTTGAATCGAGCCGCTGGCTTGGCAAGCTTGCTGAAGAAGAATTGATCCTCGACCTGAGCGAAACCATCAACCCGGACTTTCTGCAACAGTTTTTGCCGGAAGCAGTGCAGTCGATGCGCTTTGCCGGCCGGCTCTACGGTATTCCCGAATCTCTCAACACCGTGGCGCTCTTCTACAATCCAACCATGATCAGCGACCCGCCCAACGACCTGCACGCCATGATGCTCACGGTGGACGCCGACCGGCGCGCGGCGCTGCCGGTGAGTTTCTTCTATGGCTATTGGGGGATGGATCCGTTTGGCGGTTTCGATTTCGACAGCTATTCCGGCGAAGTCCTGAAAGCTGACGGCTTGGCAGCCTGGCTCGAGACGCTGCGCACCTACGACGCACAGCCGGGCGTGGACCTGTACTTCGAGCGCGCCGCTGCCGAAGATGCATTCGCGGCGGGGGAAGCTGCCTATCTGGTCAGCGGGCCCTGGTCGCTGGATCGGCTGCAACAGGACTTAGGCGAGGATCAGTTACGAGTCGTGCCCCTGCCAAATGGTCCCCTTCAAGCCGGAAGCCCAATGCTCCAGGTTCGGGGCGTCATGGTTAACGCCAACGCCAGCGACTCCGCCGCCGGCCTCGCGCTGGCCTTTGGACGCTTTCTCAGCCAGCGCGCGAGCCAGCAGCAATTCATGGACGCCGGTGGCCATGTCACCGCCAGCGTCATCGTGGATTTGTCGGAGCATCCCAATCTCGAAAGTTTCCGGGAACAGGCCAAGGTAGCGGCGCAGGTCGTCGAGACCAACAAGTTCGTGACGATGGAACAACTGGGCGACCAGCTTTACCAGGCTGTTCTCGTTGACGGCGCTGACCCGGTTGAGGCCGTGCAGACATTCGTGGAGGCAGTCCATGAAGCCAACGAGGTGCCGTAGCGCTCAGGAAGATATGCCATGACGACTTCGCCTACACTTTTTCCAACACTCCTCGACCTCTGGCTAAGCCTTCTCAAGCTGTTGGGCCGGCCGGCCGTGCAGGCTCAGCTTCTGGCCACACTGGCGGTGCTGGTGTTGGCCTGGTTTCTGGCGCGTGCCATCACCCGCGCCTTGAGTCGCCGATATGACGCGCAGGCATCCCTGGTTCAGGAACAACTTGAAGCGGACGCCAAACAGCATCTGGAGGAGACCGACGACCCCGACGAAAACGATCCGTATCTGCTCCTGCTGACCAACGAAGACCTGTTGGCTGACACGGTGAACAAACGGATGGGCCTGCGAAGACGCATCCACCTGTTGGGGCTACAGGTTGTGCTGCCGCTATTGACCCTTGCACTGCTCACGGCTGCCTACTTGCTATTCGGCGCAGGAGGGTTGTACAACGGCCTGCTGCTGGATCTGACTCTTCTGGCCGGGTTGTTCCTGGTCTATCGCCTGGCTATGGGGCTGGCGTACATGGTCGGCAACGAAGCCGCCGTGACCTACTACCGCACCCGCCTGTTTGGCCCGGTTTTTGCCATGGCGGTGATCCTCATAGCACTCGACGCAGTGGTCAATCTCGATACGCTGGCCGGCGCGACCATCGTGCCGCTGGAGGACAACTGGCTGACCCTGGGAGGCGTCTTCCTGGCTACGTTTGGCTTTTACGTCTGGGTCATGGTAGTCAGCCTCATCAAGAGTCTGATTCTGGCGGTTGCCGGGCGGGATCGGGAAGCCAACCGTGGGTCGCTGGACGCAATCCTGACGCTGGTACAGTATGGCCTGATCGCCATCGGGTTGTTCGCCGTGTTTCATGTCCTGCAACTCAACACCGCCACTATTGCGGCGATCACCGGGGGTCTGGCCATCGGCGTCGGCCTTGCGCTGCAGGACGTGCTGAAGAACTTCCTGGGAGGCATCATTGTCCTCTTCGAAGGGTCGGTGCGTCCGGGTGACTGGATAGAGATTGCCGGTACGGAGGGCGAGATCGAAAAATTGAGCATTCGCTTTACCACCGTCCGAACCCTGGACGACGTCGAGTACATCGTTCCCAATCAAGACTGGTTCAGCGGCACCGTGAAGACCTTCACCCGCACAAATCGGTTTGTGCGCGCCCGTGTGCCCATCGGCGTTAGCAACGGCACCGATCCGCACCTCGTGCAACAGATGCTGGTGGAAACCGCCCGGCAACACCCTGATGTCATGGCGGAACCACCGCCGGCCGCGCCGCTGGTTGAGTTCAAAGCTTCGATGATGAGTTTCGTGTTGCTGGCATGGGTTGAGGATGCGCGGATCAAGGATCGGGTAGTTGCTGAGCTGCGGCTGCTTGTCTGGGATGCTCTCCAGGCCCGGGGAATCAAACTGGCGTAGCCGCGAAGAAGCCCGGAAGAATTCATGCTCACAGCGGCTACACCCCAAGGGTAGACCACCGATCTGGCGATGCCCCGCCGTTTCGGCGCAGGCGGGAGCGCCGGTCGCTTGCATTGCGCGGGGCCGGGGATTATAATGGTGGTCATTGTGTCGCAGGCCGCGACGGCCTCTCCCCTCGACGACGAGTTGCACCCATCCCGTTTTCCGTCCACAGCTCTCCCAACAGGAGCAACCTATGTCGTCCACAACCACTGTTGCGACTCCTGACTTGCTGGAACATTACGACGCCGGACCCGCCTACGACGAGTTTCTGAGCAGCCAGCGCCAGCCACGCGGCCATTACCAAACCCTCTATCAACATCTGCGTTCCCTGCCCGCCAACGAGTTGAACCGCCGCCAAAGCGCCGCTGACCTGTCCTTCCTCAACCAGGGCATCACCTTCACCGTCTACAGCAACGAGCAGGGCACCGAGCGCATCTTTCCCTACGACCTGCTGCCGCGCATCCTTACCGGCGAGGAGTGGTCGGTTATCGACCGCGGCTTGCGCCAGCGGATGACAGCGCTGAACCTCTTCCTGCATGACATCTATCACGAGGGGCGAATTCTCAAGGACAAGGTGGTACCGGTGGAGCTGGTCTACAGCGCGCCCCACTACCGGCGCGAGATGCGAGGCGTGGACGTGCCGCGCGGCGTCTACGTGGCCGTGGACGGCACCGATCTCGTGCGGGTCGACGATGGCCGCTTTCTGGTGTTGGAGGACAACCTGCGCGTGCCCAGCGGCGTCTCCTACATGCTGGCCAACAGGCAGGTGATGAAACGTGTCTTTCCGGGCCAGTTCCGCCATTACGGCGTGCAGCCGATCCTGAACTACGGGCAGGCGCTGTTGAGCACGCTGGCATCACTGGCGCCGACCCACGCAGATAACCCGAATATCGTCCTCCTCACGCCGGGCGTCTTCAACTCCGCCTACTTCGAGCATACCTTCCTGGCACGACAGATGGGCATTCCGCTGGTGGAAGGCCGCGATCTGCTGGTGCATGACAACTGTGTCTACATGCGCACCACCTCCGGCCTGCAGCGGGTTGACGTGGTCTACCGCCGCGTCGATGACGACTTCCTGGACCCGTTGATCTTCCGCCCCGACTCGATTCTGGGTGTGCCGGGCCTGTTCAACGCCTATCGGTCCGGCAACGTCACGTTGGCCAACGCGGTCGGCACTGGCGTGGCCGATGACAAGGCCGTCTACACCTATGTACCCGCCATCATCCGCTACTACCTGAACGAGGACCCAATCCTCAACAACGTCGAAACCTACCTGCTCACCGACGAAACCGCTCGCAACCATGTGCTGGCCAACCTCGACAAGTTGGTGGTGAAAGCGGTCGGAGAGTCGGGCGGCTACGACATGCTCATCGGCCCGCACAGCACCGCCGAGCAGCGCGAGCTGTTCCGCGAGCGAATCCTCGCCAAGCCGCGCAACTACATCGCCCAGCCGACTCTCAATCTGTCGTGTGCGCCCTGTTTCATCGACGGGCAGATCGAAGCGCGCCACATCGACCTGCGTCCCTTCGTGCTGACCGGCAGGGATATCACCATTGCGCCGGGCGGGCTGACGCGGGTAGCGCTACGGCGCGGCTCGCTGGTGGTCAACTCCTCGCAGGGCGGCGGCAGCAAGGACACCTGGGTGCTGACCGGGGAGGAGGTGTAGCATGGCCATGTTATCACGCGTTGCCGATCATCTCTACTGGATGAGCCGCTATCTGGAGCGGGCGCAACACACCGCGCGCCTGCTGGACGTGACGCTGGACATGATTCCCGACCGCTCTCCGGCTGCGGTGGCTCGCTCCTGGGAAACGCTGTTCGCCAGCCTCAACGTCACGCCGCCGGACGACCTGCCGCGCAAGCCGCGCCACATTACAAACTACCTGGCCTTCGACATCGACAGCGGCCACTCCATCGTTCACCACATGACGGTGGCGAGAGAGAACGCCCGCCAGGTGCGCGAGCTGATCAGCAGCGAGATGTGGGAGCAACTCAATCGCCTCTACCTCGACGTGCAGACCACCAACATCAACCGCATCTGGGGCCAGTCAGGCGAGTTTCTGTTCTCGGTCAAGCAAGGTGCGCACCTCTTCCAGGGCATCACCGACTCGACCATGAACCGCGGCGAGGGTTGGCACTTCATCCAGCTCGGCCAGTATACCGAGCGCGCCGGCAACGTCGCCGCGCTGCTCAGCGCCCACATCGAGGACACCCTGGATCCGGCACAGCATGGCGCCGACCAATACCTGGAGCTGCTGGGCCTGTTGCGCAGTTGCACCGCCTTCGAAGCGCATTGCAAGGTCTACAGCGCTGAGCTACAGTTCGACGAGGTCGCCGAGTTCCTGCTGCTGAACGACACCTTCCCCTTCTCGGTCAACTTCGCCGCCAGCATGATGCGCGCCGCGCTGGAGTCCATCGCCGATCTGACCGACACCCGCCGCAAAAACCCGCTGATCCGCCGCGCTGGCCGGCTCAAGGCGATGCTGGATTATGAACAGATCGATGAGTTGATAGCGAGCGGCCTGCGGCGTCATCTTGATACCGTTCAAACCCTGGGTGCGCAGATTCACAGCGGCGTTCATGACACCTACATTGCCTACTCGGTTGAGGACAAGCTCACCAACCTGGTATGATCTATCAAACGCGGCACATCACCCGCTACAACTACAGCGCGCCCATCCGGGAAAGCATCATGGAAGTGCGCATGCAGCCCCGCTCGGACGGCAACCAGCGCTGCACAGAGTTCAACCTGACAGTCAGGCCGCACACCAGGCCGACCTGTTACCACGACTACCAGGGCAACGTCGTCCATCATTTCGATATCCCCGGCCAGCACGATCAGCTTTTCCTGTTGGCCGAAGCAACGGTAGAGGTCGATACGCTTCCTCCGCTGCCCGAGGCGCTGTCGCCGGACTCCTGGAACGAGCTGGACCGGCTGACGGCCGGCGGCGATTTCTGGGACACCTTGCAGCCCAGCCTCTTCGCCCGGCCAACACCGCTGCTGGAGGAGCTGGCGGGCGAGCTGGGGGTGGAACGGGGAATCGACCCGCTGTCCACCCTGCTGCACATCAACCGTTCGCTGTACGTTGCTTTCAAGTATGTGCCGCAAAGCACCACCGTCGACTCGGCCATCGATGAGGCTATTGCCGAGCGGCGCGGCGTATGCCAGGACTTCAGCCATATCATGATTGCACTGGTGCGGCGGTTGGGAGTTCCATGCCGCTACGTCAGCGGCTACCTCTATCACCAGCGCAAGGATGACCACCACGACCGCTCCGAAGAGGACGCCAGCCACGCCTGGATTGAGGCGTACCTGCCAGGGCTGGGCTGGCGTGGCTTCGATCCGACCAACAACCTCATCGCCGACCAACGACACATCCGTGTCGCTGAAGGACGGGACTACGCCGATGTACCGCCGACCCGCGGCGTCTTCAAGGGCCAGGCGTCAAGCCAACTGGGCGTCAGCGTGCGCGTCTCGCCCACCTACGTCCCGATGGACGCCGAGGAGAAGGTTCTGATGACCGCCGTCGCCGCTGCCCCACCACCGCGGCCGATACGCATCGATCAGCAGCAGCAACAACAGTAGTTCCCGCAAGTGTTTTTATATCAGCGTCAGGATAGCCCACACTCTTCGCGCTGCGACTACGGAAGTCGCAGTAAATCGCAGGAAGGTGCAATGCTCGGTGAAAGAGTCGCTTTCTCCTGGGGCCGGCGACTTCCGAGGTCTTGGACTGAGCAATCACCTGGAATGAAACAAGGAGCAATATGATTGACCTAAACACCGAGTTCGGCCAGCGCGTCGCGCGGCGGTTGGCGAAGGAGCGCATTGGCTGGTTGACAACTGTGGACGCGCTGGGCGGGCCGCAGCCGCGGCCGGTCTGGTTTCTGTGGCAAGACGACAATCTGCTCATCTACAGCCGACCCGCCACGCGCAAGCTGGCGCATATCGCCCACAACCCGCGCGTTGCGCTGAATCTGGACGGTGACGGCATGGGAGGCGACATTGTGGTGCTGACCGGTGTCGCGCAGATCGACCCTGCCGCGCCGCCGGCTGACCAGGTCCCGGCCTACGTCGAGAAGTACGCCGATGGTTTCGCTCGCATCGGCATGACGGCGCAACAGTTTGCGGGCGTGTATTCTGTGGCCATCCGCGTTGCAGTCAATGGGCTGCGCGGACATTGACATCCTTAATTTAGTTTATAAACTTAATAGTTTACAAACCTATTTTTGTCTGTTTGGGACTTTGGTGGTGACTCATGTGCCGAAGCATCGTTCAACTGCGGCGTCCTGAGGATCAGGCGCCAACCGAAGAGGAGATTCGCGCGGCTGCCTTGCAGTTCGTCCGCAAGGTCAGCGGCTATCGCAAGCCGTCGAAAGCTAACCAGGAAGCCTTCAATCAAGCCGTGGCCGAGATCGCCGGCAGCACGGAGAAACTGCTGGCAAGTCTGGTCGTTCGTTGACAAAGCAAAGAGGCCAGAGACACCTTTGTGCCTCTGACCTCTGTTCTTCTGACCTGATTACTGTCGCTTGGTTACTTGTCGTCCAGCGCCGCTACACCGGGCAGCGTTTTGCCTTCCAGATACTCGAGGCTGGCGCCGCCGCCGGTGCTGATGTGGGTCATCTTGTCGGCCAGGCCAGATTGGTGCACGGCCGCTGCCGAGTCGCCGCCGCCGATGATGGTGGTGGCGTCCAGGCCGGCCAGGATGTCGGCCACAGCAAAGGTTCCTTTGGCAAAGGCGGGGAACTCAAACACTCCCATGGGGCCGTTCCAGACAACGGTCTTGGCGGCTGCCAGCCGGTTAGCGAAGTGGGCCACGGTAGCCGGGCCGA
Organism: Caldilineae bacterium; assembly: GCA_020634555.1. Taxonomy (GTDB): domain Bacteria; phylum Chloroflexota; class Anaerolineae; order JAAEKA01; family JAAEKA01; genus JACKBK01. The sequence continues at coordinate 179,319 of JACKBK010000001.1, forward strand.
TGTCCAGCACGCGCCAGCCCGGCTCCACCTCGTCCGCGCCCACAACCTTGCTGGGGGCGTCGGCGCCGAAAGCGTCGGCCACAACCACGTCCACAGGCAGGACCAGTTTTTCGCTGCCCTCCGCCAGCAGTTCCCTGGCTGTGTCCACGGCACCCTCTTCCACCAGCGAGTCGCCCATCTCGTAGCCCTGCGCCTTTAAGAAAGTGTTGGCCATGCCGCCGCCGATGAGCAGGCTGTCCACCTTGGTCAGCAGATTCTTGATGACGGCAATCTTGTCGGACACTTTTGCGCCGCCCAAGATGGCGATAAACGGCCGCTCCGGGTTCTCGACCGCGCCGCCCAGGAACTGGATCTCCTTCTCCATCAGGAAGCCAGCCACCGCGGGCCGGCCGTGGGCGCGCATCACCGCGGGCACACCGGCGACGCTGGCATCGGCCCGATGGGCGGTGCCAAAGGCGTCATCGACGTAGATGTCCATCCAGCGCGCCAGTTGCGCGGCGAAGTCCTGGTCGCCCTTCTTTTCGGCGTCGTGGAAGCGCAGGTTCTCCAGCACCAGTACCTGGCCAGGCTTCATCTCCACCTTCATGTCGTTCACAGCCTCGCCAATACAATCGGATGCCATGAAAACCATGTTGCTGGGAAGCAACTCCTGCAGGCGATCGGCGGCCGGTTGCAGGCTAAACCGCGGATCGTGCCCGCCTTTGGGCCGGCCAAGGTGCGACGCAAGCACCACCGAGGCGCCGTTGTCCAAAAGGTACCGGATGGTCGGCAAGGCTGCCTGGATCCGGGTATCGTCGGTAATCTGTTGATTCTCGTCCAGCGGCACGTTGAAATCGACGCGCACGAAGACACGCCGGCCTTCCACTTCGATGTCACGAACGGTTTTCTTGTTCATCGAATGCTCCTTGAAAAGGTGAAACGTGAAACGCGATACATGGCCGGCACTGATTGCGCCTTCAGCCACGAGTCACGTTTCACGTTTCACAGCGCTGTTATTATCTGGAAACGGCGCGGGTCTGATTACAATCCCTTGTCAACCATCAGCTTGCACAGGTCGGCAACGCGGCTGGAATAACCCCACTCGTTGTCGTACCAGGTCAGGATCTTGGCCAGGTTGCCATCCAACACCTGGCAGAACGCCAGATCGACGATACTGGAGCGCTCGTCGCCCTTGAAGTCCATGCTGACCATCGGCTCCGTAGCCACACCCAGGATGCCCTTCATCGGGCCGTCGGCCGCTGCCGCGGTAAAGGCAGCGCGCAGTTCTTCAGTCGTAGTCGATTTCTCCAGATCACAGACGAAGTCCACGATGGAGACCGTGGGTGTCGGCACACGCATTGCCATACCGTCGAACTTGCCCTTGAGGGCAGGAATCACCAGGGCAACAGCCTTGGCAGCACCGGTGGTGGTGGGGATCATGTTCAACGCAGCGGCACGCGCGCGGCGCGGGTCCTTGTGCGGCAGGTCCAGGATGCGCTGGTCGTTGGTGTAGGAGTGGATGGTTGTCATCAGGCCCTTGACGATGCCGAAGTTGTCGTTGACAACCTTGGCTGCCGGCGCCAGACAGTTGGTCGTGCAGGAAGCGTTGGAAACGATGTTGTGCTTGGCCGGGTCGTACATGTCGTCGTTAACACCCAGCACGATGGTGATGTCCTCGTTCTTGGCCGGGGCCGAGATGATGACCTTCTTGGCGCCTGCCTTGCGGTGCGCGGCAGCCTTGGTGGCGTCGGTGAACACACCAGTCGACTCGACCACGATGTCCACGCCCAGATCTGCCCACGGGAGATTGGCGGGATCGCGCTCGGCGAAGACCTTCACCGTCTCGCCGTTGACGACAAGGTTGCCATCAACTACCTCGATGGTTCCAGGAAAGCGGCCATAGTTGCTGTCATATTTGAGCAACTGCGCGTTTGTTTGTGCGTCGAACAGGTCGTTGATCGCAACAACCTCGAGTTCACCGTCGTACTTCTCCTCGATTGCCTTCAACACCTGGCGGCCAATGCGGCCAAAGCCATTGATGCCGATACGAACTGTCATGTTTTCCTCCTAAAAATCTGAGTTTTGGTCCGACTATTTGTCGATAGCGCCAGTGCTTTCACCGGCTGTCACGTACTTGTTACCACAAGTTCAAGTATATCACACCTGCCGCGAAATGGCATATGATCCAGCGCATGTTACAAGGCTGGTTCCGCGTAGATGTCCAGGATCACACGCGCCAGCTTGGCCGAGTCGTGCCGCCAGGGGCGCTCCTCGTCGATCAGATCCGCGGTCAGCAGAGTGTATTCGCTGGGTGCTTGCGCGGGCAGGGCGACCGGTTTCAGATGCGCCTGCTCACCGCTGCTGGCGATGATCCGGTCGTTGGCCAGCACCGCGGGAAACAGATTGCCAACATGCCGTCGCAGCGCCTGCACATGGTCGTCCACGTCAAAGCCTTCAGTTTCGCCCGGCTGCGTCGCCACGTTGCAGACATAGACCTTACGCGCCTTGGATGCAAGAATGGCCGCGGCGATGCTGGGCACCAGCACGTTGGGCAATACGCTGGTGAACAGACTGCCAGGACCCGCCACGATCAAGTCAGCTTGCAGGATCGCCTTGATAGCCTCCGGGTAGGCTGGCACAGAATCCGGCTCCAGATAAACGCGCTCGACGCGGCTACTGGCGGCCGGAATCGCGGACTCGCCGACGACCCGCTGCCAACCGTAGCCGTTGGTTTCCGACTCGACGCGCACCTCAGCCGCCAGCGTAACATCTTTCAGGGTAGAGGGAATCACACGGCCGCGCACCGCCAGCACCCGGCTCGACTCGACAACGCCCTGCTCAAAGCTGCCTGTGATCTCCGCCATGGCCGCGATGAAGAGGTTGCCAAAGTTGTGTCCGCTCAGCCCCATTTCGTCGGCGAAGCGATACTGAAAGAGATGCCCTGTCAGATTTTCGGCGTCGGAAAGAGCCACCAGGCACTGGCGGATGTCGCCGGGCGGCGGCATTCCAGTTGCCTGGCGCAGCTTGCCGGAGCTGCCGCCATCATCCGCGACTGACACGATGGCGGTGATGTTGTCTGAGTGAACCTTGAGGCCGCGCAACAAGGTGGACAGACCGGTGCCGCCGCCCAGCGCCACGATGCGCGGCCCCCGCCGCCGCTGATGGTGGCGAAAGACCCGCTCACCGACGTTCTCCTGGTTGGGCGCGAGAAAGGGGCGCAGCAGCGACTGGTTGATCTTCAGCAGCGCGAGCACGATCAGGCCGGTGCCCAGGCTGCCTAGCAGCACAGCGCGCACCGGCCGGCTGAAGAACTGCAGGGTCAGGTAGTAGGTGACGGTGGGAAATGTCAGGTCGCTGTACAACTGCCGCAACAAATACGCCAGTCCCAGGCTGATCAGGACGATGCCCAGAATGAGAACAAGCAGCCAGCGCTTGACGTGCATGCCAGGCCGCAGCCAGATAAGGGGTGAATTCTGTCCATCTCCGTTCATTGGCGCCACCCACTCGGAGTACGAGGGTTGTGCTGGGATTATAGCTGATGGTAGATGGCTAGTCAAAGGGAACGAGAAAGAGGGGCGGAGAGGAAACGAGGAAAGGAGAAAGAAGAAAGAAGCTGTTTCTAACGGATTCTCTGGATGCAGGAAGTTGTCGTTGTAAAGGACGCCCGCCGGAGGCTCCCCACTGCGCTCCGCTCCGGGGTGCTACGCAAAGCCATCCGGCTACCCGCTGCGGGACGCAAGCAGCAAGTTGCAAGCCCGCTGGGCTACGGAATCCGTAGGCCCGTAGGGCCTTTCACGTTGTAGCCCGATCCGTTTGACGGTCGGGCGGCCGCACACCCCCAGAATCCGACAGAATGAAAGAAGAAATCACTCCGCGGAGTTCGCTTCCCCAGATGCGACCGGCTACCTACGCCTGCCAGCGCGGCCGGTACTGGATTGCTTCGGCCAGATGCACCGTCTCGATTCGTTCCGAGCCGGCCAGGTCGGCGATGGTGCGGGCCAGCTTGAGAGTGCGGTGGTAGGCGCGGGCGCTCATGTGTAGCTGGCGCATGGCGGCGCGCAGCAGGCTGTGGCCGGCGTCGTCCACCGGGCAGAACTCGCGGATCTCACCCGGTCCCATGTCGGCGTTGGTAGCGATCGTCCGTCCGTCGGCCAGCGCAGCAAAACGCCGCCGCTGCACCTCCCGGGCCGCCTCGATGCGCTCGCGGATGGTGTGCGAGGTCTCACCGCGGTGGCGGTCGCTGAGCTTCTCGAAGTCCACCCGCGGCACCTCGACGTGGATGTCGATGCGGTCCAGCAGCGGGCCGGACAGCCGCTTTTGGTAGCGGGTCACAGTCGCCATGCTGCACGTGCATTCGTGCTGCGAATCGCCGAACCAACCACAAGGGCAGGGGTTCATCGCGCCCACAAGCATAAAATTGGCGGGAAAACTCATCGACCCCTGGGCGCGGCTGATGGTGACGACCTTGTCCTCCAGCGGCTGGCGCAGGGTTTCCAGGTTGCGCGGTCCGAACTCCGGCAATTCGTCCAGAAACAACACACCGCGGTGCGCGAGGCTGATCTCGCCGGGACGCGGCAGGCGCCCGCCGCCCACCAATCCGGCGTGGCTGATGGTGTGGTGCGGGGCGCGAAAGGGGCGGTGGTTGATCAGCGGTGTGTCGCCGGGCAACATGCCCGTCACCGAGTAGATGCGCGTGATGTCCAGCGCCTCTGAGAGGTCGAGCTTGGGCAGAATCGACGGCAGCGAGCGGGCCATCAATGTCTTGCCGGCGCCGGGCGGGCCGGTCATCAGGCAGTTGTGCGCACCGGCCGCCGCTACCTCCAGCGCCCGTTTGACCATCTCCTGCCCCTTGATGTCGGCAAAGTCCACCGTGTAGACTGGGTCGTCCACCTCGTCCAACACCTGGCTGTGCTCGTAGGGCGGAATGGGATCGAAGTCGCGCAGGTGCGACACCAGCGCCGACATAGAAGGGACCGGAATCACGTCGATGCCGTCGATCAGCGCCGCTTCGGGCGCGTCCACCTCAGGCAGGTACACCGTCTGAATGCCGGTTTGCTGCGCCATGTGCGCCATCGGCAGCACGCCGTTGATGTGGCGCAGGCCGCCGTCCAGGCTCAGCTCACCGATGAAGAGCGCGTTCTCCAGCCGCTCCAGGGGCACCTGGTCGCTGGCAGCCAGCAGGCCAACGGCAATAGGCAGATCGTAGACCGGCCCCACCTTGCGCAGATCAGCCGGCGCCAGGTTAACGGTTACGCGGCCGCGCGGGTAGCGCAACGCCGAGTTGAACAGCGCGGCCCGCACGCGCTCGGTCGACTCCTTGACGGCCGCGTCGGGCAGGCCCACCAGCACGATGGATGGCAAGGCGTTGCTGTAGATATCGACTTCCACCTCGACGGCCGTTCCCTCCAGGCCGATGACTGAACAACTGACGACTTTGGCGAGCATACATCCCCTCTTCCAGAGACAATTGCGGTGGCTTGCGCCGTTCTCAAATCACGCGAATTCTACCTCAGTTTCAACCAATCGACAAGACCGTTGGGGCTTGACAGGGTACCGGAAAAATGATATAGTCGTTGTGATCCTAACTACTACGACTAAGAAAGGCAAGCATCGCGTGACTGCAGTTCGCCGTCTGCAAGATCTCAACTTCTCCGAATACGAAGCCAAGGCCTATATAGCGCTGGTGCAATCCAGCCCGGCCACCGGCTATCAGGTGAGCAAGGACTCGGGGGTGCCGCGCTCCATGGTCTACGAGGTGCTCAACAAGCTGGTAGCCCGCGGCGCAGCAGTCAGCAGCCCGGCGGAGCGGACCACACTGTATGCACCCGTGCGCCCCGACGAGCTACTGGATCGCCTGCGCCACGAGTTCGAAGTACAACTGGATGCGGCGCGCCACGCCCTGGCAGCACTATCTGAATCCCGGCAAATGGACTACGTCTGGAACATTGAGGGCAGTGAGAACATCCTGGCCAAGGCGCGCGACATGATCGATGGCGCGGAAGGCCAGGTTCACGTTGGCATGTTGCCCGAAACCCTGCCGGCGCTGCGCGATAGCTTGCTGCGCGCGGTGGGGAGGAGCGTCGATGTGATCATCAACACAACCGCGCCCATCTCCCTGCCAGACGTGCGGGTCGTCGTCACCCCGTTGGTGCTGGACGACGTCGGCCAGCTCGGCACCCAGGGACTGATGCTGACCTCCGACAGCACACAGGCGCTGGTGAGCCAGCGGCTGGATATCGCTGACGCGCGCGCTGCCTGGACTGCCAATCCCCTCCTGGCTTTCGTGGTTGAGCAACATATGCGTACCGATATGGTGATTCCGCGGCTGTTCGAGCTGCTTGGGCAGCGGGCGTTGGACGTGCTCGAAGACAAGGATCGCGCCGTTTTTGCATCCGTGCTGGGCATCGAGGCCACATGATCCTCAAAAACCTCTGGCGTCGCAAGACCCGAACCTTGTTGACCGTGCTGGGCATTGCCATCGGCGTTGCCGCCGTTGTCTCGCTGGGAGCAATCGGGGCCGGCATCGTTGAGAGCTATGGATCGATTCTGTCCAACCCAACCACCGACATCACCGTGTCGCAGAAGGACGCGATCGACATCAGCTTCAGCGCGCTGGACGAGGATCTTCTGCCGCGCATCCAGGCCGTTCCCGGCGTCGAGGTTGTCGATCCGGTCGTGGTTGGGTTCGTCCAGAGCGAGAACCTGCCCTTCTTCATCGTCTTTGGCTATGAGACAGACTCGCTGGCGATCCGTCGTTACAACGTAGTCGAGGGAAAACCGATCACCGGGCAACGAGAGATCTTGCTGGGAATGAAGGCTGCCGAGGATCTGAAACTGGGCGTCGGCGGCACGGTGCGGCTCTACGGCGTCCCCTACCAGATCGTCGGCATCTACGAGACCGGCCAGGCGCTGGAGGAAGGCGGCGGTGTGGTGTCTCTGGCAGAGGCACAGGAGATCGCCAGCAAGCCACGCCAGGTCAACGCGTTCCAGATCAAGACCCGGCGTCCCGACGAAGCTGATGCCGTCATCGAACGCCTGCAAACGCTCTTCCCCGATCTGTCGATCTCGAAAGGTTCCGGCAACAGCGCGGCGCAGGAGTGGGTCGGCATGATCCAGGCGATGGCCTGGGGTATTGCAGCCATCGCCATCATCGTTGGCGGGCTGGGTATGATGAACACCATGGTCATGTCGGTGTTTGAACGCACCCGCGAGATCGGCGTGCTGCGCGCGCTGGGCTGGCGACGCGGCCGGGTGATGCGGCTGATCCTGAGCGAGGCGGTGGTGCTCAGTATCCTGGGCGGGCTGCTGGGAGTGCTGCTGGGAGTTGCCCTGGTTCAAGCTGCAGCGAGTATGCCTGGCTATGGCACGCTGATGACCGGTAGATATTCGGCCGGCCTCTTTGCGCAGGGTATGCTGACGGCCATTCTGTTGGGCACAGTTGGCGGCATCTATCCGGCGTGGTGGGCCAGCAAGCTGACCCCGATCGAGGCGCTGCGCTACGAAGGAGGCGCCTCTGGCAGCAGTCGCCGCAGGAAGAAGAGCGACGAAAGTGCCGCAGCATCAGCCAGCCGCTTGCCGCCCGCGCTCCGGGATCTGGGCCGGCGGAAAGTGCGCACGGTTCTGACGGTGCTGGGGATCGGTGTGGGTGTGGCTGCCATCGTGGCCCTCAACGGCATCAGCGAAGGGATGATCCAGCAGCTCAACCAGTTTGCCGGCGGCAGCAGCATGGGAGACCTGACGCTGATGCAGCGCGGCGTGCCCGATATGTCGCTCTCGGCCATCGATGAACGAGTTGGGCGCGCCATAGGCGGCATGCCCGAGGTCGAGTCGGTGTCCGGCATGGTGCTGGGATTCTCCAGCCAGCCCGGCATGCCTTTCTTTATCATCTCCGGTCTCGATCCCAACTCGCCGGCTATGCGCCACTTCACGGTGGCGGAAGGACGCCACATCCAACGTCCTAACGAGATGCTGTTGGGACGCGCGGCTGCCAACGCGCTCAAGAAGGGTGTTGGCGACACCATGCAGGTGCTCAACGGATCCTACCGCATTGTGGGCGTCTTCGAGACCGGCGTCGGCTACGAGGAGTCGGGCGGCGTATTTGCCCTGAGCGAGGCGCAGGCGATCCTGAATCGGCCGCGCCAGGTCAGCTACTTGCTGGTGGACGTGCGCAACCCGCAGGATGTCGAGTATGTGCGCCAGGCTGTCGAGCAGCGTTTCGAGGATGTCAAGGCGTCGGTGAGCACTGAGTTCGCCCAAAACACCGACGACATCCAGACATTGCAGTCCATGACCGGCGCGATCATCCTGATGGCGCTGATCGTCGGCGGCATCGTGATTCTCAACACCATGATCATGACCATCTACGAGCGGACCCGGGAAATCGGCACGCTGCGCGCGCTGGGGTGGCGCAAGCGGCGCATCCTCAGCACGGTGGTGCGCGAGGCGGTGTTGCTCTCTGCTTTGGCCGGTGTGGCCGGCATCCTGATGGGAATCGGGATGATCGAGCTGGCTGCGCTGGCGCCGGCCGCAGCCTATTTGCAAGGCACGTTTACATCGCAAGCGCTGGCTGAAACGATGGTCATCGCGATCGGACTCGGCGTTTTGGGCGGTCTTTATCCTGCATGGCGAGCCAGCCGGCTCAGCCCGGTCGAGGCGCTGCGCTACGAATAGCTGCTATTCATAAGAAGGTTGTAACTGCTATGCCCTCACTGTTGCGTCACTCCCGCGAAGGCGGGAGTCTAGCGCCGATGAAGCGTGGATTCCCGCCTCCGCGGGAATGACGGGTCAACCTTCACCGGGTCGTCACTCCCGCGAAGGCAGGAGTCTAGCGCCGATGAAGCGTGGATTCCCGCTTCCGCGGGAATGACGGGTGAGCAATTACAGGAGGTTTTTATGCGAAAGGCAATAGTAATCGGGTTGGTGATCGTCGTTTTGGCCGCAGCCGGCTACTTCGTTTACACTTATTTTGGCAACGGACAGGCCAATGCAACCGAATCGAGCACAGCAGAAGAGCAGGCTGCCACAACCGCGCTGCAAACGCTCGACGACGTGATCTGGGCGTCGGGCAAGGTCGTGCCGGCGCACTGGGCCTATCTCGGCTTCGAGACAGGCGGGCGCGTCGAGTCGGTGGCTGTGGCTGAAGGCGCGGACGTAGCGGCTGGTGAGATTCTGGCCGAGCTCGACGCCGGCGACATGCAGGCCGCGGTCGCCCAAGCCGAGGCGGCGCTGGCCCAGGCTGAAGCGCAGCTTGCTCAGGTGCAGACCCCTGCCCGCGCTGAGGAGATCGCCGGTGCGGAAGCGGGCGTGCAGGCCGCGGAAGCCCAGGCGCAGGCCGCGCAAGCTGCGCTGTCCACCGCGCAGGCCAACGTGCAGGCTGCGCAGAGCCAGGTCGCCATCGCCGAAGCCAACTACCGCCAGGTGCAGGCCGGCCCCCGATCCGAGGTCATTGCCGCCGCACGTGAGCGGCTCGATCAGGCCCAGGCCGTGTTGAATCAGGCCCAGGCTGCCTACGACCGGGTGGCTGGCGACCCTGAGATCGGTATGTTGCCGCAGTCGGTCGCGTTGCAGCAGGCGACGGCCGCATTCCGGGCAGCGGAAGCGGACTACAACGCCGCGCAGCGCGGCGCGACTCGCGAGGAGCTGGCCGTCGCCCAGAGCCATGTCGATGCTGCGCGCACGGAGGTCGATGTCGCGTCGACGGCTGTGGACAGCGCCGAAGCACAGGTGGCCACCGCCGAGGCCGCCGTCGCCCAGGCTGCTGCACAACTGGACCTGGTGCGGGCCGGCGCGCGCGATGCAGACATTGCCGTGGCGCAGGCCGCCGTGTCCCAGGCGCAGGCGGCCCTGGACGCTGCCCGCGACAACCTCGCCAAGGCGCAATTGGCCGCGCCTTTTGCCGGCACCGCCGCGGCGGTGTGGACGCGACCGGGAGAGATCGTCACCCCGGGACAGCAGGTGCTGGCGCTGGGCGACCTGTCAACCTACCAGATCGAGACCACCGACCTGCGCGAGACGGACGTGGCGCGGGTGTCGGTGGGGCAACCGGTGGAAGTTACCTTCGATGCTCTGCCCAACCGCACCTTCGAAGGCACCGTGGTGCGCATTTCACCCATCTCCACCCAGGCGCAGGGAAGCGTCAACTACACCGCCGTTGTCGAACTCGACGAGCTTGATCCTGCCCTGCGCTGGGGCATGACAGCGTTCGTCAACATCGAAGCGCAGTAGCGGAGAACGTGAAACTTGAAACTTGAAACGTGTTGCGTGTTGCGTAATGCGTATCGGGCGGGTGCTTGCGGCGAGCCACCCGCCATCAGCCACCTGAGATCCTGACATGACATCCCAAACCCTCCTGGTCGAAACCCATGAGTTGACCAAGGTCTACGGCAACGGCAACGAAGTCGTGGCGCTGGACCACGTCAACTTTTCCGTCGAACGCGGCGAGTATCTCGCTGTAATGGGGCCTAGCGGCAGCGGCAAATCGACGCTGTTGAACATGTTAGGCGCGCTGGACCGGCCCAGCAGCGGCCATGTGTTGATGGACGGGCAGGATCTGGCGACGGTCAAGGATCTCGACCGCTTCCGGGCGCGCACCGTCGGCTTCATCTTCCAACTGCACAACCTGCTGCCAACCCTCAGCGCGCTGGAAAACGTCACCGTGCCGATGCAGGGCCAGCCCGGATCCGGCCGCGAGCACCGCGAGTGGGCCGAACATCTGCTGGAGTTGGTGGGGCTGGCAGAGCGCGCGGATCACCTGCCTGGCCAGCTCAGCGGCGGCCAGCGCCAACGGGTCGCGGTGGCACGCGCGCTGGCCAACAAGCCGGTCCTCATCCTGGCCGACGAGCCGACCGGCAGCCTGGACACCCAGGCTGGCGACGAGGTCATGGCGCTGCTGACCGACCTGAATGCCAGCCAGGGTACCACCATCATTGTTGTCACCCACGACCGGCACGTTGCGCGCAGCACCCGGCGTATCCTGAGCATGCGAGACGGGCGGATCGTCGACGACCACAGGGTAGCCGATGCTGCTACCGAGGACCTGCGCTCGCTGGCCCGCTCGCCTTTGGGTCAATCGTTGCTGAACGGCGACACAAAAGAACTGGCCAGCTTGGGGCTGGCCCAGGATGGCCGGCTGACGGCCGAAGGTGAAGCTCTCAGAGAACTGCTGGATCGAGCAATCACGCACTGACACGATGAGACACCCTTTTTTCACCTTCTCGTTCATTGCGCTTGTGCTCACCGGCTTCCTCGCGTATACGTTTCTCCAACTTGGAGGTCTACCGATAGGGGTAAGCTACCTGATCAGTATCAATCTGGTCACGTTCGTGCTCTACTGGTATGATATGTTGATTTCGCCGGCCAAGGACGAGCGGACGCGCATTCCCGAATGGGTGCTGTTGGGCCTTGTGTTGGTGGGCGGCACGTTTGGCGGCATCCTGGGCATGCTGCTGTTTCGCCACAAGATAAACTTCCGGAGAAAGTGGTGGTTTCAACTGAGGTTATTTCTGATCGTGGTTTTGCAGTTCTTGTTGCTCTACTACTGCTCGCCATTGGGTCAACCGAATGCCTGCAATAACATGTTGGGCAGTCTCATGCCGATGTAACTGTGGCCGCAGGCATTGAAAATCGAGAACCTTCACAGCCGCATCCACCTCGAGATTTTGGAGAAACTGAGATGAGCAACCGACTGTATCCGATGGTTTTTACCCCCGTCCTCAAGGATTACATCTGGGGCGGGCGCAATCTGGAGACGCGGTTGGGCCGCGCGCTGCCGGCCGAGGGCGTCATCGCCGAAAGCTGGGAGATCGCCGGCCACGAGGACGGCACATCGACGGTCGAGAACGGACTCTACGCCGGTTGGCCGTTGACCCGGGTGCATGCCGAGCTGGGGCTGGACCTGATCGGCCAGAACAACGCATGGGCGCAGGCGCGCGGCAAGTTTCCGCTGCTGATCAAGCTGCTGGACGCCAGCAAGCCGCTGTCAGTTCAGGTACACCCCAACGACGCCTACGCGCTGGCTCACGAAGGCAACGAGTTGGGCAAGACTGAGATGTGGGTGGTGTTGCACGCCGAGCCCAACGCCGAGTTGATCCTGGGCGTCCGCCAGGGAACCACACCTGACGCCTTCCGCCGGGCCATCGCTGAGACACGGCTGGATCCTTACCTGCACCGCGTGCCGGTCGCGGCCGGCGACCATGTCTGCGTGCCGGCCGGCACCTTGCACGCCATTATGGGCGGGCTGCTGATCGCCGAGATCCAGCAGAACTCCAATACCACCTACCGGGTCTACGACTGGGGGCGGGTCGGCGCCGACGGCAAGCCGCGCCCACTGCACGTGAGCAAGGCCATGGACGTCATTGACTTCGAGCGCGTCGAGCCGGGCGTGCCGCGTCCTGTGGTGATCACCGAGGAATCGGGTTTCCGGCGCGAGCTGCTCTGCCGCAATCCTTACTTTGTCACCGAGCGGCTGGTTCTTGATCCGGGCGTGGCGTTCGGCGGCGAGCGCCACGGCGACACGTTGGAGATTTGGGGTGTTCTGGAAGGCGAGGTATCGGTCAACGGGTTGGCGCTGGGCGCGGTGCGTTTCTGCCTGTTGCCGGCCGCGCTGGGCGAGTTCACAGTGACTGCCAGGGACCGGGCGACGCTGCTACGGACCTATGTGGATGGGGCATAGTACCAGGCATCTTTGCACTAAATCCCTTCCCTGAGTTACACTCATGGCATGTCTCCTTCTCCCGGCCGTTTCGCCGCGCTGCAACACCGCGATTATCGACTCGTCTGGGGCGGCAACTTTGTTTCTGTCATCGGTACGCAGATGCAGTTCGTGGCGATCAACTGGCACGTCTACAAGCTGCTGGAGGGGACAGCGCTAAGCATCAACCTGCTGGGCCGCCAGGTCTCGCTCAATGCTGAGGCGCTGGGACTGGGCGGTGTGGGGCTGGCGCGCATTATTCCGATCTTCTTCTTTGCGCTGGTGGGTGGCGCCATGGCCGACGTGGTCAACAGGCGCAAGCTGCTGATCCTGACCAACAGCGCGGCGGCTGGATTTGCAGCCGTGCTGGCCGTGCTCAGCTTTCAGCAGCGCGACACGGTCTGGGTCGTCTATCTGTTAACCGCTGCCGGCGCGGCCACGTCAGCCTTCTCCAGCCCGGCCTTCCAGTCCATCGTGCCCAACCTGGTGCCTGCCAGCGACCTGACCAACGCCATCAGCCTCAACTCGATTGTACGCCAGGTAGCGACCATCGTCGGGCCGGTGATGGCAGGATTGCTTCTGGCAAAAACCAACGTCGGCTGGGTTTACGCCCTCAACGCACTGTCCTTCGTGGCCATCGTCGCGGCGTTGGCGCTGATTCACTACCGGGCCGGGCCAGCGGCCATAGGGACGGGTCTGGGATTGTCCGCGATTCTGGAAGGCTGGCGTTTCGTCCGCGGTGCGCGCATCATCTGGGGCAGCATGCTGCTGGACTTCTTTGCCACGCTTTTCAGCTCGGCGCGCACCATGCTGCCGCTGGTGGCCGACCAGATTCTGGGCATGGGCGCAGGTGGCTACGGCCTGCTGACCACAGCCGACGCGATAGGCTCGCTGATCGCCGGCCTGCTGGTCTCGCTGCGGCGAGACATCTATCGGCAGGGCACGGTGCTGTTGGGTAGCGTCGCGCTCTACGGAGTCTTCACCGTGCTGTTTGGCCTGTCCGGCACGTTTGCGGCGAGCTACCTCTTTTTCGCGCTGATCGGCGCCAGCGATACCGTTTCGACCATTATCCGCCAGACGTTGCGCCAGACGTTGACGCCGGACAGGCTGCGCGGCCGCATGACCGGCATCAACCAAATTTTCTTCATGGGTGGCCCGCAACTGGGTGAGCTGGAGGCAGGCATGGTTGCTGCTGCCTTCGGCGTGCCTTTCGCCATCATCAGCGGCGGCATCGCCACGGTGGCTCTGACCGGCTACATCGCCTGGCGCTATCCGCGGCTGCGGCGCTACAACAGCGCAACCATGGCCGAGGAGTCGGCGGCGGTTGCGGCCGCTGGAACGTGATTCACTATGCCCAATCACCTGACCGGTCCAACAACGGGCCGCTGCAATGAGTGCGAGCCAAACGTGTCTGCACGAAAGGCATCCGTCTTGGCAAGGAATTCCTCCACCGTCGGCCTGAACGGGTCGAAGGCGCGTCTCACACACCGTCAAGCCACCAGTGCAAGATCTCTCAGGAGCGTTTCCGGACAGCAGCGATATCCTTCGCTGACGATTCGGTGCTATGCAGAGCGCGTGCTTGATCCGCTCAGGAGGTTGACGATGGCTTGTGCCAATATGCTGCTGATCAGTTTCGCAGCAGCGGCCTTGCTGGCTGCTTGCGCTCCAACCGCCGAGCCAGCCGCGACGGCTACCGCCCCGGCCCCGGCCACCAGCGCGCCCACTACAACGCCTGTGCCAACACTGGCGCCGCAGCCATCGCCAACCTGGTCGCCCTTGCGCACGCCGCCGGACAATCCCTCGACTCCCGCCAAGATCGAGTTGGGCAGACAGCTTTTCTATGACCCGGTCTTGTCAGCCAGCAACGACATGTCCTGCGCGACCTGCCATCGTCCCGACCGTGGATTCTCCAACGGCGAGACGGTCAGCGAGGCGCGGCCCGGCGCTCCGCCGCGCAACGTCTCCGGGCTGTGGAACACCGGCTTCAACGCTTTCCTGTTGTGGGATGGCCGCGAGACCTCGTTGGAGTCGCAAGCTATACTACCGCTGACCTTGCCCAACGAGATGGCAGAGACGCCTGACAAACTGGAGGCCAAACTGCGCGACATCCCTGCCTACGTGGATCTGTTCGATGCGGCCTTCGGCGGCGGCGCGGACGCGGTGACCTTCGACAACGCAACACGCGCGCTGGCCGCTTTCCAACGAACGCTGATCAGCGACAATAGTCCCTACGACCGTTTCGTGGCCGGCGACGCGAGTGCGCTGACCGAGCAACAGCAGCGCGGCATGGACCTCTTCTTCTCGCAGCGTACCCACTGCAGCGAGTGCCACCAACCACCGCTGTTGGCCAATGAGACCTTTCGCGTGGTCGGCGTTGACAGCGAGGATCCCGGCCGGGCCGGCGTCAGCGAGACGGGGCTGTATGGCGCGTTCAAGGTGCCCAGCCTGCGCAATGTGGCGCTGACCGCGCCGTATATGCACGCCGGCCAGTTCGCCACGCTGGAGGAGGTTGTGCAGTTCTACGCCGACGGCGCAGGGCGCGCTCACGACTTCCCGCGGGTCGATCCGCTTCTGAAGGGCTTTGACCTGACAGCGGAGGAGAAATCTGACCTGGTGTCGTTCCTCGAGGCGCTGACGGATGAGAGCCGGCTGCCGCAGGTGCCGGACGTTGCGCTATCGGGGCTGCCAACGGCAACGGAGGAAAATCGCTGAGAGCCGGGGAATAAAAAAGCGGAGCCGGCGATTTTCCGGCTCCGCTTTTTTTACAGGGTTGTCAGCTATCGCTTAGCCGGTCAACCCATTTCAGAGTCAATGTCGATCGAGGACGTTTGAAGCCTGCTGGGCGGCCAAATTGCGCCGGCGCAGCAGGAAACCGGTAGCAATGGCCATGCTCAGACCGGCGGCGAGAACCAAGACGAGCGTGAAGCCTCCTTGAGTGGGCTCCAGTCCGTCATTCGCCGCCAGCGTGCTGAGCGAAACCGCGGTAGGCGGCGACTCGGGGATCGGTACGAACATCGGGCCGGAGAAACACGGCCAGTAGTTGGAGGTGTTGTCGGTCCAGCAGTATTGCGCGTCACCGTAGCCGTTTTGCACCGCCCAGGTGGTGATGGTCTCGCTCTGCGGCACGTACCAGAGAACGATGTTTTGGTCAGTGGTCGATTCGCCGTCGATGTACGACTGCGGTCCCTGCATGTAGTTGTTGTTGCAGCAGCCGGTGTTCGGCAAAAGCGGCATATCGGAGTCGCCTTCGCTGGCGTGGTGTTGGGTCAGATACATGTAGGCGTTGTCGCCGGTGCCGCCATCCCCGAACTGGCCCTGGCCTGGCTCGATATAGTAGCCAACGCCTGACTGGTCGGTCACGCGATAGCGGTATCCTTCGGCAGTGTAGGGCGCTTCCTGCAGCCACCAGGCCTCGGTGGTCTGGTCGGCCCAGGTTGCCCCATCCCAAACGGCAAAGCTGTCGTTATCGTCGCCGTTCACAGCGATGTCGATGCGCACCACAGGCCGGTAGGTGGCCTCGTTGAGCTGGTTGTTGCCGCAACCCTGGCCGTAGGCGCCGGTCACGACGCGGAAACGGCCGTCATCGAAGAACTGGAAGTGCTGCTCGTAGCGATAGTTGCATGAGTTGCCCCAGTTGCTCATGCGAAAGTCCTGAACAACCTCAAAGCCAATGACTGCGTCGCCGCTGTTGATGTCGAGAACCTGGGTGTTGCCGTAGGGGTAGATGGCAAAGCCACCGCCGCCGCCGCCGCATCCGGTGTAGTCGCGGTAGCCAAAGCCGCTGGGATAGTGGGCGTGCCACTCCACCAGCTTCATACGGGTTGCCACGGGGCGATCAACGCCGTCGACGTTGTATGTCACGCTGGTGATCTCCAGAGCGTCAGTGGGTGTGGTGCGGTAGTCGAGGTTCCAGCCATCGCGGGCGACGTGGATGGTTGTGCCGCAGTCCTCCGGCTCGCGCTCCGGCTTGGGATTGTAGAGAGCGCTGGACATATCCACCGGACGATCGGACCACCAGATCTTCTCGATCTTCTCGTCCACCAGATCGACCAGCACCCACAGCGCGCCGCTGTCGGAGTAGAAAGTCGCACCGGCGCACAACCGGTCGCCGTCACACTGGCTGTCCATGTGAATCTGATCCATCAACCGGATCTGGGCCGCTTCCGGCACAAAACCCAACGCTGCTTCGACATCAGGCGATTGCTGGATAATCTCCACAGCCCGGTTGTAGAGCCGTTTGTTGACGAGGGGGAAGACGCCATCGGTGTGCCAGACGTCCAACACCTGGCCTGTCGCCTGATCGACGATCGCCGTCACGGTCGCCTCGCTGTCGAAGTTGTAGATATCGACCTGATAGCAGGCGCCGGTTGAGCAGGCCGACCATTCGGCCGGGTATGGGCCGAACAATGGAAAGACCTCGAAGACTTCGGTGCGGCCTGCGCCCAGTTCAGCCTGCACGCGCGCATCTGCAATGGCCAGCGATTGAGCATCCATCTGATCAGCCGTTAACGCCTGATCGTCCGGGTTCAACGGGGTAATAGGTCCGCCGGCTGCCGGCTGCGGTTGTGTTGCTGGCGCTGAATAAACAGGCACGGCCACCAAAGCAACGAACACCAAAATCAGTGCGATGCTTTGCCAAAGTCGCTTTTTCATAGATCGTCCTCTCAAGTTGTGGATTCAAACGGAACGCCGGGCTGTCCCCGGCTGCTTTACGGAACTATGTGATTGCAGGAAGGCGGTGCGTTGCACCGGGGCGACAGTTTAACCGATGCATGGCAGACTGTCAAATAAAGCTGGTAAAAAACGGAAGGTTTGTGAATCGTGGTGCAATCTTGCCGTCCGCAAGACAATTGATGGCCTCATTGCAACGCAACCTGGTGTACCCAGCACGGTGTTCCCCTACCCCACGCTGACAAGGATTTTTACTGGTTCGCCCGCCCCGGACTAATCGAGGTTTGGCAAGAACCTCCTCTGGTTTAGCTCACCGCCTTGGCCGCGCCGTACGCCGCTAAGGCCCGTTCGCGGGCAGCACGATGATCGACGACCGGCGCCGGGTAGTCACGGCCAATTACACAGCCGGCCAGCCGCTGCTCGGCAAGCGGCATGCGCCACGGTTCGTGGATATACTTGCCGGGCACGTCCTGCAGTTCCGGCAGCCAGCGGCGCACATGGGAACCCTGCGGATCGAACTTCTTGCCTTGCAGCACAGGGTTGAACACACGGAAATAGGGGGCCGCATCGGTGCCGGTGCCAGCCGTCCACTGCCAACCGCCGTTGTTCGCCGCGGGATCGCCGTCCACCAGGTGTTGCATGAACCAACGTTCTCCCCAACGCCAATCGATCAGCAGGTCTTTGACCAGGAACGACGCCACGATCATGCGACTGCGGTTGTGCATCCAGCCGGTCTGCCGAAGCTGGCGCATGGCCGCGTCCACCACTGGATAGCCGGTGCGTCCATCGCACCAGGCAGCAAACGCTGTCTCGTCGTTGTCCCAGGTAATTGCGTCGTATTGACGCCGGAAGCTGCCGCGGCGCACGTAGGGAAAGTGGTGCAGGATCGACACATAAAACTCGCGCCAGATCAGCTCGCTGATCCACGTGTCCGCGCCGCCGCGGAAATCAGCAGTTTGCGCTGCCGCGCGGGCCGCGAGTCCGGCCACCACCGCTTGCCGCGCCGAGATCATGCCGAAACGTAGGTAGGGCGAAAGCTGCGACGTGCCGGACAAGTCAGGCCGATTGCGGTCGGTGCGATAGCCCTCGATAGCCGCCGCGGGGCCCAGGGTGAACGCAGCGAGGCGGCGCTGCGCCTCTGCTTCACCCGCGGCAAACGGCACAGAAGCAGGCAGGACCGGCTGGGCAAGAACTGGCAGACTGGACAGGCCAGTTGGCGACTCGATCCGATCCGGCGCAGGAAGGAGGTTCTCAGCACGCGGGGGAGACAGGGCCAGCCAGCGCTTGCTATACGGCGTGAACACAGTGTAAGGCGACCCATCAGCCTTCAACACCGCGCCGGGTGGTTGCACGGTCAGCCCGCCGGTCAAGTGCAACGGGAGGCGTTCGGCCACGGACTGGTCGCGCTGCCGGGCATAGGGCGACACATCCTCCTCGGCACAAACTGTGGTTGCACCGCTTTGCTCGGCCAGCCTGTACAACTCCCCGGCCGGATCGCCGCGACGGACGATCAACCTGCTGCCGCGCGCCCGCAGGTCCGCATCGAGGCTGCGCAGCCCGGCGAAGAGAAACGCCAGTCGCTTCTCGCCGACGTATTGTGACTTCAGCAGTCGCGGATCGATGATGAAAACGGGAACGACCTGGTCGCCCACCGACTGCGCGGCCGCCAGGGCCTGGTTGTCGGTTAACCTCAGATCGCGACGGATCCACCAGATAGACGTCTTCACAAGGTCTCCACGGAAAGAAAAGGTGCGGCGCCCGGAGGGTGCTGCACCTGAGTGTATCCAGAACCAGCAAGAGAGTTTGTGCCTGATCTCCCCATTACCTGCCAAACGCCCTACGGACGCCAGGGCTGAACAAGTATATCAACAACCCCAGGGGAATCAGCAGTCCGAAGGCGCCGCAGCAGAAGGTGAAGAACCCGCCGCCGAACATGCCTATCACACCGTTGACAACGGAAAGTCCAACGGCGATCAACGCCAATATCCAGGCCCAGGGACGCAGCCGCCATAGCCCGAATGCAACGATGAACTGAACGATGGCGGTGGTCATGCCAATCACGCCGCCAACAACGTTGGAAACCCCGGAACTGGACCAACCCGACGCTCCAAACAGGGCACCGACCGTTGTCGTGATGCCGCCAAAGCCAAACACAAAGAGACTCCACAGGAAGGAGAGGATCCCCAACCCCATGAAGATCAACGCAAGAATCGCGATACCGGTGGGACGCTGTCGCATGTGATACTCCTGTAACGAAATATTCTTGATAGCCGATTCAAGTCTACAGCAGATACTACGAACGCCGGGAGTTTAGGTTACACCGATGGCCTGATTACGACTCCACATCAATGGTCGAACGCGAGACCAACCACAGTGCCAGCAGTGCCAGCAGCACCCCTTCAACCACGCGAACCTGACCAATCGCGGGCAGCGGCAGGCCCAGCCACCAGCCGATCAACTGCCCGGCGCCAAAGCCCAGTAGCGCGGCCAGCACATCCACCACCCATGCCCGCAACCCGCCGCCACGCCAGGCGTACCACAGCGTAGCCACCAGCACCGCCAACACGGTAGACAAGATCAGAGAAGGGGCGAGGAACTCGCTCAACGAAGTCATGGCAGTGGTGGATGGAAACTACTCATCTGTTACTCGCTCCCGCGAAGGCAGGAGTAACACGCCTGTGGAAGCTGGGTTGCTACTTCGGACGAACAGTTGGAGTAGGCCTGACATTCTGGCACCTGCAACTCCGCTCACATCACCACCCCGCCGTTGACGTTCAGTACCTGACCGGTCAGAAACGCGGCTTCGTCCGACGCCAGGAATAGCACTGCTGCAGCAATGTCCTCCGGCCTGCCCCAGCGCCCCAGCGGCGTCTGTTTGCGGACACGCTCGTATAACTCCCGGTTGACGGTTTCACCCCACTCGGTCTCGATCCAGCCTGGTGCAACCACGTTGACGCGTACCTCCGGCGCCAACCCGCGCGCCAGCGCCTTGCTGAACCCGATGACCGCGGCCTTGCTGGCCGCGAAGAGCTGGCCGCTCTCCGTGCCGACCCCTCCCGTCAGCGCCTGATCCCAACCGACGTTGATGACCTGCCCGCCGCCCTGGTCGGTCATCCGCCGCCCTGCCAGGTGTGAACAGAGCAGCGCGCCGCGCACATCCACATCCAGCAAGACCTGCAAGCGGTCGGCAAACGGCCAGTGTAACGCTCCGCCGGTCAGGATGTCCGCGCCGGCGTTGTTGATCCACAGGTCAACCTGGCCGAACGCCTGCCACGCCTCATTCACCAGCCGTGCAACCTCAGCAGGTTGAGCAACATCTGCCAACACCACTGCGCTCCGACGGCCCAGTTCACGTATCTGCATGGCCACCTGTTCGGCTGCATCCGCCCGCCGGCCATGCACAATCACATCCGCGCCGGCAAGCGCCAACGCCAACGCAATCGAACGGCCGATACCGCTCGTGCTGCCGGTAACAATGGCGATTCGGCCTAACAGACGGCCGGCTGAAGGTTCATTCTCGTTCATAGGTCGATCAATGGTCTACGCGATGCGTGGTGCGTATTGCGCATCTGCGGAGTCGGCATCCTCAGATGCCGGGTTTGTCCGCCGGAAAGTCAGTCAGCGAATTCGGTACAGCGTCAATCGCTCGCCGGCCACACTGTGCGACGCGACGGGTTCGACGGTGAAGCCCTGCCGAAGCAACGGCTCCAGCCAGCCGGCCTCGTCGCCCACCGACGACAGCAGCAGCAACGCGCAGCCATCGCCGGTCAGATGGTCGCGCAGACCGGCGGCGAAACGTTCGCTGAGGCCCTCGGAACGCAGCGCTTGCTCAAAGGTGTTGCGCGCCGCGCCCGGAAAATAGGGCGGGTTGAACACCACGACATCGAAGTGCTCGTTGGCCAGCGGCGTCCACAGGTCGCCCTCGCGAACCTCGACCTTGCTTTCGACGCCGTTCAGCAGGGCATTGATGCGGGCACAGCGCACGGCCACCGGGTTGATGTCCGCGGCCACGACGCGGCCAGCCTGCTGCGCTGCAAACACCGACACCACACCTGTGCCGCAGCCCAGATCCAACAACGATGCGCCGGCCGGGATCAGAGCGTTGTCATCCTGCGCGGTGCGAAGGATCTCCTCGGCCAGCCATTGGCCGGTGAAGAACAGCGCCGGGTTCAGCACGTCCGGCAGCACGACCAGCGGCCGGCCGGCAACCGTTTCCAGCACGACCTGGTTGTGGCGGTGACGCTGGAAGAGCAGGAACCTGGCGCGCAGCCAGGCGTTCCAGCCGCGGCGCTGCACCATTTGCAGGGCAGTGGCCGTCATGATTCGTTCTGAGGAGCGTCATGCTTTCTCCGACTGCCAAGCTGATCGGCTATTTTTCTCTCAGTCACTTCCTTCCAGCACCCCAAATAATGGTCGTTCAGCCACGTGGCCGGCCAAGCAGGATCGATGCGTTCGTCCAGCTTTGCAAGCCGGGTGAACAAATCAGGCTGGCGATCCACCAAATGATTGAGATACGATGGCGGCAGGACCGAGCCGATGCCGCGCACCTCGACCAGCGAAACTCATCGCTGAACTCGTGCACCAGCGTCCGCGGCGAGGTACCAGACGGAATCGTCGCGCCGTTGCCGACATGCGCCTTGACGCCGCCGCGAAAGCGACGGAAGGCGGCGCCCGGCTGGCCGTGTATCATGTGCCAGCCGATCTCCCACGGGCAGATCGGCCCCATGACCACCAGCACCACCTTGCTGCCGGGCCGCAGCCAGCTAAGCCAGTGGCCGGCGATCTGGGCAGGCAGTTCAGCGGGCCGAAGTTGGAGAAGGCGCCGGTGAACGGTAAACGGTGATCGGTAAACGGTAAACGGTCGGATGCAGCGGCAGCAAGGTCGAAAGCTGCGAAGTCGATCAGTTCGCTGACCCCGGCGGCCATTGCTTTGCGTTGCGCAGTGTCCAGCATCGCTAGTGACGCGTCAGTGGCGGTGACGTGGATGCCGCGTTGCGCCAGCCAGACCGCATCCTCGCCGGTGCCGCAGCCTAGCTCCAGCACGCGGTCGCCCGGTACAAAGGTGTCAGCCAGCACCGACCACACCGCCTCGCGCAGCCAGCGCGCCAGCAGCGTCCCGGTGAAGTCGGCGTCGTAACTGCCGGCCGCCGCGTCGAAGGGTGTGCCCGGCATGGCTGGCGAGGAAGCAAGTTGACCATCGCTACCACGCTTCCGTCGCGCGGGATTCGGCGTCCCAGCCGCGGCCGGCGGGATCGGGGCTGTTGCCGGTGTCACGTTGATCCACCGTGCGGCGCATGCCCAGCCGGCCGCGCCGGGCGTTGACCAGCAGCCGCGCCATGCGCGCCAAGTCGCGCGAGCCGGCCTGACGCAGCTTATGCAGGTTGACCTCACTGACCATCCAGCGCGTCGCGTGGTCGTAGAACTCGACTGAGTAGCGGCCGGCCACACCGAGGTCGCGGTCAGTGCGCTCGGCCCAGTGCAGCCCGGAGTACACCTGGTCGGCCACCGCCTCGTGGTACTTCGTTCCCTTGATCGGATAGGCCACAGTGGTGAGGAACACATCGGGGTTCGACCTTTTGAGGTGGTCCACGGTGGCTTCGATGTCCGACACATCCTCGCCGTCGTAGCCCAGCATAATAAACATGCCGACCTGGATGCCCTTGCTTTGCAGCAGCCTGCTCTTGGCCTGCACATCGGCGATGTCGGCTTTGCGCTTCATGGCATCGAGGATGCGCTGCGAGCCGCTTTCAGCGCCGATCCACAGCCGGTAGCAGCCCATCCCAGCCAGCGCATCGGCCACAGCCTCGTCGATGCGGTCGGCGCGCGTTGCACCTCGAAGGGGAGGCGCAGGCCGCGCGCCTTCAACGCATCGGCGTATTGCAGGAACCAGCGGCGGTTGATCGTAAACACGTCGTCGGCGTACCACAGTTGGTCGGGGTTGTAGCGTTCGGCCAGCCAGGCCACCTCGTCCACCACGTCCTCGACGCTGCGCCGGCGATGGGTATCGCCGAAGACCGAATGGCTGCACCAGGTGCAGGTATACGGGCAACCGCGCGCCGTGATCAGCGACACCGAGCGAACGCCGTGGTGGGTCTGCCAGGTTTCCAGGTAACGTTCCAGGTCGATGGCCTCGCGGTCAGGCCAGGGCTGCGTGGCCAGGTCGGCAATCTGCGGACGCGGGCCTGTGCGCACGATGTGCCCGTCGCCATCGCGGAAGACGATGCCGCGCACCTGCTCCAGACCAGCCATGCCGTGGTGGGCGAGATGCGGGATCAGCTCCTCCAGCGTCAGTTCGCCTTCGCCCACGGCGACGATGTCCGCGCCCGCCGCCAGATAGTACTCGGCGTAGTGGGGCGGTTCCGGTCCGCCCAGGATCACCCGGCTGCCCAGCTCGCGGAACAGCGGCAGCATCTGCAACACCCGCTGCTTGGTCATCAGGTTGGTGTAGATGCCCACCAGCGACGGCCGCGCGGCGCGCATGTGCTGCTCGAAGGCGTCCCACGAGCTGAAGGTGGTGTCGAATACCTCGACGTCGAATCCTTTGGCTTTGAGGTGCGAGGACACGTAGAGCAGCCCCAGCGGCGGGTAGGGCTTCATTACCTGCAGCTCGTGCGGGTCCTCGTACAGGAAGTAGCCGTGGGTTAGAAGGATGTCCATCCGTCTCAGTTTCGTACTCTTACTCATCCTCGTACTCCTTGTCCTCTCTCTACCGAGGGAGGAGGACGATAGGAGTACAGGAGAGGATCGCTTACACGTTGCCCGTAATCGAATCCGGTGCGATCTTGAAGATCACCCGCACCTGGCCGGGCTGGTAGGTCCACGGCTTGCCGTCGTAGCGCCGCGACAACGTGTCGATATGTTCCTCGGCGCCGTCATGGGTGATCTCGGCCACGTGGCCGCGGATGTCAAGGTGGGTGTACGGCTCGTCGGGGTCCATGATCGACAGCGCGACCCGTCCATCGCGACGCATGTTACGATCCTTGGCGCGGCTCTCGGCGGTGTTGACCAGCAGGTACTGGCCGTCGAAGTCGATCCACACAGGCGTCACCTGGGGCTGCCATCGGCCATCAGCGTGGCCAGGTGGGCGAAGACACGGCCGTTGAGGAAGTCAGTTTGTTTATCTGAGAATGCAGTCATAGTTTGTCCAGTCAGTTACGAAAGTTTGGGCAGCGGCTTCAGTCGGTCCACCACCCGCTTCTCCACCGGCGCGCGGTAGAAATCCTTGCGCACGCGCCAGCGGGCCACCGCCTGCAAGGGCCGGCGACGCAGCGTCTCCGGTCCCCAGGCGAAACGGTTGTAGAACTTGAAGCGCTCGATCAGCTCGTATTTTTCCTGGCTGACCCACGGTCCCGACGAGCCGACGAAATCGAAGTCCGCCCATTCATCCAGCGTCTGCGGCAGGCTGTAGCCCTGGCGCACCACCTCGTCGGTGATCTGCGATCCGGGGTAGGGCTTGAAGTAGAAGATGGGCGTCTCGAACTGCGGGCTCATGCTGCGCAGTTGTTTGACCAGGTTCAGCGAGGCCAGCACGCTTTCGTCGCTCTCGCCGGGAAAGCCAACGATGAACGGGAAGATCGCGCCGACGCCGTGGCGCACGCACATCTCGGCGCTTTGCAGAACTTCCTCCACGCGGATGTCCTTCTTCATCCAGTCCATCATCTCCTGCGACCCCGACTCAACGCCGATCATCACTGCCGCAGACCGGAACGGACACACAGCGCAAAGGCGTCGTCGCTCAGGCGGACACCCTGGTCGGCGCGCATGGTGGCGGTCCAGGTGAAGCGCGTGTTCCTGGCCGGGCCGCCGCCGTTGGTTGACGGGGCAAAGCGGCGCAGGAACTCCTCGGCCACGGCGATCACGCGGTCGCGGTAGGTGAAGAAGGTCTCGTCCTGAAAGGCGAAGTCGTCGAAGCGGTAGCGTTGCCACAGCACCTCCGCCTCCTCGCCCATGCGTTGCGGCTCCAGCGCCGTCCAGCGCCGCTTGAACACGAAGGATCGGCGCAGAAGGCGCAGCGGAAAAGCAGCCGGTGGACGAGATGTAGTCCAGTTGCCGCTCGCTCTTCAGCGTGTAGTAGCGCTCGACGGCCATCAGATCGTAGCGGTGGGCCAGGCTCGTTCATGTCGGTCATCGCGCGCGCCGGGTTGCGCCACGGGCCGCCCTCGACCCGTTCGACGGTGCCGGCGACGCCCAGACCCGGCCCGCCCGGCTGCCACTCGCCGGCCGCAAAGCGTTCCACCAGCTCGACGAAGGTTGCCTCGCCCTGGCCCTGGACCGTGAAGTCGACGCTGGGTTCGTCCAGTGTGTCGGTGGGGAAGAGCGATGCGTGCCAGCCGCCCCAGACCACCGGCAGCTCCGGCCGGCGCGCCTTGACTGCCCGGCTAACCTGCAAGGCATCGCGGATCGGCGCGCCGGTCAGCACAGTCATGCCGAGGCAAACCGCGTTGTCGATCTCTGCCAGCACCGCGGCTACCGGGTCTTTCTCCAGCCGCCCGTCGATGATGCGCACGTCGTAGCGCGCCGGGTCCAGCGCCGAGCCTACGGCCAGCAAGGCCAGCGGCATGGTGAAGAAGACGGCGCGCGGGTTGTAGAGGACGATTTTGGTGCGGGTCATGGTTATTAGATGGAAAAAGGGAAAGGCGGGAAAAGAAGGAAAAGAGGGAAACGGATGCGCTAGATGTGGCGCGTCCAAAGTCGGTGGTTTTTCCCTTCTTTCCCTGCTTTCCTTCCTTTCCCTCTCCGCTACTCCTGCGGCGTCGGCGTGGCGGCCGCCTGCTGGGTCATGGCCGGTTCCAGCGATCCAAGGCCCTGGTGCGGCACGTGTTCGAGCTGGCGCAGCTTGCGGCGTGCCAGCGGCAGCGTCGCGCTGTGGTAGACCATCGCGCCGACCTGGCGCGGGCCGGGCCGCGATCCGGCGTTTGGCCGGTCAGCGCGCCCCACGTCTTGCGCGCCCGGTATTCCTTGTGCAACACCGTGTGCAGGTGGCGGTAGAAGTCGGTGGTGTACGGCCCTTCGTAGAGCATGGCCAGATCGCTGGAGTCCTGCCAGTTCTGTTTGGCGCCCAGTTCGTCGGACACCCGGTCGTAGAACTTGGTGCCGGGCAACGGGTACGAGACCGACATGCCGATGTCGTCGGGCTGGCAGTCGCGCACCATCTGCAAGGTTTTCTCGATGTCGGCGCGCGTCTCACCGGGATAGCCGAACTGCAGGAAGAACGCCACCTTGACGCCCGCCTCGTGCAGCCGCCGGCTGGCCTCGTAGATCTGCTCGACCTTGGTGCCCTTCTCCATCGCGTCCAGGATCTTCTGCGAGCCGGACTCCGCGCCGACCCAGACGATCTGGCAGCCGGCCCGTTGCAGCGCGTCGATGTCGCCGTCGCGCAGCAACAGGTCGACGCGGCTGAGGCACTTGAACGGCACGCGTGCGTCCAGCCGCTCCACGGCATCGGCGAAGCGGCTCATCCAACCCGGCTTGAGGCCCATGATGTCGTCCACGAACCAGATGTGGTCGGGGCGTAGGTGTCCTTCAGCCACTTTAGCTCGGCGGCGACCTGCTCCGGGCTGTGGCTGTTGTAGCGCTGGCCCCAGATCGGCTTGGCGCACCAGTTGCAGTGGAACGGGCAGCCGCGCGTCGTCACCATGTTCATGGAGTAGTAACCGTGCCGCTCCAGCCAGACCCGGCGGTACTGTTCGACATCCACGAGGTCCCAGGCCGGCCGCGGCAGGCTGTCCAGGTCGCGCAGGATAGGACGAGGAGATTGGTTAATGGTGAATGGTGAATGGTTGATGGTTAATGGCGGAAGCGTTTCACCGCTGTTGGATGTTGACCCGCGCCGTTCAGCTCCACCGACCTCTGAGATCGGATTACCGTTTACCGAATACCGATCACCGGCTACCGCCAGCCCCAGAATCTCCTCCACCGGCTGCGAACTGCGGCCGCTGAGGCTGTCCAACAGCTCGCCCAGGGTAACCTCGCCCTCGCCGCGCAGCACGAAATCGACGTCCGCGTCGAAATAGAGGCCGGCGTGGTCGGTGGCGTCGGCGCCGCACAGGATCACCGTGCAGCCGCGCTCCTTGGCCATGCGCGCCATGGTGACGGCCGCCTCGCGCATCCGCAGCAGGCACATCTTGCTCAGGTAGTTGAAGTTGTCCTCGTAGAGAACCGCATAGCGCGGGCGATGTTCGTCCAGCGCCTCGGCCCAGCGCTCCTCCGAGTCGGCCAGCATGGCGTCGAACAGCGCCACGTCGTAGCCGCGCTCGCGGATGGTGGCTGCGGCGTAGAGCGTGCCCAGCGGCGGGTAGGGCTGCATCGCCTCCCACAGCTTGGGATCGAAGCGCAGGTAGTAGGATTGGCCGAAAAGGACCTCAGCCATCGAGCGTGTCTCCCAGCGGATCGCTGCCGTTAGTATACGCGCCTGTTGGAACGGTCAGCCCGTAGTGCGTCAGGCGCTCCTGAAAGCGGCGCAGAATCCAGTTGTCGTGGTGGTCGAAATGGCCTTTGCAGACATCGGCCGTGAACTCGACGCTGCCGCCGCGCTGCTCGGCTTCGCGGTTGAGCTGTCGCACCTTGCGTTGCATCTCGCGGCGGTCCAGTGCGGCGCCCAGACGGCCGTTCAGCAGCCACTCGCTGGCGCGCTTGCAGTTCGACGCCATGAAGCCGGGGCGGATCGGCCGGCATTCCGGTGGCAACCCGTCGGCCTGGGGCAGGAAGCAGTCCACCCAGGCGTTGCCGGCGCGCACCCGCCGGTAGGTGTCCATGCCGTACAGCGGCACCATCTGGGCCACCTCGCGCGCGCTGAAGTAGTTGTGTTCGTGGAAGAAAAGCTGGCGCTCCGAGACGAAATAGTTGGGGCACAACTCATCTCCGCCCAGTCGGGCCATGCGGACCACGGCGATGACCAGCGCGCGGCACAGCCACAGCCGCTCCGGTTCGGTCACCACAAAGACGTCGATGTCGTCCTTTGGCTCGGCGTTGTTCACCGCCAGCGTGCCGGTGATCGCCACCATGCGCACGAAGGGCAGGGCTGCCAGCCAGTGGGTGTAGCGCCGCGCCCGCGCCCATTTGCCGCGCGCGACACGCTCGCGTCGCGCGCGCAACGGGATCAGATCCTCGCGGCCCGGCAGCACGAAGTATCCGCCACATTCCACCAGCTTGCCGCTGGACAGGTTGTTGTCAAGCGTGCGCTGGACATCGCTGGCTGCTGCCGGCACCGTCACATAACGGGTCACCTCATCGGCTGTCAGCGGATAGCTGAAGATATCCGCGTAGATGAAGGTCTCCAGAATGGACTGTTCCAGCCGGGAGGAAGAGAAGGGGCGGTCATTGCCGGAAGCTTGAGCAGCCACGCTGGCGGCAGAAGACATCCTCAGTCAAACCTCATAACGTTACTCACCGCAGTTGTTCTTCGAATAGGCCAGGGCATTATAACATCGCGCCACATAAACGCAAATGAGGCGGGAAAGAGCCGGTTGACCAAGTAAAGTACGCAGAAGTACGGCGAACTGGATTGGTTGGGCAGAAAAGATGAGTCAAATCCGTCTGTCGCACTCGGCGTTCACCTGTTTCTTGCATGAAAACAGGGATTGAGTGTACGCTTTGAATGCAAGAGGACTCCCCGGCGCCGCAGCCCCAGACTATGCAGAAACCGTTTGAAAAGCCACTCGATCAGACTTCGGAAGTCGCCATGGCACCAAACGGAGGGCGTCCCAGCCGTTATAGACCGGTCTTGGCGAGCAATCGGCGACTTCCCAAAATCCTGGCTCTAGCGGATTCTGTGGATGCAGGAAGTTGTCGTTGCCAAGGGCGCCCGCCGGAGGCTACAAGCCATCCGGCTACGAGATGCAAGCCCGCTGGGCTACGGAATCCGCAGGCCCGAAGGGCCTTTCACGTCGTAGCCCGATCCGTTTGACGGTCGGGCGGTCGCACACCCACAGAATCCGCTAGAACCAGCAAAAATCTTTTGTAACTACTCAGCCTTCATTGTTGCGTCACTTGCGCGAAGGCAGGAGTACAGCGCCTGTGAAGACGTGGATTCCCGCGGAGGCGGGAATGACGGGTGAGCGGTTACAATCTTTTCAAAGGAACATCGGTTGAAGCATCCCTTTTCACAGTTCACATCAACCAATCTCGTGATGACGTTTCACAGCGTGCCGTCGGACGCGTTTTTCCGACGCGCGTTGGAAACGATCGGGCGCTGGTATCGCTTCGTGGAAGCCGGGGAGGTACGTGAGTTCTTCCATGGGGGACGGCGTTTCAACAATGGCTGTCTGGTGACGTTCGACGACGGGGAGCGCAGCTTCGCGGACCAGGCGCTGCCGGTGTTGGAGGCAATGGACGTGCCTGCGGTCTTGTTCGTCTCTCCTGGTGTGTTGGGCAGTGGCCGCAACTACTGGTTCCAGGACCTGCGTACCCTGCGCGCCGAGGTCGGCGACGACGTGATCCGCCAGGCCGCCGCAGTGCAGCTTGGCGTCCCGGCAGAGAAGGTTGCAGGCTATGGCGTCCCGGCGTTGATGAAATCGCTGCAGTTGGAGGAGATCAGACACCTGCTGGATGATCTGGCTGCGCAACACGGCATCCGCTTCAATAAGCGCTGGAACCTGACTCTCGACGAGATAGCGGCGCTGGACCACCATTCGCTGGTTACAATCGGCGCGCATTCGATGCACCATCCAATTCTTGCCAATGAGACCGATGGTGTGGCTGAGCAGGAGATCGCGGGATCGGTAGCCGCGCTGCACGCGCTGCTGGGCCGGTCGGTAGATCTCTTCGCCTATCCTAACGGCGCGCGCGGGCTGGACTTTGGCGTTCGAGAACAGCAGATGTTGCGCGAATGGGGCGTCCGGCTGGCTTTTGCAACCGATACCGGATTCTTCGACGGGAACACCGATCCGCTGGCTATTCCGCGGGCTGCATTGAGTGGTGATGAAAGCGTGCGCGAGATTCAGGCGCGGCTGGCGGCGGTGCCAGTGTGGGACCGGCTGCGCACCGGGCGCGAGCGAAAGGAGCGCGAGGCGAGAAGTTCGACTTTTTCGGCAAAGTCGAACCACTAAATGCACGAACGATTCACCCTATCTGTTTGTGGTATTCGTCGAACTGGCGCACGCGTCGCATGCCGACCCGCTCGTAGAGACGGTAGGCGTTTTCGTTGCTGGCCTCGACACCCAGCGCAACCCGCATCTTGCCCCGCAGGTAGAACTCACCAAATACGTGCCGCAGCAACGCTGATCCGATGCCCTGCCGGCGCCGGTCGTCCGCCACGGCCAGGTGACGCACCCAGCCATACGGGCCGTAATCGTAGCACACGGCCGTCCCAACCAAGTTACCCTGGGAGTATAGCAAAAACCACAGGTCGGGAACGAAATGATCAGGGCGCATCATGAAGTCGCGCCACTCCTCAAATAGCGGCGGCGTCCGTCCCGGCGCGTCGAAGGCCGTCTGGATGAAGCGATATAACTCCTCGTCATCCTCTCCCGGATGAAAGGCGCGCAGGTAACAACCATCGGGCCATTCCGGCTCTGGCGGCCGCTCGGTCATGTCGATCTGCATACGAAAGTGATACTTCTTCGGCGCATACCCAGCCTTATTCAGCGCGTCGCGGTCAGCCTGGTTGACGTGAGCGGCAAAGGCGCTTACTTGAGGAGGTACATCGACCAAGGAAGCGAGCATCTCGCGTAAGCGGCGTTCGCACTGCTCCAACAACCACCCTTGCAGGCCGATTTCTTGCAGCGCCGGCCGCGCATAGAAGTCAGCCTGGAAGCCGCCGCTCCAATGAGACACCAGGCCGTAGCCTGCCAATGAGCCGTCAGGCGCGTCGACCAACCAGGCATCGCGGACAAGATCGGCGCTCTCCCAATCAAAGATAAAGTCCTCCAGGTCGCTGTCCGGCTCTCCGTATTCCGCGACGTCGCAGGCGTTCAACAGCGCGAGAACAACCTGTGCATCTTCCATCCTCGGTGGACGAACACTGTAGCCGTCCGGCAGGGCGAAAGCCGCCTGTGGTGTTAAATCCATGTGTCCTCGTTGGTCGTCAGACCATGAATCGCGAACCTGAAACAGGGCAGGTCGGAATCCACCACCCCGGCTGCGCGCTCCATGTCCATGAACTCATCTAGCAACGCTATCGACATCGGCGGAAAAACAGCACATCGGTTATTCCTTTGCGGGCAGCGACAATAGCTCGGTAAGCCGTGTGATCTCGTAACGAATCGGCCACCCATCCGGACGAGTTGCGCCATGCGGATTGAACCAGCACGCGTCGACGCCGTATCCGATCGCGCCGCGAATGTCGGAACTGAGCCCGTCGCCGATCATCAACACGGCGTTGCGCGGCGGGTTGCCCATTTGCTGGAAAGCGATGTCGAAAATCCGCGGATCGGGTTTTGCGACGCCCACCTCGTCGGAGATGACTATGCCGGCGAAGTAGTCCTGTAAACCGCAGCCTGCCAGCCGCGACCGCTGCACATCCTGCAATCCGTTGGTGAGCACGATCATTTGGTAGCGGCCGTGCAGCGCTGCGACCACCTCAGCCGCCCCGTCGATCAGATCGGCCTGCCGGCCGAGGTTCAGCAGATAGTCACGGCTGAAGGTAGCGGCATCGGTGTCGAGTTCCAGCCGGCTGAACAGCCGGGCAAAGCGCTCGACGCGCAGATCGTCGGCCGTGATCTCGCCGCGCTCAAACTCGCGCCAGATCTGGCTGTTGACCTCGCGGTACACGTCAGCGTATTCCGGCGCGAAGGAGTAGCCGTTTTGGTCGAATGTGCGCCGGAAGGCAGCCGCCTCGGCGCGGTCGTAGTCGAACAGCGTGCCGTCGGCGTCGAATATCAGCCAGGTGTAGGACATCGTCAACGCACGCGCTCGTAGCGGGTTTCCACGGCCTTGTATGCCTCGCCGCCGGGCGGGATGTTATAGGCGGTGATGGTGATGTGGTCGTCGTCGGTCAGGTCAATCTCGGTGCGCCAGCCCCAAGGCGGGCCGCCGTTAGGGTCGTCGTAGCCGCCGAGAACGACGAAGGCACGCTCATCAGGCTCAGCTTGCGAGCACATGATGGCTGTTCCCATGTGCACGTTGTCGATCCACGCCGCCTGGCATTTGCCGGTCGCGATGTCGAAACCATAGATCGCGATGCCGCGCATCGGCTGGCCCTGCAAGGTTCCCTCGTACTCATGGACGACGAAGTACCCGCCCAGCACGGGACGGATCGCGCCGCGCTGGGGCGACTCGTCGGCCAGTTGGCCGGGCTCGAACCAGGTGCGGGTGACGCCCTGCCACTGGCCGCAGATGCGCGCCAGTCCGCTGTGGACGATGCTCAGATTGCTGATGTCGTTGGTTTGTTGGCTCATGGCATTCTCCGGGAGAGATTGTAGCCACCGAGCCGGTGAATGGGAAATCCTGCGGCGTTGCCGGAATCGTGGCAGAACTAACGAGGCCGTCCCTTTGATCAGGGACGGCCTCGTTCAAGACACTCGTCAGTCGATTGTCCGCGGAGAAACTACATCGAATCGGATGGAGTTGGACCGGTTGTTGTTCTCATTGCTTTCCGAGACCTGATTCTGATAATCAACCTCAAGGAAAACGGAGTAGCTGCCCGGCGGCCAGTTTGATTGGTGGCCCACAGCAAAGCGCTGCTCAACCGACTCCCCCGGCGACAGGGGCTGCTGAACGATCATATAACCCGACGTCACCTGGCCGTTCGTCCAATCCCGCAGACGCACACCGCTTGGCGCCTCGGTCTGCCCGCGGTTCGTAACCCGGTAGGTGATCCACGTCCACGGCTCTGCGCCGTACACAATCCGATCACGGTCGATCCCAACGATCTCCACAACCAGGTCCGGCGGCCCTGCTACCGGCTCCGGCGCCCTCACGCGGAAGCCTGTATCGGCGCGCCGGCCGGTCGGTTGAGCCTGAACGAAGACCTGCCAGTTGCCGGCGTCCTCCTCTTCGGCAGTGAACCGCATCGCCAGGCCTGGGCCGCGTACGCCCGGACAACTTACCATATCCAGTGTGGCCGGCACCTCGTGTTCGAAGACCTGCCGGGAGTGCTCGCCGGAGAAGACCAGGCCCAGCGAATCCTCGCTGGCGGGGTCGATGTTGAGCACGATCAGATAGAGCGGTTGGCCAGGATCAACCTCTTGCGGATCAACGCACGCGACCAACGGCTTCGGCACGAACCTGGTTGGCGTGCTGGTGGGGGTCGGCGTCCTCGTGGGTATTCGGGTTGGCGTGCGCGTGGGCCGACGGGTCGGTGTTCGCGTGGGCTGGCGGGTCGCCGTACGCGTCGGAACAGGGGTCGGTGTTCGCGTCGGAGCTCGTGTTGCCGTGCTGGTTGGCGTCGGCGTCGGTTCTTCCTCAACAAACACAATCTCCACGTCGTCGGCCGACACGCGGCTGGCCTCAGGTCCGAATCCGGCGCGCACATCCAGCTCGATATCGTGGAAGATATTCCACAGGCCAAGCTCGTCGGCCAGCGCCCGCATGTCCTCCAGCCGCGCCGAAACCTGGGGCGCAGCTTCTTCCACGATCAGCGCCCATTGGTCGGTTCCAACCGGCTTGACGTCGTCCGGATTGGCCAGGTTGCTGGTCTCTACCTGGCCGTCGAAGACACGAACGATGGTCACCCGCGCCTCAGGCACATAGGCCAACATGATGGAGGTGCCGATCAACTCCACCCTGGCGTTGTCCGTGGTCAGCTCGACTCGCTGGCCGGCCACTGGCTTGCCGGTGATTTGGGCCGCGCCGGTTGCCAGGCCCAGCCTGAGCCATGTCGGAGTCGCATCTTTCATCACCAGACCCGTCTCATTCCCTACGTCTCCGTAGAGCCGAACATACAGGTCAGGCCAGCGCAAAAGCGCCTGCCCTCCCACTCGTGTCCACACCTGGTCGCCGATCTGCGCCAGCACCGAACTCGCAATCTCCTGCTGGTTCTGGCCGAGCTGCTGGCGCCAGACCTGGCTGCGCTCGCGATCAACCGAGACCTGGGCAGCATTTGATCCCGTCGCCCCTGTCGACGGTGCCGCTGTGGGCACTGGCCCGGCCACACAACCTGCAGTGAGTAGAATCAAGCCCGACAGCACAACTAAAATCCGATAAAACATTTCAACCTCCTTTGGCGCGTTCACGCGCTCCCCGTGCTTGTCACCGGAGACCAGCGCCGACCCTGGCGCAACAGATACCAGACCCGTGCTCCGGCGACTCTTCCGATTGCCAATCCCCCACTCAACCCAAAGCCTGCCAATGCTGCTCGCACGGCAGCCAGCGGGCCGGCCGGCTCCGCCAGCGGCACACCTCCCACCAGGAACCAGGCCAGCAGGCAACCCGCAGCACCGCCAATTCCTGCACCGATCAGTGCCCGGCCGTAGGAGGGCGTCTCCAGAGTGCCTGCCAGGCTTTGATAGCCAATTGCAGTGCCCAGTCCCCACAGGCTCCCGCCCAGGACGTATGTGGCAGCCAGGCTGCGGTCGGCCGGCAGCCCAGAACCTTGCACCGACGCGAAAAGCAGATTGGTCAGGGCGTCCAGCGGCCACCACAGGATGATCAGCCCGACAACAAAGCCCAGCCAGATACCTATCCCCTGGCGCACGGCCTGGCTGCGCGGTGATCCACCGGCGCCAGACAGCCCCACGATCCATGCAATCGCCACCGTCACTGCTCCGATGGCGCAGACGAACGGCATGTCGATCAAGCTGTGCAGAGCAAAGTAGAACCAGGGCAGCCCCATGATCATTGTGTCGATCAACAACGCTGCCCCGAGGCCGAGGCCGGCTCCCACGCCGGCCAGCAGACTCTCAGTCACCAGCCGCCAGCGGTTGCCCCAAACGCGCAACCCCAGGCTCCAGACAGCAACCAGCGCCTGCAAGCCAAGCGATACCTGCGGCACGGCGAAGCCTGCTGCCTTCATCTGCGCCATGGCCTGCGCTTTGCGCCAACCGCGACCTTTCGGGGTTGCATCGTCCATGGCTTGAAACCCAGCCTGGACCGCGTCCATGCCCGTGGCAGCCAGCGCCAATGCAGCGCTGTGGCGCACATCGCCTTGACGGGCGCCCGTAGCTGCCCGCGCAAGCGTCCCATTGCCGGTAGTCGTCACACCGAGCGCAGCCGCGGCCAGGTCCGCTCCGTGGGTTGGTTCGCTCTCGTCCACTTGTCGATTGATCGCCGCCAGAACCCCCTTTGTGCCGTTGTCCTGAGCAAGTTCGCCAGCCCAGTAGCCAACGTCGAACTGGTGGCGCACAGCGCTGTGCAGCAGCAGGCAGAGCTGCGGGCTGCCAATGCTCAACCGTTCACGGCGGGACCGTATCTCTGCCAGGCGATTGGCGCCTACCAGCAGCTCTGGTACCACGAAGCCAGCGCCGTCCGGAGGCTGCTGTTCTTCGCTCAACGTCCACTGCGCGTACCAATCCTCCCAGGCGCGGTCCAGCGTCTCCTGCGCACAGCGGTCGAGCGCCGCGTCGCGGTCGAACCAGCCCGCGATCTCGGTGGCCAACTGGTGATGGCTGACGGAATAGACGGGCGCCTCGTCCGGGTTTGCCCGCCGTTCCACAACACCCTGAAGACGCAGCGCGTCCAGAGTCGCCTGTACGTGCTCAACCTCTACACCGATCGTGTGAGAGATTGACGATGCGGCCACGAACACTCGCTCGCCTGCTGCCGACACCAACTGCTGCAACACTGCACGTGCCAGCTCGCGTTGCTCTGACTTGACAAAGCCCTCGCGGAGCGTCTGGTCAAGATAATGTGCCAATACTGCGGCAACTCCGCCGGCAGGATAGGACTCAGCGCTGATGAGCCGCGCATTGGCCTGCAGGGCCGCCCGGTAGAGCGCGTGGCAGACAATCTGCAGATGGGTGGGATGGATAAACTGGCCTTCGTGCTCGGCCGCCAACTCAGGCAGGAGGCGTTGCTCCAGCAATGACTTGTCCATGTCCATCGGTGGAACATGGCGAGTCAGAGGCTGAAGGATGGCCTGCGCCGCCTGCACCCGGCTGAGAGGCCCCAGGCTGACAGGCGTCTTCCACAAGCCTGGCAGTCCCTCGCCCAGCGCGGTGAGACGGCCAACATAGTCCTCGCGTACCACCAGGACGGCGCGGAACGGGAGCGGCAAGGTCTGCGCGGCACAGGCCGCCAACTGGCGAGCCAGATTGGTCCGTCCATCGCTGTTGCTGGCGCCCAGGAACTCTTCGAGCTGGTCGAAGACCACCGCAACGGGGTGCCCGATCTCTTGTTGCAGCACAGAGATAAGGCCCGGCAAGTCGTGGACAGCGGAGACGTCCACATGCAGCGCGGTCGAGCGCCCCACAGCCTCGATCAGGGCAGCCACGGGATCGTTGTGTTGGCCCACTGCCAGCACCAGGTAGCCGCTGTCCAGCAGATCCGGGATCAGACCTGCGTTGACGAGAGAAGTCTTGCCGATGCCCGGCGGGCCTTGCAGGACGACCACTGGCTGCTGCAAGACCTCGCCCAACAACTCCCGGGTCTCACCGCTGCGACCAAAGAACACCGCTTTGTCGGCAGTCTCGTAGGGACTCAGGAACTTGTAAGGTGCGGCTTCCGGCGGGTGCAGTACATCCCAGTCAGGTCCCGGTGAACCCGCAGGACGGAAATAGATACGCACAGCGCCGTCGCCCCCCACCAGTTCGCTTTGCCAGCGCTGAGGGTCGCGGAAGCGAAACAGGTTGCCTTCTCCGTCGCGGCTGCGCAGGTAAAGGGCCGGAATGTGCCACGTGCCGCGGCTGACCAGGATCCTACGACCGGCGCTGGTGGCCGCGGCTACCGATTCGCTGCGCGCCAGCGCAGCGTAGAACTCTTTGCTGAAGACCACCGTTGAGTCCACAGGAACCGAATACTGCATTGCCACGACCGCGGGGATGCCGGCCAGCAGCAGCCGCGGTCCAATGCTGTTGAACACAGTAGCGCCCTTGACCGCCCCTGACTGGCAGGCGCTGGCGATGAACAGCCGCACCTGCCGTTCCGACAGGACCGTAGCCAGCTCCCGAGGACTGACCATTTGGGAGAAGCCGTCGCCTTTGTTGCTTTCGAACAACAGGAAGCCTTCGAGGAACGCATCGTCCAGCCGGGCGCCACAACGGGTGTTGGCACAAACGGGCGTATCTTCGCTGTTGAAGGCGCCACACAGCGGGCAGCGGCGTCCGAACACCCCATGGCCGTCGAAGTGGATCACATGATAGGTTCGCGCGTTGACGGCTGCCGCCAGCGCGTCGGGCGTCGGCGGTGACAGCGAATGGATGCGCACGACGCCGCGCTGCGCCAGATCATCGAACGCTGCCCGGATGGCATCTGTCTCAGCCGCCGGGTCCAGGGTCAGCGCGTCGCGCGGGCGCGCGGTGATGGTCAGCACCTCCAGGCGGTCGGTCACCGGGTAGGGCGCCGTGGCTTGCGCAAAGGTAACATAGCGGGTGAGCTGTACACGCCCGCTGGCGACCAGTGGTTCTTCGTCGTATGCCAGCAGTTCCCAAGGCAGGCTCGCCAAATCGACGGCGTCGCGGTCGAACCGCAGTTGCAGCGTTACCGGCTCGCGTTGCTGGCCAGCTTGCGCCAGCGTTGCAACGAACGCAGCGCGCACGTCGTGATCTGCCTGGTCGCTGGTTGGAAACAGGGCGTTGAAAAGCAGGCGCCCTACGCGGCGGCGCAACACGTCCGCCGCGGGAACTCGCGCCTCATCGAGGATTCCCACACGTTGCAGCGTCGCTGCTTCGCTGTCTGTAAGCGTTTGATTCCCTGTATCGCTTGCCTCAAGAACGTTGAGCAGCGTCTGGATGGCGGCCCCTTGCAAGGGCATCTCCACCACCTGGCGAGGCTCGCCGCGCGCCGAATCCTCCACCCGCACTTCTACGGTGGTGGAACTGACATACGAAAGCTGGATTCGCAAGACGGCGCTCATACGCCTTTTTCCTCGTCCCCAACGGAACCGCTTCTTCGCCAGCAGTGTCCGTTGCCTGTGGCACATGGTTGTGCAATAGAATTAATCTGTCACGCTTGTAACTGTTCAACGTATAGCGTGCAGAGTAGTTACTGTCATC
Organism: Caldilineae bacterium; assembly: GCA_020634555.1. Taxonomy (GTDB): domain Bacteria; phylum Chloroflexota; class Anaerolineae; order JAAEKA01; family JAAEKA01; genus JACKBK01. The sequence goes on from JACKBK010000001.1 coordinate 217,683, forward strand.
CTTTTAAACGCAGTGGCGGGTCAGATTTGCAGTATCCCGGATGATTTCCTGCCGCTGGACGCGAAAAAGCGCTGGCCTCCTCAAAGAAGAGCCAGCGCTTTTTTCAGAGATTGCCCGGACGTTTGTCCGGGATTTTGAGGCTAACGGCCACTCAGCGCTGTGTTGGCGTAGATCGCCATCGCATCACGCATGAAGTCGGCGAGGTCGGGCGCGTAGGCATCGTAGTAGGCGCGGAAGCGCTCATCGTCGGCGTACATCTGGCCCAGCCCGGCGTACATCTCGGCCGGCGCGGTGTAGAAGTTCTCGATCCAGGCGTGGTGTTTGGCAATCGCGGCCTGCACCTCCGGGTCTGCCGGATCGCGGTCCATGAGGCCGGCCATCAGACGCGTTGCCTCGTCGCCCTGCTGCTTGACCGCATTCCACTGCGCCTTGGACATGTTGCCGACCCTTCGCTGCGACTCCTGGTACGCGTCGGTGGAACCCCAGCGCTCACGTGCCTCGTTCTGGTAGCTTTCGATCTGTTCCTTCGAGAAGCCTTCGTACAGTTCTTCGTCTGTTAACGTCATCGTGTCCTCCGTCAGGTTCTGGAGCGTCTTGTCAACGGTCCCGATCAGTTGCGCCAGCCGCTCCGCCCGCAGTTGCAACAGCCGCCGGTGGTTCTCCAACGCCTCGACCTGGTCGAAGTCGGGATCGTCCAGGATGGCGCGAATCTCGGCCAGCGGCACGTCCAGCTCCCTGAAGAACAGGATTTGCTGCAAACGCATCAGATCGTCGGCTTCGTACTGCCGGTAGCCCGCCGCGGTTCGGGAGGACGGCGCCAGAAGCCCGATCTGGTCGTAGTGGTGGAGCGTGCGTACGCTGACGCCGGCCAACCTGGCCAGCTCGCGCACGCCGTACGCTGTCGCATTCTTCGTCATGAACCCCAGCTTACACTATGACGTAACGTGAGAGTCAAGGGGGTGAACCTTAAAAAGAGAAAGGAAGGGGAAAAGAAGGAAAGGAGGGAAACGGGGGAAGGGGAGGAAGACAGCAGCTTGCGCTGCGCTGCCCTTCTTTCCCCTGATTTCCTTCCTTTCCTTTCTTTCCCTCTCCTCTACGCCTCCAGCGTCGAGATGTCGCCCACATCCTTGCCCAGCGCATGTGCCTTGAGGACGCGGCGCATGATCTTGCCGGAGCGGGTTTTGGGCAGGCCATCGACAAACTCGATCCTGGCCGGCACCGTTATGGGGCCGGTTTCGTGGCGGACATGCTCCTTGAGTTCGTCGATCAGTTTGTCGGTGCCCTCGTAACCGCTGCGCAGGATGCAGTAGGTCCAGATGACGTTGCCGCGCAGTTCGTCAGGGATGCCGATGGCCGCAGCTTCGGCGACGGCCGGATGGCTGACCAGCGCGCTCTCGATCTCGGCCGTGCCCAGCCGGTAGCCGCTGACCTTGATTACATCGTCGATACGGCCAATCACCCAGACGTAGCCGTCCTCGTCCATGCGCGCCGAGTCGCCGGTCAGATAATAGCCCTGCTCCTGGAAGCGTTCCCAGTACTGGCTGCGATAGCGCTCCGGATCGCCGTAGACCGTGCGCGCCATGCCGGGCCAGGGGCGTTTGACAATCAGATAACCATCCTCGTTGGCCGGTACCGGCTGGCCGTCCTCGTCTACGATGGCGACTTCGATTCCCGGGAAGGGACGGGTGGCCGAGCCGGGCTTCAGCGGCACCGACGGCAGCGGCGTGATCATGAAGCCGCCGGTTTCTGTCTGCCACCACGTGTCCATGATAGGACACTGTTCCTTGCCGATGATCTTGTGGTACCAGCGCCACGCTTCGGGGTTGATAGGCTCGCCCACACTGCCCAGCAGACGCAAACTGCCCAGATCATGACGCTGCGGCCAGGCATCGCCAAAGCGCATCAGCCCGCGGATGGCAGTCGGCGCGGTGTAGAGGATGCTGATGCCGTAGTGCTCGATCATCTTCCACCAGCGGTTGGGGTACGGATAGTTGGGCGCGCCCTCGTACATGAAACTGGTCGCGCCCAGAATCAGCGGCGCGTAGACGATGTAGCTATGCCCGGTGATCCAGCCCGGATCGGCTGCGCACCACCAGCGGTCTTCCTCCTTGATGTCGAAGACCCATTGCAGCGTCGTGCTGGTGTAGACCTGATAGCCGCCATGGGTGTGAAGCAGACCCTTGGGTTTGCCGGTGGTGCCGGAGGTGTAGAGGATGAAGAGCGGATCTTCGGCGTCCATCACCTCGGTGGGGCAGTTGGGCGAGGCGATGGGCAGCGCCTTGAGATCGTGATACCAGTAGTCGCGGCCGGCCTCCATGGTGACCTCCTGGCCGGTGCGCTTGACGACGATGACATGCTCCACCACCGGCGAGCGGCGGATGGCTTCATCGGCCATGGTCTTGAGATCGACCGTCTTGCCGCGCAACCACGCACCATCGGCTGTGATGAGCACCCGGCTCTGGGCATCCTCGATCCGGTCGGCCAGCGCCTGCTCGCTGAAGCCGCCGTAGACCACCGAGTGCACAGCGCCGATCTTGGCACAGGCCAGCATCGCGATGGGCAGCTCGGGGATGCGGCCCATGTAGATCGTCACCCGGTCGCCCTTGTTGACACCCATGCTGCGCAGGACGTTGGCGAAGCGGTTGACCTCCTGCCAGAGGCGGAAGTAGGAGAACGTCACCTTGTCGCCCGGCTCGCCTTCCCAGATCAGCGCCAGCTTGTTCTTGCGCCAGGTGGTGACGTGGCGGTCCAGCGCGTTAAGGGCGATGTTGGTCTTGCCGCCCGCGAACCACTTGTAGAAAGGCGCCTCGGACTCGTCCAGCACCTTGGTCCACGGCTCATACCAGGACAGCTCGGCCGCCCGCTCGGCCCAGAATGCCTGCGGATCGGCGACGGCGCGGGCGTAGACTTCATCGTAGTCAGGAACGTGGGCGTTAGCAACGATTTCCGGGGAGGGATAATAGACTTCGTGCTCAGAGGCAACAATATCGGCTTCGCGGTCCATGGCGGTCCTCCTTGACCAGTTTGGGCGGGATTAAATGTGGCGCAATTCTAGCACCGAGAGGGAGGGAAGTCAAACGAGTGGAGAAGAAACGGCAGGCTAGGGAAAGAGGGAATGCAAGGAAAGGAGGGAAACCAGAACGGAACAGCGAGGCTTGTCAAGGCTTCAGCAGGCCGGCGATCAGAGCGGGCAACGCGTCGATGTCCGGCGCCAGCAGCAACTGGTAGGCAGGTGCCTGTTGCACCAGCGCCTGCAACAGCGCCAGATGGGGGGCGATGTAGTCGCGGTCCCAACGCTCGATGCTGTTGGGCACCAGCGCCAGCAGCGCTTCCGGGGCCGTCATCCGCTCCACACGGCTGGAGTCGATGCCAGGTGTGACGCGGGGGAAGAGCAACACTCGTGCCTCGGCCTCAGGTTGCCAGACATCGCCGTACGCGTCCTGAGCTGGGAAAGCCCGCTTACGCTGCCGGCCGGCTGTGCCATCCATGAACCGGTGCAGCGATGGGAAGCGCGCCAGCGTGTCGTCGTAGGCGGCCAGCAAACCGGGATAGGCGCAGGCCAGCACACGGTCGGCGGCGCGGCTGAGCAGGGGCGAATCGTTGGAAACCAGCTTCCAGCCGGCCTCCAGCAGACTTAGCCCGGTGGTCGTCTTGCCCGCGCCGATGTCGCCCACCAACAGAGCGGCCTTGCCATCCTGAGCGGCAGCAAATGCATGGAGGGAGAAGAAGCCGCGCCGCCGCAACAGCGGGCCAAGGACGATGATCAGCATGTCGTCGAACGCGCCGTAGTGGTTGAACATCTCCGGCAACAGGTCGCCTTCGATGGTTCCCGCGCCCAGATCCACCGACACCGTTCCCCAGCGCGGAAAGTAGGCGGTCAACAGATCGCCCTCCAGCGCGCAAGTCAGCAGGCGTGACTCCGACACGATTTCCCCGGCCGGCCGCCATGGTGGCAACGACTGAACCGACCTCAGTCGCAACAAGACATCCGGTTCACGAGTTGTACACCTGAACGGCGCAAAAACAGCACGCAGCCGGTTTCGTACCGCAAGATCAGCAGTGTCAACACCTAGAATCAGGTTGTGCAGGTTATAAAGATCTGCTGTCGAGGTCATGACACGAGTATAGCACCTTTTGCACAGAGTGGATGAAAAAGTGCTTGACAAATATTAACATGCTTGGTAGACTCTTGCCGTCCTTCAAATGGTCTCAGGTGGACAATTCTTTTCCTAAAGTAACAATTGTGAGATGTCAGGATGGCGCGTTGGGCTCGTACTGGCAACCGATGTAACCCCCTCGAGCTGCAGGAATTGCCCCGCAGGTTTTGCAGCAAACGAACCGACTCCCGGAGGTCACTATGAAGTACACGAAGCCCCAGGTTAAGAAGCACGACGAGCTGAAGCAAGTTACCTTCAGCAGCCACTAAGCCGTTAGGTTCCAAGTGGCGCAGGCTAGCCTTCGCTGTCCTGATCCACAACCCAGTATGCTGGCGCAGCTCCCTGTGGGCTGCCCGGCAACACTGATGCCTTGACGCCGGCAATGCCGGCAACCCGTTAAGCCTAACGTGCCTTCCTGACATCTCACAATCGTATCTGCAACAAGCTGTGGTGTGAGCCAGAATTCTCGAATCTCCCAACTCGTCCAGTTGCTTCGCTTTGACAGCGACCTATCGTCCCAGGCGTCAGTTCGACCCGATGTCTGGGACGATTTAGCTATCACGGCGATTGCGCTGGGATTGGCGCCGCTGCTGCACGCGCACACCGGTGCGCTGGACATTCCTGCGGCTGCGCGGGCCAAGCTGGCTGTCACGTATCAGGCCACGGAGCGCCGGAACCAGGCAATTGCCGGGCAGTTGGGCGAACTGCTGGCGGCTATGCAAGCCGCTGGCATCGAAGCCATGGTGCTCAAAGGGGGCTATCTGGCGTTTCAGGTCTATCCCGATCCGGCGCTGCGTGGCATGTCCGACCTGGATCTGCTGTTCAGGCCGGACGATCTGCCGGGCGCGGAATCGGTGCTGCGTTCGCTGGGCTACGAGGGCAAGCACAAGTCAGCCGATGAGGGGCCAGGGATCGTCAAACACACCAGCACCTACAAGCGATCCGGCGTTGACGCGGCCTCATCCACACCGAATCCCTACCTCAGCACAGTTGGCGACCGCCACGTTGATCCCCACGGGTCGTTGGAGGAGTCGTGGTTCGGCCTGCGCGTTGATGTTACACCCGGCGTGTGGCAGCGCAGCCGGCCGGTGCGCCTGGTAGATCAACCGGCACGCGCCATGGCAGACGAGGACATGCTGCTGCACCTCAGCGTGCATCTGGTGTTTCACCTGCTGATGAGCAAGCCCAGCCTGGTACAGCTCTACGACATTGCGCTGGTCAGCCAGACGTTGCCGGTGGATTGGCAGGTGTTGATCCGGCGAGCCTCTGGTTGCGGAGCGACTTCTTTCCTTTACGCCGCGCTCCATCTCGCAGCAAGCGTCTACGGCGCACCGATTCCCGGTGAAACGCTGGAATCCCTGCACGGCGCCTGTCCATCGTCGCAAGCTCGCCGAATCCAGCGCATGGAACTGGCCGACGTGGTGCAGCAGACGCAGCGTCCGCCGCTGGTTACGATCCGCCAACGGCTGGCTCGCGGCGTCAGCGACCGGCGGGAGGCCGCCCGGTGGGCGCCGGACCTGGCCGGGAAATGGGCGGTCTGGCGAACAGCCATCGACATCGGACGCACAGACACCGGCAAGCTGCTGGCTGACAGGCTGCGCAGCGCAACACCCTTTGGCCGCAGCAACGTCGAGGATCTTTGATGTCGCGAGCCAGCAGGACTTTCAACGTACTTTCGGCGTTGCTGGCGGCAGTGGTGACAGCTGTGCTGCTGGTCTTCAACGTCCGGCGCATGGTTTTCCTGGTCGTTGCTTGCCTGGACTTGCTTGGCAGGTGGCCCGACCGGCGTTCAGACATCGACCAAGCCGGCGAGATACTGCCAGAGGTGCTGGCGCTGGCGCCGATGCGCAACGAGGCTGGCAGCATCCCCGATCTGGCAGCGGCGTTGCTGGCGCTGGAGTATCCCGCGGACAGGTTGACCATCGGCCTGATCGACGATGCATCGACCGATGGCAGCGGCGATGCTATGGATGCTCTGGCAGCTGCGCATGGGCAGATTCATGTGCTGCACAATTCAGCCAGCCTGGGCAAGGCAAACAGTCTCAACGCCGGGCTGGCGCGCTGGACAAGCGGCGAGATCGTGGCCGTCTACGATGCCGACGCCCGGCCTGAGCCTGACAGTCTGCGGAGGATCGCAGCGACTTTCGCGGACCCGGACGTGGCTGCCGTTGGCGGGCTGATCCGGCCCGCCAACGGGCTGGCGTCGCTGATAGCCAGCTATGCGGCGGTGGAGCGGCTGGTGCATCAGCAGGTGACGATGCGAGCCAAGGACCGGCTGAACCTGGCGCCGGCGATTCTGGGCAGCAACTGCGCCTACCGTCGCAGCGACCTGGAGGCGGCCGGTGGATTTCCTGGCGGCGCGTTTCTGGAGGACAGCTACCTGACAGTGGCGTTTGCCAGGCAGGGCCGGCGGACACGCTTTCTGCCCGAGGCGATTGCCAGCGACGGTGTACCGGAGACGCTGCGCGGCTATTGGCGTCAACATGTGCGCTGGGGCCGCGGGTTTGTCGATGTAGCGGCGGGTGAAGGTGATGGCATGGCTGCCAGTCGCCGGTTGGTCCGCCGGTTGAAACCGGCGTCTGGCAGCGGAAAGCCTGCTTCAGCAGGCTCGTGGAGAGCACCGGACGCTGCACGGCATGCTGAGCTGACGTTGTTCAGTCTAGGGTACCTCGACCGGCTGGCGGTGCTGGCAGGAGTTGGATTGATGGCGCTGCGGCGGGCGGCAGGCAAGCGCGGCCGGGTGGACGCCGCGTTGGCAAGGATGCTTGCTGCCAATGTGTTGTTGCCCTACGCGCAGATTGCTGCGGCGCTGGCAGCCGAACGGGCATCGCTGGCTTGGTGGATGCGACTGCCGGTCCTGCCCCTATTTTTTGCGGTGGACGCCGCCGCGGCGCTCTGGTCTGTGATGCTCAGCGCTGGTCGCCGACCGCGAACATGGCAGCAGACCGAAAGAAGCTGAGATATCGCATCAACCGGCAGCAAGCTAACCGAACCAACTGCGTATCACGGACATAATCAATCACGATCCTGGCCGGTCAGAACTCAGCCCACCTTTAGAATCACCAAACCATGATCTCAAAACCCGACGAACAGATTATCCTCCTTGGCGGTGGAGTCGCCGGCCTGGCAACGGGTCTTGAGTTGGCGCGCCGCGGCCGGCAGGTCACTGTCATCGAGAAAGGCCCCGTGGCAGGTGGGCTGGCGCAGACGTTCCAATACGAGACTCCGGCCGGCGTTTTTCGCTTCGACATCGGAGGCCACCGCTTCCACAGCCATAAGCCGGAGATCATCGGTTGGGTGCAGGACTTGATGGGCGCTGATCTGCTCTACGTGCCACGCATCAGCCGGATCTATCTCAGCGATGACGGCAAGGCGGGCGGCAAGTTCGTCGATTATCCGCTTCAGTTTCCTGGCGCCCTGAGCATTTTCTCACCCGGGCAAGCGGTCAAAATACTCTCCAGCTATGCTGCGGCCACGGTGCGCAATCGGCTGGACGGCAGCGGGCCAGACGTGTCGTTTGAGGACTGGGTAGTGCGCCGCTTTGGACGCGCGCTCTACGAGGTCTACTTCGAGCCGTACACCGAGAAGGTGTGGGGTATCTCATGCCAGGATCTGTCAGCCGACTGGGCCGCGCAGCGAATCAGCCTGCCCAGCTTGAGCGAGGCAGTCAAGCGCGCCATTTCACCCGGCGCCGCGCCGCCGGCTACCATCATCAGCCACTTCTGGTATCCGAGGCTGGGCTTCGGCATGATACCTAACCGCATGAAGCGTGAGATCGAACGGCTGGGCGGGCGGGTGTTGCTCGGAACTGGCGCCACCGGTGTCACGCCGCTGGAAAGCGGCGGCTTCGCCGTGACTATCAACGATGGGCGCGGCAGTCAGATCCTCGACGCCGATCGTGTGATCTCCAGCATCCCGATGAACTTCCTTCTGGCCTGTCTGCCAACTGAAAGCGGCAGCCGCCAGGTCGCCGAGGACTTCAAGCTGCGCTATCGCGACATCATTTTGATCTACCTCGCGATCAAAACGCGGCAGGTGAGCAACGACAGTTGGACCTATTTCCCCGGCCGGTCGCTGCTGGTAGGCCGCACCCACGAGCCAAAGAACTGGAGCCCGTTGATGGCGCCGGACGGCTACACCTCGCTGGCAGCCGAGGTGTTCACCAGCCAGGGCGAGCCGACCTGGGAACAGGCCGACGAGGTGCTGGTGCAGCGCGCCGTAGACGATCTCACCGGGATTGGTTTCATGACCGCGGGGTCGCTGCATCAAGGCTGGGTGAAGCGGGTGCGCTTTGCCTACCCGGTCTACGACATCGGCTACGCCGACAAGGTGAAGACTGTGCGCCAGTTTCTGGCGCAGTGGCCGAACTTGCACCTGGTGGGACGCACCGGGTCGTTTCGTTACATGAACTCCGACGGCGTCATCGAGGATGCGCTGCGGATGGCCGACTACCTGACCGGCGTGCGTGGCGAGTACGTGGACGTCAGCCAGGGCTACAAGGTGGATTGAAAGTGACAAATCCTGAATTGGAATCGAAGGCTCTGCTGCCGCACCGGGTTGATCGTCGATGGCTCAACCCAGTATGTCGTTTGCCTTACAACCTTGAAGTTGAACACATCTTTCAGGCTATGAACGACTTTGTGGATTTTCTTGGATTCTTCAACCAACAACTGCACATCAAGAACTACCCGCGCCTCGAGACCTTTCTGATGCCTGCTGGGTTTAGCAGTCTGGTTGGTGAGTTCATGAACATCACAATTCCACGATACTGCCATTCGCTGGTTAAGAATCGTTTTCACAACGGCCACCCAGATCTTATTCCTCGTGGTGTGTTCCCTGATGACGCTGTTCAGTATTCGCATGAAGGAATCGAGATAAAGGGATCTCGCCGTGCCAGTGGTTGGCAAGGACACAATCCAGAAGCAGTCTGGCTGATGGTGTTTCGATTTGACAGCAACACCGCCAACGAAACGATTAAGCAGATTCTCCCCCGCCCCTTCCGATTTAAAGCCATCTATGCTGCCCAACTTGAACAGGACGATTGGAATTTCTCGGGCCGATCTGAAACCAGTCGACGAACAATAACAGCGAGCGTGAATCGTAGCGGTGTTGAAAAGATGAGGGCAAACTGGGTTTACCAGGATTCAGGCAAATGAGAAGCTAAGTTGGTCCTCTGTCGTTGCCAGAATCGAAAGATCGCGAACAGCAGTGCGACTCATCTCGAAGTACTCACGACGACGCTCTAGTCCGATAGCGTTGTATCCCAGAAATTCTGCCGCAGCGACAGTTGAACCTGAACCCATAAATGGATCGAGAACGACACCTGTACCTAATGGGAGCGACGCATACACAACCTGGCGAAGAAATGATTGTGGCTTTAAACTAGGATGATTTGCCAAAGTTCGTTCTCGTTTAGGCGTTCGTTCGCTGGAAATCACATCCTCAAATGGCTTGCCATTTGGCTTCCGACGCAGACCGCCGGTTCCGTACTCAGCTAAACATGCGCTGACCGTCATCCCTGACGGCAGCGGCTTACGAAACAGTCCCCATGGTTCATAGCAACCGCGGGGCAATGAACAAACATCTGGAAACTCATGTTCTGCGTTTTTCGGTCGGTCTCCACCACGCAAGGTTCGGACAAGTCTGATGATCTCGCCACGGAACTCAAAACCGGCGTCTGCAATGGCGTTGAAGACGATCTGAGAAAGAAAAGCGTTCGATGCAAGAAACACGTGTCCGCCGGGAACCATGACGCGCAATAACAGGCGGGCCCATTCAGCGAAGAACTCGCGCACTCGAGTTCGCCCCTGATCGTTCAAAGCGGTAAAACGCGGTAAGGGTGAGCGGACATTTCCATCAAACGCTGGTGGAATACGCCAAACGCCTCCGTTGCCTTCAGACCGCTTTTGCAGTTGATCGTGGTCGTATTCCTTGACACCGTATGGCGGATCAGTTACGACTGCTTGAATGCTTTCTTCGGAAACTCGGGCCATCCAGTCGAAGCAACCCGCGAGAACGACCAGTGATCGTTCAAACGAGATTGTCTCGAAGCCCATGGAGTAGCTTGCTTCAAGTTCGTTTAGCTTCATTTTATGATATCGCCTTCCAGCGGCTCGCCCAAGTCATACACTGGACTTAACTCACGAATCATGCTTCCTATTTGCTGGCGTTCGCCTTCATGAGCATTCAGTAAGCTTTCAAAGTCCGCGAGACTCAGTAGAATCGCTTGCGAGGAACTGCGACGCTTGATCACGTAACGGGCTTCGTTCTGCACTACGTCATCCAGGATACGACCAAAGTTGTTCTGCGCCGTTGTAGAGGAAACCGTTTTGGTAGTCATGTCGATCTTTTCAATTGGTTGAATTAGCTAAATTAGCTAAAATTCTAACACGCGGTCAACCTGATGTCAAGACGCCATAAAAACACAACCTGTAGAGGCGGACGAAGTGCAAAAGCTGGATGAGAGCTGCAAAATTTCTGTCGTTGTTCCCGTCTACAACGGCGGAGCGGCCTTTGTCCGTTGCCTTGACGCGCTGGCAGCGACGGTGTACGATCAGGTAGAGGTCGTGATGGTTGATGACGGCTCTACTGATGGATCGGCGGCGTTGGCAGCTTCCCGCGGCTGCCGTGTGTTGCACACTGCTCAGCCGCGCAGCGGGCCGGCCGCGGCTCGTAACCTGGGCGCAGAGGCCGCCGTTGGCGACGTTGTGTTCTTCGTCGATGCCGATGTCGCGGTGCAGCCGGAGACCATCGGGTTGGTGGCACAGATGTTCACAGCAAACCCTACGCTGGACGCGCTGTTCGGCTCATACGACGATCAGCCCGGCGAAGCCAACTTCCTGTCGCAGTACAAGAACCTCTTTCACCACTACGTCCACCAACACAGCGGTGAAGAGGCGGCCAGCTTCTGGAGCGGCTGCGGTGCGATGCGCCGTGATGTGTTCCTGCGCCATGGCGGATTCGACACGACTCTCTACGACCGGCCGTGCATTGAGGACATCGAGCTGGGTTATCGCGTCACGCGTGCGGGTGGGCGCATTCGCCTCGTCAAGTCCTTGCAGGTCAAGCATCTTAAACGCTGGACGATAGGCTCGCTGCTGCGATCGGACATTCTGGATCGTGGTATCCCCTGGACCCGGTTATTGCTGCGCGAGGGAGATTTTGCACACGACCTGAACCTGCAAACCCACAACCGTGTCAGTGTCGCGGCAATCTGGCTGCTGGCTCTCAGTCTGGTGGCCGGCCTGTTCCTTCCTGTTTTGTGGCTGCTGACAGCAGGTGTAGCCGCGCTTTTATTGGCGCTCAACCGGCATCTCTATCGCTGGTTTGCCGGCAAGCGTGGCTGGCCGTTTGCGCTGCTGGTCATTCCCTGGCATTGGTTGTACTATCTGTACAACGGCGTCAGCTTCGCAGCCGGTATGGCACAACATCTGGCCAGCCGCGGCGCTAACTCAGCTACCGGCACCACGCAGCCCACAACGATGCCTGATTAGCCGCTCACCAATTCATCAATTCACCATTCACCATTTCCTGAATCCCAACTCATAAATGATGAAACCAAACCGCCTTCTCTCTCTCGGTCTCATGGCCGCCGGTGCAGCGGCAACAATTCTGCCCTTACAGCGCCGCCTGATCTGGGACAACGCCAACCGCACGGTTGCCATCGCCCTCGACCTTGATGACACGACCGAATCCGCAACCCGCGCCGGCGTTGCACTGGACGACCTGCTGCACGAGCTGTGGCATGCCGGCGCAACGCATCTGACCATCCCAGAGGACACCCTCGCGCGGCTCATGGCTCAAGGCCGCGTGGCTGTGACGGTTCCCGCCAGCCCGCTGGCCGATCAACCACCGCTGGGCAGATGGAACTACCTTGCGTCCCACGAAGCCGGGCTGCTTGACCGCGTTCAGGCCGAACTGGCCGCGCGCCAGCCAGCCGTCAGCGCGCGGCTGCTGCAGGACGGCGACCGCCCACTGCTGGCCCTCGGCGGCGATCTGGAATCGCTGGTGCGGGTCGGGTTGGGCTTCGACCCGGATCTGGTTCATCTTGCCGAGCACGCTGGCTTGCAGCCGCTGCCGCGCCCGGTGAGCTACCCCTGGCCGACAGCAGCCACCATCGAGCGTACCTTGGCGCAGGCCGCTGATATTGCGAAATCGTATAGCAACGCGCCAGCCATTGTCGCGTTTCAGGGTGAAGGCGCGCCGGGCCATCCGGGCGAGTTGATCCTTGGCCATGAGATGTTGATGCACGAGACCATCGGTGCGCTGCAACGGCACGGGCTGGTCTTTGCCTACTTCGCCGAGAGCCGCCATCAGCGGGGGGACTGGTTCGTCGCCAAGAGTCTGGCGCCCAACGTGATTCTGGCACACGAGTTTACTCAACCGCAGTTGGTACCGGAAGATATGGTCTCGGCTGCCCATCGTTGGGGTCTTCTGGCCAGGGAACGCGGCATCCGTCTGGCCGTCTTGCAGATGTTCAAAGTTGTCCATGCCACCACCCCGCGCGATTGTGTCAACTACGTGGCCGCAGTCGCTGACGTGCTGGTCAACCGCGAGGGACTGCGTCTCAGTGGACGGCCCACCTTGCGCCCCGCGCCCGTCCACCACAGCCACAATCATGACCACGGTCATCACCACCAACATAGCCCTGACCGCGGACATGATCATGATCACGACGACGATCACGGCAATGACGAGGATACTCACGGCCAGACACCTGCTGAAGTCGAGAGCACCCAGGCCTCATTGCCGACGCTCTTCCGCGATGACGATGCGTTGCCATGGATCGCGCTGATCCCGGCCGGGACGGCCACGCTGGCGCTGGCGGAGTTCCTCGACCTGCCGCAAAAGCTGGCCGTGCCGCTGACGTTGGCCGGACTGCTGGCGCCGCTTGCCATACAGCGCCTGGATCGTCCTGCCAACGAGCTGGAGGCGACCTTCCGCCCCTCCTACGCGCCAAAGCTGATAGCGCTGGGCATCACAGCAACTGCGCCGCTGGCTGCATCGCTGGCCAGCCGTCACAGCGGGTTGGCAGGCGTACTGTATAGCGAAGTTGTGGGCCTGCTGGCGGCTGCCGGTTTGGCCGCCACAGTGGCCGACCGTGACTATGCGCTACGGGTCGAGGAAGTGAAAACCTATGGCCTCGACTGGATCGTGCCGCTGGCAGGCGCGCTGGCGGTAGCGGTTGCACCTGCTATGGCCGCACACCGGGCGCCTCTCGCGGCCGAGGTGATCGTCGAGGCGACAACGCAGGCGGTGGTGGCCCGGCCCGCGCCCTCGCGACTGCGCCGGCTGGCCACGGCGCTGCCGGCTGCCGGGGTCAACAAAGGAAGGGCGCTGGCCGAACGCCAGTCGCTGCAACTGGTAGACAAGGGTATCGATGCGGGCATTCGCTATGGCGAAAGGTTGTTGCAAAACCGGCTATCCGGCCCGGCCCGGTCGGTGGCGGTCTGGTCGTTTCGCCGCGGCGCGAGCCTGGCCCGACGCAAGCTGCTGGATACCGTCCAGCGGAAACTGATGCCCGCGCCAGACGAACAGGCAACTGTTGACGAGCTGGTCGAATCGCTGGAATTGGCCGAGTTGCCGGTGGAGCACGCGGGTACCGAACCGATGACGATCTCGTCCACAGCCGCCGTCAGCGACCTGGCGTTGCGGACAGGCATTGCGGCTGCGGCCATCGGCGCCGGACTCGTGCTGGCCAGGATCGGCTTGATACCGGCCGATCCGCTGGCAGCGCTGGACCTGGAACACACCGCTGAACACACGCACCACCTGAGCCGCGCCCAGGCAGCCATCGGCGATGCTCGTATGGCGATCAGTCCGCGGCCGCTGCGCAAATGGACCTTCGCAACCGTAGCTGCACTGGTAGCCGCGGCCACCGCGCCGCGTCGCGCCGCGGACGTCGCGCTGGTGGCTGCAACACTGGGAGAGACAGCGTTCCTGGCCGGCTTCCGCGCGCCGGCCCGCCCACTGGCGCGCACCGTCGCCGATCGCGTGATGTTGCCAGGAACCCGCCGGTAAACAGATCACAGCCGGACGGTTGTCCCGTCAGCCCGACAATAAAACAGTAAGTCAACATGACGTTTGAGGTGTTCAGTTCTTTGTCTTTCTCATTGATCGAACTACTCCAACAACGGGCGAAGAACCAGCCTGACGAACTTGCCTACATCTTTCTTGCGGACGGCGAGAAAGACGAGCGGCGAATCACCTACGCCCAGCTCGACCGGCAAGCACGCGTTATTGGCGCCCACCTGCAGCAACGTTATGCTGGCGGCAGCCGCGCGCTGCTGCTTTACCCGCCTGGGCTTGACTATGTCGCGGCCTTTCTTGGTTGCCTTTATGCCGGCGTGGTTGCCGTTCCCGCTTATCCGCCCCGGCCGCGGCGGCCGATGCCGCGCATCCAGGCTATTGTAGCCGACAGCCAGCCCGCCGTCGCGCTCACCGACGCGCGCATCCTGTCCAACATCGAGCAGCGGCTGGCCGAGCTGCCCGATATGGCCGCCCTAGACTGGATCGACACGTCTGAGTTGGATGCTGATCTGTCAGAACAATGGCGGCATGCCCCGGTCGCCCCTGACGATCTGGCCTATCTGCAATACACCTCCGGTTCCACCGCGACTCCCAAGGGTGTCATGGTCAGCCATGGCAACCTCGCTTACACCCTGGCCGATCTGGACGCCGGATGGACGGGAGACTCGCAGCGCACGATGGTGACATGGCTGCCTCCCTTCCACGACATGGGGCTGGTCTTTGGTATTCTGCTGCCGCTCTACGCCGGTTATCCCTGCGTCATGATGGCGCCTGTCTCCTTCATCCAGCGGCCGCTGCGCTGGTTGCAAGCGCTGTCCACCTACCGCGGCACCCACAGCGCCGCCCCCAACTTCGCCTTTGAGCTTTGTTTGGAAAAAATCAAGCCAGAGGAGCGCGCCGCGCTGGACCTCAGCCATTGGCGAATCGCCCTTAACGGCGCTGAGCCAGTGCGCAAGGATACTCTGGAGCGCTTCACAGCCGCCTACGCCGGCAACGGCTTTCGCTGGCGCACCTTTTCGCCGGGCTACGGGCTGGCCGAGGCGACGTTGCAGGTTACTGGCATCACGGCAGACAGCGCCCCCGCCGACATCCTGGTGGACGCGGCCGCGCTGGAAGAACACACAGTCGTACTGGCGTCGCCGGAGCAGCCTGAAACCCGCAGCCTGGTCAGCTACCAGCCGTCGCCCCTGGGGACTCGCTGGTGCATCGCCGACCCGGATCAACTGACTGCGTGCGCCCCTGATCGTGTCGGTGAGATCTGGGTGGCCGGTCCTGGCGTCGCCAAAGGCTACTGGAATCGCCCGCAGGCCACCCGCGAGACATTCCAGGCGCATCTGGCAGACACCGGTGACGGCCCCTTCCTGCGCACCGGCGACCTTGGGTTCGTGCATGACGGCAAGCTGTATGTAACAGGTCGCATCAAGGACCTGATCATTGTCCGCGGCCGCAACCACTATCCGCAGGACATCGAACTGACGGCCGAGCAGAGCCATCCGGCCCTTGAACCGGGAGGAGGTGCTGCGTTTTCTTTGGAGCGGCACGGCGAGGAACGGGTCGCGCTGGTCTACGAGCTGCGGCGGGAGCAGCGCAAGACGGACCCGACTGAGGTCATCGATGCAATCCGGCAGGCGGTGGCAGCCGAGCACGAGCTGCAGCTCTGTGCCGTAACGCTGACCATGCCAGGCCAGATGCCCAAGACCTCCAGCGGCAAGATCCAGCGCCAGGTTGCCCGCGCCATGTTTCTGGCCGGCGAGTTCAACACCTTGGGTCAATGGGTCGAGCCTCAATCCGAACCTGACCGGGGCGATCCAAGCTTGCACACCGCTAAGGACCGGCCAGGCCCTGCCGAGATCGCGCCGCTCGCCACCGGCTCTCGTGCTTCTTCGCGAGAGTTCCTGGCAATCCGTGATTGGCTGATCGCGCGTGTCGCCGCGCAGATCAAGGTGTCGCACAGCCAGATCGACGTGCGCGAGCCGCTGGAGCGGTACGGCCTCGACTCGCTGGCCGCCGTCGCGATCACCGGCGAGCTGGGCGACTGGTTGGGACGCGATCTGTCGCCCACCCTTTTCTACGAGTTTCCCACCGTGGATGCCATGGCCCATCACCTGGCAGGAGAGCCGACCAAAGCCGCTCTGGACAACAAGCTGGACAGAACCGCGCCCGTTCCTACCGTAGGCAGCGGCCAGGAGCCTGTCGCCATCATCGGCATCGGCGTGCGTTTTCCCGGCGCGACCGGCCCGCAGGCGTTCTGGCGTCTGCTGCGTGACGGCGTCGATGCCATCACCGAGACGCCGCCCGATCGCTGGGACAGCCGCGCCTACTACGATCCCAACCCCGCTGCCCCTGGCAAGATGAACACCCGATGGGGCGGTTTTCTGGAGCAGGTTGACCAGTTCGACGCGGCGTTCTTCGGTATCTCACCGCGCGAGGCGGCGCGTATGGACCCTCAGCAGCGGCTGTTGATGGAGGTGGCCTGGGAAGCGCTGGAGGATGGCGGGCAGGTGGCAGACAGGCTGGCCGGGCAGCGCGTCGGCGTCTTCGTCGGCATCTCCGGCTTCGATTACGGCCTGCTGCAATTGGGCGACAACGGCCTGAGTGATGCCTACGCAGGCACCGGCAGCGCGCTCAGCATAGCAGCCAACCGCCTTTCCTACTTCTTCGACTGGCGCGGCCCCAGCATGGCAGTGGACACAGCCTGTTCCTCGTCGCTGGTGGCTGTGCATCTGGCCTGCCAGAACTTGCGG
The DNA here is from genome assembly GCA_020634555.1 of Caldilineae bacterium. Taxonomy (GTDB): domain Bacteria; phylum Chloroflexota; class Anaerolineae; order JAAEKA01; family JAAEKA01; genus JACKBK01. The sequence continues at coordinate 234,613 of JACKBK010000001.1, forward strand.
CTGGGTGAGTGTGACATGGCGCTGGTGGCCGGCGTTAACCTGCTATTGTCGCCCACGATGACCGTCAACTTTGCCAAGGCGGGCTTCATGGCGTCCGACGGGCGCTGCAAAGCCTTTGACGCCCGGGCCGACGGCTATGTCCGCAGCGAGGGTGCCGGGGTCGTTTTGTTGAAGCCACTTTCACAGGCGCTGGCCGACGGCGATCCGATCTACGCGGTGGTGCTGGGCAGCGCGACCAACCAGGACGGCCGCAGCAACGGCCTGACCGCGCCCAATCCCCAGTCACAGATCGACGTGCTGCGGCGAGCCTATCGCAACGCCGGCGTCGCGCCTGCCGACGTGCAATACGTGGAGACCCATGGCACCGGTACCCCTCTAGGCGATCCCATCGAAGCACAGGCATTAGGCGCAGTACTCAGCACGGGCCGCGCATCCGGACAGAGCGCTGCAATCGGCTCGGTTAAGAGCAACATCGGTCATCTGGAGGCCGCCGCCGGCATCGCCGGACTGATCAAGGTCGCGCTTTCTCTTAAACACGGCCAGTTGCCGCCCAGCCTGCATTTCCGCGAGCCGAACCCGTTGATCCCGTTCGACAATCTGTCGCTGCGCGTCCAGCAGACGTTGACAGACTGGCCGGTAGAGCCATCAGTCGCCGTGGCAGGCGTCAGCGCCTTCGGGTTTGGCGGCGCTAACGCCCATGTGGTAGTACAAGGCCCACCAGCACGCCGTCAGCAGCTCGATCCACCGGCTCAGCGCGTGCAGGTCGTGCCGTTGTCTGCACGCACCCCGGAAGCGCTGCGCGGTCTGGCGCGAGCTACCCGTGACCTTCTCCAGTCCCCTTCCGCCGGCAGTCTGGGCGACATCGCGTACACTGCCGGTGTTCGCCGGAGCCATCATGACCACCGGCTGGCTCTCGTCGCGGATACGGCCGACAGAGCAGTATCCAGACTGGACGCCTTTCTGGCTGGCCGCAACGCCAACGACCTGGTGATCGGTCACCGATCACGCCAGCAGGCCGGCAAGCTGGCTTTCGTGTTCTGCGGACAGGGGTCGCACTGGTGGGCGATGGGACGCCAGCTTCTCCGGGAAGAGCCGGTCTTCCGCCAGGTAGTGGAACAATGTGACGCACTGCTGCACCCGCTGGCCGGCTGGAGCCTGCTCAGCGAGCTGACAGCCGGCGAGACCGAGTCGCGGCTGGACTACACGACCTTCGCCCAGCCGGCTATCTTCGCTGTACAACTGGCGCTGGTCGAACTGTGGCGTTCGTGGGGCATCGAGCCTGACGCAGTGGTTGGTCACAGCATGGGCGAGGTCGCGGCGGCTGTGACCGCCGGAATCCTGGATCTGCCCGACGCGCTGCGCATCGTCTATCACCGCGGCCGCCTGATGGAACGGGCCAGGGGGACGGGCAAGCTGGTGGTCGTGGATCTCAGCCAGGCTGAGGCTGAACTGGCGGTCGCCGGCCTGGACGACCAGGTTGGTGTCGCGGTGGTCAACAGCCCCAACTCAGTGCTGTTGGGCGGTGAAACTGCTGCGCTGGATACGCTGATCGACAGCTTGCAGCGGCGCGGCGTCCATTGCCAGTACCTGTCCCTGGATTTCTCGTCGCACAACCCGCAGATGGACCCCTATCTGGCAGAGATGGCCGACTCGGTAGGCGAAGTCGGCTTGCGCGCGGCTGCTCTGCCGCTGGTCTCCACCGTCACCGGCCAGTTCGCCGGCGATACCCAGTTGGACGCTACCTACTGGGCGCGCAATGTCCGCGAGCCGGTGCAGTTTGCCCAGGCGATGGCGCTTTTGCTCGAAGACGGCTATGACAAGTTTCTGGAGATCGGCCCTCACCCCGTGCTGGCGCCCGCTATCATGCAGAACATGATGCACCACGGTGTGAAGGGGGCGGTGCTGCCATCCCTGCGGCTCAATCGGGATGACCGGTCTGTCATGCTGCGCTCGCTGGCCGCGCTATATGTGGCCGGACGCAATCCTGCCTGGGAGATGCTGGCCGACGCGGACGCACAGCTGGCTTCCTTGCCAGCCTACCCCTGGCAGCGCGAGCGGTATTGGATAGAGGCCAGCCGACCGGCAACTGCCAGCCGTTTGTCCGTCCCGCAGCCCGCGCCCGGTCCGGTCACAATTTATGATGGGCCGGCCCTGACGACGGCGAGAGCAGCCGACGCCGATCTGATGTACGAGTTGCAGTGGCAGCCCATGCAACCAGTCGGCAACGGGTTGAAAGCATCCTCACGCGAAGAAGCGGGACGCTGGCTGATCTTTGCTGACCGCAGTGGAGTGGGGCAGGCCGTCGTGGATCGGCTGCAGCAGGAAGGCAACCAGTGCGTTATGGTGTTCTCCGCCGCTGAGTTCGCTCAAACCGGCGCTGGCCGCTTTCAGGTCGATCCTGCCCGCCCGGAGCATTTCCAGCAACTCCTGACAACCGTGTTTCGGGACAACTCGTCCGGCTGGCGCGGCGTGCTGCATTTCTGGAGTCTGAATGCAGCGTCGCCGGAAAACGGGGATGACGCCCTGACAAACGCCCAGATCGAGGGCTGCGGCAGCGTGTTGCATCTTGTCCAGGCGCTGGTTGCTGGTCATTCCGGGACCCGCTTGCCGATCTGGCTTGCGACACGCGGCGTGCAGCCGGTAGGCACGCAGCCGGCCGCGCAGTCGTTGGCGCAGTCACCGGTTTGGGGACTGGGGCGGGTGGTCGCGTTGGAGCATCCTGAGCTGTGGGGTGGGCTGATCGACCTGGATCCACAGGCGCCGGCGTCCGAGATCGATCACCTGTTGCGCGCCATTCGACAGTCCGGCGGTGAGGATCAACTTGCGCTGCGCGGCCAGCAATCTTATGTGGCCCGCTTGCGACACAGCGCGGCGCCCCACGCTCACCAACCTGTCAACCGCATCCGGCCTGACGCAACATACCTCATCACCGGTGGACGCGGCGAATTGGGATTGAAGGTGGCGAGCTGGCTGGTAGATCGCGGTGCGACGCATCTGGCATTGCTGGGTCGCACACCGTTGTCACCGGACAGCACGGCCGCGGCTGCGGTGCAAACGCTGGAGCAGCGGGGCGCGTCGGTGGCATTGCTGGCTGCTGACGTGGGCGACCGCTCTCAAATGGCGACAGCGTTCGGCGAGATGGCCGCGAGCATGCCGCCCCTGCGCGGCGTTGTCCATGCGGCCGGCGTCCTGGAAAACCGGCCGCTGGCTGAGTTGAGTCTGGACGCACTGCAGTCGACGCTGCGGCCCAAGGTAGCCGGAACCTGGGTGCTGCAACAACTGGCCGGCGGATTGGATCTGGACTTCTTCGTGCTGTTTTCCTCCATGACGTCGGTCCTCGGCTGGCGTTATACCGGCCACTACGCCGCAGCCAACCACTTCCTCGACACCTTTGCACACTACCGGAGCGCTGACGGGCAGCCGGCCCAAAGCATCAACTGGGGTCCATGGAGCGAGGTCGGCATGGTCAGCCGCAGCCAACAGGAGGAGAGCTTCGCTCGGATGGGCATCGCACCGCTGCCGGTCGCCGTCGGCCTGGCGCAGCTTGACAGCGTGATGGCTGATACGCCGGCACAGGTTGCGGTCATCGATGCCAACTGGGAACGGTTCGACGCGCTATATCAGGCGATCCGGCCATCCCGGTTGCTGGCGCAACTTAACCGCGCCGAAGCAGCCCACGGCGCAATGTCCGCCGAGCAGCCGGTCATCGACCGTCTGCGGGCCGCGCCGCGTGCACAATGGCAGGAAATCCTCGTCGCTTTCCTGCGCCAAAAAGTCGCACACGTTCTCAGGGTTGGCCCTGAGCGAATATCGGGTGACTTGAGCGTGGTTGAACTGGGCCTGGACTCGATCATGGCCATGGAAGTCACCTGGGCATGCAACGAGGAGCTTTCGGTTCCACTGCTGTTGCGGGAGGTGTTCGAACCATCATCGCTGACTGCGCTGGCCGGTACGCTGGCCGAAAAGCTGGCAGCGATGCCGGCAAACGGCAACGGAGCAAACGCGACCAGCGACGTTGCTGCCTCCGACCGGCTGTTACCGGCTAACGGCGTTGGCAGGGAGCCACCCCATGTGATCAAGACCGCATCGCCGTCACAGGCTCTGACATCGCTGGTTCCGCTGCGGGCAAAGGGATCGAGGACGCCGTTGTTCCTGGTGCCGCCGGGCGCGAGCACCGTGCTCAGCTTCGGTTCGCTGGTGCAGTGCCTGGACTCCGACCAGCCTGTGTATGGTCTGGAGCCGCTGGGCATGGACGGCCGACACCCACCGCAGTGGCGTGTCGAAGATATGGCCTCCCACTACATCAACGAGATGAGGACCATTCAGCCGCAGGGGCCATATCTGCTGGGTGGACGATGCTTTGGCGGGTTGGTGGTCTTTGAGATGGCGCAGCAACTACGTGCTCAGGGGCAACAGGTAGCCATGCTGGCGATCCTGGACACATTGCAACCGCCCAAGCCGGGCTGGCTGCGGGATCAGTCACCAGAGAGCCAACCGGTTTCATCGAACATTGCGAAGCGCACCGCAGGACGGTGGGTGCGCAATGCATACCTGCTGTGGAAACGGCTGACAGTTACCGATGCGTTTACGCTGTACACGCTAAAGCAGGTGCTCCCTGAAGATCGCTTTCCTAATGTGTTGGGGGAAGAGGCGCGCCATATCCGCAATACAGCCCGCGCGCACTACGAGGCCAACGAACTGTACCTGCCACGACTCTACGAAGGGCGTTTGACGCTGTTCTCCAACGCTGGCCATTCCGGCAGCCACCAGCTCAACTGGGCGGCTTTGACCGCGCAGGCGGTGGATATCCACGTCGTGCCTGGCAATCATCTCACCATGTTCAAGGAGCCTTACGTCCGTGTGCTGGCTGAGGTGTTGACTACCACCATGGAGCAGGCGCTACAGCGGGCCGAGTCGTCAGCCACGCGGCGTCTTGCTCTGCGCCCCAGGGCGGCCGGCAGCCGGATCGATGTCGCAATTCGTTCAACCTCCGTACACGTCAGCGACACGGATCATAGGGCTGCATTGCCCGATGAGGCCCTGGAGCGAGAAATTGGACGGGCGTACGCAACGGTTCTTGGAGCGCAGCCGGCCGCCAATGATCCTCTCCCGGATCTCGCTGACACTCCGTTTGTCGAGGCATATCTTTTAGCTGAACTGGAGCGGGCGTTGCCGGCGGGCAACGCGATCGCGCTGCCTTCGTTGATCGAGGCGCGAACCGTTTCTCAATTGGCCCATCTGCCCAGGCTCGATCGAAGCGCCGGCAACAGCGGTTCGTTGATTCCGTTGCAACCTAACGGATCGCATGCCCCTTTCTTTCTTGTCCCTGATATCGACCAGACCGTTGCCAGTCTGGTGGAGTTGGCAAAGCTGTTGAACCCGCAGCAACCCTGTTACGGCCTACAGCCGCCAGGCCTCGAACCAGGCCAGCGTCCATACGCCCGTATCGAGGATATGGCAGCATGCTTCCTGGACGAGATGCGGCCAGTTCAGCCAAACGGCCCCTACTGCCTGGGCGGGATAGGCTTTGGCGGCATCGTGGCTTTCGAGATGGCGCAGCAGTTGCAGGCTGCTGGCGAGTCGGTTGTGCTGCTGGCCGTGCTGGACACCATGGTGCCGCCTAACGCGACGCTGCAATACTGGTATCCACCGGCCTCGGTAGGAGCAAAAGGCTCGCCGCCGCACTGGTTTGTGCAGCGGGCATTTGGCCGCCTGGTGTACATGGTACAGCGATACCAGCTTCGTGGTATCATCCCGCGTCGCGCCCGTTCAAAGATGTCGTCGAGGCGCAGGCTTGGCCATCAGTTCAGCCCGGCCGCGCGCCGTATTCAGGCCATGTTGACGGCACATTACGAGGCGCGCCTGCGCTACCAACCGCAGATTTACTCCGGCAGGATCACGCTGTTCTCAAACGCCAAACATACCGGCGCACATCAGGTCAAATGGGCGTTGCTGACCGAGGTTGGCATGGAGATCGAGGTGATTCCGGGCGATCATCGGTCGATATTCAGGCAACCGGGTATCGCGGAGCTGGCGAACCGGCTCTCACTGCACCTCGAGCAGGCACAGATATACCCGTCCGAGAGATAACCAGAACAACTGTCGATATTGCGGAATCCGTACCTCGAAGCGGTGCGCTATGCGCAATACGACCGAAATACATAAATCTGCAAACCTTGTGCTTTAACTGGCAAAGTAGAAGATACCTTACTTGCATGACTCCGAGGTTGTATGTTAGACTTGTTTCACTGTGGGTTTTGCAGCAATTTAGGGAGTATGGTCGAAGATGCCATCGCAGATGCAGCATCTTCGGTCGTTTTCATTTTCAAAACAATCGATTCGTTTTCGACTTGGCAATTGCTTTGCGTCAGCTTCCCGGCGTCAGTCGGTAGCCAGCCCTCGTAGCGATTGTGCCGGATGTTGGGCCGGCGCTTGCGTTCATTGTTTTACGGCCAATCCTGTGCCACTCTTTCCACCCGATCGCGAAACAATGCAGCTCAATCGATATCAGACCATGTCAGGCTATGTCAGACAAATTTCAAGCAATAATCCTTACTCCTGTTGGGCAGTTGGAGCCTTCGCTGGCAATAGCCGCGACCCGATCCGGCGCGCTGGGCTGTCTTGACCTGGAGTTTGTTGCCGACATCAGCGACGCGCGCCAGGCCGCCAACCGGCTAGAACAGTTCGCCCGGGGCCCGTACGGTGTCAAGGTCAGCTATCGCCAGGCCGACATACTGGAGGCGTTGAGTGATGGTTCTCTGCCCCGGTTAGAGTTCGTCCTTCTCTCGGCTCACGGCGAGGTTGACAGTGACGGTCTGCAGCGCGCGGTGGCAGCGGCTCACACTCGTGGCCTGCGCGTGCTGCTTCAAGCCACCGACGTTTTTCTGGCGCAGTTGGGCGAAAGCCTGGGCGTCGATGGCGTGGTGGTCAAGGGGCACGAGAGCGGCGGCTTCATCGGTGAAGAGACGACCTTTGTCCTGTTGCAGCGCAGCCTTGCGCAGTTGTCTCTGCCTGTCTACGCCCACGGCGGAATTGGCCTGCACACCGCGGCTGCCTGCTACGCGGCTGGCGCCGCTGGCTTCGTTCTCGACGCGCAACTGGCGCTGGCCAAAGAATCGCGCTTGCCAGAGGACGTCAAGAACGCGGTCGCGGCCATGGACGGCAGTGAGACCGTCAGCCTGGGCGCGGAACTGGGACAAGCTGTCCGCCTGTACAGCCGTCCTCACACAACCGCGACAAGACAGTTGGCGGAGATCGCTACTGCACTGGACGCAGGAGCACAGGGTGACCGGCAACAAGCCTGGCTTGACGCGGTGGAAAGTCGCATCGGCTGGGGCGGGCTGGCGCAACAGACATGGCCGTTGGGACAGGATGCCGCCTTTGCCGGTGCGCTGGCGAAACGCTATCACACCGTCGGCGGTATTCTACAAGCCTATCGTGACAGCATAGCCAACCATGTCGAGGCCGCAGCGCTGGGCCAGCCGTTGGATGCCGGCTCACCGCTCGCACAGTCCCACGGCACCCGCTACCCCATCGTCCAAGGGCCGATGACACGCGTCAGCGACACGGCCCGTTTTGCTTTCGATGTGGCCGAAGCTGGCGGGCTGCCCTTCCTGGCACTGGCGTTGATGCGCAAAGAGCAGGCCATGCCCGTGCTGGAGCAGACGAAACAACTGTTGGGCGACCGTCCCTGGGGCGTGGGGATTCTAGGTTTTGTGCCGGCAGCGATTCGCTCGCAGCAGCTTGAGGCGATCAGCGCAGCCGGACCCGATTTCGCGATCATCGCCGGTGGCCGGCCTGATCAGGCCCGGACGCTGGAGCAGCAGGGCATCGCCACCTATTTGCACGTGCCATCTCCCGCGCTGTTGCGGCTGTTTCTTGACGACGGCGCCAAACGTTTCATCTTCGAGGGGCGTGAGTGCGGCGGGCATGTCGGGCCACGCTCCAGCTTCGTGCTCTGGAACGCCATGATCGACGCCCTGCTGGCCCATTTCGACCTGACCGGGGCAAATCCTGCTGAGTACCACATCCTGTTCGCCGGCGGCGTCCACGACTCGCTGTCGGCGCTGATGGTGGCCAGCCTGGCCGGCCCGCTGGTCGAGAGAGGTGTGCGGCTGGGTGTTCTCATGGGAACCGCCTATCTCTTCACCCATGAGGCGGTAACGTCGGGCGCTATCACGGCCCGTTACCAACAGGAAGCTGTGCAGAGCAGCCAGACAGTGTTGGTCGAGTCAGGCGTTGGCCACATGACTCGCTGCCTGCCGACCCCCTTTGTCGAGGCCTTTGCCCAGCGCAAACGCGACCTTTTGCAGGAGGGAGCAGACAGCGATCACGTGCGCCAGGAGCTGGAAGACTTGAACATCGGCCGCCTGCGCATGGCCAGCAAGGGAATCAACCGCAATCCTGACGCCCACGTTCAGCCCGACGCACCAACCTACATCACGCTGGACGAACAGGAACAGTACCAGCAGGGCATGTACATGATCGGCCAGGTGGCCGGGCTACGCGACGGGGTTTGCTCGCTGGAGGAACTGCATCAAGAGGTGTCGGTAGCCGGCGCGCGGCGGCTGGACAGCCTGGCTGCCACCCAACAGCCCGTATCGACAGAGGAGCACACACCGCCGCCGGCACGCATTGCCATCATCGGCATCTCCACAGTGCTGCCTGGAGCCGCCGAATTGCAGACCTATTGGGAGAACATTCTCGACAAGGTCGATGCCATTACCGAGATACCGGCTGAACGTTTCGACTGGCGGCGCTACTACGATCCTGACAAGAGCGCCCGCGACAAGATCTACTCGCGCTGGGGCGGGTTCATCGATGACGTGCCGCTCAACCCGCTGGACTACGGCATGCCGCCCAACTCGATTCCCTCCATCGAGCCCATGCAACTGCTGATGCTGGAGGTTGTGCGCTCCGCTTTGCAAGACGCCGGTTATCTCGACCGCCCCTTTGCTCGCGAGCGGACGTCGGTGACGATGGCGGTGGGCGGCGGTCTGGGCGACCTGGGATTCAACTATGGGGTGCGCTCCTACCTGCCGCATTTTCTGTCAGCCGGCTCTCAGGAGGTCATCGACCGGTTGGATGACACCCTGCCGGAGTGGACCGAGGACTCCTTCCCCGGGATCTTGCTCAACGTGCTGGCCGGGCGCATCGCCAACCGCTTCAACTTCAACGGCCCGAACCTTGTCGTGGACGCTGCCTGTGGCTCGTCGCTCGCGGCGCTGGACATCGCAATCAAGGACTTACAGACCCAGCGGACCGATGTCGCCATCGTCGGCGGGGCCGACACGGTGCAAAGTCCCTTCGGCTTCCTGGCTTTCAGCAAGACCCAGGCGTTGTCGCCGCGCGGCCGCTGCCGTCCCTTCGACGTGCAGGCCGATGGAATCGCTATCAGCGAGGGGCTGGCGGTAGTGGTACTGAAACGGCTTGAGGACGCTGAGCGCGACGGCGACCGTATCTACGCGGTGATCCAGGGCGTCGGTGCATCCAGCGATGGCCGCGACCGTAGTCTGACTGCACCGCGGCCGCTGGGGCAGCTGTTGGCCCTGCAACGGGCCTATGGACAGGCCGGATTCGACCCCGCGACGCTGGGCCTGATCGAGGCTCACGGCACCGGCACCCGACTGGGCGACCAAGTCGAGGCCGAGGCGCTGGCGACGCTCTTCCAGGGATCAGGGCTGGATCGCCCGACGTGCGCGGTGGGTTCGGTCAAGTCGATGATCGGCCACACCAAGAGCACGGCCGGGCTGGCCGGCATGATCAAAGTCGCTCTGGGACTGTACCACAAAGTGCTTCCGCCGACGTTGGTGGATACACCTAATCCCGACATCAGTCTCAACGGCAGTCCGATCTACGTCAACAGCGAACCGCGTCCCTGGCTGCGGGCCGACGATCGCACTGCACGACGGGCGGGGGTCAGCGCGTTTGGCTTTGGCGGCACCAACTTCCACGCTGCGTTGGAGGAATACCGCGGCGACTATCTGCCGCGCAGTGCCAGCCGTCACACCTGGCCTGAGGAGATCTTTGTCCTGCGAGCAGCCGACCGTGATGGGTTGCTGGCCAAAATTGACCGGCTGGCTGGCTGGCTGGAGGCAGGCAATGCACCGCCGCTGCGCCACCTGGCCTACACAATGTATCGCCGTGCGCAGGTGGACCGGGCAGATGCGTCGTTGACTCTGACGCTGGTGGCCAGTTCGCTGGTGGATCTGCGCCAGATGCTGGCCATGGCGAGAAGCGAGTTGCTAGCAGGCGCTGACTTGGTCCTCAATCCACAGGGCATTTACTTCGCTGAGGAGCCGCTGGGGCTGGCCGGCAAGGTTGCATTCCTGTATCCCGGCCAGGGATCCCAGTACCCCAATATGCTGGCGGATCTGGTTATGCAGTTCCCCTGGCTGGGCGAGCCTTTCGAGCACGCCAACAGGCTGGCCGCTGGCCAACTGCCGCGGCCGCTCAGCGAATACGTGTACCCTGCTCCGGCCCACGACGCCAAGATGGCAAAGAAGCAGCGCGCTCAACTAACCGACACGCGCGTTGCCCAATCAGCTCTCGGCGCGGCCGGCCTTGCAGTCAGCCGTTTCCTGGCAGAGGTCGGCTTACAGCCCGATTTCGTGGCCGGACACAGCTACGGCGAGTTGGTGGCGCTCTGTCGGGCGGGTGTCTTCGACCAGGATGCACTCCAGAAGATCTCGCTGGCCCGCGGGCGGTTCATGGCGGAGGCCACAGGGCCAGACTCTGGCACCATGGCGGCCGTGATCGCCAATCAGGCCACGGTCGAGGAAATCGTGCGCGAGTTGTCCGATGTGACCATAGCTAACCTGAACTCGCCGCGCCAGACGGTCATCTCCGGCACGACGGCGGCTATCGAACGGGCTGTAGAGCTCTTTGTCCAGCGTGGTATCCAGGCCAAGCGCATCCCCGTAGCCTGCGCGTTCCATTCGCCGCTGGTGGAACCCGCCCAGAACCGGCTGGCCCAACTTCTGGAAACCGTCGAGTTCAATCCACCACAGACGAGTGTCTATTCCAACACCCTGGGCGGCCCGTATCCTGACGATCCGGCGGAGATCCGCGCAGTGTTGTCGCAGCAATTGGCCCGCCCGGTGCGCTTCACCGAAGAGATAAAGAACCTTTATGCGGCCGGTGCGCGCATCTTCGTCGAGGCCGGACCGCGTAGCGTGCTGACGGGGTTGGTGCACCAGATTCTGGGCAACCTGCCCCATCTGGCCGTCTCGGTCGACTCGGGTGGCCGCGGCCTGCTAGACGTGCAGCGGGCGCTGGCGCAGATAATCGCCATCGGCACAGACATCGACCTCAGAGTGCTCTTTAAGGGCCGCGACGTGCGCGAGATCAATCTTAATGCGCCCTACACGGACCCTGCACGGGCGGCCTACGGACCTACGACCTGGCTGGTCAACGGTGGACGGGCGCGCCGCTGGCTGGACGTGGAGCGCGGACAACCGGAGCCGGTAGTCCAGCCGCTGGATGTTTCGCTGGCCGGCGCGAGGCTGGCTGGGCCGCGTGCCACGCCAAATCCCGCGCCTCCTCCGAAACAACCGGCGCTAGCGCCCGCGCCAGGGATGCCAGTTGGTCAGCTTCCCGCTGCCCCAACAAGGACCGCGACGAACATGCCGAGCGTTGCGGCACCCCCGGTTGTCCACGGCAACGCCACCGTGCAGGTGATGGTCCAGACCCAGCAACTGATGGCCCGATTCCTGCAAATGCAGGCCAGCGTGATGAGCAGCTATCTTGACAACGCCCCGGAGGCGCCGGCGCCCGCCCCGCCTGATGTTCCGGTCGCGCAGCCGGCAGCCATCCCACGGCACGCCGAGCCGCTGCACGCCGAACCGGTGGTCGTGCTGAAGCGACCACCGCGGCCGCACATAAACCAGCCGGCTGCCGCGCCCTCGCCCATCCTGCGCTTCACTCTGACCGCAACCGATGCGCCGGTGATCGACGCCACGGCCGGTCTTGCGCCGGGCCGCGCGGTGTTGATCGCAGCCGACGCCTACGGTGTGGCTGAACAGACAGCAGCGATGCTGCGCGAGCAGGGCTACGACGCGGTGATCCTCCATAACCGCCCGGCCAGGTCTGCAAATGGGAATGGGGTCAATGGGTTCAACGGCAACGGACGAGCCGCACAACCGGACAACTGGCACTATGCGGCGACGTTGACCGACGCCGCTGATGTCGAATCAGCGCTCGCGGCCGTTCGCCGCGAACACCAGGCCATTGGCAGTCTGCTCTATCTGGCAGCCCTCAAGCCAGCGCAACCGTTCGCCGAGTTAACTCTTGCCGGGTGGCAGCAATCCATCGAAGGGGATCTGGTCGGCTTTTTCAACGTGCTGCAAGGCGTGCAGGCGGATCTGGCCAGCGCTGCCGCGGCCGGCGGATCTTGCCTGCTGGCTGCAACGCAGATGGGCGGCGATTTTGCAGTCGGCGACGGCAAGGCAAGCGGCTTTTCACCGACTCAGGCCAGCATCGCCGGCCTGCTCAAGACGGCCGCGCACGAGATGCCCGCGGTGCGCGCCAAGGTCGTGGACTTTGGCGCAGTGGACGATATCGTCCAGGCGGCGGCCGCGGTCCTGGCCGAAACTGGCGCTGCCGACGACCTGACGGAGGTCGGCTACCGCGATGGCATACGCACGATGATCGCTGTGCGCCAGGCGCCTGTCGACTCGCACCAGGTTGCAATACCGGCCATCGATGATGCGTCGGTGGTTTTGGTGACCGGCGGCGCGCGCGGCATCACCGCCAGCGTCGTACAGGAGCTGGCCGAGCGCTATCGGCCAACCGTGATTTTGGCCGGACGTTCGCAGGCGCCTCCCGAGCAGGAGGCCGCGGAAACGGCGGGTCTAACTACGGCGCGCGAGATCAAGGCCGCATTGCTGAGCGGCATGAGCAACCAGGGCAAGCCAGCCGCGCTGGCCGAGGTCGAGGCGGCTTATCAGCGCTTGTTGCGCGAACGGGAGATGCGAGGCAATTTACGTCGCCTGCGCCGCACCGGCGCTCGGGTCGAGTATCATTCGCTGGATGTCCGCGACGAGGCCGCGTTTGCTGCGCTGATCAACAGCGTCTACGAGCGGTTTGGCCGTCTCGACGGTGTAATCCACGGCGCCGGTGTCATCGAAGACAAGCTGATCAAGGACAAGACGATCGACTCGCTCAGGCGGGTGGTGAGCACCAAGCTGGACAGCGCGTTCGTGCTCAGCCGTATGTTGCGGCCGGAGTCGCTCAAGTTCCTGGTCTTTTTCTCGTCGGTGAGCGGTAGGTTCGGAAACCGCGGCCAGGGAGATTATGCCGCCGCCAATGAGGTGCTTAACAAGCTGGCGGTTCTGCTGGACCAAGACTGGCCCGGCCACGTGGTGTCCATCAACTGGGGGCCATGGGATGCCGGCATGGTATCCGACGAGCTGCGCCGCCAGTTTCAGGAGCGCGGAGTCAGCCTGGTGCCCGTCGATGTAGGTTGTCAGCGGTTGGTGGAGGAGATCAACGCCGGCCGGCCAGGCGAGGCCGAGGTGCTGATCTGCGGCGAGGACAACCAGGTAATGGCGCAATCGCATCAACGCACGGCGATAAAAAAGCAGATATGACACAAGCAAACAACACAGAAGGCGCGGCGGTGACCGGCAGCGGGCAAGGCGTAGCGATTATCGGGATGTCCTGCATGTTTCCGGGCGCACGCGACCTGGATGCGTTCTGGCAGAACATCGTTAGCAAGGTGGATGCAGTGACCGATCCGCCGCCGGAGGCATGGGACTCGGATATCTTCTACGATCCCGCCTCGAACGCCAACGACCGGGTCTACTGCAAAAAAGGTGGGTTTCTCGGCCCGCTGGCCGAGTTCAACCCGCTGGACTACGGGATCATGCCGATCGGTCTGGACGGCGGCGAGCCGGATCAGTGGCTGGGTTTGAAGTTGGCCTACGATGCGCTGGCCGATGCGCGCTATCTGGAGCGCTTGCGAGGTGACGAGACGCAGCGCCGCCGCACCGCAGTGATCCTGGGCAAGGGAACCTATCTGAACCGCGGCAACCTCAACATGGTGCAGCACAGTCTGGTGGTAGACCAGACGCTTCAGGTATTGCAGTCGCTGCATCCTGAGTACGGCGAGGAGGCGCTGGCGCTGGTGCGCGCGGAGCTGAAACGCAAGCTGCCTCCGTTCGACGCGGCCAGCGCCCCCGGTTTGGTGCCCAACATCGCGGCCGGTCGCATTGCCAATCGCCTCGACCTGATGGGGCCGTCGTATACCGTGGACGCCGCCTGTGCTTCCTCGCTGATTGCAGTCGAGATCGCTCTGCGCGACCTCCAGACCAACCACTGCGATTTGGCGTTGGTGGGCGGAGCGCAGGTGACGACGCCGATTCCGATCCTGACGCTGTTCTCGCAACTGGGTGCGCTCTCGCATCAGGAGCAGATCCGGCCTTTCGACTCGGCGGCTGACGGCACGATTCTGTCGGAAGGGATCGGCATGCTGGTACTGAAGCGCGAGGCCGATGCCCTGCGTGACGGAGACCGCATCTATGCTGTCATCAAGGGCGTTGGCTCCTCCAGCGATGGCCGCGCCATGAGTGTGCTCACGCCGCGGCTGGAGGGCGAGGTGCTGGCGTTGCGGCTGGCGTATGAGAACGCGGGCATCGACCCCACGACCGTCGGTCTGATCGAGGCCCACGGAACGGGAACCTTGGTGGGCGACGCGACCGAGATCGAAGCGTTGAGCGCCATCTTTGGCGAACGGGAGGGAGAAGTCCCTCACACGGCGCTGGGCACGGTCAAGTCGATGATCGGCCATACCATGCCGGCAGCCGGGGTTGCGGGGATCATCAAAACAGCGCTGGCGTTGCACAACAAGGTGTTGCCGCCGACCATCCACTGTGAAAATCCGAACCCAAAGCTGAAGCTTGAAGACTCGAATTTCTATCTGAACTCCGAAACCCGCCCCTGGATTCAAAGCCAAAAGACGCCGCGCCGCGCGGGTGTCAACGCTTTCGGTTTTGGCGGCGTCAACGCCCATGTCGTCCTGGAGGAAGCGCAGCCGCAGATAGCGGCAGACTCCACCAGCCACATGAACGAATGGGACAGCGAGGTGGTCATCATCGCCGCAGCCGACCGCAACGAGCTATTGGAATCCGTTGCTGGGCTGGTTGACTATCTGGAGGGTGTACCCGATCTGGCTGACCCGGGTTTCAGTCTGCTGGACCTCGCGTGGACGATCAATCAGGGTGCGGATGGACAGCCTTGCCGATTGGCGGTGGTGGCAACCTCGGTGGTTGACCTGCGCGACAAGCTGGTTCAAGCGGCTGAGCGGCTGCAGAAACCTAAAACCCGCCGCATCAAGGATGTACGCGGTATTTACTTCTTCGAAGAGCCGTTCTATCCGCAGGGCAAGCTGGCCTTCCTCTTCCCCGGTGAGGGATCGCAATATCCCAACATGTTGGCCGATCTGGCGATCCATTTTCCTGAGGTGCGCACCGCGTTCGACCGCATCGACCGCATCTTCGCCGGGCATCCGCGTGGCTACGTGCCCAGCGACTTCATCTTCCCCGCGCCAGGGCTGCCCGACGACTCCATGGTGGCCCGGCAGCTCTGGGAGATCGACGGCGCGGTAGAGGCAGTGTTGACAGGCAACGCCGCGATCCATGCGCTGCTGCTCAAGCTGGGCGTGCAGCCCGACGCAATGGTTGGCCACAGCACAGGCGAATACTCAGCGCTGCTGGCATCCGGCATGATCGCAGTCAATGAGGATGAGTTCGTGGGCCACTACCTGCTGAACCTCAACCAAATGTATGAGAAGGTTGCTCAGGACAACAACGTACCGCGGGCGTTTATGCTGGCCGTGGGCGCCGGGCTGGACAAGGTCGCGCCGCTGGTCGAAAAGGCCGGCGACAGCGTGTTCGTGGGGATGGATAACTGTCCGCACCAGTCGGTAGTGGTAGGCGACGAAGCGGAGCGTGAGAGCCTGACCGCGGCTATGAAAGCTGAAGGGCTGATCTTTGAGAGTCTGCGCTTCGACCGCGCTTATCATACGGCCCTGTTCCAGCCCTACAGCAGCCTTTTCGAGGATTTCTATACCCAGTTGCCGCTGGCCGCACCCAGCGTCACCACCTATTCATGCGTGACAACCGCTCCGTTTGGCGACAACGCGGAGGACATTCGGACGCTGGCCATTGCAAACTGGATCAACCGGGTGCGTTTCCGCGAGACCATCCAGGCAATGTACGACGACGGCGTGCGCATCTTCGTGGAGGCCGGCGCGCGCGGCAACCTGACCGCGTTCGTCGGTGACATCCTGCGCGGCCAGCCACATCTGGCCATACCCGCCAACATCCAACAACGGTCAGGCATCACTCAACTCAACCATTTGGTCGCCTTGTTATACGCGCAGGGCGTGCCGCTGGATATTGCGGCGCTCTATGAACGGCGCCGGCCGCGCGCCGTGGATCTGACACCTGAACAAGGCCGCCACGCTGGCAGGCAACGCAAGGGCACGATGAAGCTGGCCTCCGGTTGGGCCGGTATGGAAGTCTCAGCCGAGGCAGCTAGCCGGATTCGCGGCCAACTGGCCAGCAAGACTGGCGAAGCAGCCCTCGACCGACATCCCAACCCCGCACCGAGCAAGCCGGTGTCGGTCCCCGCGCCACCACAGCAAAACGAGGAAGAGAAGAAAGCTGATATGCAACACAACCCTATTGTAAACGATTCCCAGAGAGGCGTACGCGCCCCAACTGCACCAGCAGACACAGACAGTCTAATGGCGGCTCCCCAGACAACCGTCGATGGGCGTACCCTGGTCATGCAAGGACATCTGCAACTGATGGACCAGTTCCTCAGAACCCAGGAAGCGCTGGTGAAGCAGTTTCTGACCGGCGTGCCCACCTCAGTAACCGTTCCAGCGCTACCGAGCCCGCTGCCAGTTCAGTCGGTACCCGTAACAACGCCGACCGTACCCGCCCCGTCTCAACCGGCGCCCCCGGCAACCGTCGAGGCTCCAGCCGCGGAGGTTGAACCAGCCGTTCCGTCGTGGACGCTGCCCGCGGAGACGCAGCCACTGGATCTGAAGGACATCCTCCTCAACCTGGTCAGCGACAAGACCGGTTACCCGGTCGATGTGCTTTCGCTGGACGCCAATCTGGAGGCCGATCTGGGCATCGACTCCATCAAGCGGGTCGAGATTCTGGGTGCGTTCAACCAGGAGACGGGTCTGGTGGAGGGCGACACGATGGAACAGGTCTCCTCCCTGAAAACATTGGGAGCGATTCTGGATTTTTTTCAATCAACGGCCACTCCGCTGACCAGCACAGCAACGGATTGGCCGTCCACTCCAACACCGGCTCCCACAGCTGATCTACTGAACCGAATGCCCTTCCTCGGCCGGGGCGACGCACGCACCTACGTTCCCGGCGAAGAACTGGACATCGTGTGTACCTTGGATGTCGCCGAGGACCTGTTCATGCGCGACCACACGCTGGGCCGGGAGATCTCGCGCCTGGATCCCGAGTTGCTGGCGCTGCCTATCGTGCCGCTGACGGTTACTATGGAGATCCTGGCCGAGACCGCGGCTGTGCTGGCGCCCGGACAGGTCCTTACGGGAATGCGCAACCTGCGCGCGTATCGCTGGATAATCCTGCAACAGGGTGCGGCCAGACTGCACATGACGGCCAAACGGCGGGCCGGCGCCGATGGAAACGAGTTCGACGTCGTCGTGCGCGTCCTGCCAGACGACGATGCTGCGCCCGCAGGTCCGGCACCGGCGGTAGCCGAGGGCACAATGGTGTTCGCTGCGGCTTACCCCGATCCACCGGCCGTGGCGACGCTGGCTTTGCACGATGAGCGGCCCAGCCAGTGGCAGCCGGAACGTCTCTATCGCGACGGGATGTTCCATGGCCCATCGTTCCGTGCGGTCAAGTCGATCGAGCGGATCGGCAGCAACGGTCTGGTGGCCACCATGGAGGCGCTGCCTACCGACCGCTTCCTGCGCTCCAACTCGACCCCGGGGTTCATCGCCGAGCCGATTCTGCTCGACGCAGCCGGCCAGTTAGTGGGATTTTGGACGCTGGAAACCCTGGAGCAGGGCTTTGTGGTTTTTCCGTACCACCTGGAGGCTCTCCACTTCTATGGACCGCCGCTGCCTGCGGGCGAGCAGGTGACCTGTCAGGTGCACAGCACCTTGCTGGAAAACCTGCAAATGACTTCCGACATCGACATCGTCGACGCGTCAGGCCGGCTGCGAATGCGGCTTGATGCCTGGGACGACAAGCGGTTTGACATTCCGCGTCCCTTCTATCGATTTATTCTCAGCCAAGGCGAGGCCCAGCTCAGCGAGCCGTGGACTGCGCCACTTGTCGGCTATTCTGCCGCTGAGAACTACCGCGCTCGCAAGATCAAGGGGTTCCCGGCCGGTTTCTTTCAGGCTCACTACGGGCTGTGGGAGAAGACCTTGGCGCATCTGGTGCTAACCCCGGCTGAGCGCCTGGTCTGGCGCGGCATGACCGGAGCCGACAGCCGGCGCATCGACTGGCTACTGGGGCGCGTCGCGGCCAAGGAGGCGCTTGCCACATATCTGCATGATGTGTATAATCGGCACCTTAAAGCAGCGGATATCGAAATTTCCACAGACGAGCGCGGGAGCCCGTATGTGACGGGTGATTGGCTGCCGAAGATGGCACAACCGATCGCCCTCACCATAGCACACACGCGCGGCGTTGCCGTAGCCGTAGCAGGCCCTGTGCGCAACGACGGACGGATGCCCGGGATCGGCGTCGATCTGGAGCCGGTCGAGCGCCAGGACTCGTCGTTCGCCGATGTAGCGTTCACCCGAGAAGAGCAATCGGTTCTGGCCGATCTGGAAGAATCCCAGACGGACATCTGGCCGCTACGGGTCTGGTGCGCCAAGGAGGCAGTCGGCAAGGCGCTGGGCTACGGGTTAGCGGCCGGCCCGCACAGCGTGACTGTTGAACGTGTGGACATTGCCAGTGGTTTCGTCTTCATGAACCTGGCCGGAACACTGGTGGATCTGTTCCCCAACCTCTCAGGGGAGCGGATCGCAGCTTACACTGCGCGCGAGAACGGCTATGTGCTTGCCAGCGTTCTCGGGCAAGGGCGCAGAGCCGAGTAAACGAACGGTAAACAACCAAAGAACCTATGAACACAATTACACGAAACGAAGTTTGGGACGCTACTTTGCGTCTGTTGGAGCAGTTGTCTGAGGATTGGGACTACGGCGGAGAGATCACAGGCGAAACCTGGCTCTTCTCCGATCTGGGTTTCCAGTCGTTGGACGCCGTTGTGCTGGGCAACACGTTGCAGGAACGATTTGGCCACCCGATTCCCTTCGCCGATTTACTGATCGACATCGGCCAACGCCCAATCAACGACGTGACGGTCGACGAATGGGTCGATTTCACTACCAAAAGCCTGCAAGCCTACGAACTTGAACAAGCATCATGACAAAAAAGACGGTATTGGTTGGCTTGGACGGCGCTACGTTTACCCTCCTGGATCCCTTCATGGAGCAAGGGGTGATGCCGTTTCTTAAGTCGTTTGCGGAACGGGGAGTGCGAGCCGAGTTGCGCAGCGTTGTGCCGCCGCTTACTCCACCAGCATGGACAACCGTACTCACCGGCCGCTCACCCGGCCATCACGGCATCTTCGACTTCTTTCAGGCCGACGGACCCGGCAGCACGGCCATCAGGTTAGCCACATCCGGCGACATCCAGGTTGACCACATCGCGGAGATGGCCAATCGGAGTGGCCTGCGGGCCAGCGTGATCAATTTCCCGGTTCACTTCCCGCCACTGTCCATCGACGGTTTGGTCATCGCCGGTTGGATGCCGTGGCGTCAACTGCGGCTCGGTTGTCACCCGCCCGATCTCTACGACCGGCTCAAGCAGTTGCCCGACTTCAACCCGCGCGAGCTGGCTATGGATATGGCGCTGGAAGCCAGGGCGACCGAAGGATGCGATGAGGCCGAATACATAGAGTGGGTCGGTTTGCACATACGCCGCGAGGAACGTTGGCTTGAGGTGCTGAACTACCTGTTTGACAACGACCCCAGCGAGTTGACAGCCGTGTTGTTGGATGGCCCGGACAAAGTGCAACATCTTTGTTGGCGTTTTCTTGATCCGGCGCTGTGGCCGGCCGATCCTACCCCAGAAGAGATCCGAATTCGCGAGGCAAGCATCGGCTACTACCGGCGACTGGATGACATTCTGGCCGCGCTTGTGGAAAAGGCCGGCCCTGACGCCACCGTGGTGATGGTCTCGGATCATGGGTTCGGAGCCTCTACCGAGGTGTTCCACGTCAATAGCTGGCTGGAGCAAGCTGGCTATCTGGTGTGGTCGGAGGATGTGACAGCACAACTGAGCGAGGGCGACACATTGGGAATGGGACATCTCTCCCGGCACAGTCGCTGGCTCGACTGGGATCGCACCACCGCCTACGTTTCTACGCCGACCAGCAACGGCATCCACATCGTGCGCGCCGAGCAACATGGCGGCCGCGGCGTGGCGGAGGCCGATTATGACCGCTTCCGCGCTGAACTGGTGGAAGCACTGTTGAGCTACGTGGACGAACGTGACGGCAAGCCGGTGGTGAAAGCTGTTGCTACCCGCGAGGAGGCGTTTGACGGCTCGGCGGGCGCATTGGCACCCGACCTGACCCTGACACTGCGCGACGGTGGGCTGGTGTCGATTCTGCCAGCCAACGAGATCGTGATTCCTCGGCCCCAGCCGGTCGGCACGCACCGGCCGCTGGGCGTGCTCCTGGCTGCCGGTCCCGGCATCCGTCAGGACACGGCCATCGACGAGCTGTCGCTGCTGGACGTTACGCCGATTCTGCTGTACAGCCTTGGCGTTTCACTCCCCGACGATCTGGAAGGCCGCGTGCCGGCCGAGATGGTCACGCCGGAATATTTGGCCAGCCATCCGGTAGAGGTGGAAAGCGGCCATTCGACTACTCGGGATAATCAGGGCAAAGCGGGCCAACAACAGTTGTATGACGACGAAGCAGAGGCTATCTTGTTGGCGCGACTGAGAGAGTTGGGCTATGTGGAATAGCCGGACAAGGAGCGATTAGCTAGTGGGAAATGTTGAAGTCAACGGAGTTAATCTCCACTACTGGACGGTTGGCGAGGGGCCGGATATCGTCATGCTGCACGGTCTGGGTGGCAATCTGGCCATCTGGCATATGCGCGTCGTGCCTATGTTGCGAGACAGATATCGACTGACAAGCTTCGACATGCGCGGCCATGGGCGCAGCGGGATGCCAGCCACCGGCTATACGACACGCGACATTGCCGAGGATCTGCGCGGACTGATGGATGCGCTGGGGATCGAGAAGGCGCACTTGGCTGGACACAGCATGGGCGCTGACGTGTCCCTGCACTTCGCCATGTGTTATCCGGAGCGGGCCGATCGCCTGGTGCTGGTCGAGGCGGGCTTGCCGGCGCTGGTAGCGGCGCGCAAGGATGCCACCTGGATCGGTTGGGACTATTGGGCGGAGATGATCGAGAAATACACCGGGGAGCCGGTGCCGCCCGAAAATCGCACCGACTACCGCTACCTGCTGCATCAGAGTCTCAAGGTACCCATCATGTTTGGCCCGTCGGCGGGCAAATCCCGCCGCCGGCAGGACAAGTTCAAGGCGCTGCTGGACACGACTTCCTTGATCGAGGATTACGAGGTGGTCGGTGAGTTGACCTTGAACAACATCGCCACGGTTCCGCATCCCAAGCTGCTGATGTATGAGCAGGGTTCCCCTTACATGGGCACCTTCTATGAAATCTGCGAATACGCCACCAACTACGAGACGGTAATCTTGCCGCCAACGAGGCTGCGCCACTTCTTCCCGTTGGAGAAGCCGGAGATACTGGCTGCTCACATCGAAGAGTTCTGCCAGCCAGACCGCGAGATCGTCAACGGTCGTGAACTAGAGCCTCTTCTGTGACAAGCAAGGTGTTGATCACCGGGGCGGGTACTGGGCTGGGTCTGGAAACCGCTCTCACCCTGGCCGAGCGAGGCTTTAACGTCTACGCCAGCGTGCTGGATGCTGCGCAGAAGGCGCGGGTGATCGAGGAAGCGTCGCAGCACGGCGTCACATTGCACGCGCCGATCATGGACGTGACCGACGAAGCCGCCGTTCAGGCGACCGTCGAGGCGATTACGGCTACTGAGGGCGCGTTTTTGGGTGTCGTGCATAACGCGGGCATCAGTCTGCGCGGCTATTTTGAGGACTGTGACGACGACGAGATACGAAAGGTCTTCGAGGTCAACCTGATGGGCGCGATGGTGGTGACGCGTGCGGTTCTCCCGACCATGCGCCAGGCTGGCAGCGGCCGTTTGATCTTTGTCAGCTCGGTGGGCGCGCGCGTGGCGTCCATGGGCAGAACGGCGTACTGCGCCAGCAAGTTCGCGCTGGAAGGCTTCGCCGAGTCGCTGATGCAGGAGATCACTCCCCTCGGAATCCACGTCAGTATTGTGGAGCCGGCCATTATTAAGACCGAACGCTGGACGGTACATCGTGGCATCGCCCGACGGGCGCAGGATCCGTCCAGCCCGTATTACGCCTGGTTTCAGCGCCAGGAGCAACTGGCCGATGAGCTGGTGCGGACCTCGCCCACAACGCCCGAGCAGGTGGCCGACACCATCTACCGCGCATTGACTGAGCAGCGGCCGCGGCTGCGCTACATCGTGGGCAAGCGGGCGCGACTGGTCATCACGCTACGCCGCTACCTGCCGGGCGAACTGTTCGAGCGGTTCTACTTCGGAGAGGCGATGAAGCGGGTCACTAATTCTGGGTGATCCCTGTCGTCAAATCTTGCGCAGCTTCATCAATGGATCGATGAAGCCATCAAACCATAACTACTCAGCCTTCCCTGTTGTGTCACTCCCGCCTCCGCGGGAGTCCTGCACCTGTGAAGACGTGGATTCCCGCCTCCGCGGGAATGACGGGTGAGCAGTTACTCATGAAAGAAGGCAAGAATAGCTATGGCTTCCCAGTTTCGTGCGATATCCCTGCTTGGGGTCAGCCAGTCGGTCAAGCTGCGCAAGAGCAAACAACTGAATGAGGATACAATCCGCGGGCACTATGCAACTCAGGTGCTCATCGCTCTGATTAACTCTGGTTTCATGGACGAGCTCGAATCTGGCGAAGCTGTTTCGGTGTCGTCCTTTGCGGCGCGTGAGGACCTCGATGCGGTTGTTCTGCAGGCGCTCTGCGACTATGCTTATGAACTGGAATACCTGAATCAGAACGGCATCGGCTACACACTCAGCGACAAGGGCAGACTGGTCGATCAGGTGCTGAAAGGCGCCTTGTTGTCCGTGTATGCCTACGCTGATGTCTTCGCAAACCTGGAGCCGTTGCTCAGGCGCCAGAAGGTCTATGGCGTCGATGTGCAGCGCAGATCGAAGTACGTCGCCGTTGGCAGCGGGCTGTCGGCCAAACTGTTGGCGATTCCGGCAGTCAGCAAGCTGCTGCTGGATGCCAAGCGAACCCGCATCCTGGACCTGGCCTGCGGCGACGCTGCGTTCCTGATCAACATGTGTACCAGTGAAGCGCGCTTTACCGGCTACGGCGTTGATATTGCGCCTGAAGCCATCGCAGAGGGCAACGAGGAGCTGGCTCGCCACGGATTAACCAGCCGTGTCCAGTTGCTGGTAGCCGACATGTTTGCTATGGACACATCCTTTCAGGACGTAGCAGACATCGACGCGACGACCTGCATCTACGCCCTGCACGAGTTTCTGAGCGACGACAACCAGCGCCTGCTGGAGTTGCTGCGCAAGTACCGCAGCCGCTTCCCAGGTGTGCCGCTGTACGTCTGCGAAGTGATCCGGCACTCACCGGAGGAGTTGCGCCGCAATCCGGGCGGGGTGATGGAGATTCAGTTGCTCCACATGCTCTCCAACCAGCGGTTGGCGACCCAGGCTGAATGGCACGATATCTTTCGCCGGGCGGGTTTTGGCACAATCGAAGAGATCTATTTGGACTTTGCCCGCACGGCTGTTTTTGTTGCGGCATGAGAAACTGACACTTCGTCAAACGTACCTATTCAGCAATCAAACTTCTAACCTGATCTTCATGACTTCTTAACGTTGCTCAAACGAATTTGGGTCAGAGTAGCGAAGAGCAAGTAACAAGGTGCCTGGCACTTTTGGGCAGTAAGAGGCAAGTGCCGGGCATCTTTTCCCGGAAACTTCAATCACCGCGTGCTAACACTACAACGAGACTTCGGAGGTCTGTTGCGAATCCTGCCCGCGCGGCAGGGAAATCTGACGGCGAATCGCTGTTATCTTGATCAAAACCAGAGACTTCCGAAGTCTGTTGGTCCACTGCATGTAGAAAGCAACAGTCACCACTGAAAGTGACTGCCTTCCAATGAGCGAAAGGAGACCCATTGGTAACTGATCCTGTTTTGGTAACTGGCATCTCGACCGGATTTGGCCAGGAGATCGCCCTGATGCTGGGCGAAAAGGGATACATCGTGTACGGCACCGTGCGCGACATGAGTCTGAAACCGCAACTGGAAGCCATGGCGGCCAACCGCAACGCCGATCTGCGAGTGGTGTATCTAGATGTAACCGACCAGGGATCCATCAATGCCGTCGTCGAGCAGATCGTCCGCGAGTGCGGCTCGATCTACGGCGTCGTCAACAACGCTGGAATCTTGTTGCGAGGTTACTTCGAAGATCTGGCGGACGACGAGATTCGCCACTTGTTCAACACAAACTTCTTCGGGACGCTGGCTGTAACCCGGGCCGCCTTGCCATACATGCGCCAGGCAAAACGTGGCCGGATAGTGATCATCTCTTCGGTGGCCGGCAAGATCGGCTCACCGTCAGGCAGTGCCTACAGCGCGTGCCGCTTTGCGCAGGAAGGCTTCGCCGAGTCGTTGCGCCAGGAAATGCAGCCGCTTGGTGTTACCGTCAGCCTGATCGAGCCGGGCGTCACTAAGACCGACACCTGGAAGCGCGGCACAGCCTCAGGCGCCGGAGTAAATACAGCGAATCCAGACAGCCCCTACTACCAATGGTTCAAGCAGTCGCAGGCGCTCTTTTACAGCGCCATGGAAACGTCGCGGATCACCGTTGAGGATGTTGCCGCAGCTGTGTATCGGGCAATCAGCGAGCCGCGGCCTCGATGGCGCTATGCAGTAGGCCCCCGGGCGCGACTGGTTATCAATGCCCGCCGGTATATCCCTGGCGAGTTGTTCGAGCGCTTCTATTTTGGTGAGGTAATGCGCCGGGTAACCCGCTCAGGCTGAGCTGATAGACACTTTCGGAATAGAATTTGGAGATTTCTGCATGACAGATCGACAGGAGGCCGGGATTGTTCCCGTGTTAACGCCCTCCCAGTTGACTCAGGACGAACCACTGTACGTGGCCAATGATCTGGTTTTTCGCCAGGCGGCGCCACAAGGGTTTGGAGATCGGCAAAACAGCTGGGCCTGGAGCATGTACTGGTGGAAGGGTAAGCTCTATGTGGGAACAAACCGTGCGTGGCACTGCGCTGAACACGCTGGCTTGAATTCTGCTTTTCCCCTGTTCATCAAATATCCACCCAAGGATCCCGACGCACAATGCACACCCGATCCCACCGAACTGCCTTTGAGGGCCGAGATCTGGTGCTGGACGCCGGAGAAAGACAGTTGGGAGCGGCTCTACCAGTCTCCGCAGGATGTTTCGATTCCGGGAAAATCGGGGAAACTGACAGCACACGAGGTAGGATTCCGCTATATGGCCGAGTTCACCGAGCCGGACGGAACAGAGGCGCTCTACGTCTCCAGCGTCAACGCGCGTTTCATATTTCGGCCCTTTCCATCGCCACGCATCCTGCGTTCAGTGGACGGGAAAACTTTCGAGCCGTTGCCCCAGGATCCCGGGACTTTTATGGGCACGCTGGATAAGTGCTCTTTCCGTACATTGGTGGTCTACAAGGATCGCTTGTTTGTCCATGTTGGATCGGTGCGCGGCGAAGGGATCATTCTTGAATCGGCCGATCCGGCTCGCGGCAACGACAGTTTCCGCCAGATTAGCCCGAAGGACATGCGCGCGTTTGAGATGGTAACCTACAACGGATACCTGTATGTCGGGCTGCGCGACCCGAAGAAGGGATACTCCGTCTGCAAGACCGACGCCACCGGCTCGGCACCCTACCAGTTTACAACGGTGGTAGAGCCGGGCGCCTTTGCCGCCAACCCTTCCTTCAGTGTGATCAGCATGTTCGTCTTTCAGGACCGCTTGTTTGTCGGTACCGACCGTCCGGGCGAGGTCATCCGCATCAATCCCGACGACACATGGGATCTCGTGTGCGGCGCGCCGCGCGAGACGCCCGATGGCTGGAAATATCCGCTGAGCGGGCTGGATACAGGCTTCGGCAACTGGCTCAACGCTCACATCTGGCGTATGAATGAATACAACGGTCGGCTCTACATCGGCACCTGGAACATGGCAACCGATTTTCGCCGGGTGGCCGATGCAGATGCCTATCTTCGCCCGCATTACGGATTCGATCTGTTCGAGACCACCGATGGCTGGCATTTCACTCCTGTCACCACCAACGGTTTCGGCGACATCTACTCCAACGGCGTCCGTTCCTTTGCCAGCACCCCTCACGGTCTGTTCGTCGGAACAGCGAACAAGTGGCAGGGGTTGCGCGTTTGGCAGGGAATTGAACGAACCGACACATCTGAGCCTGACCAGCCTCCACATGCGCCGCTACGCCTGGAGGCTGAAACCGCTGACAATCGGGTGGTTCTTTCGTGGGATGACCCAGCCGCAACGGGCCGCTATCGGGTCTATCGGGCACAGGTGACCAACATCCGCGACCAGGTGATGTCCAACTCCTTTATGACGCGCATGATGCGGATCATGAAGACCCTCCTGTTTTTTATGCCCGATCTGTACGTGCCACCTGTGCCGGATGAGCTATGGGTTCCCGGCGACTACGAAGAAATCGCCGAGACTGATCAGTGGTTCTGGATCGACAGCAGTGTTTCACCGGGCGCACGCTACCAGTATCTGGTGCGGGCGGTGAACGACAAGAGGTCGCTTTCGCCAGACTCCAATATCGTCTCAGCGCCCTATCTGTCTCCTCCAGTTACCTTTGACAGTTTACTGAAGCAGGCCACCACACTCCCTGCAGCACCAAAAAGAATGACAACCGACTCAGTTGGCGAGGCAAAGCGAAAGATTGATGATAGCGACACGCCTGGCGCGCTGGCGCAACTAGAAGATCTGGCCGGCGAGCTGGCAGATTATTCGCCCGACCAGCCCGGCTGGCCGTTGGTCGATGATGTGCGGGTATTGATTGCAAAGCTTCAGCGCCGCGTCATGCTGCACCAGTCAGGCGTGTTGTCACAAGAGATATTGTAGACCATGGAAAAGCAATGAAATGATTAAGGAGAAACTTAGTATGAATATGAGACAAAGGTCCGTTTTGGGAATATCTGGCGGGGTGCTGATTGCAGCCGCGCTGCTGCTGATGCTGATGGCCCCCCTGAAAGCTCAGGCGGGTTTCCCGCCCGGCGCAGACGATTTTGTGTCGATGGCTCCACAAGGCTTTGGCGATCGCCAGAACAGTTGGCCATGGTCGATGCAGTGGTGGAACGGCTATCTCTATGTTGGGACCAACCGGGCATGGCACTGCGCCGAAACGGCGTCCTTTCACAATCTGTTACCGGGCAGCGTAGATTATCCGCCGGCAGACCCAGACATTGAGTGCCCGGCAGATCCTGAGGATATACCTGCGCAGGCTGAGATCTGGCGCTGGTCGCCGGTGACCAACGTCTGGCAACGAGTCTACCAGTCGCCCAACGATGTACTGCTGGCCAGCGGCAAGTATACAGCTCGCGACATCGGCTTTCGCGGCATGACAGTGTACACCGAAAGTGACGGCACCGAGGCTCTGTACGTAACCGGCGTCTCGGCCAAGTTTATAAACTTCGAGGGCGCACGTGAACTGCCACCACCGCGCATTCTGCGCACCACCGATGGAGTAAACTGGGAAGCCGTGCCACAAACGCCTGGTACCGGATTGGGCGACTTCCCCTGGGCCAGCCTGCGCAATCCATTCGTGGACAAGGGGCGTCTCTACGTGATCGGTGGCTTTGCCCAAGGCAGCGGCGTTCTCCTGGAGTCGTCTGACCCGGCTGCCGGCGACGACGCTTATGGCGTTGTCAGCGCCTGGGGAATGCTGGCATCGGCTGGAGCGCCCTTCAACAACCAGTTGTATGTGTCAACACAAAGTCTGAGCGGCTACAAGATCTACCGCACCGATAACAGCGGTACTGCGCCCTACACCTACACTCAGGTGATCAACCGAGGCGGCTACCTGGACAGGCCAAACAACGAGATCCTGTCCATGTTGGAGTACAACGGCCGGCTCTATGCGGGAGGCAACGGTGTTGTCTTCCGCGGTTCGCCAGCCGAACTGATCCGCATCAATTCCGACGATACGTGGGATGTCATCGTGGGTGACCCGCGCCAAACGCCTGATGGCTGGAAATTCCCTCTCAGTGGTTTCACTTCCGGGTTTGGCAACGATTTCAACGGGCACATGTGGCGCCTTGAGTCGTATGAAGACAACCTCTTTGTTGGAACCTTTGATAGCTCGACGGTCTACAAGGACGATCCGGAGTTGGAACCGATTCTGCGCGACCTGATGGGCTTCGATCTTTGGCGGTCACCTGAGGGTACCGAGTTCTACTCGGTCACGACCCAGGGTTTCGGCGACAAGTTCAACTTCGGCGTTCGCTCCATGGAGGCCACACCTCAAGGACTCTTCGTCGGCGCGGCGAACTACTACTACGGATTGCAGGTCTGGCGCGCTCCCCTGGTTCACCACACGTTTATGCCGTCGGTGCTGGGCGGAGCAGGCAACAGAGCCGCGGGGCAGGCTGTCGTCAGCGGACCGGTCATGAACCCCAACTGGCGCAGTCGCCTGGAGACAGCCATGACTGACAATGGCGTTGTGGTTTCTTGGGAGCCAGCTGCAGGTGCGGCGCACTATCGGGTGATGCGTTCGCCGTTGATCACCCTGACCGCAGCAGACTACCCCAGCCTTGAGGCCGACACGACGGCCTGGGGCAAGCCGGTTGAAGTCGGCGTCACTGACGATGCCTTTTTCGTGGATACCAGCGCCGAGGCGGGAGAGAAATACGTCTACTTCGTGGAAGCCTATGGTAGCCTGGGAGAGGTCGCTCGTTCCAACGTAATGCCCGCGCCTGCCGAGAAGCCGCCAGCCACCTTTGCAGCCATCAGCGACAAAGTGAGC
>JACKBK010000010.1 GCA_020634555.1 Caldilineae bacterium
ATACCGCAATGCTACCCTCGGTCATAGCAGCTTCCGTTGGCTGCTCAGCCGATGCCTCAGTGGCCGCGGGAGCGGTCGTAGCAGCCGGTTCGGCCGGCTGGGCGGGCTCCGGGGTAGCCGCGGTTGAACATGCACTGATCATCATGACGACCACGACGATCAGGCTGAGCAGGGTAAAGCTCTTCTTCATGCAATGCCTCCTGAAGTAAATTGAACTGAATCAAGACGATGCGCAACCGGAAGGATGCCCCTGCAAGCTTCGTTCCGCGCGCGCATCGGCAATAAAGGCGCGAATCGCCCTCGTTGCCAAAATTATGGGAAGTTCAGAGCAAGTCGTCATCGACTATGAACCTGCTTCTGCGCAAGCCACCCACCGACACTTGTCGGTCTGCGGCGAAGAGGAGAACTACCTGCAATCCGCTGGGAAATCGACGAAGGAAAACTGGCGCACCCATAGCGGTCAGGCTTGAGCATTGTAACATACGTTACCAGGGCCGTCAATCTTTGCAAACGTTTCCAATTTACGTCACAGCGCATCATTCCGGCCAAGGTGGTCGATTCGCGACGTGCTAGCAGCACCGTTCTGAGTGCGGTATGCTTGCTCTGCATATGACCCTTTGTGTGACCTTTGGCACTGGCTGACATGACCTGCCATCCGCTACCATAAAGTCAACGAGCAAGATGCCCGCCAAGCATTCAAACAGACAATCCTGGAAGGAGAAACACCATGACTACGCAACTTGATAAACCAATGAAGACCGAAAACACCGAGAAACAGACCGATGTTCGCAGCCGCGTCATCGCAGGAATTGCCCTGATCCTGATCGGCGCCCTGGTGATGCTCGCCCAAGTAACCCAGTCGTCCGAACTAACACTGCTCGTCCCAGCAGTGCTGGGAGTAATCTTCCTGGC
The DNA here is from genome assembly GCA_020634555.1 of Caldilineae bacterium. Lineage (GTDB taxonomy): Bacteria > Chloroflexota > Anaerolineae > JAAEKA01 > JAAEKA01 > JACKBK01. The sequence goes on from JACKBK010000010.1 coordinate 913, forward strand.
CTGGGGACTGGTCACTCGTACCTTCGGCCTTGTCATTCCGGGCAGCATCCTTTTGGGTATCGGCCTGGGCGCTTACCTGATCACCGGACCGTACAGCGGCTTGGAAAGCGATGCCCAAGGTGGCCTGTTTATGCTGGCCTTCGCGGCCGGCTGGCTACTGATGGCCTTGCTCTCGCCGTTCACCAGCAGCCGTTTCCAATGGTGGCCGCTGATCCCCGGCGGCATCATTGGCGCAGTTGGGTTGGCGTTGCTGAGCGGCGGCTACCTCATGCAGGTATTGCAAATCATTGGTTACGGCTGGCCGCTGATCCTGGTCGGCATCGGCATCTACCTGCTGGTGAGGCGACGCGGATAACCCAGGAAATCACAACCTCACCCTCAGACGACAGGAGTTCGCCCGAATTGGTGCGAACTCCTGTCGCGGTTCAAAGCAGTTGTCCACCAACCGCAGATGGAGTATCATGGCTCCCATGACCGCGCAGCCAACAGTCCGCGAAACTCGCAACCTCGCCAACATCAGCGCCTACCTGATCATCCCGGCCGTCGGCGTACCGGTGTTGTGGTCGATGTTCCAGCAGCAAGAGCCAACACGCTGGATTGCTTCCGGGATGCTGGCGATCTTCGCAACATTGTTCTTTTTACGCGAACGGCTGCTTGCCTGGCTGCCCGGCTGGGGCATCTACCTGTATCTCATTGTCCAGACGCTGCTCATTACCGGCCTTATTCTGCTGCCACCCGGCCAGGTGATCGCCGTGATTTTCTTTTTCATCCTCAGCGCTGAAGTAGCCTTGCTTGAATCGCCGCGCATCTCAGCGCTTTGGATTGCGCTGTTCAGCGTGATCACCCTCATCACGTATGCCATCAGCGACGGCGTCGAAGCTCTGATCATTGTTCCGATCTACGTCGCGGGATATATCTTCTTCTACACGTTTGCCCTGCAGACAACGCGCGCGGAGCAAGCCAGCCGAGAGAGCAATCGTCTGCTGGCGGAGTTGCAGGAAGCGCACCGGCAGCTTCAATCATACGCCCAACAAGCCGAGGACCTGGCTGTCCAGCAGGAACGCAACCGCATGGCGCGCGAGATGCACGACACCCTCGGCCACCGGCTTACCGTCTCCTCGGTGCAGCTTCAGGCTGCCGAGCGCCTGATCGAACCTGACCCCGAGCGCGCCCGGGAGATCGTCGTAACGGTCCGCGAGCAGATCCGTGAAGGACTGGGAGAACTTCGGCGCACGGTCGCAACGTTGCGCGCACCTGTCGAGGCTGACCTGGCGCTGACGCCGGCGTTGCGCCGCCTGACGGCCAGCTTTCAGGAGGCCACCGGTATCGTTGTCCACCTTGACACCCCTGACAACCTGCCCGATCTGCCACTTGGTCACCGGCAGGCTCTTTACCGCAGCGCCCAGGAAGCCCTGACCAATGTACACAAGCACGCCAAAGCCACGGACGTCTGGGTGATGCTGGCGCGGCGAGGCGGCGCGATTGTGCTGACCATCCGCGACAATGGCGTCGGACTGGATGCCAGCTCGAACGGCACGCCCGGGTTTGGACTACGCGGCCTGGAGGAACGCGCCGCGCAGTTGAACGGCGCCCTGAGCGTCGGTGCAAGTTCTTTGGGCGGCGCGGAGGTTATGGTGACGCTGCCGCTGCCGCAGGAGGTCATCGATGACTGAGACCGTGCGCCTGTTACTGGTCGATGACCAGCGCTTGATGCGCGATGGACTGCGGACGCTGCTGGACATCGAGCCGGGGATGACCGTGGTTGCTGAGGCCAGCAACGGCGCTGAATCGCTTGCACAATATGAAGTCACACGTCCCGATGTGGTGTTAATGGACGTGCGTATGCCGGTGATGGACGGCGTCGAAGCAACGCAGCGCCTGCGCGCCCGCTGGCCTGCTGCGAGAGTGATCATTCTAACGACGTTCGATGACGACGAGTATGTGTTCGAAGGGCTGCGAGCCGGCGCACTGGGCTACCTGCTGAAGGACGTAAGCATCCAGGAGCTGGCCGAGGCGATTCAAACGGTCATGTCTGGCGGCGTGCTGATCGAGCCATCGGTCGCACGCAAGGTGGTAGCCGAGTTCGCCCGAATGACTCCACAGACGCCCGCTGCCGCCTCCGATCTGGTGGAGACCCTTTCCGAGCGGGAACTTGAAGTTCTCAAGCTTCTGGCTGATGGACTGACCAACCGCGAGATCGCCAACAGACTCTTCCTGGCCGAGGGAACGGTCAAGAACTACGTCACCAACATTCTTGGGAAGATCGGCGCGCGCGACCGGACGCAAGCCGCCCTGCGCGCCCGCGATCTGGGACTTTTGTAAGCCAGGCTCCCCAGTTGCCGGCAAACAAACGTATCTCTCACAAAGCTGTGCTATAATCTGTGAGTAGCAAAGCAGGTCGTTGGCCGCGCCCCATGCCCACGAGGCATCGAAATGTTCGACAGACCTCCGCGACCAATCGATGCATCCGTCGTATTGTAAATGACAGTTATGGACTACAAAGATTATTACGGCATTCTGGGTATCTCACGCGACGCGGACAGCGACGAGGTCAGACGCGCTTACCGCAAGATGGCGCGTACATACCACCCCGACGTTAATCCGGACAAGGCAACCGCTACAGAGCGCTTCAAAGACATCAACGAAGCCTATACTGTCCTCTCGGACAGCGATAAACGCCGGCGCTACGACCAGATCAATACCAGCTACGAGCAGATGCGTCGCACGGCCTACCGGTCCACGTCCGCCAACCGCGGCTCGTCGGCGCGGCCATCCTACACGTCGTCCTACTCACAGTCGTCCTCAAGTTCACGGACGTATTCGACCGGGAACAGATCCTCCAACACGTATTCTTCCGCTTCCTCCTCAACCGCTGGAGGATCAGCGCGCCGCGCGGCCAACGGCCCGTCGTCAACCGGCGGCGGATCACGCCGTACCAACACCGGCACCATCTCCGAAGAAGACATGGAGCGCATCTTCCGCGGCTTCGGCTGGGCCTATTCAACGGCCCGCGGGCGACGGACCAGCGATGCAGACAACACCAGCGGAGCAGATTTCTCCGACTTTTTCGACGCGCTTTTCGGCGGGCTTTGGGGGGTGACGGAAGATGATCCAAACAGCACCGAGTTCCGCTCAGGCCGCGACCTGCAAGTTGACGTCACACTTACGCTAGAGGAGGCGTTCTCCGGCGCCTATCGCATCGTCTCCCTAAAGGATGGCCGCAAGGTAGAAATCAGCATTCCTGCCGGCGTATCGACTGGATCCAAACTGCGGGTACGCGACCAGGGCGAACGCAGATTTGGCCGGCCGCGCGGCCACCTCTACGTCAACATCACCGTGAAGCCGCACCCGCAACTGGCACGGGATGGTGACGATCTGCGCGTCAAGGTCACTGTCCCCTACCAGACCGCGGCGAGATCGGGTGAGGTCAGGATAACGGCCCCCGACCGCACTGTTGTCTTGAAGATCCCAGCAGGCACGCGGACCGGCCAGGTTTTCCGCCTCAAGGGACTGGGAATGCCGCGGCTGACACCGGACAAACTGCGCGGCGATCTGCTGGTCGAGGTGATGGTTCAGCCGGCGCCCAAGCCGCCGAAGTCGAAGCCGAAATCAAGCGGGCCGCGGCCCGCGGCGCGGCGATCCGCCTCCACCGGCGCCCGCGTCGGCGCGTGGCTACGCAAGCTGCTGGGAGTCGGTCTGCTGGCTGTCGGTCTGACCGCGCTGGTCGCAGTCATGTTGAACTCCGGTATAGCCGGCTGGCAGGCAGCAACGACCATCGGCGCGATTCTCGTCGCCCACGGGCTGGCAACGCGGTCGTGGAGCTTTGCACCAGGCGCAATCGCAGTCGGCGCCGGCGTCGGTTACGCTGTCTGGATCGGCGCGGAGGCGATGGAGGTCGCCCAATACACGTTGCCGCTACTGCCGCTGGCGCTTGGAGTTTACCTGCTACTCTACCGCTCCGCAGGCTGATCAACGAGTTTCCGAAAGAAGAGTCGCCCCGCACGGCGGCTCTGTTTTTTTCTGATCCTGTCGGATTCTGTGGGTGCGGCCGCCCGACCGCAAAACGGATCGGGCTACAAGATGGAAGGCCCTCTGGGCCTGGGAATTCCAGCCCTGTAAAGGCTTCCACTTTGTAGCCGGGAGGTTTTAGCTCCCGGCGGGCGTGTCGAGCTAATTACCAACTTTAATTCTTTTGGTTCATCAACCATCGTTCACGTGCCGCAGTATCGATGTCTCGTTTGTAGTGCCAGGCAGGCGGGAATCCATTCTTCACCGGCGCAAGACTTCCGCCTCTGCCCAGTAACAACCTTCCAATCTCCAACGATCGAACGCGCCATCAAGCCTTTTGGACGTTCCTTTTATGACGCGCCGGTTGGTGCGCCGCACGTCCTGTGGTATAGTTGGCCGAAACATACAGACCGACATTCACAGCCATCACCCCCAGGAACCAACCCATGGAATTCACAGACCTTTTCCAGAACCAGCACGTCCGGCTGACTGCACTGCGCCCGGCCGACGCGGCTGTCATTGCCCGCTGGCACGACGATTCCTGGTTCGTGCGCCTGATCAACGCTAATCCTGCCCGCCCGCAAGCCGAATCACAGATTCAGACCTGGATCGACGAGATGCTGAAACGTGAAGATGCGTTTCTGTTCGCCGTGCGATTGACCGAAACAGATGAACTGATCGGCTGGATTGAACTTGACGGCGTCTTGTGGAACGGCAGCAGCACCATGCTCGGCATCGCATTCGGCGACCGCGCCTATTGGGACCGCGGCTATGGCACAGAGGCAATGGAACTGGCGTTGCACTTTGCGTTCGATGAACTCAACCTCCATCGTGTTGGCCTGAACGTTTACGGCTACAACGAGCGCGCCATCGCGCTCTACAAGAAGTTAGGCTTCACCTACGAAGGCGCGCAACGTGAGTTTCTGCACCGCAACGGCAAGCGCTACGACATGCTGTACTACGGTATGCTGCGTCGCGAATGGGAAGCGCGCAACGTGACGAGCGAGTCGTGAAGCCTGAAGACGTGAAACGCGATGACGTGAAACGTGATGGCGTCTTGTGACATTCTTTCTCACGTTTCACGTTTCACGTTTCAGAGCGACAGCATCGCCCGAGGCAACATCCCCAAGAAAAGTATCGCTTTCCTGACACCTGCCAAACAAGGAACCTCTCATGAAATACACCAGACTTGGCCACACCGGCCTGAAAGTATCCCGCATTTGCCTTGGATGCATGACCTACGGCGCGTCAACATGGCGTGACTGGGTTCTGGAAGAGGCCGAAAGCCGGCCGTTCATTGCCCGTGCGCTGGAGCTTGGCATCAACTTCTTCGACACCGCCGACATGTACTCACGCGGTGCCAGCGAGGAGGTGCTGGGTCGGGCGATGCGCGATCTGGCCAACCGCGACGATGTGGTCATCGCTACCAAGGTCTACTTCCACTGGAGCGACACGCCCAACCGAGGCGGTCTGTCGCGCAAGCACATCATGGCCTCTATCGACGGATCGTTGCGCCGGCTGGGCATGGACTATGTCGATCTCTACCAGATCCACCGCTGGGACTACGAAACACCCATCGAGGAGACCATGGAAGCGCTGCACGACGTGGTCAAGGCGGGCAAGGCTCGCTACATCGGCGCGTCCAGCATGTACGCCTGGCAGTTTGCCACCGCCCAGCATGTGGCAGAGCAGCACGGCTGGACCCGCTTCGTCGCCATGCAAAACCACTACAATCTGGTCTACCGCGAGGAAGAGCGCGAGATGAACCCCTTCTGCCACGCGCAAGGTGTCGGGCTGATCCCATGGAGCCCGCTGGCGCGCGGCTTTCTGGCCGGCAATCGCACCAAAGGCGGCAACCACCCCACCATGCGCGCCTCAACCGACGAATTCGCACATCAGTTGTACTACCAGGACGCAGACTTTGCAGTCGTCGATCGCGTCGTGGAGATCGCGGAAAAGCGCGGCGTCACTCCGGCGCAGATCGCGCTGGCATGGCTGTTGACCCAACCGGCCGTCACCAGCCCCATCATCGGCGCCAGCAAAATGTATCAACTGGAAGAAGCCGTCGACGCGCTGGCCATCGGCCTCAGTGCCGAAGAGTGCGCCTATTTGGAAGCACCCTACGTCCCGCATCCGGTACTGGGGCATTCGTGAGGAATGAACACCTACAACCAGGACTGGTCAGCCAGTGGCCCTTCTGCAGATCCCGCCGTCGAGGCGCGGTCCAGCGCGTGGCGGCTAGCATCGTGGTTGCTGCTGGCCCTGACAGGTCTCAACGTGGCGGCAGTGATCCTCACGGTGTCGCGCTTCGACATTTGGTTCTTCATTACCGCCATTCTCAACGTTGCGCTGGCACTGGCGTTGCGGCAGATGATCACGCTGGGACGCATCCTGACACTAGTGCGTTGTCTGCTGGGCATCGCATTGGCACTTGTGGTCGCCGTGACCCAGGGCGCTGTGCTTGACGCCGCTGTGACGTTCCTGTTGCTGGCCGGCATCGCCCTGCCGATTCTGGGACCGCCGCACCGGGTAAAGTCGCTGGTGGGCGTTGGCCTGTTTGTGCTCGGCTGCATTGCCACCGCAGGCGCGCTGCTCGCCTCACTGGTCGTGGTAGGTTGACTTTAAGGAAGTCAAAGTCTTCATAGACGACGACGGTTCGATCTGAAACGTGAAACGAAAAACGTGAGTATTTGCCTGACCATTGGACATCACGTTTCACGTCTTCACGTTTCACCATACGAAATCCCAATGAGCCACCAGTTTTCCGGAATGCCCTAGCCATGCGCACTTTGCCGCTGATTCTCCCTGACGGGCTGCCGTTTCTCCTCACCGGCGGGCCAACCTGCTGCATCCTGTTTCACGGGTTCACTGCTATGCCCGGCGAGATGCGCTGGCTGGGCGATGACCTGCACAGCCGCGGCTACACCGTACTGGGTGTGCGGTTGGCCGGCCATGGGACACATCCCGAAGACCTAGCACGCACCCGCTGGACGGATTGGATGGTGGATGTCGAGGACGCGTTGGCACTGGTAGACAACATCAGCGATCGCGTTGTGTTGATCGGACAATCCATGGGCGGGGTTGTGGCGCTGCTGGGCGCGGGCAAATATCCGGCGCACGTCGCCGGTGTGGTCGCCATTGCCACCCCGTTCTCCGTAACACTGCCCAGCCGCGACGATCTGCGCGGCGTACCCGCAGATGCCATCGAGCACAAAGGCAGACCCACCCACCGCGAGTATGGTCTGCGGCGCGAGGCCGTTTATCCAGCCTACGCGGCCGAGCCGCCGCACATCCTGCCGGAGTTGGGCTTGCTCATCCAGGAGATGCAGACAGCGCTGCCGGAGGTTCAGGCGCCGACATTGCTCATCCACTCGCGCGACGACTTTGCAGTGCCGGTCGAGAACATGGCGCGACTCTATGAAACGTTGGGAACTACCCACAAAGATATGTGTGTCCTCGACACCATCGGGCACTCCGTAGTGCGCGACCCCCGACGGCGTCCGGTTTTTGACGTGATTGGTCGATTCGTGCGCTCTGTTGCCGATTCGACGCAGTTTTGCTTGACAGAAGCGGCAAACCAGGAGTAGACTGCGGGTAACGTCCCGCTGCACTCAACCCAGAAGAAGGAGGCTATTCCATGCGACATCAATCCACCAGCATCGTTCGGGTTTTGCTGCTCGTCGCGCTGGCTTTGAGCGCGACTGCAGGAGTCGCTGGCGCTGCCCAGCCTGCTACGTGCGACGCGCCGGCCAAACCGCTTGCCAGCGGAGCCGTCACCGTGCAGGGCTGGGTCATCAACCATCGAGAGCTGCCGGTGGATGGCACACGCACGGCCGCGCCGCTGGAAGTGACTGCTACCGGGTCCGATGGCACGACTGTGACTGCGGCTGTGGCCAGCAACGGCTACTTCATGCTCAGCCTGACACCTGATAACTGGAATTTCACCATGCAACTGCCGGAGGGGTGGGATGGTATCGTGCCAATCGCGGCGCGAGCCGGGCTGGCCGAGACCGGCTGCACGCCGCTGCCAGGCAGCAGCAAAGCATATCTGATCGTCTTCAAGATTCGCCGCCTGTTTGATATCACCGCCTTGAAGTGGGAGGAACTGGCCGACGGCGCGGTGCAACCCGGCCAAGGCTGGACCATCACCTACCAGCCGATCCAGGACCCCTTTGCTGTCCTGCGCACAGGAAAAACCGGCGCCAACGGAACGACGACGGCTGCCCTCACCCCTGGAAAATGGTACATCTACGAGGCAGGCCAGCCAGGCTGGTGGCCGGTGACGCCACCGGGCGTGTGGATCACCTTGGACCAATACGCGCCGCCGGGTGCAATGGATCCCGTGGTGTTCAAGAACCGGCCTGCACACTAAACCGAAACGCTTCGCAAAGAGAACGAGGCTTCGACAAACAGGGGCGAAGCCTCGTTCTCTTTGCAAACGTCTGATCGCGGGTGCCTGCTCATTGGAGACCGGCTGGTTGATTGGCAAACGCTGAACAGACTTCTCAGTCCAGCGTACCTGGTAGCAGACCGGTCGGCAGCGCGGCGGGCCGGTCGCAGGTGCTCTGGAGTATGACATGCTGCCCGAACTCCGAAGCCTCGCCGATGGCTTGCATTATGTCGAGTACGTGATAGGCCATGGCGCCGCTGGCGCGCTGTGGGCGGTCTGCGATGATGGCACGAGCCATCTCCGCGACGCCGATACCGCGCCGCATGGCTGATCCATGGGTCAGCGGCACCTCGCTCCAGTGGTCGCTGCCGGCCCGCCGCACCTGCACCACCCCGCCGAAGATGTTGGGATCGGGCACAGAAAGCGAGCCTTCGGAGCCGTAGACCTCGATACGCGGCAGATTGGATGCCCAGATGTCAAAGCTGGTGATCAGCGACGCCACCGGACCGGCGGCGAAATCCAGCACAGCGGCGACGTGGGTGGGCACTGTCACCGGCAGGTGGCGCCCGAAGTGCTCCTGGCTGGTCGCGATTCGCTCCTCGAACGAAATACGGGCCGATCCCGTCACCCGCCTGCCCGGCCCCAGCAGGTTGATCAAGCTGGTAAGATAGTACGGTCCCATATCGAACAGCGGGCCGCCGCCGGTCTGGTAGAAGAAGTCGGGGTTGGGATGCCACGACTCGGGGCCGTGACCGGCCATGAACGCCACCGCAGCCACCGGCTGACCAATCCAGCCGTCGTCGATCAGCTTGCGGCACGTCTGCTGGCCGCCTCCCAGGAACGTATCCGGGGCACAACCGACCCGCAGCCCCGCAGCCTCAGCGGTACGCAGAACCCGAAACCCCTCATCGCGACTCACCGCCAGCGGCTTTTCCGAGTAAACATGCTTGCCAGCCTGCAATATGGCCAGGCTGACTTCAGCATGGACCAGCGGCACGGTCAGGTTGACCACGATGGATATCTCCGGATCAACCAACAGTTCGTCCACCGCTAATGCCTTGGGGATGCCAAAGCGGCCGGCCTGTTCGACTGCCCGTTCGCGGTCCAAATCCGCGACAGCCGCAATCTCCACGTTCCTGAACCCGCGGCAACCCTCCACGTATTCGGCGAAGATCTTGCCCGCGCCGACAAAGCCGATCTTGACCTTATCTGCCATGTGCCAGGCCCTCCCCGACCAGGTAGCGATAGCTCTCCTCAACGGCCTGTAGCATGTCGGTCGCACAGCGATCTAACTCCACAATCAGCAACTGCGCGCCGCTTGCAGCAGGTATGATGGTGTGGAAGTCCATCACGCCCTGCCCAACGGCAACCATCGGCGCGTCCTGTGTCGCCGGCCCATCCTTGATGTGCAGCAGCGGCGCGCGTGTCCCCAAACGCTTGACCAACGCGGCCGCGTCCTGGCCGCCGGTCTGCACCCAGTAGGTATCCACCTCGAACACCACGCCGGGATCGACCAATTCCAGCATCACATCGAAGCCCAGGCGATCCTGTACGGGCGCAAACTCCCACCAGTGGTTATGATAGCCCAACGTCAGGCCACGGTCCGCAGCGATGGCATACGCATCGTTGATCCGTCCGCAGAGTTGGCGGATGCTGTCCAGCGACTCGAACTCCTTCGGGCTGGCCGAGAAGACGATGCTTTGCACGCTAAACATCTCGGCAAAGTCCAGCACTGCGCTGCGTTTGTCGCCAAGCGGCAGCGGGGCGTGGGCAGCCGGCACCTGAAAGCCCAGCTCGCCGAACAGCTTCTCGGCCTGCGACATAGAGGCGCCCGGTATCTCGAATGTGATCTCCAGCGCTGGATAGCCGACTTCGGCCACACGGGTGATGGTTCGCTCAAAGCCGCGCGCCATCTGCTCACGCACGGTGTAAGTTTGCAAGGCAATCGGTAGACTCATGTTGAAGCTCCTTGTTGTTTCGTCGAGTCCGTCTCGGACCCGTTTTCGGGAAGGTAAATGTCTGGTTACTACTCAGCCTTCACTGTTCCGTCACTCCCGCGGAGGCGGCAGTCTAACACCTGTGAAGACAGGGATTCCCGCCTCCGCGGGAATGACGGGTGAGCAGTTACAGATGTGTAGCATAGCCCCTTGTGGGCGTCCGGCATTTCCATAACGGGCACAAGGCCCTATCCTACAGAATGTGGGAATAGTCTGTAGCATAGCCTCTTGTGGGCGTCTGGGCGACCATGTAGCGCTGTGAGATATTATAGTTCAATCAGGTACAAGCGGCAACGTCGCGCAAGCACGGCACAGGCAGAGCGGGCAAATTTGTCGTTTTCAGTAACCTGCATGATAATAGCCTCGTCCACTTGTGTGGATAGCTGTCTGGCTCAAACGCCACAGGTATCCGGGTAGTTTCTCGGCTGAGTATCTTCAGGCATCTAACGGGCGGTTGGTCGAGCAGCAGGAGTTCCTGGTCAGTGAGGTCGGTACGGACCAGGGGGTATTGCCCCAATTGGGTGATGCTGATAAATAAGTAATGCGCCGTCGGGGCGCATTCGTTTGAAGGAGCGCTGAGACTGACACAGCGCAGGAGAGTTCGTGTGACAAGGATCTACTGTGGGAATCTGCCATTCAGCACCAACGACGATGAACTTCGCGACATGTTCGAAGAGTTCGGAAGTGTCAACGAGGCAACTGTTGTAAGCGACAGGGAAACCGGCCGCTCGCGCGGTTTCGGCTTCGTTGATATGGACACCGATGGCGCGACGAAGGCGATCGAAGCGTTGGATGGCATTGACTACAAAGGGCGCACCCTCAAGGTTAACGTGGCGAGGCCTCGAGAGGAACGACCGCCGCGGAACAACCGCCGCCGCTACTAGTCCCAAGATACGCTAGCAACCGCTAAATGACCTGTGCCCTGGCGACGTAAGCGCCAGCCGGGCGCCCAGCCCAGCCACCCTGATCCGACCTCAGATCGTTAACTGACCCAGGGCGCAGTCTGCGCAACCGCAAGCCAAACTGAACCCCACACATGTGGGGTTCTTTCATAGGTATCGTCTCGAAGCTGCAAACCCAGCCACATGGCTCAACGCCGGTTGCTTGAGACGGTCGATGTATGCCATACCGTTGCCCCCTCGTACAAGGGATCGACAACGGAGGCTCCCAGCCAGGGTGTCCATGCACTCTGGTCTGCCTCCGTTTCGACGGAGGTTTTTTTATGAGCAAGACCTATCATATCCACACATTTGGATGCCAGATGAACGTCGCCGACAGCGGCCATGTGGCTGCCCAACTCGAAGCCCTCGGCTACCAACCTGTTCCCAAGCCAGACGGGGCCGATGTGATTGTCGTCAATACCTGTGTCGTCCGTCAGAGTGCGGAGGACAAGGCGGTCGGCAAGTTAGGCGCGCTGTTGCCGCTCAAGCGCCGCAAGCCAGATACCGTCATCAGCTTGATGGGCTGCATGGTGGGTGTCAAGCCCAATCCGGCCCTGGCTGAACGGTTCCCCTGGGTGGACGTCTTCATGCCGCCATCCGAGCCGGGCCCGCTGCTGGGCTATCTTATGGAACAGGAACTGGCCGGCGAGTCACAGGCCATCGAGGAAGCCAGCGTTTTGGCACGCTATGCCGCCCAGGACCGCGACGATGCCGAAAACGGCTCAGAAAATCTGGCGCTGTACGCGTCGCCGAAGGAACTGCCAGGCCGGGCCGGCTCGGTGCTGCAGTCGGTGCGCCACTTGACCCAGAACGGCGAGACGCCGATCTCGGCGCATGTGCCCATCGTCTACGGCTGTTCCCACGCCTGCACCTTCTGCATCATCCCCTTTCGCCGGGGCGTCGAGCGCAGCCGTCCGCTGCCCGAGATCGTGGCCGAAGTCGAGGATCTGGTAGCGCAAGGTGTGCGCGAGGTGACACTGCTTGGCCAGATCGTTGACCGCTACGGCTATGATCTGCCGGGACGCCGGCCCGATCTGGCCGATCTGCTTCAAGCCGTGGACGCCATCAACGGCCTGCAGCGCATCCGCTTCCTGACCTCGCATCCAAACTACATGGACGACCGTATTCTGTACGCCGTGCGCGACCTGCCCAAGGTGTGTGAGCATATCGAGGTGCCCATCCAGGCCGGTGACGACCAGGTGTTGGAAAACATGCGCCGCGGCTACAGCGCCGACGACTATCGCCGCCTGGTGGCCCACATCCGCGAGATTGTGCCAGCCGCAGCAATCCATACCGACATCATCGTCGGATTCCCCGGCGAGAGCGACGCGCAGTTCCAGCAAACCGTCAAGGTGCTGGCGGAGCTGAAGCTTGACAAGGCGCATCTGGCGCGCTACTCGCCGCGGCCGGGAACCGTCAGCGCTCGCCGTATGTCCGACGACGTGGCCGACGAGGCGAAGGTCGAGCGCCACCACGCGCTGGAAGAGCTGCAGGCCGCAGTCCAGAACGAGATCAACAAACGCTTCGTCGGTGAAACCGTAGAGGTACTGGTAGAAGACTTGCACAAGGGCAAGTGGCGTGGCCGCACGCGGCAAAACAAGCTGGTTTTCTTCTCTGACAAGGAAAACTGGCGCGGCAAGCTGGCTGACGTGTTCGTCACCTGGGCCGGCCCCTATTCGATGCAAGGCCGGCTGTCAGGCCAGCGACCGGGCATCATCTCCCCCAACATGGCGTTCATGCCGTACGAACAGGAAATCGATCTCGTGAGTTGAATCGCAAGAGGCGGGCGGCTTTAGAGCAAGCCACCCGCCTCTTGTTGCGGAACTACCGGCCATATCGATGGTTCGAACCATTCGTTAACACCGGTAATTATGATACCGGTGGGAGAACGGCGGATTCTCCCACCGGTGATCACCGAGGGTCAGTGCTACTGCACACACAGGGTCTGGCCGACCCGGATCATGTTGGGGTTGGCCAACCCGTTGCGCTGCGTCAGCGCCGACACTGTCGTGCCGTTGGCTGCCGCGATGGCTGACAGGCTATCGCCGCGCCGCACCGTGTAGCTAAGTGCGCAAGCTCCCGAACTGGCAGAGGACGAATAGGCTGCTCCACCAGGAGGCGGGTCCTGCATGTTGGTGAAGTTCACCTTAGCGCCCGTGTAGCTCGCAGGCACCGGATAGGGGAACGTTACATCAACACAGGTCGCGGTCACCGGGATCCAGTGGTCGCGCTCCTCTTCACAGACAGTGATAGTGGCGCCAGGAATGGCCATGCCAGCTGCGTCGAGGGTCGCCTCGGAGAACGTGTACTTGCCCAACGCGTTCGTTTGGGTGGTCACGTAAACTGCCGGGTCAGTGCCCTTCAGCGTAGCAGTGATGGTCCAGCCGGACAGCCCGACGGTCTGGCCCTGGTACGGGGGTACCCAGGCACGGAAGTACTTGGTGCCGCTGATCTGCAGATCGCCAGCCAGCTCCAGGTTCTCGAACAGTACCTCGGCGTCCTCACAGTCGCGGATGACCACGATCTGCGGGTTCGCGCTGATGGCTTCCCAACCAGGCTGGACTGTTTCCTTGACGTTGTAGACACCAGGCTTCAGGTTCTTGAACGTAACCGTGCCGGAGCCATTCGTGGTCTTCGTGACGGGATAGATCATGCCATCGGGCCGGCTAAGGGTGAACTTCCACCCGGCGAGCGGGCCAAGCCACTCGGTGCCGCCCTTGGCGTTGGTGCCAACACCGTCCTTCTTCACGGTGATCGAAGCGTAGCACGCGGGCTCGCGGTTCTTGAAGACCACCGGATCGGTGGCGCCAGGAGGCGCATACTGGTCCAGGGTCAGATAAACCATCGACGGCGTAACCGGAGTCCAGCCGGACTGGACAGTTTCCTTGATCATCCATGTTCCTGGCGTCAGGGGCAGGACCGTAGTGCCGTCAACGCCGGTGTCTTCCTGCTGCTCGATAGCCCACGGGTCACCCTGAGGAATTGCTGTAATTTCCCAGCCTTCACCGCGCTGTACGGTGCCGTCCAGCAGCTCTTCCCACTTGATCACGGTCACGTCGAACCAGCGGCGGATCTTGAACAGGATGTCGTAGCAGTCGTCCTGCTCATCCAACTGGGCCCAGCCGGTCCAGGCGATCCCATTGCGGGGAGCCTCGGGCACGATGCCGTCCCAATCCACAGGCAGGGGCAGTGCGAAGGCATAGTAGTAGCCAGCGGGCAGTTTCTCGAACTCCCAATAGCCATCGCTGTCAACCTTTGCAACCTGCACCACGATGGAAGACGCTGCTGTGCTGTCGGCGCTGCCGGAGCTCAGGGTCTCGAGTTGTTCAGCCGAGGTGATCTCAGCTGACAGGTCAGGCAGTTCGGCCGCGTCAAAGGTCGCGGGCACGCCAATGGCAAAGACACGCATCTGGGGCGTGAACTCCGTGCCGTCGACGGCCTGCTCGCGATGGTTAATCACGTAGCCATTGACACAGACGGTCTCATCGCTGCCATTTTCGCCACCGGCGAAGCTGACGCTCACCATGGTGAACAACATGGTCATGGCGGCGAACACTGCCACCAGGATCGTTAGTCTGCGACGTTTCTGAGTATTCATCATATCCTCCTGAAAGATTTGCCTGTATACACAAGCGGTTTAGGTAACTAGCTACAATCGACGGGTAGCTAACCCTGCGAAAGCAATTGAACCTCCGTGTCCGGCTCGGGAGCCGTAGACCGGATCGGGGTCGGGACCCTGGCCCGGGCTACAGCTCCACTGAATGCGAGCTCTGATTTCTACGATTTGGCGGTGCTTATGGCAGCGCCAGACTCTGTCCGACGTAGATAGCGTTGGGATTTGCGATATTGTTCAACTGGGTCAGCGCCGACACTGTGGTACCATGCTGTGCGGCAATTCCGCTCAGCGTGTCGCCGCGCTGTACCCGATAGCTTGTGGCAGCGGTTGCAGGAACGGCATCGGCTGGCGCAGCAGGTGTCGCCGGGCTTGGCTGGACGACGACCGCAGGCGCTGCCGGAGCCGCGGCTGTGGCGGACTCCACGTAGGGTACGGCTGCTGCCTGGCCAGGGATACAAAGCGTCTGGCCAACGTAGATCATGTTCGGGTTGCTCAGGCCGTTCTTCTCCATGATGGCCTGCACAGTGGTACCGTAGACCGCTGCAATGCCGCTCAGGGTATCGCCGCGCTGCACCGTGTACCATACGTCGCCGGCCGCTTCGTCACAGGTTGCGCCCGGAACTGGCTTGGACGGCGGCACCTCCGGATGCACTGGCTTTGCTGGAGAGTCAGGCTTGACTGGATAGATCGGGTGCACCGGCTTGACCGGCTCCACCGGATAGATTGGATGCACAGGCTTGGCCAGCGAGCACTGCTGCAACACCACATTGTCCAGATTGACATCCAGCTCCCGGTTCACCGTTGCCCATTTCTTCAGGCCCCAGATCGCCAGCGTCGTGTAGCCGCCCGGCGCTGTGAACTGCGTCGAGTATGCCTGCATTGTGCCCGGCTCAGTCCGGGGATAGATCGTTGTCAGCGGCACCAGCTCCTTGAAGGTCATCTGGGACGTGTCGGTCGAACCATTGGTCGAGTAACCCCACAAAACCTCGTAGCGGTAGGGATCCTCGTCGCTGGCCACCGGCGCCTCGCGCATCATGGCGTCGAAGGAAAGCTGGTAGGTCGCACCCGGCTGCAGGTAGACCCGCTGGGCAATACCGATCACCCGGTCAGGGTCCGTGCCGTCGGGCAGGTCCTTGCTGTTGATCTCCAGCAGTTGTCCGTGGGTGCCCTGCGACACCACCGGCGGCCACATCTCATCGTAGTAGCCGTAGTTAGCGCGGCCACCGTTGTTGAAGCCGGTCCAGTAGTAGGCTACCCCATTCGAGCAAAGCCGTTCTCGAAACCACCGTTCCACAGCAGGTTTGGCCCGCTGCACGGCCGCTGCCGGCGGCGTTACGCTGTAACCAGGATCCACTGGAGCGCCGTCACCAGGCTGTGCTGGCGGGGGCTGTGTAGCCGCCGTCGCTTGATTGCGCGGGTGGGGCCGTTTGCCCACCGTCACCGGGCTGCGCTGGTGGAGCCGTGTAGCCACCATCGCTTGATTGCGCGGGTGGGGCTGTGTGACCGCTGTCACCGGGCTGCGCTGGCGGAGCTGTATAGCCATCGCTGTCGCCTGGTTGTGCTGGCGGAGCCGTGTAGCCGTCTTTATTAGAGGAAGGATGTGCTGGCTTGTCCTTGTCATACGGAACGGGCACGGCCGGACCTACCAGGCTGATAGCGTCCAGGTTGAAATCGGTCTCCTCGTACCATGTGCCCCACTTGCGTTCCGCGCGTATAAATACAGTCAGCGCCGGACCGCTGGCCGTCACCGCCGTGCTGTAGCTGCTGAATGATCCTGGATCAGTCCGCGGGTAGTAGGTGTCCCACGGCAGCTCCCGCCAGTCGCTTACTGCCTGCCAGTTTACACCGCCGGTTGGATCGAACCCCACGTACACCCGGTAGCGCCAAGGATCCGATGTGTCCCGGTCGTCGGCCCGGATCATCCCTTTGAGCGAAAGCTGATAGGTCGCACCAGCTTGCACCACCACCCGCTGGAAGATACCGGCCTGTCGGTTCGGATCGCCGCCCTGTTCCTTGGTATTGATCTCGATCAACTGCGAGTTCTGCCCGGCGGCTACCACAGGCGCCCACATATCATCGTAGAAGCCGTACTGTGCCGCGCCGCCGTTGTTGAAGCAACCCCAGCCGGCGCCCACCATACCCGGACAGTCAGAATTCGATACAAATCCCTGTTCGAACCCGCCGTTGTATAAAACGTCCATGCCGGACGCCTGCGGCCCGCGGCCCATGGGCACGACGCTGGCCACTAACACCAGCGCCATCACCAGTATCAGCATTCTTGGCTTGAGAGTTTTCATTGTTACTAACCTTCCCGGCGGCGGCCCGCCTGGCTGTCGTGCATTTCACACAATGGTTGGCCTGTGGCAAGTCTGCTGCCTCAGGCACGCAAATTGTAGCACGAGCGCCAGGCCGCTTCAAGGCTTAGGCGGCTCAGATAGTCTTAAATGAACGGCGTTTTTCGTATAGCTGAGACCCCGAACCCCTCTTCTGTCAAAAAGTGATTGCTATGCGTATGATTTAAGGTGTTTTTTACTGCTCACCAGGCCTTCAAAAGTCGCCTGCAAAAAAACGATGCGTCCTGGTGCCCCGTCAATCTCGATTTGTGGATTTCGCATGCTCACGTGCGAACCCCGCACACTTGCACCTGCGGCACTGAACGATGATTGATGAACTTTCTAGCTACCTGTCAGTTTCGTGACGAGACCGCCGAATGTCATGCTGAACGGGTCCATCGACCAGCCTGATATGTCGTTAACGCAGGCAACCTGACAATTCGCCTTAGATCGTGGTCGCACCCTCCTCTAGTGAAGCATCTCTCCGCTCATGACCGAGAGATGCTTCACTAGAGGAGGTGCGGCGATGCGAAATGGCTGTAAGAGCATCCATCGCTGCTATCAGGCTGGTCGATGGACCCGTTCAGCATGACATTCGGTGGTCTCGTCACGAAACTGTCAGGTAGCTAGATGAACTTTTAGAAAACAATCCGGTAAACAGGTTGGCGAGGACCGCCCGACCGTCAACGGTCGGGCTACCAGGTGAAAGGCCCTATGGGCCTGGCAATCCCAGCCCTGAAAGGGCTTCCACTTTGCTGATTGTGCCCCGGAGCGGGTAGCCGGGAGGTTTTGCGCAGCATCCCGGCGGGCGTTGTCGAGCCACTTACTGAAACCAGTTAACAGCGTTCCGTGCGGTTTTTGCTTGCACCCCGGCAGAGGTCAACCGCTTCGGGGTGCCGCCCGATGGCTGCGCACGGACCTCGCTCAACCCATTTCAAATACACCTGTCGCACATGATAATCAACGCAAGGTGATCGCCTTTTTCTGCAAATGACCTTATCCAAAAAGACGAGAGCCAGGATCGCTGACCGGCTCGATCGCGTGGCTTGCCATCGCCCCCGCCAGCGCCGCCAGACCACGACTCGCGTATGCCTGATAGCGGTCGCCTTTGTTGCGCACATGCTCTTCCAGCGGCGGCAGCAGGCCGAAGTTAGCCTTCATTGGCTGGAAATACTGGGAGTCGGCGCTGGTGACGTAGTGCATCAGTGCCCCCAGCATCGATTCGCGCGGCATGACAACAGGCTCCAGCCCAGCCGCCAGACGGGCCGCGTTGATCCCGGCCAGCAACCCACCTGCCGCCGATCCCACGTACCCTTCAGAGCCGATGATCTGCCCGGCGAAGAAAAGGTCAGGGCGTGTGCGCAACTGCAGCGACGGCGCGAGTAAGAGCGGTGAGTTGATAAACGTGTTGCGGTGCATCTGGCCCAAGCGCACAAACTCTGCCTGCTCCAGGCCAGGGATCATGCGCAAAATGCGTTTCTGCTCCGGCCACCTGATGTTGGTCTGAAAACCCACCAGGTTGTAGAGCGTACCTGCCAGGTTATCCTGGCGCAGTTGAACGACGGCATGGGGTCGCCGACCGGTGCGTGGGTCGCGCAGCCCAACCGGCCGCATCGGCCCGTAGGCCAGCGCCTTATCGCCCCGTCCTGCCAGCACCTCAATAGGGAGACACCCCTCGAAGAAGCGTTCAGCTTCGGCGTCTTGCTCGAACGCGCGCAGTTCTATGCGCTCAGCGGTGCGCACTGCCGCCACGAACGCCTCGTACTGTTCCCTGTCCAGCGGGCAGTTGATGTAGTCCCCCTCGGACTCGCCGCTGTCGCGGTCGTAGCGGCTTTGCCGCCATGCCGGCGGCATCGCTATACTCTCCAGGGTTACAATGGGCGCCAAAGCATCGAAGAAGTGCAGGTGCGTCTGGCCGGTCAACTCACCGATGCGCTGCGACAGCGCACCTGACGTCAGCGGCCCGGAAGCGAGAATCGCCAGACCATCAGGGATCTCGGTGATCTCGCCCCGTATCACGTGGATGTTGGGATGCGCGCTGACTGTCTCAGTGACAAGCTGCGAAAACGCCTGGCGATCGACCGCCAACGCCCCGCCCGCCGGCAGTGCGGTGCGGTCAGCACAGTAAATGATCATCGATCCGAGACGACGCATCTCCTCCTTGAGCAACCCCAACGCCCTGTCCACCCGCGTCGCCCCAAGGCTGTTGCTGCACACCAACTCGGCGAACTGGTCGGTTACGTGCGCCTCGGTCTGCACCGCTGGCCGCATCTCCCACAGGCTGACTCGCAGGCCGCGCTGGGCCAACTGCCAGGCAGCCTCTGTGCCCGCCAGCCCCGCACCAACCACTACAACATCCGTTGAACCTGATTTAGTAGACATAAATACACTAATTCACTACGCGAATACTAAACTTATCACCCTGCGCCCCGGCAAGCACCGCCCTGATCTCGCTTTCATCCACCGGTCCGCGGCGCAGCAGGCCCGGCGGCGATTGGGTCAGATCGAACACGGTCGATGGCAGCCCCCGGACAGGGACCGCCGTCCACTACCGCATCGATGCGGCCGCCAAGCTGCGCGAGCACGTCCGCCGCGGTCACCGGGTTGTCCCAGCCTGACCGGTTGGCGCTGCTGACTGCCAGCGGCCCGGTGCGCCGCAGCAAGGCCAAGGCAGCCGGATGATCCGGCGCTCGCAGCGCCACTGTGCCGGTACCTGCGGTGACGATCGCCGGCAGCAGGTTGCTGGCCGGAACCACCAGCGTCAGCGCCCGGGCCAGTAACGCTCGGCCAGGGCAACCAGACCGTCCGGCCTGTGTGACATCAACTCTCCCGCCCCGCCAAGATCAGCTACCAGAACCGGAATCGCCTTCTCCGGTGGCCGCTCCTTGGCAGCGAAGATTCGGGCGACAGCCGCGGCGTTCCAGGCTGTGGTCCCCAGGCCATAGACAGTATCGGTAGGAAAGGCGACCAGCCGAGCCCGCCTGCAACAGCCGGGCGGCCTCGGCCAAATCATCGGCGCTGCCAGCGCGCAGCAGCCGGGTCGCGGTCATGTCTGCACCCGAACAATGCGGTCGTGGTACGCATAGTCAGTTACGACTTCAACAAAGGCATTGGGGAACTGTTCGCGCGCCAGCGATGCTACTGCGGCGCCCTGGCTCGCGCCAATCTCCATCAACAGCATGCCGCCAGGCCGCAATCTGGCTGGCGCCTGGCTGACCAACCGGCGGATCACATCGAGACCGTCCGCGCCGCCCACCAGCGCCAGGCTCGGCTCGAACTGCGCGATGTCGGGCGCGAGGCTGTTCCATTCGTGCCGCGCGATATAGGGCAGATTGGCCACGATAACGTCCACCGAACTGGCAAGCGGCTCCAGCAGGTCGCCGTGCAGATACTGAACGCGATCGTGCAACTGGTGCCGCTGCGCGTTGGCGTGAGCAACGGCCAGTGCTTCCGGTGAAATATCGATTCCGCACACAGTTGCCGCGTGCGTGTTGGCGGCGATGGCAAGGCTAACCGCGCCGCTGCCGGTGCCGACATCGGCAACACTGACGGGCAACCCGCTGCGCGCCGGATCACCGCCGTTGCCGTTGGCCGCCCTGGCTGCGATCTGATCGGCCTGCATAATTACATCCAGCGCCAGGTCCACCAGAAGCTCCGTTTCAGGGCGCGGGATCAGACGCGATGGTCTACAAACAGCTCGAGACCATAGAACGACTTCTGGCCAACGAGATAGGCCACCGGTTCGTAGCCCAGACGGCGCTCCACAAGGTGCTCGAATGCCCTACGCTCCTGGTCGCTAAGCGGGCGATCGGTGTGCGTGTAAAGCTGTGCGCGTCCAGCCGAGGATGTAACCCAGCATCAACTCGCTGTCGAGCTTCGGCGTGTCGATCCCCGACCCTTAAGCCGCCGTGTGGCAGCATGCAGCGCCACACCGACTGTACTTCCCTGTTCTAGCTGCCAACTATATTGAATAACCGGCACGGCATGTCCATTGCTCCTGCCGTTGATAGCGCTTTTGTTCGTGGTGGTTCCATTGTAATTCGCCATTGAATGTCCTTTCACCGCCAATTTCGTTCTGTCAAGTCCTGCTCAAACCCTGTCCTGAATAGCTATTCATCGGAATCGTCCGACAAGCTGGCCAGCCGCTCTGCCTGCTCATCATTCATGAGCGCGTTGATCATCTCGTCCAGATCGCCCTCAAGAATCGCCTCCAACCGGTACAGCGTCAAACCGATGCGATGATCGGTCACGCGGCTCTGGGGAAGTTGTAGGTGCGCACTTTCTCAGAGCGCTCCCCGGTACCAACCTGGCTGCGCCGCGCTTCCGTCTGTTCCTGAAGCTGGCGGTCCATCTCCGCCGCGTACAGCCTCGCCTGTAGAATCTGCATGGCCTGCGCCCGGTTCTGCAACTGCGACTTTTCGTCCTGGCACTGAACCACCAGCCCGGTCGGGAGATGGGTGATACGCACGGCGCTGTCGGTGGTGTTGACACTTTGTCCGCCCCGGACCGCCTGCCCGGAACACGTCGATGCGGATGTCGTTGGGGCTGACATCGACCTCGACCTCGGACATCTCCGGCAGCACGGCAACCGTCGCCGTCGAGGTGTGGATACGTCCCTGCGACTCCGTCACCGGCACTCGCTGCACTCGATGGACGCCGCTTTCGTACTTCAGGCGGGAGTAAGCGCCCTGGCTGCGGACCGAGAAGATGACCTCCTTGAAGCCGCCGATCCCAGTCTCGTTGTTGCTCAGCATCTCAACCCTTGTAGCGCTGCGCCTCAGCCCAGCGGGAATACATGCGGAACAGATCGGCGGCAAACAAGCCGGCCTCGTCGCCGCCCGTGCCAGCTCGAATCTCGACGATGACGTTCTTCGAGTCGTTGGGATCGGTGGGCAACAGCATCCGTTGCAGCTCGTGCTCCAGACGCTCCAGTTGCGCTTCCAGGCGGGCTATTTCATCCTCGATCAGTTCGATCAGTTCGGGGTCCTGGTCATCTTCAACCAGCAACGCGCGCGTCGTCCAGCTCAGATTCTGTGTCGCGGTAGCGGTGGTAGGTCTCGACCAGGTCTTGCAACTCAGACCGCTGCGCGCCAATCTGATCATCTCCTCATAGTCGGACGTTACTTCCGGGCTGGCCAGCAGCAAGGCCAACTCATCATAGCGCCTCTCGGCGTTTACCAGGCTGTCAATCATGTCTCTTCTCTGTGATGCTTTTCTTTGTCGGGTCTTACAGGGGAGTATTGAGCGTCAACGGGACGCTATTCGGTTTTAATCGCACCCGTTTCAGCTCACTACACAAAGGCAGCGGCTGCTAACAGGAGCAACCGCTGGGGAAAATTCTACCACAATCGCGCGAAAAACGGAAGTCGATTGCCTGACGACTGCTCTACGGCTCCGGTGTGATCTCAGACGGCGCCTGAATTGCCTGCAACATCCCTGCCATTCTCATGCGGGCGATCGCGGTAATCTGAGGATCGGTCTCCTCGGAAACCGTCGACGCCTGTGAATAGGCGTCGTATGCACTGGCCGTATCGCCCAGCGACTCGTAAGCAGAGCCCACCAGCATCCACGCCCGTCCGCTCTGTGGCGCCACGGCAACGGCCTGCAAACCGTCCTCCAGTGCTTTGTCGAAGACCTGAAGCTCCAGGTAGCCATAGCCGCGCTCGCTGAAAAACGAAGCGTCATCCGGCAAAGCGGCGCGCGCCGCCGCGAACGCATCGTCAGCCGCGGCGGAATCGCCAAGACGTTCGGCCAGCACGCCCACCATGACGTGCAGTTGCGGGTCGCCGGGGAGCGCTGCACTGCCTGCTGAAAACTGGCCAGCGCGCGGCTGTGTCGCCAACTTCCATCGCGCGCCGCGCCTCCTCCTGTAGCCGGTACACATCGCGCACCACCGGGTCAACCGGCAGCAACACGTGCAATGCCAGCGATCCCAGCGCGAGCACAACCACGACAGCCGCCACAATCAGCGCGGCCCGCTTGAGCCGTCCAGCGCGCCGGGCAGCCACCATCTCGTCCAGCCACCACCACCAGTTGTCGCGAGCAGGCTCGACCTCAGCCCGCGCGGCCGCCAGGCCGCCCTCCGTTGCCAGGCGCGCAACACAGCGCCAGCCCGCGTGCTGACCTGGCTTTGCAGCGACTGCCAGCGGGCCTTCTCGCCGCGCAGATCCGCTCCGCTGGCGATGAGGGCCGGCCACGCCGCGGCGATCTCGTCCAGCCAGCCATACAGCTCCCGGACACTGCCATCATCCGGCGCGACGACCCGCTTTTCGGCCTGCGTCAACAGATCGCGCATCTTGTCAGCCCAGGTCTGGCTGCTACTGAGTATTGCTGTTGCCATGGCTACGCTGCCGCCGGCTGCTCTTCCCGCTGGAATAGCAAGATGTCCCCAAACAGCTCTGGCTGCCTGGCTTGCAGACTGCCGCGCTTGATCATCTCCAGCACGGCCCACAGGCTCACAACGATGTCGACTCGTGTGGCGCCACGTCCCACGACCCGGTGAAAGGGCACCGAGCTTTGCTCCGCCAGCAAACGCTGGATCCACTGCATCTTCTCGCCCACCGTGACCGTGCGCCGGGCAACCACCGTTTCGACAATGTCGTCGGCCGGGGTGACGGCCAGCAGTTGCCGCAGCGCGTCGATCAGATCGTCCATCGACAACGCGCCCCAGTCGATGCGCGTCTCCATCGCCGGCGGCGGGGCGACGCGTACATGACAGCGCCGGTCTTGCGTCTCCAACTGCTGCAAGGCCGCCGCGGCCTCCTTGAACCGCTTGTACTCGCGCAGCCGCCGCGCCAGCGCCTGCCCCGGATCCTCCTCCTCTTCCTCCATTGCCGGCGGCTTGGGAAGCAGCAGCCGTGATTTGATCACCAGCAGCTTGGAGGCGATCACCAGAAAGTCGGCGATGACGCCTGGCTGCACCTCCTGCAAGCGGTGCATGTGCTCGACGAACTGGTCAGCCACCCGCGCCAGCGAGATAACCGTTATGTCGAGTTCGTTCTTCTGGATCAGATGGAGCAGCAGATCAAGCGGCCCTTCGAAGAGGGGGAGTTTGACGGTATATGGTTCCGCAATTTCGACGGTCTCAGGAATTTCCTGCATCGGTCTCCAATGCACGTATTTTATGTAGGGTGGGGCCTTGCGCCGTTCCGGCAGAACGCCGCAAGGGAATCGTGTGGCCTTATCCGGGGAAGGTCAGGAAACGGCGGCCTGACGCAACCAGATCATCGAGGATCTTCTTGGTCTCGGCGAAGTCCTTGCCGGCCAACCGCTCCACCTTACAGCCGGCGGTCTGCAACGTTCGTTCGGCCTCGAACGAGACTCCCGCGTCGCCGCCGACGATGGTCACATATTCAGCAGTTTGGGCGTCGTCAACCGAGAAACCAGCGGTCGGGCGGAAGCGGCCAAAGTAGGCCTCGGCCGCGCGCCAATCCTGCTGCGCCCAGGTGTCCTCGCGCTGCCAGAACAGCACGTAGTGGCCAATGCGCTTGCCTGTGTATCCATCCAGCCCGCTGCGGACGCTGCGAATCTTGTCCAGCAGCGTGTTCTTCCAGGTCACATTCTTGAGCCACGTCTCGCCCGGACAACTGGTGTCGTTCTTCGGGTACTCCTTGTGGCCCATGATGTTGGCCTCCGGGATGTCGAGCTCCTGCATCAGCCAGGCCACCAGCCGTGCAGCCGCCTCCACCTGGGTCGCGGGCGGCGGCTGATAGGTGAAGTCGCCGGCGACACAGACGCCAACGGTGTAGTGATTGTTGTCGGCCACCTGATACGAGACCGTCTCCATATGGTTGGTCTGGTAGGTCGCGCCGTCCGGTTTGACGTAGAAATGATAGCCGATGCCGGGCCAGCCGCGGTCGTTGACGTGGTATTCAGCGACGTTTTGGATCGGGATCGTGGCCGGCGCCGCGCTGTGGTGGATGCAGATGTGGGTGATCTTGTCCAGCTTGCGGGTCGCGTACTTCTTGGTGGGATGCTTCACCAGCTCATCGGTGATGTCGTGGATAGCTGGCGGTGACAGGGGCGCGGGCGTGGACAGATCGCCGCCTCCCTGCTGCAACGCCGCTCTCAAACGATCGATCTCTGTCTGCTGCGTGGTAATCTGGCGTTGCAGCTCGGTCAGGGCGCGTATCTCGCCCGGCCAACTCGCTTTCCATGGCGGCCAGCCGCGTTTGCGCTTCGGCCAGCTCAGCATCGCGCCGCTGCAACTTCTCCCGCAACGCGGCCAACTCGGCTGCCGAACCGGGATCGACCGGCGGCTCCGGATCAGGTGTCGGCGCCGGATCTGGTGTCGGCGCCGGCGTCGGCGTGCCTGGCTGGGTGGCGTCTTCGACCACCTCTTCCACCAACGCCAGCAACCGCTCCTTGTAACGCTGGCCTTTCAGCCACTGCGCGCCGGGGATCCGGTGCTCACAAACTCGCTGACACCCTTGATGGCATCCGGCAGCAGACGCAGCTCCACCAACAGCCAGGCGCAAAGCTGCGCGGCCGCCTGCAGCTGTACGTCACTGGGCGGCTCGTTGTCGAACTTGCCGGCGATCGCGATGTTCAGCCCTTCACCCAGATACCCCTGGTCGCTGACCGTGTCGGTCCAGGGGTTGGTCTGCATGATCTTGCCGTCGCCGTCGATGACGTAGTGGTAGGCCAGGCCGGGATAGCCGCGATCGCGGTGATAGCCGGCCAGCTTGTCGATGGAAAGATCGGCCGGGCCGCCGGTGTGGTTGATGACCAGGTATTTGATGGCGTCAGCCTGGCGGCGCTTGAAATCCTTGGCCGTGCGCGGCAACTGGTCGGTGATGTCCTCGATAGCCGGCTTGGGAACCCCGCCATCATCCTTGTTCTGCTGCGCGCCCTGAGCGCCTCTTTTGCAGGGCCTGGATCTCGCGATGCAACTGGTCGATGTCGGCGGTCAGCCGCGCGATGTCGGCGGTCAGTCCGTCGATCTCGGTCTGGGCGAGCAGCGCCTCCTGGCCCACCAGCCGAAATCTGATCCGGCCCGGACTGTGCTCTTCCATGGCGACCCGCTGGAAATACTGCGTCTGCAGCTTGCTCGCCGCATCGACGTATTGATCGGTCAACGGGTAGCCTGTGACGTCCAGACCGTAGAGCCGGTAGGCGTCGAGGAACGGCCCGCGCACCCACTTCTTGGTGGCCGGTTCGAAAAAGCCTTGCATCTCCGGCGAGGGCGTCACGTTGACGGTCTCGACGAAGGGTGTGTTGCCCCTGATCGGCGAACCAGGTCACGTCCTCTCCACCAGGTCCCAGGTCAGTCGCAGGTTGCCCTCGGCCAGTGGAATCTTGACCTTGACGTGGTCGATGGTCACCGTCTCGCCGGTCTTGACGTCGCTGGGCAGCGCGGTGCGGAAGTCGCTCTCCGGGGCACAAAGACCGCCTGGCCAGCTTCGTTTTGCCAGCGCGTCCCCAGCCGCACGGGGTTCTTGCCGCCCTTGCGCCACAGCTTGGCGCCCTCGTTGCGCACGACGAAATGAGTGACCAGAGTCTGGCCGGCCTCAGCCGCGTGCAGTCCGCCGCCCTGGACGAAAACAGCCTTGTACTCGGAAAGCTGCGGCGGGACTGGCTTGACAGCGCCGACGCGCCATTTGTAGCCCTTGCCCAGCGCCTCCTTGAAGTCCTCGATAACGTTGGGCTTGCCGTCGATGTACCACTTGTCGTGGCGGCTCCAGCGGTAGAGAACCAGCGCGTGGATTTGCTGGTTGCCCTCCTGCTCGTTCCAGTCTTCGATCTCCTGGTAGGCGGCCTGCACCCAGCCGGCGTTCACGTCCTCCCATTCGTCGATCTGGCCGGTTTCGGTGATGTAGGCCGGCAGGTGGCGCATCGACTGCGGCACGGCCTGCATGAAGTCGCGATACGCTCTGAACTGGTAGTGGCGCTCCTCGAAGGGCGCTTCCATGGTGGCGTCGCTGGTAACCAGCGCGGCGTCGCTGCCGTGGGTGTAGGTGTGCAGCGCAAATCCATCGCACTGGACGGCGCCCAGGGCAGACAGGATGTCGGCAAAATACGTGACCCAGTCGCCCTGCTCGTTGCCGGGATATTGCGTCTGGTTGTTCCACGGCGCGACCGGTCCCACCAACACCTGGTCGTCTTCATGGCCCGGCTGGGAGTGGATCGCCTCGCGGCAGAGACGGTAGCAGCGGACGTACATCTCCGGTGTGATCGGGTCGCGGTCCGCGCCGCGCGTCCGCCTTGAGCGACGGCCTTCCTGCAGGGCGCTGAAGCGGTCGGGCAGCTCGCGCGGCGTCCAGTCAGGCTCGTCAGGGTCGCGCTTGACGCCGCGCGGCGGCCGCATGGCGCGGCGGCTGCCAGGCGCGGGCCGCTCCGCCGCAAAGTTCATCTCGTTGCCGATGATCCAGATGTGGCAGCCGTCGCTGTTGCGAACGAAGTTGCCGCAACGGCGGGCGAAGTCCTGGTATTGGTCGGCCGCCGGGATCGTCCCCTCCGGCTCATAACCGTTGTTGAGACGCACGATGACGCCGAAGTCATCGCCGGACCACTGGGAGTAGTCGCGGCTGCCGAAGTCGCGCGGGTTGTGGCCGATCCGCTCGCTGAACACGATCCAGCCCGGCCGGCGCGCGGCGCGCATCAAGTCCTCGCCGCCGGAGTCGTGTAAACCGTAGATGAATTCTGAGTCAAGCAAGGGACGTGCCATCGATGACCTCCGCGCAGTGTCTGTCCCGAGGAAATTGCAAGCGTTGTCGA
Organism: Caldilineae bacterium; assembly: GCA_020634555.1. Taxonomy (GTDB): domain Bacteria; phylum Chloroflexota; class Anaerolineae; order JAAEKA01; family JAAEKA01; genus JACKBK01. The sequence goes on from JACKBK010000010.1 coordinate 28,914, forward strand.
TTATACACGAAAACTGGGCAGGCGTCCATGGCGGCGCCGCGCATTCGCCGAAATCACCGGCACGCCAGACCACATGCGGACGACGAGCCGCGTTTTGGTGATCAAGGCAATCGCTCCACGGGCTTGCGTTGACAAAACCGCGCATTACCATATAATGCCGGGCACCAATCCGCGCACTATTTGTGCAATACCTGAGTGAGGAGGACTTCGATGAACACCCAACCATCCCGGCTGCGGGCCAGCACCTGCGGCCTGCTCGCGCTCGTCTTGTTGCTGAGCGTTCTACTTCCGGTTGCTGCCACCGCTGCACCTGCGGCCAGTCCGTGTGCACCCGGCGCAGCCTACGATCAAGCGTGTGACGTTGACCACGACGGCGACGTGGACGTCATGGATATCCAGCTCGCAGCGGGACACTTCAACCAGAGCGGCAACTTCAATCCCAGCGACAACAACCACGACCACCTGGGACAGACTTGGACGGGCAGCAACACGCCCCTGACCATCAGTGGAACATTCAATAGCTGGCCTGATGCCTATTCGCCATTGGTGTTGATTAATCCTGGCGGCTACGGCGTATGGGTATATGAGGCAGGCAATGCCGGCGTGACTGTGGATGAGGCGGGCACTCACGCTATGCAAGTGCTATCGGCGGGCCTGGACGGCGTCCATGTGGTTTCGGCGGGCGATGATGGGATAAACATCGAGACGGCAGGCGACGACGGGTTCGTGGTGGAGGAAGCAGGCGATGTTGGCGTGTTCGTGGGCTCGGCGGGCGACGACGGCGTGTCCGTGCAATCGGCGAGCAACAACGGCGTGCGGGTAGCCTCGGCGGGCAGCGCCGGCGTGCGCGTGCAACAGGCGGACGGAGCCGGCGTGTACGTCAACTCAGCGGGCGGCGATGGCATCTTCGTCTGCGCCACAGGGAGCAACAGTGGATGCAACGCCACTGTGTTGAACAACGGCGTCGAGATCGGCAATGCGGAAGACCACGGCGTGCGCGTGAACTCGGCAGGCAGGGACGGCGTGCGGGTGAACTCGGCAGGCGACGACGGCGTGTTCGTAGCCTCGGCGGACGGAGCCGGCGTGTACGTAGCCGAGGCGGACCTCTCCGGCGTGTACGCCAACACGATTGACGCCAACGATGAGTGGGGGCTGTACACCCCGGACAAGATCTCTGGCAGCAACGTTACCCTCAGTTCGCTCACTGTGATAGCCCAGGTCGCAGGCGAGCAGGCCTTGAGCACAGGCGATGTGGTGGCAGCCGTAGGGGTCACCGAACCGTTGCCCGACAGTATTGTCCCTTTAGCCCTAGTGCGATTGGCAGATGCAACGACTGCCAACGGCATTGTAGGCGTGGTCGAGGGACGCATGGCGCTCACCGCGCAGCCTCAGCACGGGGATGAAGAAGACGCCAAGCCTGTCATGGAACTGCGTAGCGCCGAGGGGCCAGCCCAGCCCGGCGACTACGTGGCGTTGACCGTCCTTGGCGTGGCGCAGGTCAAGGTGCAGGAGGGCGCAGCCATCCAGCCCGGCCAGCGACTGACAGCATCCGACATTGCCGGCAGAGCGCGGGCGCTGCGAACCGAGACCTTGAACGGCATGATTGTCAGCGAAGGTGCACCGGTCATCGGGACTGCCCTAGCTGCACCGGAGCCGGACAAGGACACGATCCCGGTGTTTGTGACGCTGCGCTAGACGCGCGAGCAGACACTGTGTAGGTACTCGTCAACGCGCAGTAACGTGCACAAGAAAACAGCCCACACCGATCGGTGTGGGCTGTCAGGCTGGTGGCCCATACGGGACTCGAACCCGTGTCCCAGCCTTGAGAGGGCTGTATCCTAGGCCTCTAGACGAATGGGCCGCAACTTGCGCCATTCTATCGTTGGGCGATAGGTTTTGTCAAATTTTGTGGAAAGCTGGAGAGTCCGCTATCAGGGCTGTGTATGGTCTATGGCGAACAGTGCCTGAAGCCAATCACCTCGTTCACTCCACCGTCACGCTCTTCGCCAGGTTGCGCGGCTGGTCCACGTCGGCGCCGCGGCGGACGGCGATCTCGTAGGCCAGCCGTTGCAGAGGCATCACCGCCAGGACCGGCGTCAGCAGCGGCGGCGCGGCGGGGATGGGGATCACGTGATCGGCGCGGCTGCGGATGAACTCGTCGCCCTCCGTGGCAACCGCGATGACGATGCCGCTCCTGGCCTTGACCTGCTCCACCTGGCTGACCATCTTGTCGTAGACGTTGTCCTGGGGCGCCAACGTCACCACCGGCATCTCGCGGTCGATGAGGGCGATGGGGCCGTGCTTCATCTCGCCGGCCGGATAGCCCTCGGCGTGGATGTAGCTGATCTCCTTCAGCTTCAGCGCGCCTTCCAGGGCGATGGGGTAGTTGACGCCGCGGCCCAGATAGAGGAAGTTGCGGTAGCGGTGAAACTGCTCGGCCAGCTCCTCGTAGAGGGCGTTGTCGTGGGGGTCCAGCAGCCGGCCGGCCAGCTCCGGCAGCCGCGCCAGGTCGTCCACCAAAGCCTGGCGCGCGACCGGCCCGATGCTGTCGCGCAGTTGCGCCAGATATAGCGCCAGCAGGTACTGGTCCACCAGCGACGAGGTGAACGCCTTGGTGCTGGCGACCCCGATCTCCGGCCCGCAGTGCATGTAGACCACGCCGTCGCTCATGCGGGCCGCCTGGCTGCCGATGACGTTGACGATGCTGCACAGATACGCCCCCTTCTCCCGCCCCTCCTCCATGGCCGCCAGCGTGTCCACCGTCTCGCCCGACTGGGTGATGGCCACGATCAGCGTCCGCTCGTCGATAATCGGATCGCGGTAGCGAAACTCGGAGCCGTAGTCCACCTCGACCGGGATGCGGGCGATCTTCTCCAGCATGAACTTGCCGACCAACCCGGAGTAGGCTGACGTGCCGCAGGCTACGATCACGGCGCGGTTGAAGCTGCGGGCGCGCTCGGCGGTCAGGTGCATGTCTTCCAGGTAGACCTCGCCGGCTGAGAAGTCAACCCGGCCGCGGATCGTATCGGTGAGGGAGCGCGCCTGCTCGAAGATCTCCTTCTGCATGAAGTGGCGGTACTCGCCCTTGGCAGCGGAGATGGGATCCCAGGAGATGTCGTGGATTTCCAGGCGCGCAGGCTGGCCATCCAGCGACTGCACCAGCGCACCGTCGCGTCACCACGGCCATTTGCCGGTCTTCGAGAAAGATCATGCGCCGGGTGTGTTCCAGGATCGCGGGGATGTCGGACGCTATGAAGGACTCGCCGTCGCCGAGGCCGATGGCGACCCTGCCGGCGTTGCCCAGCCGGGCTGCCACCAGCCGGTCCGGCTCGCGGCTGGTGAGCGCCACAATTGCGCTGGGGCCCTTCAGGTAGCTCAACGCCTTGCGTACCGCCTCTGCCAGCCCGCCTTCCGGCGCGTAGTGCAGAGCGATGAGAAAGACGATCACCTCGGTGTCGGTCTCGGAGCGGAACTCGAACCCCTCGGCCTGCAGGCTGTCGCGCAGCTTCGCGGTAGTTCTCGACGATGCCGTTCTGCACGACGACGATCTCGCCGCTGATGTCGCTGTGGGATGCGCGTTCTGCTGGCTGGGTTTGCCGTGGGTTGCCCAGCGAGTGTGCCCGAGGGCCAGATGGCCGTTGACCGGCTGCTCAGCCAGCAGGTTGATTAGGATTTGAGAGTTTGCCGACGTCGCGGCGCACTTCGATGCCGCCGTTCTGCACCACGGCGATGCCCGCCGAGTCGTAGCCGCGATATTCAAGACGCTGCAGCCCGTCCACGACGATCTGTGTTGCCGCGCGGCCAACGTATCCTACGATACCACATGGGTGTTCCTCCTCTTGGTAGATTGGTAGACTGGCACTACAACGAGACTTCGTTATTGCGGCACCTGAACGATGATTGAAATCATCGTCTGATAGGAAAAAACATGTTGAAACATGTTGCCGACGTGGTGGTTCGAGTATGCTTCAGCATACTTTGGGTGCCAGACACCGATTTCAATCGGTGGCATAAGCCGAAGTCTCGTTGTAGTACTAGTACATTGGCAGATTGGTTGGCTGGTAGGCGGGCAGGCTGGTGGATTAGTGACGCGAGAACACGACACCGCATCCCAATCTACCAGTTCCCAATCCACCAATCTACCCATTTCCCAATCTACCAATGTACTGATAGCCACTGCGAGGCGCATGTTGTTCCGGCTGTCGCCAACCGGTTTTGAGGCGCTGCTTTCTGGAGGAGAAGCGAAGGGCCGTGGCATGGCCCTGGAGGCATCCGCCGATCTCTCGATTTTCCCCGGCCTGCGCCGGGGAACCTCCACCTCGTCAACTGGGGATGTCATCTGGCCGCCGGCGCCAGCAACGGTTGAAACCGTCGCCTGGTACGGCGAAGCATGCTGAAGCAAGCTGCGGAGCTTGCCGCGTTCCCAGTCCTGGCGCTGTGCTTCTCGAACGGTTGGTTTTTTGGGCAACTCCTTTCTTGGTGAACGAAAACGGGTGATCGATGGAGGCAGTTTGCCACAGAACGGGGCGGGCGTCAAGGCTTATGCATGCCGCGGCAGCCCGTCGTAGCGCAATTTTCCAAATTGCCGTATCACCTTTTGGAGACAATGCCTCTTGTCCATGAGGGCGCAGACAATTTGGAAAATTGTCCTACGCCGGAGGGCCTGGACGGTAGCGCGCCATGACTCGTTGCAGTTCGTCGTGCGGCAGGGCAGGCGCGCGGTGGCCGGCGAAACCGGTCATCGTTTCCGCTGCCACCAGCGCGTTGAGAATCGCTTCCTCAACCGCCTCGGCCAGCAGCATCGAACAGCGGGTCCAGACCCAGTCAGGGCGGCGCGCAACGTGTAGGGCTGCTCTCAGCAAAGGGCAGGTCGTTGCCGGTCGCAAAGACCAGGAAGAGGTCGCCGCTGCCGGTGTGGAGCTACCGAACCGGTGCGCGCCAGCCCCATCGCACCGCGGCGCCACCCGCTTGCACTGCAACGGCAACAGTGGCGCATCGGTGGCGATCACCGTGAGGATGGATCCGGTCTGCGTCGGCCCGCTTGACGCCTCATCCGCATCGGCATCGGCTGCGGGCGGGCTGGCAAAGGCCAGCGGCACAACCTCCGCCCCCAGCTCGCGGCCCACCGGCACGCCGTCCACCCGCAACTGAATGCGCTCACCGTGGTTGGCCTGGACCAGAACGCCCACGGTGAAGCCCTCCGCCAGCCAGTTCGACCTGCCGCGATGACGTGCCGATACCTCCCTTGAAGTCGTAGCAGATCATGGCCGTGCCGCCGCCGACGTTGCCCTCGGCAACCGGGCCGGCTGCCAGGCCGTCCATGGCGGCAAACACATCCGCGTCGGTCAGCGCAAAACCATCGCGGTCGTTGAGCCACCCACCCCACGTCTCGCCAACGACGCCCAGGTAATGCGCGCCTTGCCGTAGCGCTCGACGGCGTACCGGATCAGCGCATCGCGCACCAGCCCGACCTGCGTGGTATCGGTCAGTGCGATGGGTGAGGAGAGCCAGCCGAACTCTCCACGAACGCCATCCCTGTCATTTCGCCGCAGCCGTTGAGGGCGTGGTAGCCGGCGAAGACCGGGTTGTCGCGCACGTCGCCGCGCGGCTGGATCACCGTAACACCGGTGCGGGTGACGCGCGGCTCGTCGCGGACAACGGTCGTGTGCCCTACCAGAACACCCGGCACGTCGGTGATAGCGTTGTGAGGCCCCGCAGGCAGGTCGCCGATGGTGATCCCCAGATCGCGCAGCCGTGGTTTGGTCATGATGCCTCCTTGGTGACGACTAACCATTCGCCATCTCGTCATTCCCGCGAAGGCGGGAATCCACCACCTCGCAGACCTGGATTCCGCCTTCGCGGGAATGACGGGTGAGTGGTTGCCTTCCTTGACAACGAAGTGCCGCGATTGTATCATCGCCGTCACCATCGGACAAGCAGCCACAGTTGAACCTTTGGCGGCTGCAGCGAGTGAAACTCGCAACCGGAGGACGACAAATGACAGAAACCAGAAGCACCTTTGCAACCTTCGCCCGTCTGACCCTGGCCGCAGCGTTTCCCGTCGCGCTGGTGATCGCTCGCAGCCTCTATGCGCGGGAGATCACGGCCACCTTCCTGATTTGGAACCTGTTCCTGGCCTGGCTGCCCCTGCTGTTCGCCGCGCTGGCCATCTGGGTTGAGCGGCGCAGCCTGCTGCTGGCCATCCTGCCGACCGCGGCCTGGCTGGCCTTCCTCCCCAACGCGCCCTACCTCGTCACCGACCTGATGCATCTGGCCGCCGACAGCCGCGTCCCGGTGCTCTTCGATACGGTGATGCTGTTCACCTTTGCGCTCTACGGGCTGGCGCTGGGGCTGGTCTCGCTGCGCTGGATGCAGAGCGCGGTGGCTCGACGTTGGGGCAGGTGGCTTGGCTGGGGCTTTGTGCTGGGAACGCTGGGCGGCAGGCTTCGGCATCTACCTGGGCCGTTACGTGCGCTGGAACAGTTGGGATCTGGTCACGCGGCCGGAGCTGTTGCTGCAAGATGTGCTGGTGCGGCTGGTCAACCCGATCCAGCACTGGCACACGGGCCATGACCGCGCTGTTCGCCGGGTTGCTGGTCTTCACCTACTGGCTGCTGACAGTGCTGGCGCGGGCCGGCTCCAGCGTGCCGGGCGACGGCGCACGCTGAGCCTCATGCGACTTGGGCGCGCCTTTTGGCTGCTGATCCTGCTGCTCGCGCTGTTAGCCGTCGCTGCGTGCAGCCGCCCAACTCCTGCGCCGCCTGAGCGTACGCCCCCGCTGGCTCACGCCGACACCGACCGCCAGCCGGACCGCCACACCGACGCCAACCCACACCGTCACGCCGTCACCCACAATCACGCCCAGCCCGACACCGACGCCTACGGCAACCGCGCTGCCCATCCAGGTTTCCAGCGTGCTGCGTCCGCCAGAGGCAATCGCGCCCGTGCCACAGAGGGTGCGCCGTGCGGCCTGGTGGACACACTCGACTTCCGGTCGCCCCGCCGCTGGCCGATGACGCCTATCTTATTCAGGGCTTTGGACGCGGCGGCAGGCCGGCCGGGCAGCACGCCGGCGAGGACTGGGGCCTGCTGGGCCGGTCGAACTTCGGTGCGCCGGTCTACAGCATCGGCCATGGCCGGGTCACCTACGCCCAGCCGCTGGGCTGGGGCCGCGACAAGGGGGTCATCATCGTCGAGCACCGTTTCACTGACGGCAGCCGTATCCTGTCGTTCTACGGCCATCTTGACCCGCCCAGCGTGACCCTGCGAGCGGGAGATTGCGTCGAGCGCGGGAGGAGATCGCCAAAATCGGCCAGCCACGCACGCCACCTCACCTGCACTTCGAGATGCGCAGCCACCTGCCCGATGAGCCTGGCCCTGGCTATTGGCCGAACCGGTCGCGGCCGGCTGGACCAGTCCGTCGCAGTTCATCTGGAACAACCGGATGGCGGCCGCGCCCGGCGTCGTCTGGTCGCGACGGATCAACGGCGCGGCCCAGGCAGCGGCGAACGGCGCAGTTACCATCGAGGACGGCGACGTACTGGCGCTGGACATCGCGACAGGAGCAACCAACTGGCGCCTGCCGGTCGCCGAAACGGCGGTGGCAGCGACGCTGTCAGCCGACGGATCAATGCTTTTCGTGCTCGATGGGACGGGAAATCTCCTGGCGTATGACCTGCCGGACGCAGGTGCCGGCGGCGCCCCACCTTGCTTTGGCAACTTGCCCTGACGGTAGATGAAGATGTGGCTGTAGCGCCCCTGGCGGACGGCGGCGTGCTGGTCTCGTCCTGGGGAATCGTCTTCGAGGAGCGGGACGGAAAGTGGGAACTGCTGGGGCAGCGGCAGATGGCAGCGGTCTCCGCCGACGGCGAGACTATCTGGGAGCGGACACGGCCGGCTTCGCTCTACTGGCAACCAGGGGACGACCGATGGGTGCTGGCCGGCAGCGAGCTGATACTGGCTGTTCCGGCAACGATTCCCGCGTCTGGTCGATCGACCGCGAGGGGCCGGCCGAGTGGCCAGCACAGGCCATCTCCCATTTTACTGAGGTCGATAACCAGTTGTGGGGATTCGGCGCGAACACGATCTACCGGTTGCAGCCAGACACCCGCAGCGTTGTGGTGATCGCGCAGATGCCCGCGGCAGTTCCGGGTATCGAGGCCATCCTGCCGCTGCCCGACGGACGGATTCTGCTGGCGCACCGCGCCCGCCGACCGGCGCCTGCTCCTGCTTGACAGCGACGGCGCGTTGGTCTGGGATCGATCCTTCGCCAACCTGAGCGCAGGCTTATCTGACCTGCTGCTGGCAGATACGGAGCCGCTGCTGCTGACCCAGAACACGACACGCGCCGGGACGCGTGTTGACCTGTACGCTGTGGATGTGGATGCCGCCAGCCTGAACCACATCTTCTCCGGCGGCGGTCCAATCTCGGCATCACCTGTCAGCGCGCGGAGCGGCGGTAACGGCCGTTTGCTGCTGGCCATTCCCGATGGCAGCATTGTGGCGCTGGATATCGCGGCGGCGGGTGAATGATACTGGCTGGATTCTAGCGATTTGACATATTGGGGCAAAACACGTATTCTGCGCAGGAGTGAGTGATCCTGACGTGCAACAAGCTGGCATCCCGCAGAGCGGCCGCGACGGCGAACACCTGCCCGGCCTGGCTGCTTATCGCGGCTGCTGGGTGGCGCTGATCGGCGATCAAGTGGCGGAGTCGGCGACAGCGACGAAGCCGCCCGGCTTGCCGCCCACCACAGCCGGCCGCGCGAGCGCGCCACCACCGTCTTGTTTGTCCCCGAAGAGACCGAACCGTGACACAGCATCCCCCGTTCGATCTACAGCCGCTGGAAGCATCGCCGGCCGGCCCGGTGCTCGCGTATCTGGCGCGCAACAACACGCCGGTAGCCCTGGTGGGCGGGTGTGTGCGCGATCTGATGCTGGCGCGGCCGACCCATGACCTGGACCTGGCGGTCGAGCACGGCGGGCTGGCGCTCGCCAACGAGCTGGCGGACAGCTTTGGGGGCGCGTTCTACCCGATGGACGCCGAGCGCGACACCGGGCGGGCGCTGCTCTATCTGGAACGAGGATCAGCCGCTGGTGATAGATGTAGCCGCCTGGCGCGCAACGACTCTGGACGAAGACCTGCACCTGCGCGATTTCACCATCAACGCAATGGCCATCGTGCTGGGAGAGACGAGGCCACTGCTCGTTGATCCGCTCCATGGCGCTCAAGACCTGGAAAATCGGCTGCTGAAAGCCGCTTCTGATAGCGCGTTTGCCGACGATCCGCTGCGTGTGCTGCGCGCGGTCAGGCTGCTGGCGGAACTTGCCCCGCTGGGCTTTCGTCTAGAGGAAGACACCGAGCGCCAGTTGCACCGATTTGCGCCGTTGCTTGCCCAGGTCAGCATCGAGCGGGTGCGAGATGAACTGGTGCGCATTCTGGCAGCGCCGTGGCCTGGCGACTGGATCGTCACGTTGGACAGCCTGTCTACGCTGGACATCGTGTTGCCTGAAACTACCGCCTTGCGCGGTGTCAGCCAGTCGCCGCCCCACATCTGGGACGTGTTCAACCATACAATGCACGTTCTCGACCACGCGCACGCGTTGGCAGCCTGGATAGCCGGCGACGACACGACCCTGGCCGCGGCATCGCTTCCCTGGGTCGCCAGCAGCCTGGTGCAAGCGCTGGGTGGGCGGCGGGCCGAGCTGGCCACCCACCTTGCTGAAGGTGAGGGCGCGCAGCTTCGCAGCCGCGGCCAGATGCTGGCCTGGGCGGGCTTGTGCCACGACTGGGGCAAACCCGCGACCGCCCAACTGGAAGATGACGAGGCAAGCGGCCTGGCTCACTGGCGATTTCTCGGACACCCCTGATGTGGGCGCTGAGATGGCCTATGAGGCGCTGCGGCGGCTGCGGTTCAATGAGGCCGAGGCGCGGCGAGTGGCGTTGATCGTTCGCCACCACATGCGGCCGTTGACGCTGGCCGCCGCTGGGCCGCCCTCGCGCCGGGCCACCTTCCGCTACTTCCGCGACCTGGGCGACGCCGGGGTCGATGTGGCGTTACTGAGCCTGGCCGACGTGCAAGGGACCTACGGCGACACCTTGACACCTGAAACCTGGCAACCGGTGCTGGAGACGGCCCTGTCGTTGCTCGACAGCTTCTTCGACGCCCGTGACCAGGTGGTCGCGCCGCCGCCATTGGTTAACGGAAACGATCTGATGGCGCATCTGCATGTGGCCCCTGGCCGGCATATCGGCGCTCTGTTGGACGCCATCGCGGAAGCCCAGGCCGCCGGTGACATCGAGACGCCCGAGCAGGCGCTGGTGCTGGCCACGGAGCTTGCGGCGCACGCTGTCGCCCCAGCACAATCTGCCACTTCGAACGGAAAAGGCTGATGGAACAAGACCACGACGTATGCCCATTTCTTGGCCTGGCTGATGACCGCGGCTCGTATCTGACCTATCCCAGCTACGAGAACCGCTGTTACGCGCCGCCCGACGCCGAAACCATCTCCCTCAACGAGCAAACCTTCTTCTGCATCGGTGGCAACCGCAGCGCTGCCCCCGCTATCAGGAACGTCACGCGCGCCTGCAATCGACACCCCAGGAGCTGGAGAGCGAGGACCCGGAGGCCGTGATGGCTGCGGCCATGGCTGCCTCGCTGGCCGGCGACGCCGACGCAGTGGAAAGCGACGATTTTGTCTGGCAGGAGCAAACGCCCGACGGCGAATGGGACGATCTTCAGCCCGATGACGCACCGCAGCAGCCACCGCTGCCGCCCTATGGCTGGCCCACAGCCGAATCGACCGGCGGCCGCGACCGCCGCCCTGTCTGGCCGCTGCTGCTTTCGGCCGGCACCCTAGTGGGCGTATTGATGGTCTGCGCGTTCCTTAGTATGTCGTGGCTTGGCCTGCGCGCTGACATCGGAGATCGCGCTCAGTCCGACTGATACGCCGCGCCCGGGCGCCAATATCACGCCGCCGCCCGGTGTGGCGGTCATCACCAGCACCCTGGTCCCCAACGGCGGCGTGGTGGTTGTTGTGGCAACACCGACACTCGATCCGGCGCTGGTGACGGCGACCGCTGAAGTTGGTGCAACCGAGACAGCTTTTGTCGAGATTCCAACGGCAACACCAACCGAAGAATTTCTCTTCCCTACGGCGACGCCTGATTTTGGTCTTCCCACCGCAACCTGGACCATCGAGCCGTTCGCCACGCCCACGCCGCGCAACACACCGACCTTTTTCCCGACCAATACACCAAGCAGCGGCAACAACGCCACCAGCACGCCTACCTGGACGCCGTTCCCGATTGTGACTGCCACCAGCGTGTCGCAACCTTATTCGGCGTCGTTCACAGCCAGTCCTACCTCCATCCAGTACGGCCAGAGCACCACGCTTTCCTGGAATGTCACCGGCGTAAAGGCGATCTATCTCGATGGCAGCGCGATCTCAGGACCCAGCGGCAGCGAGACGAAACAACCGCTGACGACCACAACCTATGTCTTGCGCATCATCAAGACCGACAACTCGGTGGTCGAACTCACCCAAACAGTGACAGTTTCAGCGCCGACGCCTTCCGCAACACCGACCGCGTCACCGACACCAACTTCGACACCGTTCGTCGATATTACCTTTGCCGAGGACCTGAGCATCACGTCGATCAGCGGCACAGAGTCCGGCTGTCGCACGGGATCCGGCTGTACATTGTTCCAGATCCAGGCGCGCAATGTCGGCAACCGGCCGGTGGATTATGTCCTGGCGCGGACCGAGAGTATCCCCATCGGTTGGGGTGTCTTCTTCTGCTGGGGCACTGACTGTGAGTTCGGCTCGGTTGCTCCGCCCAAGACCTTGGCCGTAGGCGCCAGGGACACCATCTCGATCAACTTCCGCGTGCCGGCCTATCTTGTCGACGGCGAAACCGCCACCATCGACGTGGAGGGCCGCTGCCCTGCCTGCCAAAGCCCGCCGTTTCAGCTTTATGACCACCAATTCGAGGTAGTGGTGACGCTGCCAACAGCCACACCGGAGCCAACGTCGACGCCCACCATCACACCGCAGACAACGGCCACACCGACAGCGACATATACGCCTACGGCCACGCCTACACCCACAGAAACCACCACTAGCCCGTCCAACTGACCAGCCACCATGCCACCAGCAGTGCATCTGGGACTAACCCTGGAGTTGGCCGTCGCCAAGGTCGGCAAGTACGCAACCAACGAAAGCGGTGACACCGTAGAAGTGGTCGAGCGTCCCCATGGCGGGCTGTCGGTGGTGATAGTTGACGGCCAGCGGAGCGGCAAATCGGCCAAGGCCATCAGCAACATCGTCGCCCGCAAGGCCATGGCGCTGCTGGCAGACGGCGTACGCGACGGCGCTGTGGCCCGCGCGGCCCACGACTATCTGCGCACCCAGCGGGGCGGCAAGGTCTCGGCAACGCTCAACCTGGTCTCGGTGGACCTGGACAGCCGCACGCTGGTGTTCTTGCGCAACAACCACTGCCCCACGCTGCTTTACAACCCACACTGGATCGGCGTCACCACACCCGATGGCTGGCAGTACCTGAACGAACCCAGCGAGGCCATCGGGATACACGCGCGCACCCGCCCCATCGCAACTGAGCTGCCGCTGCAGCCGGACCTGCTCGCCTTCATCTTCACCGACGGCATCTGGACGGCAGGCGAGCGCAGCGGACAGCGTATCAGCCTCCCGCTCCTGGTACAAGAAGCGCTTGGTTCAGGCGTGACCAAGCCAAAGGATCTGGCCGATCTTCTGCTGGCGCGGGCGATTGAGCTTGACCAGGGGCGGCCGGTGGACGACATGAGCATCGTGGTTCTCGGTATCCGGCAGAGCCAACCGGAAGACGAGGCGCGACGAATGACCGTTTCGCTGCCATTCTGATGAACACAGCCGCTGCAGCAGGTTCTGTGAAAGTCGTCGGTCCATGCAAATCGGGCAAGACGACCCTTGTCACCGGATTGCAGACGCTGGGCATTCCGGCCCGCGCGGCAGCGCAGGAGCATTCGGGCGTTCCTGACACCTGGCGCCGTTTTGCACCGGCACGCTACCTGGTGTATCTCGACGTCAGTGTGGAGGCAATGAAGGAGCGCAGCGGCCGCAACGACTGGACCGAGGAAATCCTGGCCGAACAGCGCCGGCGGCTCCTCCATGCCCGCGAGCACGCCGATCTCACCATCGACACTGCCGGGCTGTCTGCAAGCGACGTCCTCGACCGGGTAGTCGCGTTTCTGAACGCCCAGGGATAACCAGGTGACAGTCGCTTCCGGCATCGCATTTAGAACGCCACATGAAAGCCCGATCATTTGACACCGCCCAGTGGCTGCGCTATAATCTTTCCATCAACCCGGTGAAGGCTGTTTCGCCGGTTTTCTTATGACCTCAACAGGTTAGATCTGGCAACGCTGCGCAGACATCCGAGCCGGCAGATAGATCGTTTCTGTCTCATGGCAACCAGCCGTACGGCTGGTTCGTCTTTTGATAGGCGCGGGCCGCCGAAGCGCAGCGGCAGGAGTACCGTATGAATCGTCGCCATTTGTATTCGTTGATCCTGGTGATCGTTGTAGCAGTGTTCGCCCTGGTGATTGCGCTGCCTGTCAACCATCCACAATGGATGTCCAACCTTGCCTTCTGGCAGCCCCAAGAATTCCGCGATCTTGAGCTGAAACAGGGCCTTGACCTGCAGGGCGGTTTGCAGGTGCTGCTAGAGGCAGACCCGTCGACGCCCTTGAGCGGCGAGGAGCTTGGGACGGCAATGGACGCCGCCAAGGTCATCGTTGACAACCGCGTCAACGGCCTGGGTGTGTCCGAGCCGCTGGTTCAGCGCCAGGGCGAAAACCGCATCATCGTAGAGTTGCCGGGCGTCGATGACCCCAACCAGGCAATTGCCACCTTGCGCGGCACCGGCCTGCTGGAGTTTGTCGAGATGGGTCAGAACCCTGTCGGGCAGGGGACAATCATCCAGACAGACCGCGGCGGCCCCAGTGTGAGCGCCACGGGTACGGTTTCCGAAACGGTGGGCCTTGTCAATCCCACCACCGGCGAACCATTTAAAACGATCATGACCGGCGCGGCGTTGAAATCCGCATCGGTTGGCTTCGACAACGTCACCTCCCAACCGCTGATCGTGTTCGAGTTGAACGACGAAGGACGGCAGATCTTCCGCGACTACACGGCCGCGCACATTGGCGATGTTGTTGCCATCGTCATGGACAAGACTGTCCTCTCAGCCCCCGTGATCAACTCGACCATCGACGGCAACGGCCAGATTGAGGGCAATTTCACCACTGAAGACGCCCGCAGCCTGGCGGTGCAGATGCAGTATGGCGCGCTGCCGGTAGCTCTCAACGTCGTTGATAGCCGAACCGTAGGTGCTTCCCTGGGAGCCGACTCGGTGCAGAAGAGTATCCTGGCGGGCACCATCGGTGTGCTGGTCGTGTTGCTTTTCATGGCCGTCTACTACCGGGTGCCCGGATTGCTGGCCGATGTCGCGCTGGTGGTTTTCATCCTGCTGAACCTGGCCATCTTCAAGCTGGTTCCCATCACCTTAACTTTAGCAGGTATCGCCGGCTTTCTGCTTGCGATTGGTATGGCGGTCGACGCCAACGTACTTATCTTTGAGCGCATGAAGGAGGAGTTGCGGGCAGGCAAAAGCATGAAAGCCGCCGTGGATGCCGGCTTCAGCAGAGCCTGGACCTCGATCCTGGACTCCAACCTCTCGACGTTGATCACGGCCGGCATCCTGTATTACTTCGGCGGTGCGTTTGGCGCCAGCTCGGTGCGCGGCTTCGCTGTCACCCTGCTCATCGGTGTGCTGGTCAGTATGTTTACCGCCGTCTTCGTGACCCGGGTGCTGATGCGGCTCGTATTCCAGCGGCGCGGCGCTGACAAGACCTTGGCCGACAAGAGCTGGGCACTGGGAGTTTGATCCATGTATAACATCGTACAAAATCGCAAGTATTACTATCTTGGCTCGGCGATCATCATCTCTATCAGCTTGTTGCTGATCGGCTATTCCTTGATCACGACCGGCCAACCGTTTCGCCTGAGCATCGATTTTACGGGCGGCGTCTACTGGGAGTTTAAGCTTGGCCAGGCCGCAGCCCCGACCGACGTGCGCGATCTCTTCACCGAGTTCGGCCTCAGTGACACGTCAGTTACTACCATTGGCGCCGATACCAACGAATACCAGGCGCGGCTCAAGTCTGTCGATCCCGATACTAAAACAGCCATTGAGAATCAACTCGGCGAGACTTTCGGTGGTATCGAGACCATCCAGTACCGCAACGTGGGGCCGGCCGTCGGGCACGAGGTAACCCGCTCGGCGTTGATCGCCGTGTTCTTCGTGGCCATTGCCATCGTCATCTTCATGGTGATCGCCTTTCGCAATGTGTCCCATCCGGTGCGCTACGGTGTGGCAGCGGTGGTTGCCATGGTACATGACGTGGTCGTAGCCTGTGGTTTTGCAGCACTGATGGGAGTGGTCGCCGGCTGGGAAGTCGACGCATTGTTCCTGACAGCGCTGTTGACCGTGCTTGGCTTCAGTGTGCAGGACACTATCGTTGTGTTCGACCGGGTGCGTGAGAACTCCGCCCGCCACCGCGGTGAGGACTTCGAGACCATCGCCAACCGCAGCCTATTGGAAACAGTCGGCCGGTCGCTGACTACGCAGTTGAACGCGATGTTCATCATGGTCGCCATCCTGTTTTTCGGCGGCGACACCATCAAGCCGTTCATTGCCGTTTTGTTTATCGGCATGCTCAGCGGAACCTACTCGTCGATCTTCAACGCGACGCCGTTGTTGGTGACATGGGAAAAATCGGCGCAGAAGCGCGCCAAGTCACGGCGAGCAGCCGCTGCTGCCTGATCCAGATCGGCGAATACAGAGGTGCCTTGTATCCCGGAAACGATGAATCCATCGCTTCCGGGATACTTTTTTCGGACCCCCCTTGTGAGGACAGAGCCTTGAACGCCCTTTACTTCGACGGCAACCAGATCCACCTCGACACCCACTACCCACAGCCATCACCCGACGCCGACGAAGCGTTGGTGCGTGTGCAGTTGGCCGGCATCTGCAGCACCGACATGGAAGTGCTGCGCGGCTATGCAGGCTTCAGCGGCGTGCTGGGCCACGAGTTCGTGGGCGTTGTGGAAACGTGCGCCAGCCGGCCAGATCTGGTGGGCCAGCGGATCGCGGGCGAGATCAACATCGGTTGCGGCGAATGCTCCTTCTGCGCCCGCGGCATCCGCGAGCACTGCCTCAGGCGGCAGGCGTTGGGCATTCACGGACGGGATGGCGTGTTCGCACAATTTTTTGCGCTGCCCGTCGCCAACCTGCACATTGTGCCGGACAACGTGCCCGACGAGGCAGCGGTGTTCACTGAACCGCTGGCAGCCGCGCTACAAATCCGCGAGCAGGTCGCGATAAGCCCCGGCGATCGAATTGCTGTCATCGGCGCGGGCCGGCTGGGGCAATTGGTGGCGCGGTCGTTGGTGGATACCGGCTGCGAGCTGGTGGCCATCGGCCGGGACCAGGCGTCACGCAAACTGGCAATCCTGCGCGAGGCAGGCATCGCGACAGCGGTAACGGGCAGCCTGCCCAATGGCTGGGCCGATGTCGTGGTTGACTGCACCGGCAACCCGGCCGCCTTTGCCGATGCCCTGGACCTGGTGCGGCCGCAGGGCACCCTGGTGCTGAAGAGCACCTATCACGGCAAGGCAGAGGTAGACCTGACCCGTGTGGTTGTGGACGAGATCCGTGTCATCGGCTCGCGCTGCGGGCCGTTCGACAGGGCACTGGAGGTTCTGGCCGGCGGGCGGGTCGATCCGCGCCCGTTGATCGACGCCGAGTATCCACTGACCGACGGGCTCCAAGCGCTGGAGGTCGCTGCCAAACCGGGCGTGCTGAAGGTGCTGCTGCGCCCGTGAAGCCGATAACAGCATCCACCCTTGCTACTGCGGTCTGGCCGATGCTGGTTAGCCTGCTGGCTTTGCTGAACATCGCAGCCGTCGGCCCACCTGTGCTGACAGGCAGCCGGCCGGGCGATGCGGCTATTTTTGAGGAGCAGATCGCCGCGCAGCAGGCCGCTCAAACCCTGCCGCCGCTTTCTGCCCCGGCCGCGTTGGTGGCTGACAGCGCCACCGGCCGCGTGCTTGGCTCGGTCAACGCCACGCAGCCGCGCGCCATGGCCAGCACCACCAAGCTCATGACCGCGCTGCTGGTGCTGGAGAATGCCGATCTCAGCGACCTGGTGACGGTTTCACCGACAGCGTTGGTGGGCGGCGCGTCCATGGGACTTGTTGCCGGCGAGACGTTGACCGTCGAAGACCTGTTGTGGGGCCTGCTGCTTAACTCGGGCAACGACGCCGCGATGGCGTTGGCCGAACATGTGGGCGGCAGCGAGCAGGCATTTGTGGAGCTGATGAACCAGCGCGCGGCGGAACTCGGCCTGACCAGCACCCATTTCGCCAACCCGCACGGCCTCGATGCGCCTGACCACTTCAGCAGCGTGGCCGACCTGTGGCGGCTGGCCGAGCTGGACATGGCCAATCCGACCTTTCGCAGCATGGTAGCGACGCGCAGCCACGAGGCTGCCGGCCACCAGCTTTTTACCACCAACGAATTACTGGGCGTCTACCCCGGCGCGGACGGCATCAAGACCGGCACCAGCGACGCCGCAGGCCAGTGTCTGGTGGCGTCGGTTTCAGAGGATGGCCTGCGCACGATAGCGGTGGTATTGGGCAGCGAGGATCGCTACGGCGATGCTGAAACGCTGTTCGAGTTCGGCGAGGCGCATTACACCCGAGGTCCCGCGCCGCTTCCGACCGGCCTGACCTCCTGGGTGATTGCCGATGACGGACAGCCGCTGCGAGTTACGGCGCCAGAGAGGCCCTGGCTGTTCCTGCCCACCTGGCAATGGCCGCTGGTACGCAGCCAGTTCGTATCCGACGGTGGCCTGCCTGTGGCCGGTCAACCCATCGGCGAGATGCGATGGTATCTGGCCAATCAACTGCTGGCAACTGCGCCGGCAGTAGCAAGCGACTACTAACACTGCAACGAGACATCGATAGTGCGACATCGGAACGATGATTGAAATCATCGTCTGATAGGGAAAACATGTTTAAACATGTTGCCGGAGTGGTGATTCGAGTATGCTTCAGCATACTTTGTGGTACCAGACACCGATTTCAATCGGTGGGAACTGTAGGATGAAGAAATGCCGCCAGAGAGACTGCAAAAAGTAATGGCAAACGCAGGAATCGCCTCCCGGCGCGCCTGCGAAGAAATCATCTCAGCCGGACGCGTCACCGTCAACGGCAAGGTCGTACAAGAGATGGGCAGGAAGGTCGATCTGGCGCGCGATGTGGTCGAGGTCGATGGCCGGCGGATCAAGCCCAAGCCGGAAAAGCGCTACACCTACATCATGCTCTACAAGCCACCGGGCTATCTGTCGGTCTTCAACGACCAGCGCGGCCGCGAGGGACTGGAGGCGCTGGTCAAGACTGACGACCGGCTTTACCCCGTGGGCCGGCTGGATGCCGACAGCGAGGGATTGTTGCTGCTTACCGACGACGGCGACCTGACGCTGCGACTGAGCCACCCGCGCTACGAACACGTCAAGGTCTATTATGCGCTGCTGAACCGGGCGCCCGGCACCGATACCATAGCGCGTTTCCGGCGCGGCATCGATCTGGGCGACGGGACAACTGCACCGTCAGACTGGAAGATCATCGACAAGCCGCCGTCGGTACAGCCGCTGCCGGAGGAGGAGATGGCCAACGGCGTCTGGGTGCGGATCATCATGCGCGAGGGGAAGAAACGCCAGATTCGCCGCATGGCAGCCATCGAAAAACTACATGTGCGCCGCCTGATCCGGGTGCAGATCGGGCCGCTGATGCTGGATCGCAAGCTGACGCCGGGCAAAAGCCGTTCGCTGAATCGCGGCGAGATCCAGCGGCTTCGTGCGGCAACCCGGCCACGCTCGCGGCATGGCGTGCGCCGCCGGGCAGCAGCAAACCAGCACAGCGGTAAGACTGATAGTTCATCCCGCGACCGGTCTGCGCGCGGCAAGAGCGGTGTGCCCAGCAGCCGTCACCCGGACACGAAAGGCGGGCCGCCGCGCAGCCGCTCTACCGGCGCGAAGGGAGCGCCGTCCGGCAGCGGTTCCGCCGGCGCGCCAGGCAAGGCATCCTCCAAGCCATCGTCGAAACGGAAAGACTCGCGCGACTGATGAGCAAGCTACCTTCGGTCGTGGCTATGGATGGCCCGGCTGCATCAGGAAAGAGCACCATCGGCGAGTTGCTGGCCGAGCGGCTGGGCTACATCTATTTCGACACCGGTCTGATGTACCGCGCCGTGACCTGGCTTGCGTTGGACAGGCAGACACCGGTGGGCGACGAGGCCGCTGTCACCGCGCTGGCCGAGACTGTGGACATCGATGTGCTGCCGCCAACAGTGGAGGATGGCCGCCAGTCCACCGTGCTGGTCAACGGGCAGGATGTCACTTGGGCGCTGCGCGAGCCGCGGATCAACGCCAACGTGTCGCCTGTAGCTGCCTACGGGGGCGTACGGGCCGCGATGGTGATCCAACAGCAGCGGGTAGCTGCGCGCGGCCATATCGTTATGGTTGGACGCGATATCGGTACGGTGGTGCTGCCCGACGCCGAGCTCAAGGTGTTCCTGGTGGCGTCGGCGGAGGAGCGCGCCCGGCGGCGATGGCTGGAAGAACAGGCGCGGGGCGGCCGCCGAACCCTGGACGAGGTGCTGGCCGAAATCCACCGCCGGGATGAGATCGACTCGACACGCCCCATCGCACCGCTGCGGCCGGCCGAGGACGCGATCATTGTCGACAGCACCGGATTGAAGCCCGGCCAAGTTGTCGAAGAAATCCTGAGGAAAGCCGGATATTCAACGTAGCTTCGCAGAAACTGCGGTGTTCTAAGTTTTGAGGCCTGCGAACAGATGTGCAGCGCTTCTTGATTCTTGGAACCGCAACAGGTCAAAACACTGGGACAAACGCCGAGACCTCAGTACGCACAAGGCAACAGTTCAGTCCCATCCAGGAGGTACACGTGTTAGCATCAATTCCCACTCTTACCCTTAACAACGCCCCGGCCCATGACTGGTTGAAGACAATCCATCTGGCGTTTGTGCCGGGTTACTCAACACCAGTGCTTGAAGAGGCAATCGCTGGCCTGCTTGGCCAGTTCCAGTCGCTGGGCCACGTTCTGGATGAAACGCCAGGCGACGAGACCAATGTCATTCTCAGCACGGCGCCCTTTGGTACACCGCTCCGGTGGCGCCAGGCAATGATCTTTACGGCGCGTTCCCGCTTCAAGCTGAGCCACACGCCAACCTTCATCGCCATGATGCATTGCACGCCGGCGCAGTTCAAGGAGATGGTGGGCCGGCTGGACGCGGCGATCCGCAAGCCGCAGCCCGATCCGGCCGATTTCGACTTCCCCGGCCTGGCAGCGACCGCCTACAAGACGCTGTTCGAGCAGGGACGGCGCGGCGGCCCGATTCTGGCCATGGAGCGCGTCCTGCAGACCCAGGCGATGTCGATCCGTGTGCTGCTGGTGGTGGGCGACGATCACCCCCAGGCGATCTACCATTTCGATCTGGTAGGCGCGTTTCCTGCCAGCATGCTCAACGGCGGGACGCCTGAGGAGATGTACCGGGACGCGGCGCTGCGTGTCGTGACCGCCATGAGTTCGACGGATATCCACCACCACACCGCAGTAGGCGACCCGCTGCCGCGGGCGATCTGGGATGAGATGACGACGCCCGAGGCCATGTGCCACGCGGCCCGCGAGCTGGGCCTGCGCAACTTCTTCACCGATACAGTTCACGTTTCCAGCCTGACCCAGGTTCCGGCCGTCGGACATTCAATCGCCAACCAGTACAGCGAGGGCTGCTTCAGCACGTGGGACACCGACATCGATGCGCTGGTAGCAACGGTGACCGGCAGCGCCCGCCCTGTGGAAAAGGCTGCCATCAACGAGGCCGATCTGGTAATCATCACCGGCGTGCGCGAGGACGGCATGGGCGCGCTGGTGCGCCATGTGGTAGACAAAGCCAACGACCCGCCTTCATCGGAAGCAGTCGAGATGTACGACATGGACGCCGACCTGCCGCAGGTGCGTCTGGACGACGGCTCACTGGCGCCGGTGATTCGCTCCAAGCTGCACGGCCACCGCGGCGTGCTGGCCTACGACCCGCGCTACGTGGAGTATGTGTCGCTGGACGGACCGTTCTTCAGCTACCCGGTTACGTGCGGCACCGACGCCCAGGCACGCGGCGTGCGCTACGCGTTTGCCCGCTCGCAGGCTTTCCGCAATCCAGACGACCCGCGCAAGGTGGTGTTCACGATCCTGCCCGGCCACGGTGTCATCTTCGGCGAGAAGTGGATCGACGGCAAGGAGCCGTTCCAGACGATGTGGGAGTACATGGACGCCGGCTACATCGAGATCGACAGCCATGTGCCGCAGATCGCGTTCGACTACGTGCCCCGCGATGACGACCGGCTCTATGCCGCCAACACCCATCAGGTGATCAAGTTCTAACGTCCGGCGCTTCGGCGACCGGCCGAAATCTCAGCAAAACCGACCAGGCCCCGCTCTTTGAGAGCGGGGCCTGATTTTGTAAGCGATGGCGAAATGCGCGGCTCCTAGTACCTGCTCAGCCTTCACCGAGGCGTCACTCCTGCGGAGGCAGGAATGACGGTGAGTAGCTATGGATCATGTATGACGCGCGGCGCGATGGCAATCAAGTGGAGCAGTTTGTTAAGGGATCATTGGGAGCGGTTGAGGTGCGGTAGGTCGCCAATAAGCTCGCCGGGAAGTCCCAGAAACTCAACGATTGCGGAATTGTCTTTTTCCCTGGTGACATCAAGCACGAGTAGCTGATCTTGTCTGTCCTGGAAATACTCGATGATCTCTCGATTGCGCCGTTCATAGATTTCTATGCGGTGCTCCTTGTTGTAAACCAGCGACCAGTCGTAATGAATCTCGTAGTCTACAACTGAGACGGCGTGTCTTTGAACCACATTCTGCAGATAGTTCGGATGGAGATAGATCGCCTTGTCCTTGAATGTTTGTTCACCGAATTCCTCCAGGCTCTCTACGCCGGCCTTTTTCAGGATGCCGCCAAGATGAAACCTGACCAGGCTTTCAAACCATTCGTTTGAGTCTCGCACCGTCAGGATAAACTTGCTTCCCGGGAACATGCTGTCCACAATCGCGTAGATGACACCCTGGGAAAAGGGCATATCCTGAAATGCGTCATAGCTGCTGCACAGGGTGCGAAGCGGGACAAAATTACCACGAAACGTCTCTTCGACGACCAGCGCTTCCTGTCTCGCCTGGCCTGGCATCCGATAGCCAAGGTTTCGCAATACCGCTTCAATGGTGGTTGTTCCGGTTTTGTTGTACCCAACACAAAAGACTTTTGTGCGTGACGGCCCCGGCAAAATCCTCTGTAGCTTTTCGGTGATCTGCATTCTAACCATCTCAAGATATTTCGTTGCTAGACAAACAGTGCGGGGTCGGAAGATAGGATTTCTACAAACCCCTCCGTACCATGGACGCGAATTCGTTGGCCGTCTTTGATCAGTTTGGTAGCATTCTCTACGCCGACAACTGCTGGCACCCCATATTCACGCGCAATGACCGCGCCATGCGTCATCAGTCCCCCAACTTCGGTGACCAGGCCTTTTATAGATAGAAACAACGGTGTCCAGCTAGGATCTGTAAAGGGCGTGACCAATATATCGCCATCTTCCAGATCAGCATCTTCCATGTTCAAGATGACCCGTGCGCGACCTTCAATGACGCCGGAGGAAACAGGCAGCCCCACGATAGCTCCGGCCGGGAGATTTTCCCGTTTGTACGCACCCCGAATAATTTCACCATCGGACGTGAGAATACGTGGCGGGGTAAGTCTCTCATAGGATTGGTGCTCTTCTTTTCGCTGGCTGATGAGTTGGTAATCCAGTGTGTGGGTACGCACCACTGCATGAAGCTCTTCAAACGAGAGGTAATAGATATCCTCTTTTTCGCGGATGACGCCGGCCTGTACCAGTTGTCCGGCCTCCCTGAGCAAAGCCTGTTTATAAACGAAGTAGCTACTGACAATGTCGTATTTTGGATATTCCCGATAGCCGATAAAATTCCGCACCAAGCCGATCATTCGTTTTGTTTCTTCGGCTTTTTGATCACCATCCGGTAGTTGCTGCAATCGATCCAATAACTCGTGTTCCTTTTCCAACGCTTCCCGTCGCCCCTGCTCGAATCTCCGCGGGCCGGCGCCAGGCTGTAGGTTTTTAATGTTGGTGAGAATCATGGGCACAAGAATAGCTGGTCTTTCGCTCCAACGCGTTTTTGTAATATCGATTTCCCCGGCACATCTCATGCCGTATGTGTCAAGATAAGCGTTGATGGCGTCCCGGCTTTCCCACCCGCCATCGAATTGAACCAGCCCATCTAAAACGTTCTCTTGTTCATCGTTGACATCCTGCAAATACGCAATGACCTCCGGATAGGGACGGATCACATCTGCAACGTCCAACAGCGCCAGCCCCATCTCGGAGGTCACGTTGTTTGGGACTGATTGAGAAAGCGTGTCGGCTACGCTTTTTTCACCCAACCACGCCAGCATGTTTTCGTTGAGCCAGGTTGAAGCATTCATGGCCGTCATGAACACACCAAAACTTTGTGGATCGGATAACCGCTGCTTCAATCGCTGGATGTCTGCCAGAATAAACTCAAACAGCTCCGGCCCTGATTGGGTCTGGATGTCTTGTTTTAGCGCTTCCAGTGATGTTTGGCGGCGATGAATCAGTTCAGCAACGATTGCCGGGTCGTAATCGTTTAGCGCTTGATAATTCGCGGGCGGCGGATCTTTTTTGCTGGCACCTGGGGTCGGTTCTTGCGGGTCATCCGGTAACGATTGAATGAAATCTCCCCGCTCCAGGATGGTTGTGAGTGCGTCTCTGATCAGCGGGTCGGATTTTCCCAGTACATTCACCAATATATTTCTTCGAACGGGTGACGCCAAATCCGGGGCGACATCGACAAACAACCGTCCACCCGCTGGAAACATGGGGCGGCCAGCAGTTAACTGCCAGAAAGATATTCCCAAGGGCTTCATGGCATCGGTCATCATTTGCTGATGGCCGACAGATACATAAACATGATTCTCCCGATCGTTCACTTCAGGAATCGGGTACAGGGTAGTGATTGGCCGGCTCTGGACAACGTAAAATGTCCCATCCGCCAGACACCATTCGATGTCCTGGGGACGGCCGAAATGCGCTTCGATCTTTCTGCCGGTACGCGCAAGCTGCACGATCTGCTCATCCGTCAGCACTTGCCTGTTCTGCAACCCGGCCTCGATCTCCCGTTCCTGCGTACCGCCGCCTTCGGAGGCATCGATAGCCAGTTTCTTGGTGGAAATCCGCTTGTCAATCACCGTGCCGCTGCGCACTTTGTAGACATCGGCGTTCACCAGGCCGGAAACCAGCGCTTCACCAAGTCCGAAGCTGGCATCGATGAACGACACCGTCCTATTAGAGGTGACGGGATCTGCCGTAAACAAAATCCCCGCTGCCTGCGGGAAAACCATCTTCTGAACAACCACCGCCAGGTAGACGTCACGATGGTCAAAGCCGTGCTGAAGGCGGTAAATGACTGCCCTCTCGCTAAACAGCGACGCCCAGCACTTGCTGATGTGCGCCAGGATTGCTTCCGTTCCGAGGATGTTCAGGTACGTATCCTGCTGGCCTGCAAAGGATGCCGTTGGCAGATCCTCTGCAGTCGCGCTGGATCGAACTGCATAGGCGCTTTTCTCCCCAAGCCCGGAGAGGAAGCGGGTGATTTCTTCACGAATTTCCTGAGGAATGGCTATCCCTTCGATGGCCCTGCGAATCTCAGCGCTCAATTCACGGACTTCTCCCCGGTCTTCCACCTTCAGAAGCGATAACCGGTCGAGTAATTCGTTTATCGATGACGTCTCGCGAATGGTCCTCTTAAAGGCTTCCGTGGAAATACAGAAGCCATCCGGCACGCGTATTCCTTCGATCCTGGAAAGTTCCCCCAGGTTCGCGCCTTTGCTCCCAACAACCATGAGTTTTGTACTGTCAACATCCTGAAAGCCAAGCAAATATGAACTCATTTTCGTCCCTCTTAAGAGGATCATGCGGAATGCTCGCCGTATATCTCCCCGCGGAGGGTGACATGCGGATTGCAGTGGCCTGGAAACGCGAGCCTGATGCCGCTATGGGGGATGATGTTAGCACGGCGGACGATCTCGCGTCAAGCAGACATTGCCTGCCATTCCCCCATGTGAACTTCATTTCATCCCCAGCAATTTCATTTCGTGCTCTACCGTCTCTTCCAACCCCACGCGCAGGGGGCGAGGGTTGTAGCTGAGCTCGCGTTTGGCCTTGCTGTTATCACCGAGATACGTCACGCCAGCAATGACGCGCAAACCTTCGGATGTGTAGGCGTCTGGCAAATCCACAAAGCCCTCCACGAGTCCCGCACACACCGATGCCGCTTTCATGATGCCGGGAGGCACACTTCTGGGCGCCGGCACGCCAGCAATGCTCGCCGACATTTGTATTGCATCGACGAATGTGTGGCTAGGCCCGCAAATCATGTACGTCTCCCCGGCCTTGCCGTCTGTCATGGCCAGCAAATGCGCCTGGGCAATGTCGTCTACGTGCGCCCAGCTAAACGCTGTCCCCCGCGGAACGACCGGCAGCTTTCCTTGCAGAAGCTGGATCAAACTGGTCCGCACACTGCTGGTATCGCCAGGGCCATACACAAGACCGGGCATGACGATGACCAGCGGCAAGCCCGCCTGGATGAACTGCTCCGCGACCTTGTGCGCTTCGGCTTTGGTGCGGTCATATTCGCTGATATGCCGACCGTTGAAGTGGTAGGTCTCGTCTACTTCTTTCCCGTGCGTATCGGAATTGATTGCTAACGTGCTCGTATACACGCCCTTCGGGATATTCAACTCCTGCATCAGCTCGAGCACGTTGCGCGTGCCGTCGATGTTGATGGCAGCGCCAGGCGTTTTGTCTTTAACACCAATTTTGTACCAGCCTGCGACGTGAAACACAGCGTCCACCCCGCGCATTGGGTCGCGCATGGACTCTTTGTCGGTCACATCGCTCTTGACAACCTGCACGCCCAGAGGGGCCAGGTCTTGTGCCTTATCAGGGTTGCGAACCGCGGCGATAACATCGTGTCCATCTGCGCGAAGTTGTCGGGCGATTCGCCCGCCGATAAAACCTGTCGCGCCAGTGAGAAAATATCTCATCGAGAGACTCCTTTCTTAACTAATCCCGGCGTGCCGGGCACGCTCGTTCATGAACATGGTGAAGTCGTAATCACCCGGCGACTGGCCATAGCCGGTCAGCAGCGCGGCGGCTTCGCTGCGATGCTGCGTGGCATGGATGACGACATTCACCAGGATGAGCCAGACGGGAAACACGCGCACCGCGCCGGGAATGACATAGCGGATCGTACCGTTCAGCGTTTCCTCGCTTAGTGCGTCGAGATACGCCCACATCGCCCGCTGTTCTATCGCCCAGCGCTCTCGCAGTCCGGCGAGCGTCGGAAAGGCGTCCTCGTGCAATTCCGTCGCGTCATAGGCGGTCTCGTCTGCCAGCGGTTCCGCGTAAAAGCCCTGGAGCGTGATCCGCTGCTGCCACAGGTTGTCCAGGATGTGGACCATTGTCGCGCGCAGCCCGCCGCGTCCATAGGCACCGGGGGCTGCGTACTGCTCCGGGCTTACCCTGGCGCAGGCATCCAGGATGCGCGCGTCGGCCCAGTCGTTGAAATCATACAGCAGCTTGATCTCGTCAATTTTCATCGGGGTGTCCTGTTTTTCCTGCGCCAGTTGGAAGAGACGCCTGCCACCAGAATCTCGGCCACACCAGGGTCAGCAGTCCGCCCACCATGCTGAGCAGCTTTGCCATGCTGTCCAGCCCGGGTGCAAAGCTGAAGTAACGTCGAAGACCAACAGGATCGAAAAGCCCGCGAGTAGGGCGTACCCGGCGGCTTTGCTGAAGATCCTGCCCTTGAGCATCACCGCCGACATGACGATGCCGGCCACTTCCGACAGGAAAAATGCCAGAAAACCCCGGCGTATGCCTGCGGCCCACGGAGAGCATCGTCTGTCCCCCGCGATCAGCGCCGCTTGTTGAACGTCTGTGGTGGATCGCGGCGTACTGCCGGTCCAGCTCGTATGGCGATGGCAAAGGCGCGGTTGGTAGCCAGAAACCGCCACCCCGATGAGCGATAGGATCACAGCCAGCGTGCATAGGCCGGGTTGACCCGCCGATGATTGCGCCGTAAAGAGCCAGGAACGCGGGAACGCCCAGCAGGACGAGGAAGATGTTCAGCAGGCCCATGTTGCGCAGACCAGAAACCAGCTTTGCTGGAACTGTGCGAACCACTCGGCAACGGTTGGATCTGCAATGCTGCCGCCGGGCAGAACGAGATCAGTATCTCGCTACCCCGATGGTGATCAGGGCGGTCGCTCCGCCAACGATGTACAGGCTTCGCCACGAAGCGTCTGGAGCTTTTGGGGTTGCGACCAGTTCTTGCGTGCTTTGCACCATTTCTTACTCCGGAAAACAGGCCATTGACGTCGTCTTCCGTGCGAATCCTGTACGGCTGGTGTAAGCGCTCACCAGCTGCAAACTGATCATGTTCATTGCCATCTTGCAGTAGACAGCTGTAAACAAATACCGTTGTAAAATGGCTCGCCACAAAGTTTGTTACCTGAAGACGCGTGCAATTGATATCGCCTGACACCATAAATGCCAATACTTCCGCTTTCCTCACCCTGAATGATTTTTCGGCCAAGTTTTGCAAATACCAGGCTAATACAATTACTTAGAACAACATAAAATGTAGTATGCATAGCAGTCAGGGAAATGTATATTCCACCATGATTGCGCCCATTTCTTTGATAGTCCAACCCTCTGACCAAGTAGCGTCCTCCTGGTAATGGGGAATAAATACCGATATATCGAGTTGGCAAATCACTGTCAATCTGTTCGATTTAGACTGATAAAACAATGCATGGTCGAGTGTCGCAACTTAGCTTCTTCACAAGCAAAATCATTGGGCAATCTGGGAAACAACCTTTTCAAATGATGTCTTGTCTATTGTCCCAGGGCATAGTGTTAGTCTGTAAGGCTTGTAAATTTCCTGGTGGTCGTACAAATATTTGAACCTGTGAAGAAATTCCATATGATCATTAACGTAGCTATCCGCAAAGCATTGTGCCTGAAAATATGTTGCCGCATACAATACATATCCAGATTTTTCCGGCGATTTCTATTCCTTGACCTGTAAGTGAGCCAAGATGGAGAAAACTCCAGGTTTAACAACAGCGCATTCATCCTCAAGAGTCAAAATCAATCAGGTTTTTTCCAACATGTATGACAAGAGTTTTTCGGAATGGGTCGTAAAATGACAAGCCAAGTATTTTTATTTCATCAGGAAGTAACAAATTCGGATTCATCGGATAAATGATTAATTCACTATGGCAAGAGACAACATTCCATAAAAACTCTAAAGCAATGGACTATAGTTGCAATTTGAAACTGCGTCCGGCAGGCATGCGTAATATCTTGGGCTTCTGTGATATTGAATATGCAATCTGATTTGACAATTTCATTTCAAGCCAGTTCATTATCTGTGAAAATCCATCCTCTGTCTTCGATCTTTGATAGGGTTTGTCCTTGGGAGCATTTTTTTTACATTTGCCTTTGAAGAAATCGAAGGGGAAACAAAATGTGATCCCTAATATTGCGTTATATGGTTGATCAAGTCCAAGTCAATCTCGTTGTCATAATCTACGTCCTGTCCAGTCAGCCTATTAACTAGAAATCCGTAAATGGGATATAGCCATCAGTATGTCCCGTGAAGTTAGACAACTGTCCTAATCCGGCAACATGACTTTTTTGTAATCTGCATAGCTGCATGTATCTATGCGGCGCTCATGTGGATTGCTTGGCGTTGGCGCCGTCTGACAATGCGAATTTCATGCCACCTTACAGGTAGTTTTGCGATTCCTGACGTATCCGACGTGTGGCTACAAAAATAGTCTGTCATTCCCGTCTCCAGTAATGACAGACTATCGACCGTCAGCTCACCGCTTTCCTCACCAGCGCGGCTATTCGTTCCTCATCGGCGGGGGTCAGGTCGATCACCGCGAACGCGGTCGGCCACATGTTGCCGTCGTCGAGGTTGGCGTCGTGCTGGAAGCCAAGGGTCGCGTACCTGGTGTTGAACTTGCTGGCGGCCTGGAAGAAGCAGACCACCGACTTGCCCTCGATGGCACACGCCGGCTGCCCGTACCAGGTTTTTCGGCCACAGATCCAGGGCGTGCTCGCTGATGATCTCGTGCAGCCGCGGGCCAGCTTATGCGATCATGTTCCGGCATCTCGGCGATCTTGGCCAGCAGATCGCTTTCCCGGCCTCCCGGTTCTTCTTCGCACGTGCTTCCGCCTTCGCTTCCCTGGCGCGCTCCTTCATCGCGGCCTTTTCCTCGGCCGTGAAACTCTCGGACTGTTGCGTATCTTTCTTTGCACTCATCGGTACCTCCATAAATCGAACCTGGTTGGAATTTGTGGCAGCATTGTAGAACATTCATTCTGGAAAGTCAAGTGGGAAATCCTTGCTTGATCCGCTGATACCGCTCGGCCTGCCGGGCGTGGTCGAAGGGGAAAATCCCCGCGGCGAGACCGGCCTCGACCTCGCGGCAGGCAGCCTCCACCTGCTCGATCAGGTCGGGCGGGTACCTCATGCGCTGTGTGTTTTGCTCGAACTCAAGCTGGTCCAGCCGTTCCACGGAGCCGTCGAGATGCACCCGGTAGTCGAGGTCCAGGTCGGTCCACTTGACGACATCCCCTTCCAGCGTTGCCGGCAGGGCGATGTTGATATACATCAGGTTGGTGTGGCTGTTTTGCTCGCCAATGTGCCAGACGTTATACCAGCGATGTTTTGGGTAGATCTCCAGCAGGCCGTCCGGGGTTTCGAACCAACCGCCCTTGCGATGGTCGAAATAGGGCAGCCCCGGCGGTGAAAAGAGAATGATAGTCTCGTCCGTTTCGGCAACCAGGCGCGTCACATACTCGTCGCGTGGGGAGCCGTCATACTTTTTCGAAACGACCTTGACTTGCCTCATCGACGTTCATTCTCGCAGCCGGATCGCGGCCTCAGGTGATCAGCGCTGAGTTTGTCCGGCCCGTATTCCCCCAATTATCAACACCTTACTGATCAGACTGTCCGGACATTGAAGCGGTACCGGCCCGAACCGACAGTGAAGACCACAGATTTGTCTAGCCGGTTGATTTCGCGGACACCTTCCACCTGGTGCAAGGCCAGCCCGTCCTCGGTGATATCCCCGACCGATGCTGCCGGCAGATGGACAACGCCCTCAGCGTTGGCCGGAACTGCCACGGCCAGGCGAAAACAGCCCGCCTCAACCGACCAACGCGACTCAATCCTGCCGACCATCGAGTCGAGCGCGGCGCCGGCATAGGTCAGTTGCCCGCCCGGCTGGGGCTGGATGAGGACGTGCCGGCAGCCCGGCACCTCAGGATCGATCTCGATGCCGCGACCACCTGGTAGAGCCAGTCGCCGATGGCGCCGTAGGCGTAGTGGTTGAACGAGTTCATGCTGGCAGTCTGAAAGCTGCCGTCCGGCTTGATGCCGTCCCAGCGCTCCCAGATGGTGGTCGCGCCCTGCGTGACGGGATAGAGCCACGCAGGGGTGGGTCTCCTGAGCGAGCAGGCGATAGGCCACGTCGGTATGGCCGAAGCGGCTGAGGACGTGGCACAGATAGGGGGTGCCGACGAAGCCGGTGGTCAGGTGGCAGCCGCTTTGCTCGATGACCTCGGCCAGACGTTCAGCGGCCAGCGGACGGAGGTGTTCGGGCAGCAGGTCGAAGTGCAGCGCCACCACGTAGGCTGTCTGCGTGTTCGGGCCGACGCGCCCGGCAGGGGTCACGAACTCGTCGTTGAACGCCGCCCGAATCGCGCGCGCCAGCTCAGCGTGGCGCCGGCCAGCGTGTCGGTCAGCGCCATATCGACCATCAGGCCTACGGTCCATTGCACGCTGCCGCCGCCGATGAACGCGAGCTTCATGAATATCTCCTGTTACCCGGTATTCTCGTCAGACAGGATTCCCAGTCGGTCCACGAAGTCAATAAACAAACACATGGTTGGGGAATACCCTTCTGATGTCGAGAATTCACCGCTCCATGGATCCATCTGCTGCATGAAACCCGACGCCCGAAGAATCGCGGTGACCCAGCGCCTCATCAGGTGTTCCAGGTCTGTCGTCTTGCCATAATACTCGAACCACCGCGGCGCCCGCAGCGCGGTGAGCGCCTGTGTCGCGCCTCCCCAGGAATTCTGAGGCATTTCCCGGACAAACGCTGGATCGTCTGCCGCAACCGATGGCAATGGATAAGGCGTCCAGAACGACTCTGGGTTTCTGATGTGCCGTGCATAGATCCGTTCAAACATAGGTTGGTCAACGACGTTCTCACTGAGCACCCTGGTGAGAACATCGCTTCGGATCCGGACGAAGTTGTTGTTGGCATCGACATCGTAGAAGTATTCGTCTTCGGGGTGATAGCAGTACCTGATGATTCGTTGACGCAATATTTCACTGCTTTCCAGCCACATCTCGGCATCATGTCGCCTGCCAAGGCGCATTGCCATCTCAGCCAGGGCAATCCGCCCGCCATACACCGACGCAGACAGATCCGGTGCAAGAAAAGGCAGATTCCCTTCTTTGGGACAGATGGACGCGTCGTTGTCTGGACATTTCTTGGGTAAGCCCGCAAATCTCGGACTGTTATCGTGACCAGTATCGAATTCACAGAACGCTTCACAAAGGCCGGTGCCGCGCGTGTCCCGATGCTTTGCCAACCAGCGATCCCACCGAACGCAAGCCTTGTAGGCGTTTGAAAGAAAGGCCTCGTCCGCTGTTAGGTCGGCTGTTTCCAGTGCCGTTCTTGCGATCGGCACAACCATTTGGATCTGCGAGGATCCGATAGGGGAGTGGGTTTCGTTCTCTAAGGAGACTCGATAGGGAAGATAGCCATCTTCACGCTGGTGGTGGAAAAACACCTCGTGGTTCGCCTTCGCTATTGAAGGGACAAACTTGCCGTAGATCAGCCCCTCAAGTGGACCGCACTCCAACCAAATGCCAGGGTAGTTCCCTCCCTCAATCAGAACGGGCTGTTCGTAGTCGAATACACGCCTCGTGTTCTGGGTCAAACCACTGAGAGCATCTCTGTATTTCTTCTTTACCAGGTGGATATCCAAGTTTCTCTCCACTTTTACCAAGATTCTTTTGTGCTATCCAGCCACGGTATCGTCGAAGGTGTCCGACCTGGCGCTTCCGATACGCCAGGCGTCGGTTAGGATGTGTGCAGTTGGCCGATGCAAACCCTCTGCTACGATTGGCTATTTCAAGAGTGAAGTGTCACCGCATGGTGTGGGATCGTGGGCGAGCTGCGCGGGATCGCGCGATCCCGCGCAGCTCAAGAGCGGTATTTGGCTCGAGTTTGCTTACTTGACTGCCAGGCGTTCGATCAACGCCTGCAGGTCCTCAGCGGCCTGGTCAACGGTGGACTGGTCATACGCAACCTGCTGCCCGATGAGCTCAAGCTCGTTGACAAACTCCTGATCGTTCGGGAGGTTCGGGTCCTGCGGGATCGTGCGATCGGCCACCACGTCGTAGATATGGTACACCGCCGCGTCGGTCGCAGTAGCCTCGCCGGCGATTGCCTGGCGCACGACCGGTGAGGACGGAATGCCTCTGTTGGTCTGCAGGATCGCACCAGCCTCAGGGCTGGTGACGAAGAAGTTGATGAACAGCGCCGCTGCCTCTTTGTTCTCGCTGGCGTTGTTCATACCCAGGTACTGGCTCATCTGGATGGCATACGAATCTTCGCCGCCCGCCGGGAGCGTGGTCATGCCCAGTTCATCGGTCATGGCCGCCTGGTAGGAAGCGCCCTGGTTGCTCCAGATCAAGCCGATAGCCGCATCGCCGGCAACAAGCGCCGAGCTGTCCGGCCCGTCTTCAGTGTAGGTGTAGGTGGTGTCGGCGTCGGGTATCAGCCCTGCGGCACGCATGTCCGCCCACATCTGTAGCCATGCTTTGGCAGAATCGACCGTCGCAAAGGACGTGCCGCCGTCATCGGAGGTCCAGAGCGGGGTGCCCTGCTGGCGATAGAAATAGCTCAGGTAGTTGGCCTGATTGGTGCTGTTGTCCACGAAGGGCGCTACTCCCTCAGGAAGCTTGTCCTTGAGTTCCGTGCCATAGGCCACCAACTCGTCCCAGGTCATGTTGTCCTTGGGCAACTCCGCACCCGCTGCCTCGATCATCGACTTGTTGTAAGCGAGAACAAGGGTGTTCGTGCCGAGGCTGACAGCGTAGAGATTGCCATCGGCCGCGGTCGCGGGGATAAGCGCCGTCTGGTCAAACGTTTCGGGGGTGTCTATCATGAGCTGCTTGCCCAGATAGCTGTTGAGCGCTTCGAGATACTGCTGGTAATCGGGCCAGTTGCCGCCGAACTGAATGATGTCGGGGGCGTCGTTGGCAGCCAACTGCGTGTCGATGATCTGGAAATGATCAGGGGTGCCGCCGTTGGGTTCACCCGAAACCTTGATGTCGGGATATGCCGCCTGGAAGAGATCGATCACCTTCAGGGTCCGTTCCGCGCGGTCATCGTTGCCCCACCAGCCCATGCGCAGTTCGGCCGGACCGCCGGTGTAGGCAGGGAGTCCTTCTGGCATAGCAGCGGCTGCCTCTTCGGTTGGAGCTTCGGCAGGCTCAGGTGCAGCGGTAGGCTCGGCCTCAGCCATAGTCGGCTCAGCCGCTGGAGCCGCGGTCGGTTCGGGCGCCTGCGCCTGCTGAGCACATGCGCCCAGCATCGCCGCAAGCAGTACCACGAGTATGATTGTGGACAGTCTTCTCATCGTTGAAATCTCCTTTTACAGAATAGTTAGGGTGGGCGAACCAGGAAAGGGGTCAATCATGCATCATTGCATACGCAGGGCCTCCTTTGGTACTACCCCTTCAGACCCGTGGTGGTAATACCC
The DNA here is from genome assembly GCA_020634555.1 of Caldilineae bacterium. Lineage (GTDB taxonomy): Bacteria > Chloroflexota > Anaerolineae > JAAEKA01 > JAAEKA01 > JACKBK01. The sequence goes on from JACKBK010000010.1 coordinate 63,077, forward strand.
TGTACAAAGTACTTCTGCAGGGCGAAGAACAGGATAAAGGGGGGAAGCAACGACAGCGTGGACATGGCCAGCGCGCCGCCCCAGTTGGACACCGCGCCCGCGTCGCCGACAAACGTACGCAGCGCTCTGGAGACGCTGAAGATCTGCGGATTCGTGAGGTAGAGCAGGTGGTTGAAAAAGTCGTCCCACGTCCATAGAAACGTAAAGAGCGCAACGGTCACCAGAGCAGGCACCGAGAGCGGCACAATCACGCGGGTCAAGACCCCGATCTTTCCGCACCCGTCGATGATCGCCGCCTCTTCGATCTCTTTCGGCAGACTGCGCATGAACTGAACGAGCAGGAATATGAAGAACGCATCCGTCGCAAGGAACTTCGGCACGATTATCGGTAGATACGAACCGACCCACCCGAAGGCGTTGAACAGGATATAGCGCGGCACGACTGTGACGTGTCCTGGTAGCATCAACGTGATCAGCATCACCGCGAACCAGAAGTTCCTGCCCACGAATTTGAGCCGGGCGAACGCGTACGCCGCCATTGTGCAGGCGATCAGGTTTCCGATGACGGCCCCTGCACACATAACGAGCGAGTTGATGAAAAACCTTCCGAAGGATACGCCCGCATAGCCTTTCCACCCACTGACGAAGTTTTCAAGGGTCACAGCTTTGGGGATCAGCCCCGGGTCGCTGAAGATCATATTGTTGGGCTTGAACGAGCTGACGATCATCCAGACGATGGGATAGAGCATCAACAGCCCCAGGGTGATGATAAACACATGGGTCAAAGCGTGGCGTGCTGTCGTACGGATTTTCATGTCATTCTCCGGTTCCGTATGACACCCACAGGTCCGATGACTTGAAGACAATCGCCGTGAACACCCCGATAATAATCAACAGCACCCACGCCATGGCCGACGCGTACCCCATCTCGTGGTATGTCCATCCCTGGATGTACAGATGGAGCGTATAGAACAGCGTCGAATTGAGCACGCCGCCGCTGCCGCCGCCAATGATGTAGGCCTGGGTGAACGCCTGGAAGGTGGTTATTATCTGCAAGACCAGGGTAAACAGGATGACCGGCGAAAGCAAGGGCAGGGTTATGGAGAAGAACTGCCGTGTCTTGCTTGCGCCGTCTACGCTTGCCGCCTCGTAGTATTCCTGCGGGATCTGTTTCAGCCCCGCGAGAAAAATAATCATCGACGAGCCGAACTGCCACACCGTCAGCAGGACAAGCGTCCAGAGCGCAAACTTGGGGTTGGTTATCCAGCCGGGAGGTTGGTAAAAGCCAATGGCGCCCAGCAAGTTGTTCACCAGGCCGTCTCGTTCGAACAGCTTCCTCCACAACACCGCGATGGCGACCGATCCACCGAGCAGCGTGGGATGTAGTAGATGGCGCGGTAGAACGACACGCCCGCAGCTTCTGGTTCATCAGAACCGCCACAGCCAGTGCAAAGATCAGCTTCAGCGGCACGGACACAAACACATAGGTAAACGTCACGGACAGCGCCTTCAGGTAATACGGGTCCACTCGCATCGCCTCACCCGCGTGAGGTGGTGAACTGGGACAACCCGAAAACCGGCCCGAACATCTTCACATAGTTGCCAAGCCCGATCCATTGCGTCGCGTTGGGCTGTGTAAAGTCATAGTTCGTGAAGCCAAGCCACAGCGAATACGCCATCGGGTAAACCGTGAGCACGAAGAAACCCAGCAGCCACGGCGTAAGGAAGAAGTAGGCGCCGGCGTTGCGTTTTATAAACTTGACGCTGCCGGACATCCTGCGCATCAAAAAGCTCTGTTCCTCGAACAATTGGGGGATGCATGCGGGCCGGTCCGATCGACTCGCGAAGCACCAGGCGCGCTGGAAGCCTGATTTCCTGATGCGGCCGGTCAGGCTCCTGCAATCGAGCCAGCACGAGCCGGATTGCTTCCCGTCCCATTTGCTCCCCGTTCTTGGAAGCGGTGCTAAGCCGCGGCACCAGATACCTGGCCAAAGGTATGTCGTCGTAGCCAAACAAGGAAATGTCTTGAGGCACATTCAGGTCCATGTCCCTGATTGCCCGCAACGCACCAACCGCCAGATAATCATTGATCGCCAGCAATGCTGTCGGAGGAGAGGGCAACTCAAGCAATTGCCGGTGGCGCGATAGCTGTCTTCGACAGTCGGCCCACAGTTGACGATCAGGCTGGAATCAACCGGCAAGCCGGCGGACTGCAGGCTCTCGCGGTAGGCTACCAGACGATCCTCTCCTAAATCCGGCACAGCAATCCCGTAGATGAAACCGATCCGCCGGTGATGCAGCGACAGCAAGTGAGTCATCACCTCTACGGTTGTCTCGCGGTAATCAGCAACGATCCGGTCGATCGGGTAACTCACCTCCCCGCGATCTGACATCATTCCAACAATAGGCAGCCGCCGTTTGACGAGATACGCCAGGGTCTTCTGGGCTTCCTCTGATTGGTAGATAAAACTCGGTACCATGACCAGCCCGTCAATGCGCCGGTGTGACAGGTTTTTGAAGATATCTTCGGCGCGGTCGTTCTCGGGCGCGATGCTGGACAAGAGGATATGGTATCCGGCAGCATAAGCTTCCTGCTCGACGCCATCCGCGATCTCCCAGAAATGGGGATTGTGAATGTCGGGGATGATGAGGCCGATGGTCATGGTGCTACCCGAGCGTAAAGCCTGGGCGCGGGCATCGGGCACGTAGTCAAGTTCGGCTACCGCAGCCAGCACCCGCTGCCGGGTTTCCTCGGAAATGGGCACTCGGCCACCAGTCTGGCCGTTGAGCACATATGAAACGGTAGCCCTGGAGACCCCGGCGAGGCGAGCTACATCAACTTGAGTGGGGCGTTTCATGGCAGTTACAAGATACGCTGTTTTGAGGGGATACAGTTTACACGTGTCACTTGTTTCGTCTAACCTTACTCGTGTAAATACAATATCACAGGGTTGTGGCAGAGTCAATACCCCTCTGCTCAGAAGGTCGATAATCCGGCTGAATTTAAGAATCGCGGCTGCTCATGTGGACCACGCGGCCGCATATTGCGTTTCCCCGACACCCCGCCATAAAACAACGATTTGTAGCTATCCGGTAACTGTTCAGCCCAAGACTTCGGAAGTCGCCGCGCCAGTTCAGACTGAACAGTTACGATATCCGACCAAAACTGCGTGGACTCTTCAGGCTACACGATGAATCCGGCCGCCCTTTTCCTCAACCTCGACAAACACCGGCCGTTCATTGGGAGTGTCGTTGGGACTGTGGAATGTCAGCATCAACTGCCCACCAAAGGTCGTGAAGATCATGCCGTGTCCCCCGTCCTCAGCCCACAGCGGATCCGGATCGTGCTGCCAGGGTCCGGCAATCTGGCCAGTCTGCGAACGACTGACGCCCATCGCGTATCCCTTGGAACCAAAGCTGGACCACAACATGATCAACGTTCCGTCAGACAGCCAGCGGAGAAAGGGACCATCCGTCACGTATGTTGGAAAGCGGAACCGGGCATCTTTTTCTGGCCAGGCCGATCTCCTGACCCACGGCGCCTCCGATGCGTTGAAAAGAAAGACCGGCCGGCCGGCGGCTTGCGCCAGGTCCGGCGCCAGCGGCATCGCCCAGATGGAGCCGTTATGAGTTTGCACCCATTCGTGACAGAACACGATCCAGGGATTGCCGTCGTCATCGACATGCAGTGTGCCATCCAGACATTGCCAATCGGCCGGTGTGACCGGTCCATCCGCCAGCGGTTCATACGGCCCCCAAACGTTCTTGGCGACCAGTATCTGCGTGCCGCGATAGCGCTGCGGCGCGATGAACGACGCAAACATGTAGAACCGGCCACCCAGCCGGTGTACCTCCGGCGCCCAGAAGTTTTCCTTGCCCCAAAAGTCGTCCGACGGCCTGAAAGCCGGGATTGGGCCCTCCCACTCTTTCAGATCCCTGCTCCGATAGCAATCGAAGCCCTGGCCCGGCCCGCGCCAACAATCTTTGTCTGTCGTCCCAAACAAGTAGTAGGAACTGTCATCCTGGTTGGGAAACACAAAGGGATCGCGAATCTGGATATCACCGGTATTCATTGTTGTTCCCTTCGAGAGGTGGAACCGAAAGCTGGCGTGCTGTCAAAAAGGCTGTTCAAGGTCATGAACCAAACTGTCAATCATGACCTGGCGACTCGACGCCATTGACTGGTTAGCTGCGATTCCTGTCAGAGCCGCATACGCGCCGGCGCGATGGTCTGCAGCGCGCTTGTAGTAATCCCGTTCTTCGTCGGGATCAAAGAGGTCTTGCAACAACAGCGTATCGCCGCCGCCGTGGCCTCCTGTGCCTTGCCAGACGTCAACCTCATAGGCGTCAGCGAAATGCGGGCAGATGCGAATGGAGGTCGGTTCCACCTCCATCTCACCGGGCACCCGTCTATCGCCGCTGATGTATGACGACTCCACCATCTGATGCTCCAGCCGGCCCCGGGTCCCGTTGAACACGATCGTGTACCCTTCCCAGGGCATAAAGGCATTCAGAGAGTAGCTCATCTTCACGCCGTTGGCATAGTCCACAATCACATTCATCGAGTCTTCGATCTCGATGTCGTCGCTGAAAATACATCGATCTCTGAAATAGCCATCATACTGTTCGTTGTCAAGAAACAGGCTTTTAAGGGTCGGGTAGGCCCGCAGGTCGAGAAAGAACGGGCACTTGCCTGCCTCTGCACACGTAAGACAGCGATCTCCGGGATTATCGAGGTCGTACTGCGCTGCCCGCTCCGGAACATAGAACCGGCGCTGGCCGGAAGCGAACACCGCAGCAGGCACGGTTTCCAGCCACCAGTTGACAAGGTCGAAGTGATGCGTCGCCTTGTGGACCATCAGACCGCCGGAGTTCCGCTTGTAACGATGCCAGCGCCGGAAGTAGTCCGCGCCGTGATGCGTATCCAGCATCCAGTGAAAATCCACTGACAGGATGTCGCCGATGACACCCTTCATCAAAAGGTCTTTCACCTGCGTTCGCGGGGGAGAATAGCGGTAGTTGAAGGTAACCCGGCACGATCTGCCTGTCTTTCGCCGGGTATCGATAATGCGTTGGCACTTCTCAGCCGTCATGGTCATCGGCTTTTCCGTGATCACATCGCAGCCCAGCTCCATCGCCCGGCAAATGTAGGCGTCATGCGTGGAGTCAATCGTCGTCACAATGACGATGTCGGGTTTCGTCTCCATGACCATCTGTTCGAAATCGTCCGCTAGATAGCCACGAACGGATCGATCGCGCTGGTGCGCTTTTGACAGACCTACCGCCAGCCGGCCAGGGTTGCTGTCACAAAGGCCAACAAGCGCCGCGGTCTCGTTGAACTCCCCCAGGATCGCCCCGCTGAACATCCCGGCGCGGGTTCCTGTTCCAACCTGGGCGTATCGTTTCCTAGTCATCTGTACCTCGTCAGGATTAACTGCTTCAAGGCTTCAACCGCCGAAGCGGTTATGAGTGGTCAGCACCGGGCAGAGTAATCAATTCCCGGCTTGATTGTCAAGCAATACTGGTCGCAGCGGGCGCCCGTTGGAGGAAGGACACAGAACCGCGAAATCTCATCGTCCGTGCTTGGCCATCGAAGAACGGAGCAACTCCATCGTGTATCCAACTGGCGGCCTCGGCCAGAGAGACATCGCCCCCCTCCACCGCCGCGATGACGTTGGTTTGGGTCAGAAGATAGCTGGCTAGCTGCTCCGCCTGCATCCTCTCGTCGTGAGCAAAGCTCTCGCTGCCGCGCACGACAAACCCCAACGGCTCGGCGTCCTCCAGCGTCACGGTGTAGGAACGCCGCGGCGGCGTTGGAAACCTGGCGGGATAGTCGTCGTGCGACCAGTCCCGAAAAGCCGGGTCCTCGGACATATCGCCGGTGAAACCGCTGTTGTAGATCACCAGCCACGCATCCGGTTTGCAGCACCCGGTGCGCCTCGCGCAGGAAGTCGGCCTGATCGAACCAGTGAAACGCCAGTCCCACCGTGACAAGGTCAAAGGTTCTATCGGGGAAAGGAACTGCTTCGGCGCGGCCGGTGTGGTAGCTGACACGTTCATGCGGCTCGGCCTCGGCGATCATCTCCGGCGACACATCAACCGCGTCGACGTGATCGGCGATCTCGGTCAGCGCTCGCGAGGATTGTCCTGTCCCGCATGCCACATCCAAAGCGCGAGCAAAGCGGGCTATGCCCGTGAACGCGGCGATTCTGGCGGCGATCAGCGGGTGAAAGAAGGGTCGGGCCGATGCGTAGCGCTTGGCAGCGGAGCTGTGGACGAACAGATTGGTGACGTTGTCTGTGTCTTGCTGCATGACAGCACTGGCTGTGACTGATTGGTTGTCTCGCTGTCCGTTAGAACTCGCCGTAAACCCCCGGCAAGCCATTGACACCCAACACCAGCGAGACCTCTCCCCCGTGGTGGATCTCATGTTCCAGGACGTGCCAGATGATCCAGCCGCGCGAGGCATCTCCGAAAATCTCCTGCTCCTCCGGGCTTAGCGTACTGGGGACAGGGATGGTATCGGCCAGATCGGCGGGGGTCCAGCCTGCCAGCGCGCGTTCCACCATGGCCCACGTCGCTGCCAGCCCATCCACCAGGTCTGCGCCGCTGATCTTTGGCGGATCCGTGGCGCCGCTGGGATCCCAGGGAAGGTAGGATGCCAGCTCCGGTTCGCCTGCACCCAGCCACAACTGGAACCACCAAACCCGGTTGGCAACGATGTGCTGGATGGTTTGACCCACCGTCCATTTCCCCGGCGCCGGGGACAGATCGAGCTGATCGGTGGACAACGGTTCAACAACTTCGGTAAGCATGCGCTGGTAGGTGGCCCAGCCCTTGTAGCACGTCATCAACGAATAGGTGTTTTCTGTCACTGCTGTGTTTCTCCTGCAATTTCTTTTCGATGAGGCCGACCGCCGTTCCGATTCCGTCCTCGTCGCGGATCTGCTGGCCTACCTGTTCGGCTCTGGCGCGCATCACTGGACTGGACGTAGCCTCGGTGATGGCGGCCGCCAGCTTGTCCGCGGTCAGCTTCTTCTGCGGGATCGGCTTAGGTCCGGCGCCGAGAGCGTGAACCCGTGCGCCCCACAGTGGCTGGTCGACCAGGAACGGGCAGATGACCGACGGCTTGCCGGCCCGCAGCCCGGCCGCGGTGGTGCCGGCCCCGCCATGGTGTACCACCGCCGCAACTTGCGGGAACAGCCAGTCGTGCGGCGCCTGGTCGATCTTGAGGATCGTGTCGGGCAGGTCGTCCGCCGACAGGCCGCCCCAGCCGGTGGCGATGATGCCGCGCACCCTGGCCTGCTGCAACGCCTGCACGACGATGTTGGTGATGCGTTCCGGGTTGCGGCCGGCCATGCTGCCGAATCCCACGTAGACCGGTGGATCGCCGGCGGCGAGGAACTCCTCCAGCGCTGCCGGCGGCTGCCAGGGTTCATCCTGGTCCAAAAACCAGTAGCCGGTGACGTATGCCGTGGCCGGCCAATCCGTGGGCCGCGGCCAGACGATGGGGCTGTAGCCGTGCAGCACGGGGATCGGGCTGCCGTCGGCCATCTGCATCGGCGTCGTTGATTTGGGGTACTTGCCCAGCCCCAGCACGTCCTGGCGAAACTCGTTGACCACGTCGTCGTAGCTGTGGTAGCCGCGCAGCAGTATCTTGAAGGTCAGCTTGTTGTACCACCGGCCCAGCCTCAGATCTGGGAAGCCAACCGCAGCGTAGTCGCCGGTCGGCACGATGGCCGGCACCGGCAACGCGAGGATCGCCGGCACGCCCAGTTTCTCCGCGATATGCGAGCCGGCCAGCGCCTTGGGATGGAAGATGACGATGTCGGGGCCGCTTTCTGAGCCGCGTTCCAGGCGTCGCGCATCATGGCGCGGTTAAGCGTCTTGGCGTCCTTCATCAGCGCGATCATCGACCTGACCAGGTTCAGCGGGTTGTCGCCGCCGCCCATGGCTTTGCGCCCGGCTTCGGAATCGACCAGTCGAATGAAGTCGTCGTTCATGTAGCCGTAGCTCAGGCCGTGTTTGGTGATGAACGGCTCGAAACTCTCGCAGGTACAGACCGTGACAGCGTGGCCGGCCGCTTGCAGCCCCTTGCCCAACGCCACGTAAGGCTGCACATCGCCGCGCGAGCCGGCTGTGACGATAAAGATGTTCAACGAAGACCTCCTGATGAACACGGTGATGGGACGTATACCGGCCATGGTAGCATGGTGGCGATGGAGCGTCAAATAAGAGTCAAAAGAAAAAGTGCGCCGAAGCGCACTCGTTCAGAAAGCCTGAAGCTGTTGCCGGTCACTCCGCCGGTTCAGCCACGAACACGGGAATGAGGCGGTCGGTGTTGTTCTGATATTGCTGGTAGCCGGGGAAGGTGCTCGCCGCGATGTTCCACACCCGCTCGCGCTCAACCGGATCGACGACCTCATGCACCTGCATCTTGTAGACTTCGGTCTTGTCGCGGATCTCAACGTTGGGATCGGCTTTCAGGTTGTAGTACCAGCTGGGATTGTCGGGCGCGCCGCCTTTGGACGCGACGAGAATGTAGTTGTCGCCGTCTGCGACCCGCATCAGCGGGGTCTTGCGGATGGCGCCGGTCTTGTGCCCGCGGTTGGTGACGATGATCACCGGCATACCGGTATCCATCAGGGTATTGCCCTGGGTCCCGCCGCTGCTCTCGTAGAGTTCAACCTGGTTTGCTACCCATTCGGATGTGCTGGGAATGTATTCGCTCATTGTGGCCTCCATTGGTTTGTTTAATCAACACCGGTAAAGTATAGATCGCGTTCCAACGATGCGTGGTAGCCTGGATCACACATTGTGGGACAGCGTTGATAGTTGTTTTTACTCTCTTCGCTCAAGCTCATCAGGTGTCGGTTTTTGGAAGAAAGCAATCCAGGGCTTCATCGCTTCCCTGGCAATAAGGAAACTTTCCTGGGAAGGCCGCGAATTTCTTTCCTCAAGCCGCCTTAATAGCTCGTCCTCCGGCACATCCAGATAGTGTACTTCGCTACTTGCCCCAAGTTGTTCCGCGCGCGACCGGTAATCTTCGCGTTCTTCTCGCGCCCAAAAGCCGTAGTCGAGGATCACATCCATTCCCAATTCCAGCGCCCTGCGAGCAATATTCCAGAGGAGAGCCTCGATCAGGACGTGTCGCGCATCGTGTTCCGGTTCCTTGGCATCCTGGCCGAAGAGACCTATGTGCAACTCATCAAGGTTCAATCGAAGCGCCGGCAGTTCATGTTCAAGCTGCTGCGCGAGCGTTGTTTTTCCTGAACAAGGAAGCCCAACCATCAAATGAAGAGTAGCCATGTGTCGTAATCAAGGGCATCGAGAGGCAGCCCAACTCTGTTTACAACCGGACCTCGAGTCGCACAGTCACCGTGTCGCCTTCGTCGATGTGTTCAGCTTTGCGGACGGCAGCCTTGATGGGCAGGATGTACTGGCCGTCCTTGGGAAACAGGGAGGTGGTCCACGCTGTCTTGCCGATGCGCGCGTCCACGGGGATCATGCCCCAGCCGTAGGTCACGATGCCGGAGATGCTGTGCAGGTCGATGCTCTGCGCCGGCGGCACCGTCACGAAGAACCACGGGGCCGGGCCGCGCCAGAACCAGATGGCGCCGGTGAATTCGATGTTCATCGGTACAGCTCCACAAGCACCTCGATCTGCCGGCAATGCCCGCTCTCGTGTTCCGCCAGGCGCACGGCGTAGCTCAGAACGGTTTGCTCGCGCCCGCGGGTTGTTGCGGTGAACGTTGCGCCGCGGGACCAACCCTCGGCAGGCAACCCGCGCAGCAGGTCCAGCAACCCCGACCTTTGCGAAACGAAGGCTTCCAGGTTGGCAGTGAACGGCAGGGCCGAATAGTTCTTCTTGCGCATCCGGGTGCGCGGCGACACGTAGCGGATTGTTGGGTGATCTTGTGCGATCATCCGTTCGATGCTGCCGCCCCAGACATCGGCGCAGGCGCGCAGGTGGGCGATGACATCGTTCACCGACCAGGGTTCTTCGTCCGACCTGAGATGCAGGCTGGAAGGCGACGCGTTCTCGATAGCCCTCGAAATCCGCACCGGTGTGTCCGCCAGCGCCGTGATCGCGCTGTGAATCTCCTGCTGCGACATGTCAATTCCCGACCAGTCCGTGGCCGCCCAGCGGCTCGGTCTCGAAGCGTTCGGCGAAGCCGGCGATCAACGGACGGCCGCGGGCGATGGCGGCCTGCACCGATGGCAGCGACAGCGAGTTGGCGTGGCTTTCCTTGTCCTGCCAGACCTCTGTTACCCACAGGGCATCGGGATCGGCCGGGTCGTTGGCCACAATGTAGCTGCGAAGGCCGGGCATGGCTTGCAAGCCCTCCAGCAATATCGCCGCCAGCTCGTCGCGCCGGCCAGGCGTAGCCATCATTTTACCGATAAGTCCGTACATCGCTTGCTCCTTCTGTGGGTTCGTGCGAAACGCATGGTTGTGGGTTGCTCGCGGATTTCGCGGATCACACGGATCAGTTTTAGGCTCGGGTGTCGTGCTATGTCCCGGCGACCAGCCTTGTCACAACCCAATGGTTCTTGCCGAGTTGGCGGGTGCGCTGAAACCCGTGGCGTTCGAAGAGCGCGACAGTGCCGTTGTACAGAAAGGACTTCGACACCGACCGGCCTTCCGTGTCCTCGGGGTAGCTCTCCACCGTGCCGCCGCCCAACCGGGCGATCTCCTCCAGCGCGCCGGCCAGCGCCACGGAGGAAACGCCCTGTCCGCGGTAGCCCCGGTCCACGAAGAAGCAGGTGATCCGCCAGTCGGGCAGTTCGCCAAGGCCGGCCTGATAGGCGCGTTTGTGTTTGATGCGCGGCAGCTCATCGGTGGGTCCGAACTGGCACCAGCCGACGGCCGCCTCGCCATCGTACACCAGAGCGGCGTGCGCCCGGCCTTCTCGCACGCGGCACTCCTTGTCGATGCGGTTCTGCGCCGCCGTCCTGCCGCGCCCGACCCCTTCCTCGTGAAAGGCCATGCACCAGCAGCCGCCCCACACGCCGTTGTGCTTCTCCACCAACCGCGCGAAGTCCGACCAGGTGTTGGCGTCGAGAGGTTTTACGACGAACTCAGGCATTGGGCTGTCACTCCTTCCGCTGAAAGCGAACTTTTGTTCGGCGCGCCGATGATAACACGACCGCTGGGCTTCGTCAAGTCACCGGAACCGAACTACCCTCACCCCAGCCCTCACCCTTTGGGAGAGGGGGAGTCGGCGCCACAGGTTCCCTCTCCCGCTGGGAGAGGGTTAGGGTGAGGGAGAGTCCTCGTCTGTTCTATTTCATAGCCGAACTTGACTCCCCCGTGGGGTATGGTAAGCTATCTCTACGGTGTATGATGTTTCGCAGCGCCTGCCGGCTCACAAGCGCTCGTGTCGCTCAGTGGCGGGCCGGGGCGCCAACAAGATATGGAGGGTTATCCAAATGTTCCAACTGCACCGTCTCCCTGCTTTGCTGCTCAGCGTCCTGTTGCTGGCGCTGGTGGCAACCTCTTGTAGTTTCCCTGCCGAGCCGCTGCTGCAAGTATCTCCGTCTCAGCCCGCCGGCGAGAAGGCTGTTGCTGCGTCATTGTCTCAAGACGCGTCGCTGGAGGATATCGCCGCACAGGGCGTTGAGCAGGCCCTGGCGATGGCTCCCCAGGTGGCTAGCGAGATCAGCAGCCGCTACTGGTTCGCTCTGCCCGGAACCGTGCCTTGGTGGGGACCGCAGCCGATAGTCTATGAAACCGGCGACCGGTCACAGGGCGTGCTGCGCTTGCGGTTCCACAAACAACATGTAACGGATACGGGCTTCCTGAGCGATGAACTGGCCTTGCTGTGGCAGGAAGGCCAAGTGGACGGCGATCCCGGCACAAGCTTCGGCTGGGCGGCTGCGGCCGGCGTTCCGTTGGCAGACACGTATACGCTTCTCGACGATCCATGCACCATCGATGGGACCGCCTGCCAAGTCTACCGCTACCACGGAAGCCCCGCGGCCGGCGACATCATCTGGCGGATCTGGTACGACGAGCAGGCTGACCTGACCTACGCGCTGGCCATTCCTGGGCAGGAGCCGGAAGTCGGGTTGGCGTTCGAGCGGGACTTCCGCGGGCGAAAGGAATAGCACGACAATGTCCTTTGTCGGTGGTCTGCGAAGTGAGGCGCGAAGATTGCGGGGGTGAAGCTTCTGTGGTAAACTTGTGGCAATTCGCACCCGTTTGACGCCGATCATGACGACAGTTCCATTGACACCAACGATCCGTCTGCCAGGATAATGTTCGAGCCGGTCAGAGTCCCGTTACGGGACTGGCCGGCTTTTCGTTTTCCCCGTTTGTGTTAGCATCCGATACCTGAGAACAACACTGTCGTTGTTTGACGCGTCGATCTTCGTACCGTTGGATGGCCGATCCGCGACAAAACTGCGCGGACTTGCAAGGCCAGTCATTCCCAATTCGGCAGCCATGCTGCACAACGTGTTTCAATGAGGAGATACCAAGATGAGAAGACAACGCAGGATGAGCTTGATCCTGATCATCGCGCTGCTGGCCGCGGCAGCCTTGCCGGCAGTCAGCGGCGCAGCTTCGCCACCGCTCGCCCCGCTGACGCCAACGCAAGTCAACGTCGCCGGCAGCTTTGAGGAAGCCATCGGCGGCGCCAACTGGAACAACGACGACCCGTTGACCGACATGGGCGACGCCAATCTCGACGGCGTCTGGAAGTTCAACGCAACCTTCCCCGGCGCCGGCAACTACGAGTACAAGATCGTCGAAAACGCCGACTGGAGCCTGGCCTATCCGGCCGACAACGTTCCCTTCTCGGTAGAGGCCAATGAAGAGGTCGGCTGGTACTACGACGAGAACGATCACTACGTGTCCGACACGACCCGCCACGTGGTCGCGACCGCGGTCGGCGACTGGCCGGAAGCCATCGGCGGCGTCAACTGGTCGCCCGCCAATCTGAAGACCTGGATGAAGGACCCCGACGGCGACGGCGTCTACGCGTTCAGCGCCGCCCTGCCGGCTGGCGACTACCAGTTCAAGGTCGCGATGAACGAGAGTTGGGATGTTTCTTATCCTGCTGACAACGTGCCGTTCACCGTGCCGGCCGGCGGCAGCGACGTGACCTTCCTCTTCGACAGCGCCACCAACGACGTTTCCTTCGAGGTGGGCGGCGGCGCGCCGCCGCTGGTGGTCACATTCCCCGGCGACTGGCCGGAAGCGGCCGGGCTTGGCAACAACTGGGACCCCGGCAATCTCGCAATCCAGGCCAACGACGACAACAACGACGGCGTCTGGAAGTTCGTCACCGATGCCGTCCCCGCTGGCTCTTACCAGTTCAAGGCAGCCGTGGGCGGCACCTGGGACGAGAACTACGGTGTCAACGGCACTCCCAACGGCGACAACGTTCCGTTCACCACCGATGGCGGCACCGTCAATTTCTACTACGACCGCGACAGCGGTGACAACTTCGTCGCCAGCCGGCCGGACTACACCATCCCCGTCGTGGCCGGCGACTTCCTGGAGGCCATCGGCGGAGCCAACTGGTCGCCAGACAACCTGCGATCCTGGATGAAGGACCCTGACGGCGACGGCGTCTACACCTTTATCGCGCAGGATGTGCCGGAAGGCGACTGGCAGTACAAGGTCGCGCTCAACGAGTCCTGGGACGTGTCCTATCCCCAGGATAACGTCCAGTTCAGCGTGCCGGCGGGCGGTGGCAACGTGACCTTCAGCTACGATGGCGTAACCCACGAGGTCAGCCAGGTCGTTTCGGCCAACATGCCGCCCGACGAGGAGCTGGTGCAGCCCGCCATCCAGACGCCGATCCAGGACAACGTGATGTACTTCGCGCTGACCGACCGCATGTGGAACGCCGACCCCAGCAACGATGAGGGCGCGGCGCCCGGCGGCACGCTGGAGGAGACCGGCTTCCTGCCCACCGACAAGTCGTTTTACCACGGCGGCGACCTTGCAGGCATGATCGACCAGCTCGACTACCTGGAGGGCATGGGCATCAACTCGATCTGGCTGACGCCGGTGTTCGAGAACATCCCCACCGGGCCCGATGCCAGCACGCCTTACGGTTTCGCCGGATCCTACCACGGCTACTGGGCGCTGGACTGGGAGAACGCCGACCCGCACCTGGGCACCAATGCCGAGCTGCAAGCCTACATCGACGCGGCCCACGCGCGCGGCATCAAGGTGTTCTTCGACATCGTCGCCAACCACTCGGCGGACATCATCACCTATGTCCAGAACGAGTTCACCTATCGCAACAAGGCCGACTATCCGTACCGCGATGCCAACGGCCAGGCGTTCGACGACCGCGACTACGCGCTGGCCGACACCTTCCCGCCGCTGGACGTGGACGTCAGCTTCCCCTACACGCCGACCATCCCGGCCGGCGACGAGGATGCCAAGAACCCGGACTGGCTGAACAATCCGCTCTACTACCACAACCGCGGCGACTCGACCTTCGTCGGCGAGAGCTCGCAGTACGGTGACTTCTTCGGCCTGGACGACCTCTTCACCGAACAGGTAGACGTGGTCAACGGGTTCATCAACATCTTCAACTTCTGGGTGGACAACTTCGACATCGACGGCTACCGGCTGGATACGGCCAAGCACGTCAACATCGAGTTCTGGCAGCGCGTCGCACCGGCCGTCCTGGAACACGCTCAGTCCAACGGCAAGCCGGACTTCACCATGTTCGGCGAGGTGTTCGACGGCAACCCTGAGGTCGAGAGCTACTACACCACCGTCGGCATGTTGCCCTCGGTGCTGGACTTCGGTCTGCACGGCGCGATCTCGTCGGTGGGCATCAACAACGGCCCGACCAACAACCTGGCCAACCTGTTCGCCAGCGACGACTACTTCACCGACGCCGACAGCAACGCCTACCAGCTTGGCACATTCATCAGCAACCACGACCTGTGCCGCGCGGCCTACTACATCAACCAGGCGCTGCCCAATGCCCCGGACGACGAGCTTGTGGCGCGGGTGGAGTGGGGCTATGCCATGCTCTACTTTGCGCGCGGCTTCCCCATCGTCTACTACGGCGACGAGCAGGGCTTTACCGGCGGCGGTAGCGACAAGCTGTGCCGCGAGGACATGCTGCCCAGCCAGGTTCCCGACTACATGGACGAGGACCTGCTCGGCACCGATGCCACGCCGGCCGACGACAACTTCGACACCACGCATCCGCTGTACCAGGCGCTGGCCGAAATGGCAGCCGTGCGGGCCGACAACCTGGCGCTGCGCCGCGGCGCCCAGATCACTCGCTACTCCACCGATGCGCCGGGCGTCTTCGCCTTCTCGCGCATCGAGCGCGACGAACAGGTCGAGTACGTGGTGGTGTTCAACAGTGCGACCACCGAGCAGCACGTCACCTTCCCGGTCTACCTGGCCAGCACCGAGTACAACGCGGTCTATCCGGCCGGCGAGCCGGCCATCGTCACCGACGCCGATGCCGGGTTCACCATCCACATGATGCCGGGCGGCGTGGCGGTCTACAAGGCCAGCACGCCGCTGCCCGCCAGCGACGCCGCGCCTGAAGTCACCTTCACGACACCGGCAGCCGGCGCTGGCATCACCGGCCGCGCCGAGATCGGCGTCACGCTGAGCAGCGACCAACTGACCGAGGTAACGTTCGCGGTCAAGGTCGGCGACGGCGACTGGGAGGTGATCGGCACCGACACCAACCCGCCCTATCGCGTCTTCTACAACACCGACGGGCTGGACGCCGGCACACCGCTGGTCTTCCGCGCCATCGCCAACGACCTCAACGGCCACCTGAACGGCGCCAGCAGCAGCGCAGTGGTGGGCGCCGAACCGACCAACGAGGGACCGAAGTACGCGGTCATCCACTACTACCGCGATGATGGCGACTACGGCGACCCGACCAGCAGCAACTACAACGACTTCTGGGGCCTGCACCTGTGGGGCGACGGCATCGACTCGGCCTATCTGACAGATTGGACCGACCCGTGGCCCTTCTTCGGCGAGGATGACTACGGCGTGTTTGCCTGGATCGAGCTGTCCGACCCGACGCAGCCGGCCAACTTCATCGTCCACCGCGGCGACACCAAGGACCCGCCCAACAGCCCGGACCGCAGCTTCAATCCGCAGCAAAACCCGCAGATCTGGCTGCGCCAGGACGACGTGACGGTCTACGAATCGCAGGCCGACGCGCAGGGCTACGTGACCATCCGCTATCACCGGCCCGACGGCGACTACGGCGACTACACCAGCAACGACTACAACGACTTCTGGGGCCTGCACCTGTGGACCTCGCTGGGCGGCCTGACCGAGTGGACACAGCCGAAGAAGGCCGACGGCATCGACGACTACGGCGCGTACTTCATCATCCGCAAGGCGGACTACCCGACCGTGCTGGACTGGACATTGCCGCTGAACTTCATCGTCCACAAGGGCGACGTCAAGGATCCGCCCAACAGCCCCGACCGCAGCTTCCTGCCCGCCGACCACGCAACGATCTGGCTGATGCAGGACGACGAGATGGTTTACAACCAGCAGGGCGCGGCTCAGAACTTTGCGCTGCTGCACTACCGCCGGCCGGCAGGCGACTACGGCGACTACAGCAGCACCAACTACCAGGACTTCTGGGGCATGCACGTCTGGGGCGACACCACCAACAGCGTCACCTGGACCGAGCCGCTGAAGCCTATCGACCAAGACAACTTCGGCGTCGTCTTCCAGGTCGACCTGACCGACCCGGCGGCGCAGATCGGCTACATCTTCCACCGCGGCGACGAGAAGGACCCCGGCCCCGACCAGTTCCTGCCCTTCGCCGACTACGGCTACGAGGTGTGGCAGCTCCAGGGCGCCGATCCTGAGATGCCCTACGTGCTGCCTGTGCCGCAGGTAGGCGGCGGCAGCGCCGGCAACATCAACGAGCAGCGCGCCTTCTGGCTGCTGGAGGACACCATCGCCTGGGAAGCGGGCGACAGCGCGGCCAACACCTACACCCTGTGCTACGCCCCCGACGGCGGGCTGGAAGCAACGCCTGAGGGCATCACCGGCGGTGAGTGCATCACGCTGCTGCGCGATCCTAACGGCCTGCCGCAGGACGTCCAGGACAAGTTCCCGCACCTGGCCGACCTTCCGGCCCTGAAAATCGATCCCAACGATGTCGGCATGGTGCCCGACATCCTCAAGGGCCAGTTCGCCGTTTCATCGGTCAACGCTCAAGGCGTCTCGCAGGACGCGACCGGCCTGCAGATCCCCGGCGTGCTGGACGACATGTACACCTACAACGGGGCACTGGGCGTAACCTGGGCCGATGGCGTGCCGACAATCAGCGTCTGGGCGCCGACAGCCAAGAACGTCAGCTTCCTGCTGTACGCAGACAGCGACCCAGCCACCGAAGGTACGGCTTACCCCATGACCCTGGACCCGGCGACGGGCGTTTGGAGCGTAACCGGCGAGCCGGGCTGGGAGTGGCAGTACTACATGTTCGACGTCGAGGTCTGGGTGAACTCGACCCACGCCGTCGAGCACAACGTTGTGACCGACCCCTACTCGTTCAGCCTGGCCATGAACAGCACCCGCTCGCAGATCGTGGATCTGAGCGACGCATCGCTGGAGCCGGACGGCTGGAACGACCTGCAGAAGCCGCCGCTGCCCGATCCGGAGGACATCAGCCTCTACGAGCTGCACATCCGTGACTTCAGCGTTAACGACCCAACCGTTCCCGACGAATACAAGGGCACGTTCAAGGCGTTCACGCTGCCGGATAGCAACGGCATGCAACACCTGCAAGCCTTACAGCAGGCCGGCCTGAGCCACCTGCACCTGCTGCCGGTCTTCGACATCGCCACTATCAACGAGAACAAGAGCGAGTGGCAGTCGCCCAGCTTCGACGAGCTGTCGCAGTACGGGCCGGCCGCCGAGGACCAGCAAGCGCTGGTGTCAGCCACGGCTGATCTGGACGCCTTCAACTGGGGCTATGATCCGTGGCACTACACGACGCCGGAAGGCAGCTACTCCACCGATCCCGACAGCGCGGCCCGCATCCTGGAGTTCCGCGAGATGGTCAAGGCGCTAAACGAGACCGGTCTGCGAGTGGTGATGGACGTGGTTTACAACCACACCAATTCCTCCGGCCAGGCGCCCAAGTCGGTGCTGGACAAGATCGTGCCCGGCTACTATCATCGCCTGGACGACACCGGCGCTGTGGAAACCAGCACCTGCTGCCAGAACACGGCTACCGAGCACAACATGATGGAAAAGCTCATGATCGACTCGGTCGATACGTGGGCGACGGCCTACAAGGTGGACGGCTTCCGCTTCGACCTGATGGGCCACCACATGAAGCGCAACATGGTCAAGCTGCGCGACAACCTGGACAGCCTGACCATCGCTAACTCCGGCGTGGACGGCAAGGAGATCTACGTCTACGGCGAGGGCTGGAACTTCGGCGAGGTGGCGGATAACGCCCGCGGCATCAACGCGACCCAGCTCAACATGGCCGGCACGGGCATCGGCACCTTCAACGACCGCCTGCGCGACGGCGTGCGCGGCGGCGGCCCCTTCGACAACCGCGATGACTGGTGCGCAACCAGGGCTTCGCCAACGGCCAGTACTACGACCCCAACGCGTTGAGCGCCGGCCTGCCCAACGCCCTGCAGACGCTGCTGCACCAGATCGACCTGATCAAGGTCGGCATGACCGGCAACCTGGCCGCCTACCAGTTGATCGACGCCCAGGGCAACCTGGTGACCGGCTCCGAGGTGGACTACAACGGCTCACCGGCCGGCTACACTGAGGACCCGCAGGAAGACATCAACTACGTGTCGGCCCACGACAACCAGACCCTGTGGGACATCAACACCTACAAGATCCCGACGGAGCGCACGCCTGCCGAGCGGGTGCGCGCCCAGGTGGTCGGTGAGGCGCCGGTGCTGCTGGGCCAGGGTATCCCCTTCGTCCACGCCGGTGCGGATCTGATGCGCTCCAAGTCCATGGACCGCGATAGCTACAACTCCGGCGACTGGTTCAACCGCATCGACTGGACCATGCAGAGCAACGAGTTCGGCATGGGCCTGCCTGTGGCGGGCGTCAACCAGGACAACTGGTACCTGATGACGCCGCTGCTGTCCAACCCGGACATCGCGCCGATGCCGTCGGACATCCAACTTGGCACCGAGATGATCCAGGAGTTCTACGAGATACGCTACAGCTCGCCGCTCTTCCGGCTGCAAACGGCCGAAGAGGTCGAGAACCGGCTGACCTTCTACAACAACGGGCCTGACCAGTTGCCCGGCTTGATCGTCATGGGCCTCTCGGACGCGGCTGATCCCGATCTCGACTCGACCCGCGAGCAGATCGTGGTGCTGATCAACGCCAACGACGAGACGCAGACCTTCACGGATGCGACCTTCGCCGGCATGGATCTGGCGCTCAACCTGGTCCAGGCCAACGGCGTGGACGACGTGGTGAAGACCGCCAGCTTCGACTCGGCCACCGGCTCATTCACGGTGCCCGGCCGCACCGCAGCGGTCTTCGACGACTTCCTGGGGCTGACTGGCACGGTCACGCAGACGCCCAGCACCAACCCGGTGGTCATGGGCACCTACATCGACATCGATGTCAGCGCCACCAACTATGGCGACACGCTGGACGACGCGCTGTTCATGGCGCCCATCGATCCTGACACCGAGTACGTCATGGGCAGCGCCTACGGCGGCGCCTACCCCCTGACGGCTGCCTACGCCGCTCAACTGGCGGCCGAGAAGGGTCTGCCCAGCCTGGCCGACGCGGCTGAGGGCCGCTCGCCCGACGATGTAGTGGCTGTGGCCTGGGCAGGTCAGTTCCCCACCGGCGAGACCGTGGACTTCGGCTTCGCCGTCAAGGTCACAACCAGCAGCGGCGAAGTTCAGACTTCGGTAGCGCTCTTCAACGGCGCCACCTTCGTCACCAGCTTCGACAGCGATACCCTGACCATCGTGGACAACTCCACCTACTCGGTGGATCGCTCCAAGCGCTTCAACGTGGACCGCGACAGCTACATCAACGGCACCCAGCCCAGCATGTACTACGGCTCCGACCAGACCATGTGGGTCGGCTTCTACGACCAGATGCGCCCGGTCGTCCACACGCCGCTGAACGGCATCCCGACGGACTCGCCGGTGGACCAGGCATGGCTCTACCTCTACGTCACCGAGGGTCGCAAGTTCGGCAACTGGTCGCAGTCGGTGCTGCAGAACGTGATGGCACACCCGGCCACCACCGAGTGGATGCCCTACGCAGTCAACTGGTGGATGCCCTGGACCATGCCCGGCGGCGACTACGGTCCCGGCGGCACCCCCAACCACCTGGGTTCCGGCAAGATCGGCACCTGGCTGCGGCTGGACATCACCGCCGCCGTGCAGGACATGCTGCGCAGCGGTCTGAACCAGGGCTTCCTGATCAACTCCAGCATCAACGAGTCAGGCGTGCACTACGGCCTGGCCACCAAGGAGTACTGGGATCCCTCCAAGCTCGGCTACATCCGGGTCTACTTCCGGACTGCCAGCTAATCTGACCTAACCCCGCGGAGTTCGCATCTAAGGATGCGAACTCCGCGGCAGATGACTTCTCCATGAGGAGTGCGCATCCTTAGATGCGCACGGGCGTGGTCATCCGTAACGCACCGCCATGGATGACGATGGGTGTTCACCCCGTTCGCATTTGAGAATGCGAACTCCACCACCCGGCACCACCCACCGCGGAGTGTGCATCCTTCGCGAAGCACCCGGTCACGGGCCGATGCGCACGGGCGTTGTCATTCGTAACGCACCGCCATGGACGACCGTGTATCATTACCCCGTTCGCATTTGAGAATGCGAACTCCACGACCAAGCACCACCCGCCGCGGAGTGCGCATCCTTAGATGCGCAGAGCCACAGGCAGATGCGCATGGGAGGACTTCAATGCGACCACCCCATTTCGACATTGAGGGTCACGTCTACTGCATCACGACCGTCGTTTATAACCGGTTGCCCATCTTCACCCGTCCTCCCTTCGTAATTCCCCTGATCGACAGCCTCAACTTCTACCGCTACAAGCGAACGTTCAAGCTCATGGGATATGTAATAATGCCAGATCACATTCACCTGCTAATCTGGCCGTTCGGTCAATCTCCGATGAATGATATCATGCGCGACTTCAAGAAATTCACGGCGGTACGAATCATTCGCCAGGCCGACGTCGAGGCGCGGGCCGACTGGCTGACCGCGTTTGCTACGGCCGGCGCAGAGACGAACCGCAGCGACAACAAGGTGTGGCAGGACAGCTACTGGGACAGCAACGTCTATTCTGACCGCTATCTGCGGCAAAAGCTCAACTACATTCACCGCAATCCGCTGCGGGCAAGTTTGGTCGAACAACCGGAGGATTACCCGTATTCCAGCTATCGCAATTACATGATGGGCGACGATTCGTTGATCGAGATCGATCGTAATTGGGCGTGATGACCCGTTCGCATTTGAGAATGCGAACTCCGCGGCGCAAAGCCTCCCTCGACTCGATCCCCTTCGAGACCTTCGTGTGTCTTCGCGCCTTCGTGATCCAGACATCCCCAATACAAACCGGCCCGCTGGTGCCAGCGGGCCGGTTTGTAATTTTATGTCGATTTAATTAACGCAGTAACTGAGCCAAATTATTCCCCTGCCAGAGCGGCTACGATCTCGGCGATCTCGGCTGGCTGGTTGGCTACCCGTACGCCGGCCGCCTCCAGCGCGGCCATCTTCTCGGCCGCGGTGCCGGTGCCGCCGGAGATGATCGCGCCGGCGTGGCCCATGCGTTTGCCGGGAGGCGCCGTCTTGCCGGCGATGAACCCGGTCACCGGCTTGGTCATGTGGTCGCGGATGTACTCGGCCGCCTTCTCCTCGTCGGTGCCGCCGATCTCTCCGATCATCACCACCTGCTCGGTGTCGTTGTCCTTCTCGAACAGCTTGAGCACATCGATGAAGGTTGAACCAATGATCGGGTCGCCGCCGATACCAACCGCGGTGGACTGGCCGATGCCGCGCTCGGTCAACGCCGCCACCACCTCGTAGGTCAGCGTACCGCTGCGGCTGACGATGCCCACGTTGCCGGGGATGTGGATGTGGCCGGGCATGATTCCGACCTTGGCCTCGTTGGGTGTGATTACACCGGGGCAGTTGGGACCGATCAGCCTGACGTCCCGCCCGTCGATGTAGGCCCGCACGGTGATCATGTCCAACGTCGGCAGTCCCTCGGTGATGCAAATGATCAGCTTGATGCCTGCATCGACTGCCTCCAGGATCGCGTCCGGTGCAAAGCGAGCCGGCACGTAGATAATCGAGGTGTTCGCTTCCGTCGCGCTGACGGCCTTGACAACAGTGTCGAACACGGGCACACCGGCTGCCCACTGGCCGCCCTTGCCGGGCGTCACGCCGCCAACGACGTTGGTGCCGTAGGCAACCATCTGTTCGGTGTGAAAAAGCCCCTCCCGGCCGGTGATGCCCTGCACCAGGAGGCGGGTGTCCTTGTTGACTAGAATGCTCATTGCACGCTTCCTTCCTGGGCAGTCTTGGCCACGGCAACAACCTTGCGGGCTGCCTCAGCCAGGGTCGCTGCGGTCTCCATCTGCGCGTCGGCCAGGATCGCGCGCCCTTCTTCTTCGTTGGTGCCCACCAGCCGCACCACCATCGGCACCGGTGTTTCCAGCTCTTCCAACGCGGCCAGAATGCCCCGCGCTACCTCGTCACAGCGGGTGATGCCGCCGAAGATGTTGAACAGCACCGCGTTGACGTTGCTGTCGGACAGGATGATGCGCAGCGCCGCCGCCACTCGATCCGCCGTAGCCCCACCACCGACATCCAGGAAGTTGGCCGGCGAACCGCCAAACAGCTTGATCATATCCATGGTGGCCATCGACAAACCGGCGCCGTTGACCATGCAGCCGATCTGGCCGTCCAGCTTGACGTAGCTCAGACCGTAGCGGCGGGCTTCCGCCTCGTAGGGATCTTCGTCAACCAGGTCACGCAGGTCGGACAGCGCGGGCTGACGGAAAATGGCGTTGTCGTCGATGACCATCTTGCCATCGACTGCCAGCAGTTTGCCGTTGCCGGTCACAACCAGCGGATTGATCTCAGCCAGCGACGCGTCGCTGGCCATGAAGGCGTCGTACAACCCGGAGGCAATCTTGGTAAACGAGCGGGTCAGCTCGGCGGGAATACATAGCTCCAGCGCCATCTCCAGCGCCTGATAAGGACGAAAGCCGATGAAGGGATCGATGGCGATCTTGATGATCTTCTCCGGCGTGCTGGCGGCCACCTCCTCGATGTCCACGCCGCCCTCGCTGGAGCCCATCAGGACAACCCGCCGCTTGGCGCGGTCAATGACGAGGCCGAGGTAGATCTCGTCGCGGATGTCGGCTGCCTGGTCCACCAGCACCTTGCCGACTACCAGACCCTTGATGTCCATACCGAGGATGGCGTCGGCCTTCTCCTCGGCTTCATCGGGCGTCTGAGCGACTTTGATGCCGCCAGCCTTGCCGCGGCCGCCGACCAGGACTTGTGCTTTGACGACCACAGGGCCGCCCAGCACCTTGGCGACCTCGCGCGCCTCGACCGGAGTCGTGGCGACATCGCCGTTGGGGATTGGAACCCCGTAGCGCGCAAAGACGCGCTTTGATTGATACTCGTGCAGGTTCAACATGTCCTCCTAGCGTTTGAGTTTAGGGGACGGGGAAGGGCGTTTGGGAAGCCAGGCCGTGCCCCGTTGCGCGGCCCGGTCACTTGAGAATTATAGCACGCGGCAGACACGCGGGCAAAGCTGGCCGGTGTTCGTGCGCTGCTGCACAGCTAGCCTTCCCAAGCCGCTGCGGTCTCCTGGATGTCCAGGATGTCCACCACGCTGTCGCAGTTCACGTCGTAGTCCGGGTCGTAGTCGGCGCGGTACCAGTCGCCGGCCACTAGTTGGATGTCCAGCGTCGAGACCGTGCCATCGCCGTTGACATCGAAGTTGCCTGAGACGCAGGTTGCCGGCGCCAGCTCCAGCCGGTAGACCTCGCCGCCGTTTGGGTCGGTGTAGTTGTCATCGGCCACGTAGAGATTGCCGTAGAAGTCCTCGCCCAGGGATGTAGGCCGGTTCAACGTGTATGCACCTGTGTCGGGCGTGTGATCGGTGCGCACCCAGGACGCGCCGTTGTAGATCAATGTCCTGATCTGCTGCGGCCGGCCGTAATCCCAGAAGAAGTAGGTTCCAAACCACGGGCTGTTGGGCGAGCCACGATAGACATAGCCGCCGGTGACTGAGTAGCCGTCGCTGTGCGAATATTCGGTTACAGGATCGACAAACGGGACGCCCTCGCACTGCGCTTGCCAGATATAGTTGTGCGTACCCTCCTTGCATCGCCAACCGTAGTTCACACCGCCGGCGCTGCCGGCCGGCTCGTAATCCACCTCTTCCCAGGCGTTCTGGCCCACATCGCCGATCCACAGATCGCCGGTCAGCCGGTCGAAGCTCCAGCGCCACGGGTTGCGCAACCCTTGGTCCCAGATCTCCGGCAGCGCGCTCGATACGCCGACAAAGGGGTTATCTGCCGGCACAGTGTATGTCGCCACGCCCGACACGTCGATGCGCAGAATCTTGGCCAGCCAGGTGTCCAGCCGCTGGCCGGCGTTGCTGGGATCATCGCTGAGGCCGCCGTCGCCAAAGCCGATCCGCAGGTAGCCGTCGGGGTCGAAGTTGATCTGGCCGCCGTTGTGGTTGGTATACGGCTGTGTCAGCGTGAGCACCGTCTGCGCGCTGTTTGGATCGGCCACGTTGGGATCCGCCGTGACCTGGTAACGCGCGATCACCGAATAACCGGCGCCGCTACCGCCGGTGTAGCTGACATAGAAGGTGCCGTTCTGCTGGTAATCAGGATCGAAGGCCATGCTGAGCAGGCCCTGCTCGTTGCCGCTGCTGTTCACCGGTCCGCTGATATCGAGAAAAGGCGTTGCCAGCAGCGTGCCGTTCTCGACCACCCGGATGCGGCCCAGCTTCTCGATGATGAAGAGGCGCGACCGGTCGCCCGGCGCGTAGGTGACGTAAACCGGACGGGACAGCCCGCCCGCGATGCGGGTCAGAACGATGGTGTCGTCGGGCGAACTCATCGGCGGCAGAGATTCTTCGGCATCCGGAGCGGCACCAGCAGCCAGCGGCATCGCCATCACAATCATCAACGCCAGCAGTGTCCAGAGACCCGCGCGCGCGGCGCGGCGAGAACGATGTTTCATAGGGTTATTCCTTTCAAAGTCAAAAACAATTCGCTTTTCCTTGATTCTGTCGAATTCTGTGGGTGTGCGGCCGCCCGACCGTCAAACGGATCGGGCTACCCACTCCGGGGCGCGAGCAGCGACGTGAAAGGCTCTTCGGGCCTGTGCAGACTACTCCATAGCCTACCGGCAGATCAGCAGCGGCACCTCGCTGCTACGCAGCAATGTATCAACGGCGCTGCCCAACATGACCTCCAGCATCGGCTGGTAGCCGTAGCCGCCGAGGATAATCATATCAGCCTCGAAATCGCGCGCCGTTTGCAGAATCGTCAGCCCGACCGGGCCGGTCAGCCGGAAGACCTCAGGTGTGACGCCGTGGCCAGTGAGGTAATCCTGGGCTTTGTCGGCGATGTCCAGCGGGACGCGGCCCTGCTCGGCCACGGTGATCACTGCCAGGGGCAGCTCCCATTTGCCCGCCAGATACGCGGCGACATAGAGCGCCTCGTCCGATTTTGCGCTGCCGTCGTAGGCCAGCGCGGCCCGAGAGAGACTGCTGACGGCCGGCACCGCCAGCACCGGCCTGGAACACTGGCGCACCAGCGAGTGAAACCCGGGGCCAAGCTTGCCGGCCACCCCATGTCCCGGCGGCATCGCGATGCTGGACACCACGAGATCGGTCCAGCGGGCCCGCTGGCAAATGGTGCGCGTCACCGGTCCAGCCTCGACAACCAGCTTGCCGGCCACACCGGCCTCAGCGCAACGGCGGGCAAACTCGGACTGCAAGGCAATCACTTGGCTGTCCTCGCGGTCAGTGTCCGAGCGCACAACATGAAAGCCGTGCAACTCCGATCCTTCCCGGCGGGCGATCACCAACGCCTGCTCCAACGCCTGCCAGCCGTGCGCTGTGCCGCTGACCGGCACCAAAATGTCGGGAAAAAGGTGATCCTCGTCTGCCACCGTTTCCTGGTGTAAACGCCACTGGCCGATCGGTGCGCCGCCGCGCAGCTCGGCCGGTGTCAGCGCGGCCTGCATTCGCTCGCGCCAGCGGTCCACGACCCGCGGCAGGCGGCGGCTGTAGCGCGCCGCCAGGTCGTCAGCGGCAGCGGCCGGGCTGATCTTCCAGCCGATCTCGCCGGCCACATCCTCACGATGCCTGGCAACCCAGGCGAACAGATCGGCCGGCGTCCGCTCCGCAAAATCGTCCAGCAGCCCGAAGTTGTCGATGGCCGCCACGGTGGGAAGGTAGACCGAATCGTGCCAGTCAGCCGCGGCATCTTGAAAACTCACGTCGCCGCCGGCCTTCGCCAGACAGCGCTGGTGGATCTCGATCTGTTCCTCCAGCACCCGGTACTGCCCCGGCGCTGTCACCGTGAATTCGGTGCCGGGCCGTGACTGGTCCAGCCCGGTGCGCTCCAGAAACTCGGTCAGGCGTGCCTTGATGATCAACTCGTCGGGGCTGTCGTCGGGCAACAGCGGCACCCTGGTCTGCACCTCGGTGACGTAGGCTTGCACAGTTTCTGCGCCGTGCTGGCGGAGCACCGACACCCGGTGGTTGCCGTCCAGAACGAAATAGGCATCGCCGATCTTGTACAGCTCGATGGGTGGAAAGCCGCCCTGATAGAGCGCCCGAACCTTGATCTTCGCCCAGCGCTCCTGGTCACGATCACGGCGTGGCAGGAAGGTGCGCGTAAAGTCGCCGTACCGGCCTACACTGCCCACGATCGCGTCCAGTGGAACATCCTGCAGGCCGCGGCGGGTCGTCCCTTCGGCGTGCAGCATCTGAGCCACTTCATCGTAGTTGAGCAGGTTCCCAGGCTCTCCTGTCAAACGCGCCTTGAGGTCCTGGATCGCGGCCCTCCGCCGGGCGTCCTGGAAGTCGCGCAGTGCGCCTTGGTGTACGAGGTCTTGTGGATGCGTCATTGCACTGATTGGTAACTGGTCGCAAAACGATAAAAATCTGCTGCCAGACAAGAGGATTATCCGCTTTAGCCGCCGCGAGGTCAAATTCGATGGCTGGTGAGCCGCGTATGTGAACGCCGAAAGCAGGCGCGCTTTCTTGCCAATCCGGGGCTATCCGGCCGCAAATTGATGGCGTTGACGTAT
This sequence comes from Caldilineae bacterium, assembly GCA_020634555.1. GTDB lineage: Bacteria > Chloroflexota > Anaerolineae > JAAEKA01 > JAAEKA01 > JACKBK01. The sequence continues at coordinate 90,398 of JACKBK010000010.1, forward strand.
TGAACTGTTATGAGAAACCTGCTATACTGAAAGCAGGCGAAACAGGTCGCGTTTCAGGGAACATCACCAGATTGATCCGGCTGCCATCAACTGGAAAAGGAGGACCAAATGGCCGTAATCACCATCTCTCGCCAGTTTGGAAGCGGCGGAAGCGAGATCGCCGCGCTGGTCAGCCAACGTCTCAACTACACCTACGTGGACAAGCAGATCATCGCCGAAGCAGCCAAGAAGTCAGGACTGCCGGTGGGAAACGGCAAGATAGAGTTCACAGAGTACCACTCGGAACTGCGCAGCTTTATCGACCGCCTGCTCTTCCCCGGCCCACATATCGTCGCCCAGGTAAGCGTGCGCGGCGACGACGAATCGTCTGTTTTCGTCGAGGAGCTGGACAAAAGCGAAGCCTTGACCCTGGTCCGCGACGCGATCCACGCCGTCTATCAACAGGGCGATGCTGTCATTGTCGGCCGCGGCGGGCAAGCCGTCCTGCAGGAGATGCCAGAGGTGCTGCACATCCGCATGATCGCGCCGCTGTCCTATCGTCTGCTTCAGGTACAGCAAGCTCACGGCCTGGACATGGAAGAGGCTCGCGACCTGATTGCGCAGCGTGATCGCCGTTCTGCCGCCTACTTGAAAGAGGTCTTCGGCATCGACTGGGACAACCCGCTGTTGTACCATCTGGTGGTCAACACCGCCCGCTGGCAGCCTGAAGTTGCCGCCGACCTGATCGCGGACGCGGTGCGCGAGCTGGCAGGCTAGGTAATCAGAGCGGAAAGAGACCGTCATCTTACAGCGAAAATCATGTCGCGACGAGGACGCGACGAAAACGCACGCGTAGAGGCTGCGCAATCTGATAGACTGGTGACAGGCAAGATGCCTGTCACCAGTTTTCGCTGCCAATCGATGAACCTGAGGTCCTCTGACAACGTGTATTGTGTGTCCCTGTGCATTTCACTGAATGACATCGAAGGTCGCCGACAACTCGCTGCGACCAGACTGCATCGGCTGAAATGCCCGCCGTCTGCTGACCCGGCGATCTCCGAAGTCTAATCGAATGGTTTTTTGGCTACTTTATGTTAACTCCTAAACGGCTGCGCGCCGTGCTCCTGGTACTCGTGATTCTTGCAACCGCCAGCCTTGCCGCTGGCAGATCGCTGTTTGGCGACCTGCCCACGCCCACGCTGGCGAACCTGAACGCGTCCCGCCCCAGCACGCTGATCACCGACCGCAACGGCCGCCTGCTCTATGAGGCTATCGGCGACGCGAGCAAGAACATCCCGCTGGCCTTCGACCAGATTCCGGCCGCCTGCTGGCAGGCCACCGTCGCCGTCGAGGACAGCCGCTTTTTCCAGCACCCCGGCGTCGATCTGCTGGCCATCGGCCGCGCGGCATGGCTCAACTGGCGCGGCGGCGGCATCGTCTCCGGCGCATCGACGCTCACCCAGCAGCTTGCCCGCAACACGTTGATGAGCGAAGACGAGCGCTTCGAGCAGTCGCTGCGCCGCAAGCTGCGCGAGGCATGGCTGGCCGTGCAGATCGAGTTACGCTACACGAAAAGCGAGATCCTGGCACTCTACCTGAACCAGGTCTACTACGGCAACTTCGCCACCGGGCTGGAGGCGGCTGCGCAATCCTACTTCGGCAAGTCCGCACAGGAATTGGATCTGGCCGAGTGCAGCCTGCTGGCCGGGCTGCTGCAAAACCAGATCGCCTACAACCCGCTGAACCATCCTGAGGCTGCCCGGCTGCGCCAGTCCACCGTGCTCAACCTGATGGTGCTCAACGGCTACACCGACCGGCGCATGGCCGAGCTGGCGCTGGCGGAGCAATTGCAGTTCGCGGCGTCGCCCTTCACCGTCGAAGCGCCGCACTTTGTCAGCTACGTCGAAGCGCAGATGGAGCGGCTGCTGGGCGTCGAAACGGTTGCCGCCGGCGGACTAAAGGTCGTGACCACGCTGGACCTGAACTGGCAGACCGAGGCGGAGAGAACCGTCCGCTGGCACCTCCAGCGCCTGGAGAACGAGCCGGGCGCACCGGCCGAGCGACGCATCGAGAACGCCGCCGTGCTGGCTCTCGATCCGCAAAGCGGCGCGATCCGCACCATGGTCGGCAGCCCCGACTACTTCGACGCCGCGATCCAGGGCGCGATGAACGGCGCGTTGGCGCTGCGGCAGCCCGGCTCAGCGATCAAACCGATCACCTACGCGCTGGCCATGGACCCGGCCAACGCCGCCGCGGCGGGCCGCCAGCCGCTGACAGCCGCCACGGTGATCAACGACGTGCGCACGTCGTTTCTGACCGCCGAGGGTGAGCCGTACGTCCCGGAGAACTACGACAGGGCGTGGCACGGTCCGGTCAGCGCCCGCGTCGCGCTGGCCAGTTCCTACAACCTGCCCGCGGTCAAGGTGCTGCAATCGATCAGCATCGATGGACTGATCAACCAGGCGCGCCGGCAGGGGATCACCTCCTTCCGTCCGGCCAGCCAGGACGATCCAAATCCCTACGGGCTGGCGCTTACCCTGGGCGGCGGCGAGGTCAGCCTGCTGGAGTTGACGGCGGCCTACGGGGCGTTTGCCAACGGCGGCTGGTTTGTGGAGCCGTACGCCATCGAGCGCATCGAGGACCGCGACGGCGTCGTTCTGTTTCAGGCGCCAACCAGGTCGTCCAAGACGCGCGTCCTGGACGAACGGGTCGCCTACCTCGTCACCGACATCCTTAGCGATGACGACGCACGCGCGCCGTCGTTTGGCCACAACAGTGTGCTCAAGTTGAGCCGGCCGGCGGCGGTCAAGACCGGCACCACCACCGACTGGCGCGACAACTGGACCGTGGGCTACACGCCAGATCTGGTGGCCGGCGTCTGGGTCGGCAACGCGAACAATGCGCCGATGCTGGGCGTCAGCGGCGTCACCGGCGCCGGGCCCATCTGGCACGACTTCATGCAGATGACGTTCAAGGACCTGCCCGCCGCGCCCTTCCGGCAGCCGCCCGGCATGGCGCGCGCCGAGGTGTGCATCGACTCCGGTCTGCTGCCGACCCAGTGGTGCCAGCGACGCCGCAGCGAGTTGTTCATCGCCGGGACTGAGCCGACAACCTACGACGCGATCTACCAGCCGGCTGCCTTCGACACCTGCCTCGGCGTCCCTGCCAGCGCCAGTTCCGAAGCAGTATGCATCGAGCAGCGGGTCCGTCGCGTCTACCCGCCCGAGCTGCGCGACTGGGCGCGCGCCAACGGCATCGAGCAACCCCAGACAGTCGCACTGGCCACATCCGACGTGATCGCGTCAGCAGACAACCGCCCGGTAACCGGGCTGGCGCTGGTCAGCCCCGACCCCAACAGCGCCTTCCAGTGGGTCGACGGGCTGGCCGCTGACGTGCAGCAGATCCGCCTGGCCGCGCAGCCGGCCGGCCAGCCTACGGCAGTAGCATTTATGGTTGACGGCCAGGAGGTAGCCGTGGTCACTCGTGCGCCCTACGAAGCATGGTGGACATTGGAGCCAGGCGCGCACAGCATCAGCGCCCGTAGCACAGAGGCAGATGGTACGACAGCATCCAGCGACGACATCTGGATTGAAGTAGACGCCTCACCGGGCCGGTGAGGCTCGCACCTACTCTTACTCCTACTCATCCTCTTCCTCTTCCTCTTCCTCTTCCTCGTACTCGAAATCCGGCAGAGTAGGAGTAGGAGGACGAGTAAGAGCAGGAGATTTAGCGACGATTGAAAACAAACTCAGGAGATCACGCCCATGATCCGCGGTTCAAACCTACGCAACCTTATCTTACCTACCTTGCTGATCGCCAGCCTGCTGATCGCCAGTTGTGGCAATCCGGCGCCGGCGCCTCAGCCGTCCGCACCGACCACTGAGGCTGAGGCGGTCGCCGCGACGGACACCCCTGCGTCGCAGCCGGTCAAGCCGACGGCCGTGCCCAGTGCGGCGCCGACCGCAACCCCGGTGCCGCTCGATCTGCCGCCGGTGGCCGTTGAAACCACGCCGCAGCGCGGCGAGGAGCAACCGCTGGACGCGCCCATCATGGTCCGCTTCGACCAACCGATGGATGAGAACAGCACGCTGGCCGCGTTCGCCATTGAACCGGCGGTCGAGGGCGACCTGCACGTCGCGGGCGCCGATCTGGTGTTCCAGCCAACTGAAACGCTGGCGCGCGGCGAGAGCTACCGCGTCACAGTCAACCAGGACGCCCAGAGCAGCGGCGGCAAGATGCTGGCCGCGCCGGTAGACCTGCGCTTCAACACCGTGGGATTCCTTGAAGTCACCAGCACCCAGCCGGGTGACGGCAACAGCGATGTGGCTGTGGACGGGCCGATCACGGTCGTGTTCAACCGCCCCGTGGTGCCGCTGACCGGCGTGGCCGATCAAGCCAGCCTGCCGCAGCCATTGACCCTGGCGCCGGCAGTGAATGGAACCGGCGAGTGGCTCAATACCAGCATCTACGTGTTCCATCCGTCCGAGCCGCTGGCAGGGGGCGCGACCTACCGCGCTAACGTGCCGGCCGGTCTGACCGATGTCAAGGGCAGTCTCCTGGCCGAGGACTTCGAGTTCACCTTCGACACCGCGCTGCCGCTGGTGGAGAGCATCCTGCCGGAAGGCCCTATGGCGCGGCCGCCCACCGCCGTGACCATCACCTTCAGCCAGCCCATGGACCAGCAGAGCACGAAGGATGCGGCCGTGCTGCGCCGCGCATCAGACAAGCGCGCGGTCGCGGGCCGCTCAGTCTGGCTGGAGGGTGACCGCGTGTTGCGCTTCGAGCCGCTGACCGACCTTGACTATGCCACCGATTATCTGGTCGAGGTGGCGGAGAGCGCCAAATCCGCCGGCGGTTCCGGTGCGCTTCGCTCGGCATTTACCGGCCAGTTCACCACCGCGCCGGCGATGGCGCTGCTGCGCACCGAGCCGACTAACAACAGCCAGGACGTGGCCGTAGAGCAGCAGTTCGTGGCCGCGTTCCAGGGCATCGTGGACGAGAAAACGCTGGGCGCGGACGCCTTCACCATCATCCCCAAGCCGACCGACGTCTACAGCTACTTCAACGAATACGAGAACCGCTGGATGATCAGTTGGCCGCGCCAACCGCAGACCGACTACACAGTCACGCTGGCCGGCGACATCAGCGACATCTTTGGCAACGAGCTGGGCGAACAGACGATCCGCTTCCAAACCGGCGACCGCAAGCCGTTCGCGCACCTCAACGTCCCCAACGACATCGGCACCTACGACGCCTATGCGCCGACGGAGATCGCGGCCAGCTACCGCAACGTCAGCAGCCTCGACTTCAAGCTGTACGAACTGGGTGAAAACGACGCCGCGCGGCTGCTCGGCCCGAACCGCTGGGAGGCGATGAACAACATGCGCCCGCCGGCCGATGGGCTGGTGCGCGAGTGGTCCGTGCCGGTGACCCCGGAAGCGAACACCAACAACCTGCTCAAGGTGCCGCTGGCCGAGGACGATGAATCGCTGGCGCCTGGCATCTATTGGCTGGAGATGCGCGCACCTGAGGTGAAATACGGCGATGGCTCGCAGGAGAGCGGCCAGCAGCCGGCGCGCCACATGCTGATCGTCTCGCCGCTCAACCTGATCACCAAGCGCACCAACACGGAGGTGCTGGTGTGGGCCACGGACCTGCGCAGCGGGAAGCCGGTAGCCAGCCTGCCGGTGCGCGCCGACGGCGATGTAGACGCGCAGGGCGTGACCGACGCCGACGGCATCGTGCGGCTGGCGGCCACCAACCGCGAGCCATGGCAACCGCTGACGATCTTCGCCGGCGATGCGAACGAGACATCGACCGCTGACGCGCCCGCTGCCTACGGCGTGATGAGCACCGAATGGCAGAGCGGCCTCGGCCCATGGGACTACAACCTGCCGGGCGAGTTCCCGCCGCCCACCTCACAGGGCTACGTCTACACCGATCGGCCCATCTACCGGCCCGGCCAGACTGTCTACTGGAAGGCGATCCTGCGCAGCGACGACGATGCGATTTACACCCCGCCGCCGGCCGGCGCGGAATACAACGTTACCATCACGAACTTCCAGGGAGAACAGGTTTACAAGGGCGTCCACGAGACCAACGCGTTCGGCACCATCGACGGCGCGCTGCCGCTGGACGAAGAGGCCGGTCTCGGCTTCTACTACCTGGAAATTATGCCTGCCAATGCCGACACCAGCGCCTACTACACCCCCTCCTACGGCGTAAACTTCCAGGTTGCCGAGTACCGCAAGCCGGAGTTCGAGGCAACCCTGACCACCGACAAGGACGAAGTGCTGGGCGGCGAGACCATCGACGCCACCATGGCGGCCGAGTTCTACTTCGGCGGCGCGGTCAGCGACGCCAAGGTGACATGGAGCGCGTTTACCCAGGACGCTTTCTTCAACCCACAGCTCGCGGACGGGCCGTGGTACAGCTTCAACGACTACACCGGCTGGGACCCGGTAGCGCTCCAGATGTACGGCGGGCTGGTAGCCAGCGGCGAAGGCAAGACGGGCCGCGACGGCAGCTTCTCCTTCGAGATTCCGGCTGACATCAGCGACAAACTCAATACCCAGCAGTTCACCATCGACGCGCGCCTGACCGACCTCAACAACCAGGAGGTCGCCAAGAACGCCAGCGTGGTCGTCCACAAAGGACTGGTCTACCCGGGCGTCGCGCCGAGCAGCTATGTGACGTCTGTCGGCCAGCCGCTGGACATCGACCTGATCACTGTGGACTGGGACGGTCAGCCCGTACCCGACATGCCGTTGGAGGTTGTGGTCAGCCGGGCGGAGTGGAAGAACGTCCAAAAGAAGGCTACCGACGGCCAGTTCTACTGGGCCACCGAGGTCAAAGAAACGCCGATCCTGACCGACACCGTCACCACCGGCGCCGACGGCACAGCCGTCTACTCCTGGACGCCGGAAGCCGGCGGGCAGTACAAGATCAAAGCCATCGTCACCGACGAGCTGGGCAACGAGGTGCGCAGCAGTTCCTTCGTCTGGGCCGGTGAAAGCGGCAGCGACTACGTGCCGTGGCCCATCGACAACAACGACCGCATCGAACTGGTGGCCGACAAACCGCTCTACCAGGTCGGCGACACGGCCAAGATTTTGGTGCCGCATCCCTTCTCCGGCCCGGTGGAGGCGCTGCTGACCATCGAGCGCGGCGAGATCATCGAGACCCAGTTGCTAACTATCGACGGCAACAGCGAGACGCTGGAGATACCGATCACCGAGGAGCACGTGCCCAACATCTTCGTCTCGGTGGCGTTGGTCAAGGGTGAGGACGCCGCCAGCGATGCGTTGGGCAGCTTCAAGCTCGGCTACGCCATGCTGCCGGTGGATCCGGTGGTCAAGGAGCTGAACGTCGTGCTGACCGCCAGCCAGAGCCAGCTCAAACCGGGCGACACCGTGACCTTCGACGTGGAAGTGACCGACAACGCCGGCAACCCGGTCGAAACCGAGTTGTCGCTGGCGCTGATCGACAAGGCGTTGCTGGCGCTGGCAACCCAGCCGCAGGGCACGTTGATGGACACGTTCTATCGCCAGCGCGGCCTCGGCGTGCAGACCGCCAGCACGCTGGTGTACAACCTGAACCGCATCAATCAGCAGTTGCAGGAGGGCACCAAGGGTGGCGGCGGCGGCGGTGACGGCATGGCGGGCACGGAGGTGCGCAGCGAGTTCCAGGATGCGGCCCTCTGGGAGCCGACGCTGGTCACCGACGCGGACGGCCGCGGCCAGGTCACTGTAACCCTGCCCGACAACCTGACCACCTGGCAACTGGACGGCAAGGCTGTCACCGTGGACACCAAGGTCGGCCAGGCTACCATCGAGATCCAGACGACGTTGCCGCTGCTGGTGCGGCCGGTGCTGCCGCGCTTCTTCACCGCCGGCGACAAGGCCGACATCGCCGCGATCGTCAACAACAACACCGAGGAAGACCGCACGGTCGAGGTCACGCTGGCCAGCGAGGCAGTCATGACCGACAAGCCTCTCAGCCAGATCGTGGCCGTGCCGGCCCGCGGGCAAGTCAAGGTAAGCTGGCCGGTGGACGTGCCCGCGCCCGATGGCGGTCTGGCGGTAACGCCCGGCGTCATCCGCTTCAGCGTGGAGGAGACCTCCGGCGCGACTCCGCTGGCCGACGCGGTCGAGATCACCGTGCCGATTCAGCGCTACAGCTCGCCGGAGACGGTGGCAACCGCCGGCACCGTCGCGCTGGGCGAGGAACGCACCGAGATCATCGTGCTGCCGTCGGACGTCGATCCGACCCAGGGCGAGCTGCGGGTGCAGCTTGACCCGTCCCTGGCGGCCGGCATGATCGCCAGCCTGGACTGGCTGCAGAACTTCCCCTACGACTGCAACGAGCAGATCATCAGCAAGTTCCTGGCCAATCTCGTCACATACGAGGCGCTGGCAGGGCTGGGTGTCGAGGATGCAGCCATGCAGGCGCAGTTGGAGACGGCCATCGCGACCGCGGTGCAGAAGCTGCAACGGCGCCAGAACGCCGACGGCGGCTGGGGCTGGTGGGGCAACGAGAAAAGCTCGCCCTTCACCAGCACCTATGTTGCCTACGGCCTGCTGCGGGCGCAGAACGCCGGCTTCGGCGTGGACCAGACCACCATCGACCGCAGCCTTGACTACCTGACGCGCCAGCTTGTGCCGGTGGCGTCGGCGCAGGGCTGGGAGCTGAACCAGCAGGCGTTCATCCTCTACGTGCTGGCGCTGGCAGGCCAGGGCGACACCGGCCGCACCGTGGCGCTCTACGACGTGCGCGAGCGGCTGGCGCACTACGGCGAGGCATGGCTGGCGCTGGCTTTCGAGCAACTGAGCGACGCCGGCGAGCCAACCGCCGAGGAGCGCATCGACACGATCATAGACGATCTATTGGGATCGGCCATCGTCAGCGCGACCGGTGCGCACTGGGAAGAGGACCGGCCCGACCGGATGACCATGAACACCGACACCCGCTCGACCGCGCTGGCGCTGGACGTGCTGGCTCGCCTCGACCCCGACGCGCTGACCGGCATCGCGCCCAACGCGGTGCGCTGGCTGATGTTGGACCGCAAGGACGGCGTCTGGTCAACCACCCAGGAGAACGTCTGGTCGATCATCGCGCTGACCGACTGGATGCTGAAGACCGGTGAGCTGGAAGGCGACTACAGCTACAGCGTCGCACTGAACGCGAGCGAGTTGGACAACGGTGTCGTGACGCCGGAGAACGTGGATGAACCGGTCGCGCTGAGCATCGCCGTGCGCGACATGCTGCTGGAGCACGCCAACGCGCTGACCATCGCCCGCTTCGCCGAAGGTGCGCAGACGGGCGACGGCCAGCTCTACTACACGTCGTACCTGAACTACTTCCTGCCGGCCGCCAGCCTGCAGGCCATGGACCGCGGCATCGTGCTGGCGAGAGAGGTCTCGAAGGTCGATCCGCTGACCGGCAAGGTGGTCGAGCAGAACGTCGGCGAGGCCGCGGTCGGCGACACGCTACAGGTCAAGCTGACCATCGTCGCCCCCACGAACCTGAACTACCTGATCGTGGAAAGCCCGCTGCCGGCCGGCGCCGAGGCCATCGATCCGTCGCTGTTGACCACCAGCATCGTCTACCAGGAGCCCGGACTGGAGCCGGTGGACGGAAACACCGACATCTGGCACTGGACGCCAACCTCGACGGAACTGCGCGACGAGAAGGTGGTGATGTTCGCCACCGACCTGCCGGCCGGGACCTACGAGCACACCTACCAGATGCGCGCCAGCCTGCCAGGCGAGTTCCAAACCCTGCCGGCCGTCGCCTACCAGATGTACTTCCCCGAGGTGTGGGGCCGCAGCGCGGGAGCGCAGTTCACGATCACGGAATGACGATCAACAACTGACATAGAGATAGCATCGTTACCACAAAGATGCCATCTCTATGTCGATAAACTGTGTGCATCAAACGGCCCCTGGCAAATCACCAGGGGCCGTTTCTATTTCCGTTCAGCATCATCCGATCTTCCGCTCGTACTCATCGTGCTTGCCAATCCAGTACCAGGTAACCGTGTCACCTTTTAAAATGCCCAACGCACGATAGTCACGACCGACACGGATTGAGACGTCGTCTCCGACACGCTTGAAACGCAGGCCTCGCAAATCAGGATACTCTCGCCAGAGCCGGTATGCTCGACGCGCTCGTTCCCGCACATCTTTGGGTAGTTTTCGAAAACTCTCCCGAAAACTCTTCGTTGTCCGAGAGTTCACAGGGCAATATCACCATCGATCCCGAACATTTCTTCAGTTGAGCCTTGCTCTATTTCAGATATCGCTGCTTCACGCATTACCAGGAACTTGTCACGATGCTGTTCATAGACTGCCTCCCACACCGCGTCCTCCGCCAGAAGATCGTCGTCCGAGTCGTTCAGCCAATCATCTGCACCCTCGATGCTTGATGTGGAGGGCGTTGGCCGGGCTCGAAGAAAGCGCGCGAAATCATAAACTTGGGCCGCCTGTTCGGGAGGCATGATAGCAACAAGCGCGGCAGTCGCATTGGCTATCTCCCTGGCTGAAGTGAGTTTTCTGGTTGGCATAATCGTCCTCCGGGCGAGCAGTTTGTCCTGGAATTCTGATAGTTTACCCCCACCTTCGCGAAAGGTCAAGGCAGTGCTCCGATCCTGGTTGGGAGCCGCTTTGCGCGCTTGGCAGCGCACCGCGGCTGTGCTATACTCGTCACCCCTACCCCGTGAGGCGCTCAGGTGAGCGTATCGACGCCTTGTCAACTGCATACAGGAGGATTGTCAACCGCTATGAAACCACGACGTTTCGCTCTTCTGCTCCTTGTAGTTCTTTCGCTGCTGGCGGCTGCCTGCGCGCCGCCAGCCACTCAGGCACCTGCCGACCAGCCAACGGTTCAGGAACCAGCGGCCGAACCCACCGCAGAATCTGCCGCCGAACCCGCAGCGCAAAGCAGCGGACTGAGCGGCGAAGTCGTCGTCGGCTGCGCCCACGCGCTCAGCGGCCCCATCGCCATCTACGGCGAGCCGATCCGCAACGGCATCATGCTGGCGGCCAAGCAGATCAACGACCAGAAGCTGCTGGGCGACGCCACACTGTCCATCGTCTGCGAGGACACGGCCGGCGACAAGGCGCAGGCCATCAACGCCTTCCAGGTTCTGATCAACCAGGACAAGGTTGTGGCGATTCTCGGTCCGACGCTTTCCAACTCGGCCTTCGCGGCCGACCCGGTAGCGCAAGAAGCCAAAATCCCCGTGCTTGGCTCCTCCAACACCGCGGCCGGCATCACCGACATGGGCGACTACGTCTTCCGCGACAGCCTGCCTGAGTCGGACGTGATCCCCAACACCATCCTGGTCACCAAGGACAAGCTGGGCTACAGCAAGGTCGCGGTGATGTACGGCAACGACGATCAGTTTACCAAGTCGGGCTACGACGTGTTCGCAGAGGCGCTGGCCAGCAGCGGCACCGAGGTAGTGGCCACCGAGACGTTCGCCAAAGGCGATACCGACTTCTCGGCGCAACTGACCAAGATCGCCGCGCTGGAGCCGGAGGCGCTGATCGTGTCGGCGCTGGCCGAGGAGGCCGCCAACATCATGATCCAGGCCCGCCAGCTTGGGCTTGACGTGCCCATCATCGGCGGCAACGGCTTCAACAGCCCCAAGCTGGCTGAGATCGCCGGTCCGGCTGCGGAAGGCGCCATCAGCGGCGCAGCCTGGAACATCGGCAACCCTGCTCCGGAGAACACTGCCTTTGTGGAGGCGTACCGCGCCGAGTATGGCGGGGATCCCGACCAGTTCGCAGCCCAGGCCTACACGGCTGCCTGGCTGATGGCCACTGCCATCAAAAACGCCGGCAGCGCCGATCCGGCCGCGATCCGCGACGCATTGGCCGCCATCAAGGATTTCCCCAGCCCGCTGGGCACCTACTCCTTCGATGAAAACCGCAACCCTGTCCACACGCCGGTGGTGCTGATCGTGAAGGACGGGCAGTTCCAGGTGTTCGAGTAGACGACGAGAATGAAACGTAATGCGTGAAACGTGAAACCCTAATGCGTAATACTTGACAAAAGCGTTGCGAAAAGACTTCGGAAGTCGCCGTGTTCGGCAGTTGCTCTGGTCGGCACGCACCGGACCAGAACTCCGGGTTCACCGGCGACTTCCGAAGTCTGTAAATCACGTTTCACACCTTCACGCTTCACAGGTTCTCCCCATGTTCCTGCAACAACTGGTCAACGCGCTCTGGCTGGGCAGCGTCTACGCGCTCTTTGCGCTGGGCTATACGCTGGTCTTCGGCGTGCTGGACATCCTCAACCTCGCCCACGGCGCGGTGTTCATGTGGGGCGCGTTCTTTGGATTGATGGCTGTCACGCGGCTCGACATGCCGATCTGGGCGGCGCTGCTGGTGGCGATGCTGGGCAGCGGCGTGCTGGGAATCGTGCTGGACCGGGTCGCGTTTCGCCCGCTGCGCAAGCGTAACGCGCCACAGCTCGCCGCTATCATCAGCAGCATTGGCGCGTCGACCATTCTCGTCAGCCTGGCGCAAGGCGCGTTCGGCGCCCAGGTCTCCCGCTTCCCGCTCGACGCGCTGCCGTCGCAGGTCTTCATCACCGGTCCCGTGCGCGTGACCCTGATCCAGATCATCGTCTTTGTCGCATCGGTGGTGCTGATGATTGCGTTGCTGCTGTTCATGCGCCGCAGCCGGTCGGGCAAGGCGATGCGCGCGGTAGCGTACAGCGGGCGTATCTCGGCGCTGCTGGGGATCAACGTCGATCGCATCATCGTTACGACCTTCTTTGTCTCCAGCGCGCTGGCCGGCGCGTCGGGCGTGTTTCTGGGACTTGCTTTCAGTGCCATCAGCCCTTTTATGGGCGCACCGATTGAGTTGAAAGGGCTGGCTGTGATCATCCTGGGCGGGCTGGGCAACGTGCCGGGCGCGATCCTGGCCGGCTTTCTGCTGGCCGCCACCGAGGTCTTCGGCGTCGCCTACGTCTCCAGCGACTTCCGCGACGCCATCGCCTTCACGGTGCTGATCCTGGTGCTGCTGTTCCGTCCCTCCGGCATTCTTGGCACCGCGGTAGAACGGCGGGCGTGAGGAACCGATGCCTCCCTTCCTGAACGACCTCTGGTTGGTCTACCGCAGTGTGTTCGAGTTTGCGCTGATCGGCAGCGCGCTGGGGTTGAGCATGTATGTCGTCCTGCGCACCGGCCTGCTTTCATTGGCCAGCGCCGGGTTCATGGCCATCGGCGCGTATGTCGGCGCGCTGCTCACGATCCACCTGCACGTACCGCTGCTGGTGAGCGTGCTGGCCGGAGCGCTGGCGGCAGGCGGCATCGGACTGCTGCTGGGCCTGCCCGTCCTGCGGCTGAGCGGCGTCTACCTGGCTATCGCCACCATCGGCTTTGGCGAGGTGGTGCGGGTGTTCATGCTCAACATCGACAGCGTGGCAGGCCGGACCATCACCGGCGGCGCGCTGGGCCTCAACAACATCCCGCGCAAGACGGAGACGTGGCACCTGGTGCTGTTCGTTGCGGTGCTGATCTACCTGTTTATCCGCATCGACCGCTCGCGCACCGGCCGCGCCTTCGACGCAATCCGCCAGGATCACCATGTCGCGGCCTCCATGGGTATCGACGTGGTGCGTTACCGCAATCTGGCATTCCTGCTCAGCGCATTGATCGCCGGCGCGGCCGGAGTCTTCAGCGCCCACCTGACCTATTTCGTCTCGCCCAACGAGTATGGCTTCAACGGTGCGGTGCGCATCCTGACCTTCGCGATCCTGGGCGGCTACCTGACCTGGCTCGGGCCCATCGTGGGCGCGTTCCTCCTGACGTTTCTGCCCGAGCTGCTGCGCTTTCTTGGTCCGTACCGCCCCATCGTCAACGGCGTGGTGCTAATTTTGGCGATCATCTACCTGCCGCGCGGGCTGGTCGATCCGCGCTTCTGGCGCAAAACGTTGCGGCGCCGCAGTCCACCGCCTCCCGCCGCGCCCCTCGAAACCAGCGGATAAGTCTAGCACAGGTGAGCATCAGTCTTTCAGTATGATACATGTCATGTGCTCAACCTATTATCGAGTATTGGATTATGTCATGCTGAATGAGTCCAGCGCACAACGCTCAATTTCAGCGAGTCGCTAATGAAGCATCTCGACTCTCACGGGCCGAGAGATGCTTCATTAGCGCTGAACTCGGTCAAGGCCGAAGCATCACTGCCGTGTTCTGTGTGCTCAAATCGAAGCGTGTCAGACTCACTACTAAGAAACTGGGTTATGTCACTGGCGCTGCGCCGTGAATGGGTCTTACGCACAACACTCAGTTCAGCGAGCCGCCAATGAAGAATCTCGACTCGCAATGGCAGAGAGATGCTTCATTGGCGATGGCTGCTCGTGCGTATTGGCCGCTGGACCCATTCAGCATGACAATACTGCGTCAAGTTTCTCACTCTATCCAAAGGGCGCCGCGGTGCCTTATGAATCTCAGCATGACAACGGTGTATCGCCAGTGCAGCTTTGGGAAACCACCATGATAGAAGAGCAACTGCTTCTTGAGCTGACCAACATCACCAAACACTACGGCGGGCTGGCCGCGCTCAGCAACGTCAGCTTCAACGTTGCGCGCGGCGAAGTCAAGGGACTGATCGGTCCCAACGGCGCGGGCAAGACGACCTTGCTCAACATCATCAGCGGCCTGACAGAGGAGACCAGCGGCACGGTGCTGTTCGACGGCGCCGACATCACCAGCCTGCCCGCCCACCGGGTTGCCGGTCTCGGCATCGCCCGCACCTACCAAAATATCCGGCTGTTCGAGGAGATGACCGTCGAGCAGAATCTGTTGCTCGGTCGCCATACGCGCACCAGAAGCGGCATGGTGAGCTCACTGTTGTTGTTACCCCGCCAACGCCGTGAGGAACGCGCGCTGCGCGGCGATGCCGACGCTTTGCTGCAACGCATGGACATGCTGGACAGGCGCGACGCCGTCGCCGGCGAGCTGGCCTACGGCGACCAGCGGCGGATCGAGATCGTGCGCGCGCTGGCGGCCGATCCGGCGCTGCTGCTGCTGGACGAGCCCAGCGCGGGAATGAACGAGAGTGAGACCGAACAGCTTGGCCGTTTCATTCTGGGCGTTCGCGATCAGGGTGTCACCATTCTGATCATCGAACACGACATGAACCTGATCTCGCAGGTGTGCGACCAGGTGGTGGTGCTCAACTTCGGTGAGGTGATCAGCCAGGGCACGCCGCAGCAGGTGCAGGGCGATCCGCTGGTCATCGAGGCCTACCTGGGCCGGGAGGAGGACCGGTGAGCGACGCCCTGCTGACCGTCGAGAACCTGCAAACCAACTACGGTGCGATCCGGGCGCTGAAAGGCGTCTCGTTCCACGTCGATGCCGGCGCGACGGTGACGTTGATCGGCGCCAACGGCGCCGGCAAATCCACGACCCTCAACACCATCAGTGGGCTGCTCAAGCCGGCTGCCGGCCGGGTCGTGTTCAACGGGACCGACATCACCGGCTGGCGGGCGGACCGCGTGACGGCGGCCGGGCTGGTGCAGGTCCCCGAGGGCCGCGAGATCCTGGCGCCGCTGACCGTCGCCGAGAACCTGGAGTTGGGCGCGTACACCCGGCACGACAAAGAGGTGGCGCAGGACATGGCGCGCATCCTCGCGCGCTTCCCGCGGCTGGCCGAGCGGCGCGACCAGCAAGCCGGGTCGTTGAGCGGCGGCGAGCAACAGATGCTGGCCATCGGCCGGGCGCTGATGGCGCGCCCCAAGCTCTTGATGCTGGACGAGCCCAGCATGGGCTTGGCGCCGGTGCTGGTGCGCGACGTCTTCGACTTCATCGCCGAGCTGCAGGCGCGGGGCACCACGATCCTGCTGGTGGAGCAGAACGCCCGCAAGGCGCTGCGGGCCGCCGGCTACGCCTACGTGCTGGAAAACGGTCTCATCACCCAGGAGGGGACAGGCGAGGAGCTGTTGCAGGACGCCCGCATCGTCGAGGCGTACCTGGGCAGCGGGCATTGAGCGGCTGTTGCCAACGATTCTGTTCAGTCTGTTAAACGAACTGCACACAGCAAAGAGGGACTGTCAACGGACGCTGAAAAGTTAGCATCCTTGAGCCGGTCAGCCGCGCCGCGTGCCGGCGCGAACAATTGCATAGTTCACCAGAAATTATGACCTGCGTCATACGATTTTGAGCAATAACGGGGTAAACTGTAGACAGAGTGGGAAAGCAGATCCTATGAAAACGCTCTGTCTGTTAACCGTATGTCTTCTACTGTGCAGCGCCTGTGGGCACCGCGATGACCCAAAAATCTGGGCGGCCGATGTTGTCAAGATCGAGAGTATATTCCCTGCGCTGGAAGAAAAAGGCGTGAGGGTTTTTCGAAACAACGATTGGTGCAAGGCATTCGAATACACCAAGGGAAGTTATACCAACGAGTTCGATGACAACTGCATCTACCTACTGAATGCAAAGCCTCGGCCGTTTGATCCTGCAGCTACACAGTCCTTTCTTGAGGTGTCAGAGGTTCTTCAAGCCACAGACATCGGTATCACAATCACCAAAGCAAAATACAACAGTTCCGGTGAACTGATCTTTGGGGAATTCGATTTCGGCAGTGGCTTCTCCAGACGTTACTATGTCTATAGTCCCGGCTACACACTTCCTACCGACATACCTGATGAACTGGTACATACACCGATCAATTTGGATTGGTACCACATCTGGATGGATTGGAATTGACATCTGAAGTAAGGGTTTCGTTTAGACCCTTGACGCCAACCACATAAGCCGGCCTACTGGCTCTGCCCATTGAATAGGCAGTCAGCGACCGGCGCCTTAAATCTCATCATGGAGGGATCTCATGAAGCTTCGAATCATTACCACGCTGCTGCTGGCTCTGATGGCATTCGCTGCCTGTGGCTCTTCTCCCGCTGCAACTCCTGAACCGGCAGCAACCGATGCCGCGCCACCGGTTTCCACACCCACATCCGCCCCCACTGACACACCTGTACCGTCACCGACCCCGCTTCCTACCGACACGCCGTTGCCGGCGTCTCTGACTCCGTCAGAGATCTTCGACCAGGTTGCACCTTCAGTTGCCTTTGTCGAGACCGGCCGCGGCACCGGAAGTGGTTTCCTCATCGATGACGGTTACTTGGTGACCAACGCACATGTAGTCTGGCCATTCACCTCAGTGCGTGTCGTGTTCCCGGACGGCAGCGAGTTCGAGAACACGCCCGTTCTGGCCACGGACCTGATCGGCGATCTGGCGGTCCTCGGACCGATCGAAACCGACCTTTCCCCAGTGTCGTTCCTCACCGATGAAAGGCTGGTAATAGGAAAGGATGTCTATCTCATCGGCTATCCCGGCGAGGTTGAAGACTTCCCGCAACCGACGATTTCGCGCGGCCTGGTATCGCGGCTGCGCAACTGGCCGGCGATCGACATGACGTACCTGCAAACCGATGCAGCGATTGCCGGGGGACAAAGTGGCGGTGTGTTGGTTTCAGACCAAGGCAAGGTTGCCGGTATCTCAGGCAACTCTTTTGCTCAAACAAGCTTCGCACTGGTAGCTTCGGCGGCAGATGTCATGGAACGCGTCGATGCTCTGGTCGCCGGGGAGAAGGTAGATGGTTTGGGGAAACGTCCGATGTTGGATGACCAGGCCGCCGACAATCGTCATATGGTAGTTATGCCCTTCAGTTACTCGGGCCTCCCCTATGGGTTACGCGGCAAGGAAGGCGATAAGGTCGTAATCGATTTCGAATCCGTCGGCGATTTTGCTATCGCGGTGACCGATCCGTTCGGTTACTACGCGGCATTTGCCGACGATACTACCGATGGCAAAGAACGCGTCGAATTCGAAATCGAGGATGAAGGCATGTATCTTGTGAGCGTGTACCAGGTTGATGGCGTTTCGAGCATTGGCACGATCTCCAGCACTGCCGTTCTGACGCCGCTCATTGACTACGATGACAGCACGCGTCCTGTTCTGAACGATTCAATTCCGGGCAACATTGACTACGAAGATGATGTTGATGCTTTTCGTATTTACCTCAAAAAAGGGCAGGAAATCAATGTGCTCGTCGAATCGGTTATGATTGATCCGGCCATTTCCATTGACTTGGTAGACATCGGTGACGATGACCTGAATCTGCCGCACGATGACGACAGTGGCAAAGGGCTATTCGGGACGGATGCCGAGATGAGCTATCGGGCGCCGGAAGATGGAATCTACAACTTGATCGTCGAGTCAGCAACCGGCTATGAGACCGGCGGGTATTACTTGAGCGTCGATAAGGTGGAGCCGGGCGATCCCACGCCGATGGCGCCGGATCCTACTCCAACACCGATTCACAGTGCCATGGGCACTGCAACTCGATACGAGAGCAGCGGCACTCCCCGGTTCCGAATTGACCACCCATCTGATTGGCAGACGGTTTCTTCATCTTCTCCCTTGGTGGCGACGTGTAACCTGGTTGAATACTGTCGCGTTGCGGAAGGTGGGAATGTTGTGTTACTGATCGACGAAGAACGTCTGAGTGATCTGAACATGGGAAGCATGACGTTGGAGGAATATACGAACCTAACCCTAGAGGTTCTCAAGGCGCGTGCCGAAACGCTGAAAGTTGTGCAGTCAAAGGAAGTGGTTAATAAGCACGGGATTCCCGTTCAATATCTGGAGTTCGAATTCCCAAGCGGTGTTCTTCGATATCTTCGGATCATGTACGTCTACGAAGGTACTGCATTCAACGCCACGCTCCTCATGCCGGCCGTGTCTCCTGACGCCGATGACACTGCCAGGCAGGTCGTCGAGGGTTTACAGCGCCGATTGGATCAGACATTTCAGTACATGATTGATTCCTTCGAGGTCGTGGACTGAACCTGCTGGCCAGCTTTGGCCGAATGTGCATCCATAACAAGAAGGCCGGGCGCGTTGCGCCCGGCCTTCAGATTCACTATGCCTTTCGATCAGACCGAGGTTCAAACTTCGGCTGATCTGTCAGTTGTCGGTGCCGTCAGCTCTGCGGCTGATGGCAAGTTGTGCAGGTGTCTACCGGTCTACCCTCGTGATCAGCAGGTGCAGGTTTAACACCGCTTTCTCCGTGACACGTAAGGCACTGCCCTTCCATCCCAACGATGGCATGGGGAATGCCAGGCGCAACAGCACCGCCGCCGGCTTCCGGCACATGGCACATGGTGCAGGTATCCACGGTCCGGCCCTCGTGGTCAGCCGGCACAGGCTTGACACCGTTGGGACCGTGACAGGTCAGACACTGGGTCTCGATCCCAACGACGGCGTGGGGAATCGTCGGAACACCGCCTGCCGGCTCCTCGGTCGGCTCGACAGGTTCTTCAGTCGGTTCGGCAGCTTCCTCAGTTGGCTCCTCAGTCGCGGGCGCTGACGTAGCCGTGGGCGGAACCGGTGTGTCGGTCGGCGGAACGGGCGTATCCGTCGGCGCCACCGGCGTATCGGTAGGGGGCACAGCGGTATCGGTAGGCGGAACCGGTGTGTTGGTCGGCGAGACTGTCGTCGCCGTTGGCTCGACAACCGGCGCTTGTGTTGGCTGGGCCGACGATCCGCCACATCCGGCAACGAGCAAAGCGAGAACTACCAAAAGTACAACGAGTCGCTTGTGCATAGGTTTCTCCTCATCGTGTTCAATGGACTGTTGGATGGATACACTTGGCTGGCAAGCGTCCGGAACTCATCCGGGCGTGAGAGGTACGCCAAGCAGACAACGTTTGGAATTATACTCCCGTGACCGATAGCATGCAAGTGTTTGT
Source organism: Caldilineae bacterium (assembly GCA_020634555.1). Classification (GTDB taxonomy): domain Bacteria; phylum Chloroflexota; class Anaerolineae; order JAAEKA01; family JAAEKA01; genus JACKBK01. Next base: position 110,151 of record JACKBK010000010.1, read on the forward strand.
CACGCGGGCGCTCGCCAACTCAGCACCATCGCGACTGCATGTTCGTGGGTATGCGAGATGCTGATCTGCCAGCCGGCGATACCCAGATGTTCGGCGCGCGCCCGTGCCTTGCCATGCAACAGCACCTCGGGCTGGCCGCTGTTGCGCCGCACCACCTCGATCTCCGTCCAGTCGATCCAGCCGGCCTCGTGGGCTTCCTGAGGCGCCCAGCCGGTACCCAGCGCCTTGCTGACCGCCTCCTTGGCCGCCCAGCGGGCCGCCAGCGACGACATACGCGTGCCGCAATATGCAATCTCGCCATCGGTATACACGCGATGCAGGAACCGTTCGCCCCAGCGGCTCACCGCCTGTGCAATGCGTCCGACCTCAACAATATCAACGCCGATTGAATACATAGACACCTACGGCAGGGGGCCGCCCCGCGCTGCAATGAAAAGCCTGTACCACTCCTCGCGGCTCAACACCACATCGTCCGCCAGACAACTGTCGGCGATTCGCAGGGGATTGGTCGTACCAATAACCGGCTGAATGCCCGCCGGATGGCGCAACAGCCAGGCCAGCACAATGGCGTCAGTGGTGGTCTCATTCTCCGCAGCGAGCTGGGTCACCAGCGTCGCGGCTGTCCGAACGTTAGCCGGTGCATCGTCCGGCGGGTTTGACAGCACCCCATGGGCCACCGGCGACCACGCCTGCACACGAATGCCGTGCAGACGACAGTAGTCCAGCGTGCCGCTCGCGTTGGCATAGATCGCCTCTCGCTGATCTGCCAGCACGCCGTCGTCGATCAGGAAGCTGTGCAGCGGGCTCAACTCCACCTGGTTGACCACCAACGTTTGATCCAGGCTGGCCTGCAAGAGGGCGATCTGCGGGCCGGTGTGGTTGGAGACGCCGAACGCGCGTACCTTGCCCGCCCTGTACAGTTCATCGAAGGCGCGCGCCACCTCGTCCGGCTCCACCAGCGGGTCGGGACGGTGCAGCAACAGAATGTCAAGATACTCGGTGTCCAGCCGCCACAGAATGCCCTCGACGCTGGCGGTGATGTGCTCGTAGCTGAAGTCGTAGCGGCCCGGCGACTCGGGCGACGGACTACCGGCGAAACGGATGCCGCACTTGCTTTGCAGGACGACCTGGTCGCGGCGGACGCCCAATTCCTTCAACGCGCCAGCAAATACCTCCTCGGATTTGCCGCGCATGTAGATGTCGGCGTGGTCGAAGAAGTTGATGCCGTTTTCCAGCGCGGCAGCAACCGCCGCCACGGCTCGCTTGCGGTCGTCCGCGGTAACCGGGACATCGCCCCAACTCCCGCCCAGCCTCATACAGCCAAGTGCGATGCGCGAAACAGGTGTATCAAGGTTAGTGATGCGATAGGTTTTCATCGATTAGGTCCATATCTCGGAGCAATTTGGAAAATTGCGTTACGCTGGATCGCCGGGTCCGGCGATGGCGACGATGTGAGCGTCGGGACGCAGGTATTTTGCTGCAACGGCGCGCACCTGCTCGGCAGTGACGCCGTTTACCACATCGGCGTAGCGGTGCAAGTAGTCCAGACCCAGATCGTACCACACCATGTCCAGGATCGTGTCGGCGACACCCTCGTTTGTCTCCAGCCGCAGCGGCAGCGATCCGGTCAACAGCGCCTTGCTGTCGGCCAACTCCTCGTCAGGCACGAGTTCGCTGCCAAAGCGCGCCAGTTCTTCGTTGACCGCATCCAGACAGCGCTCGATGTTGGCCGGGCTGACCCCGGCGATCACCTCCCACGCACCTGGCTCCTTGCTGGCAGCCACGCTGCTGTAGGCGTAGTAGGCAAGCCCCTGGCGCTCACGGACGTTCTCGCCCAGACGTCCCATCATCCCAAAACGGCCCAGCACCGTGTTGGCCAGCCGCACCGCGTCGTAATCAGGATCGCTGCGGCGCACCGCCGGCCCGCCCAACACGATGTCGGCCTGGCTCTTGCCCGGCAACGTCTGTTCGCGGCGCACAACGCCGCGCGCCGGCTCGACCGCGGGGTACTGCACGGCTGGCAACCGATTGGCCTGCCAGCCACCCAGTCCAGCCTCCAGCGCGCGCAGCACAACCTCGCCTGTCACAGCCCCGACAACGACGAATGCACCGCCAGCCGGGCTGATGGTCCGCCCGTAACAAGCCGCCAGATCCTCCCGCGTCAGCTCGGCGACCGTGTCGTAGAGACCATCAACCGGCCAGCCGTAGGGATGATCCCCGTAGACACTCTGGCGAAAGAGCATCGACGCCACCGAGCGGGTATCGCTGTCCCGCTCGCGCAGATGGGTCAACCGCTGGCCGCGCACCCGTTCAACGTACTCATCAGGAAAGACCGGGTTGACAAGCACGTCGCTGATCACGTCGATCAGCAGATCGAAGTCTTCGGCCAACGCCTTGCCATCGATGCCGATCGCGTGCCTGCCGCTGTAGACGCTGAAGGACGCACCCACCGCCTCGATCGCCTCGTTGATCTCCTCAAACGAGCGTGTCTTCGTGCCGCGGCGCATCACCGCGGCCGTCATGCTGGACAGGCCGGCCTGCGCGGCTGTTTCATACACCGCGCCGCCGGTCACATAGCCGTTGATCACCACCGATGGGCTGGTGTGGTTCTCCAGCACGAAAACCTGCAGGCCGTTTGCCAACGTCGCCTGGAAGATGTTGTCGGGGCCGGGAAGGGAGGATAAATGAGAGTTTGTTTGCATGGTTGGTCCTGTTGCGTACTACATATTGCGTAGCATGTGAAGGCGTGTGCGACCGGCGAGATGAGCAGCGTTTCGTGTGTTGTGTGGAGTAACCGTGGGAGATTCATGACGGGGCCACTCACAAGGCAATCCCGTTGGGACAACACCCAATCATCACCAGCTACGCACTACGCAACACGCAATACGATCATCCCGGCACATAGCGCGCCACCGTCCGTTTGCAGGCCGGCAGATAGCTGGCAGCCACGCGCTGGACGTCCTCGGCAGT
>JACKBK010000011.1 GCA_020634555.1 Caldilineae bacterium
CAAGGTAGTAGCGCACGCCGCCCGCCGGGTCGGTGTAGAACATGGTCTGGTCGTGTGGCCGGCGCTCTGGCCGAACCCACATGCCCGCGCTGAAGCTGTCGGTGTCAAAGGCGCTGACGTGCGACATCGACACCAGATCGTCCACACCGTCGAAGTGGACTGCCGGGCCGACCTGGCCCTTGGTGCCAGCGACCGGGCAGGCACCGGGAGCGCAGACGCCGTGCGGCGAGCCGGCCGAGTTGACGAATGCCAACGAATCCGCTGGGTCGTTGAAGTGCAGGTTGATCAGCGGCGCTTGCAGTTCCAGCGCGGCGATCTCGGCGTCGCTCAACGCCTGGCGGTAGATCTGGAAGTGATCCACCATGCCGTCCAGATAGAGCCCGTTGTAGCGTCCCGCATAAGCCGGCACGCTGCCTTCAAGCTGGAGCGGCAGTGTCTCACTGAGCACCTGGCTGCCGTTCAGGAAGATTCCCAGGTGGCTGAGACCCGTCGAAGGCTCGAACAGGTTGCGCCACACCAGGTGGTTCCACGTTCCCGTCGATACCGGACTGCTGCCCCATTGGGTCGTTCCATCCATCAGGATGTAGGGCAGGTTGGATTCGACGCCCAGCATGAGCAGTTGCGCCGGGTCCGCGCCGACGGTGCCCAACACCGGCTCGCCGTCCAGCGAGTCGAGATTGACCCAGGCCGACACGGTGAAGCTGCGACCACTCAGCCCCAGCGTCCCGGTGTCGGCCAGCGCCACGGCATCGTCCACGCCGTCCAGCAGGATCGCCTGGTTGATGCGCCCCTGGACGCCACCCACCGGGCAGGTCGCACCGCTGCACGTGCCCGGATGCGGCACCAGCGCGTGGTCGTTGAAGGAAGTGCGCGCCGGTGCGTCGTCGAAACGCAGTTCCATGACCGGCGCCGTGTCCCAGTACAGATCAGCGATCTCATCCTGGTCCAGCGCGTAGGTGTAGATGCGCAACTCGTCGAGACTGCCCTGGAAGCCCTGGCCGTCCTGCGAGTTGTCCCGACCGCCGACGAAGAAGGTATCGACGTCGCTGGGCTTCTTGCCGGCGCAGTTCTGCGAAGCAATCACTTCATTATCCACGTAGATGATCACCGTGACGCCGTCGAAGGTAGCGGCGACATGATGCCATTCGAGGTCGGAGAACTCGCCGTTCAGCACGCTGCCGGCGTTGATTGACAGGCTGCAGACATTGGGCGACAGCCCGAACTGCACTGCTACGGTATCCGATTCGACACGCAGCGCGGGATACCCGGACTCGCCGGAGCCACTGGACGCCAGGTCGTAATTGCCCATGATCCAGCCACCCTCGTCGGGCAGCTTGTTGAGCCAGGTGGAGATGGTGAACGCACCGGCACCGCGGCTGAGATCGAGATTGGGCGAGGAGGCGACCTCCAGCACGTCGGAGTACTGGTCGCCGTTGCCGAACAGGTAAGCCTCGCCGACGAAGCCGTCGACGCCGGTCAGGGGCGCAAGGAAGTAGTAGTCGCTGGGATGGCTCTCGGCGATGGCAACCTCGATATTGTTGCGGTACTCGCTGTCATCCACGACGGGCGTCCATTCAGGCAGCGGACTTACCTCGAAGCCGTTGTAGAACACCAGCGCGCTGTGGTTACCGATGGAGTCGCGGATCGCCTCGTCGGATAGGGCGAAGGGGAACACCGACAGCTCATCGACCTGGCCGACAAAGTAGTCCGTCGCGCCTGACGCACCGATGCGCAGCGTGTCGTTCTCCAGCGCGCCGTAGCCAAAGTTGAACCCGGTCTGGTCCAGCACCTGCTGGCCGTCGACGAAGATCGCGTAGTTCAGAGTCGCGCGGTCGAAGCGCCAGGTCACGCGTTGCCAGCGGAAAGGAATCAATGTCGCGCTGCTTTCCAGAGATGCATCCATACCGAAGACCGGATGACCGTTCAGCAGCCCCACAGAGAACCCTGCCGAGCCATCCTGAGTGCCCAGCAGCGCGCGGTAGCCCGTCGCGCCGATAGAATACACCCATGCCTGGATCGTGTAGCTGTCGTTGACGAAACCCAGATCCTGGGCGGCGCCGTCGATGTCGATAAGGTGGCTGCCGACAAAGCCGGGCGCCAGCCCTTGATACCCCAAGTAGCCCAGATCCGGGCAGGACGCGCCCGTGCACGTCCCGTCGTGGCCGTTCAGCGAGCTGTCCACGAAGACCGAGGAGCCGGTGTTTTCGTTCAGGTGCATCCACAGCGTGCGACCGGCGATCTCGGCGTCGAGGTCGATGGCCAGCGCGCCCGCCCGGTTGGTCAGGCTGACGACCTGCGATTCGGTGATTGCCGGATCGATCGTTATCTGGTCGGTCGTGGTCACGGTGTTCTGCGGCGCCAGCGCAAAGGTCTGCGGCGCGATGTTGCCCTGCACCGCCACCGGCAGGTCTACGTCCAGCAGACCGAAAAGGTAGGGCAGATCGAGTTCGTTCTTTAGCGTCACCCGGTAGTGGATGTCATCTCCCGGTCGATAGGCGCTGTTGGCGTCGAGAATCTCGGAGTTCAGCGTCAGCACCGCGCCCGAGCTGGCCACGCCCGGGTTGAAGCCGTATTGCTTCTCCTGGCTGTCTGAGAAACTGTCACCGTCGCGGTTGGGCAGCAAGGGATCGGACCAGACCCAGGTGGTCAGCGGCGCGCCCGCGCCGGCGTAGTCATACACGAAGGCCCAACCGGCGATCTCCTCAGCATCGTTCAGGCCATCGCCGTCGCTGTCCGCGCGGTAGGGATCGGTGCCGTAGCGCAGTTCCGCCGCGTCGGGCAGCGTGTCGCCGTCGGCATCAGCCCGCAGCGGATCGGTGCCGTTGGAGATCTCGTAGAAGTCGGACAGGGTGTCCAGATCGGTGTCCGGCAGGCTGTCGTTGGGGTCGTTGCCGCCGAAGGCCGCGCTGCGCAGCCCGTCGCCGTCGGCGTCTGCCTGTGTCGGCGCGGCGACGTTGGTCCACCATTGCAGGGTGTAGCCGTTGTCAGGGCGCGCAACCAGGTTCATGAACTCGCCCACGGTGGCCGGCAGCACGTCGAAGGACAGCCCCTGCCCCAGGTTGATATGGTTGTTGGCGATGTCCTCGCGCAGATAGCAGACCGGCACCGGGACGACAACCGGGAAGACCGGCGGGATCGTGAAGCATTCCTGCACGTTGATGGCGTAGCCTTCGGCCAGAAACGTGTTAGGCAGCGGCTGGTTGATGCCGGCGCTGTCCAGCACGATGGGATCGCTGGTCACCGTCTTCGACACCACGAAGTTGCTGTCGGGCGCCCAACTGTCGGCAGCCGGCGGTTGCCACTCCCCGGTCATCTGGCTCAACCCAATGCCTTCGGTGATGGCAGACTGGCTGCGCAGCATTTCGTATTTGAAGGTCGATTGCAACAGGTATTCGTCGCCGAACTGGTAGCGATAGGGCAGGAAGAGCGACACGTCGGTGAAGTCGAACGGATCGACATACAGGGCAGTTTGCACGTCCAGATCGACGTTGACAGCGTTGCCGGCGGTAATGCCGGAAGCTGGATCGGACAGCGTCAGATCGAAGTTGGTCAGATTGAGCCGGTTGGGATTGCTCAGATCGACGACCGGCGTCTGGTCATAGATCAGAAACTGAACCGCCTTGGTCAGCAAGCCGGAGATGCCGGGACAGACGTAGTCCTGCACGAAGGTGCCGGCGCTGCCCTGGGTCGCACCGGTGGCCAGACAGATGACGTTGATCACCGAGTCGATCAGGCCGATGATGGCTGTCACGATCTGCCCGAGAACCGGCACGCTGCCCAGCGCGATGAAGATCACTGCCACCACCAAACTCGCCACCAATCCGGAGAAGGCCAGGTTGAACGGCAGCGACCCAATGGACAGGTGTTGCGTCGCAACCTGCATGATGAAGAAACCGATGGCGATAGTTGCAGAGATCAGCAGCGCGAACAAGAAGCCGAAGACATTGGCGCCCAGCCGGCGAACATAGGACTGGGCGATGTTCAACGCCGTGGACCCGGCCGCCGCCCCGAATGTTACTGCGATGGTTGCAGCGGCGGTGACCACGCTCACAAAGCTGACCGCAGCCTGAATGGAGGCAAAAACCAGCGCGACCTCGACGGTGTTGATGTCGCCCGTTGCTGTGGCGATCAACTGGCCCACCGTTGCCAGCGTGCCGATGATGGCCGCTGCCTGCGACAGCGCACCGCCCTGGCGCAGCACTTTTGCTATCTTGGTGCGCAGCGAATTAGGCGTCACGGGCGCGGTCGAATCCAAGGAATTGACACCCGAGCCGGTGTTGCGGTTCAGTGCGTCTTTGATCTGGGAGGGCCGCCACCTGCGCGGCGCCTTGCGCAGCTCACGCTGGAGATAGCCATCGCTGATAGTCCGTGTTTCACCAGGTGGTCCGCCGTTGTAGTTCCGCAACGCCAGCGGGGAACTGCCATTGATGGCTATGTCCCCCGTAAACTGAAGGTCCAGCAACACCAGCGGGTTGAGCGCAGCGGTGGCGAACGAGGCAAAGCTCGTCTGGATGAAGTTCATGAAGCCGCTGAAGTTGGCGGCCAGGCTGTTGACTGCATAGCCGATCTGAACCACCTGATCCGGCCCCAGCACGTAGTCGTGCAGTCCGGCGTCGGTCAGTTGCGAGGCCAGGTTGGCCGGCGTGCCATCGATCTCGATGATCCTGTTGATGCCGGCATGCATGGTCAGGTAATAGGATTGAGCCAGCAGGCGCGCGCCGATCACGTCGTCGGCATCATCCCAGAACGGGTCCAGCGCCGTCTCGAAATCGGCCAGCTTGTCGTTCAGGTACTCCTCGATGGGGTAGGACGACCAAACTCCCGCTCCCTCGTAATGAAACGGTCCCCAACTCATGCCTGCCAGCACCATCTCCGGCGCTCCGGCCGGGTCCAGCGAAAGCGACAGCCCATTGTTGCCAATGGGGGTAACGTAATCCGCCTGCTCGACGCTGAGGCTGCGCAGGTGTTCCTCACGCACGACCATCAGCGTCGGATCCTGGATGCCGCCCGCGTCGGCCTGGGCGGTGAAGTGGTCGTTCAGGATCTGCTTGGTGGTGGTCATGGGGATGGCCATCATGCCGGCCTGCTGGTCGAAGCTGAAGGTGTCCACATACAGAGCATCCTGCGGGATTCCCCAGCGGTCGGTGTCTGAGACGGCGCCGTTCTGGGTTTTGTCCCAGCGCGCGGCGATCTCGTTGATGGTCAGATCGATACCGGTGGTGCCGCGGCCGGCCATCAGGCTGCGGTCCAGCCCCTGGGAGAGCGCCCACAGGTTGTCATCGTGGAAACCGCCGGGCGTGTAGCCAGACTGCGCCGCTGTAAATGCCGGGTCTTCGTAGATGACAGCGGCTTCCACGCCGTGGTCCTCGCGCACGGACATACCGGTCAGTACCCAGGAATCCTCGTAGACGTGGACCACGGTCGAGCCGTTTTCCTGCCAGTTGGCCGCGTCGTCACACCAGACCAGCCGCCGCTGCTGCTCCGGTACATCGGGCGGCTGGAAGCTGTCCGGCACCGGCGTGCAGGTGTTAGTCAGCATCTCGACCATCCAGACCAGCCGCGCCTGCTGGGTTGGGCCAAAATCTGAGGTGATGGGGCGGTAGAACATCCGGCCCGAAAAGGCGACCGGACTCGCCCCTTCGCCGTCTTCCACCAGCGTTAAGGGCACGGTGGCCAGCAGCGTGCCGCTGGTGTCGTCCAGCTTGCGCACGTTGATGCCGAACGCCTGGGTTGCTTCCGTGTCCAGCCAGGCTGTGATCGGCGTCGATGCCTGGATCGGCGGCGCACCGGGGAGGACGGGCAGGTTGCCGTAATGCCCATTCTGGAACGGTATCTCAATCTCCAGCATCGGCACCAGCCGCAGGTCGCCGTCCTGGAGCTGCGGATCGCTGCCGCCCGCCTGCTGCTGCTCCGGCGAGAGTTGGTCGTAGAAGGTGGTGTCCGGCACGCGCTGGATCTGTCCATCGCGGTCGTTGGACGGCCAGTCCAGCACGTTCAGCGTGTACCACAAATGGTCGGGATCGGTGGGGCGCAACTGGAAGTCGACGTAGACCGGCTTGTCCACAGTCAGGTCGTTGATTTCGAACTGGAACCGGTTGTTGGCCAGTCCCGTGGTCGGATCGCCCACGACTGTGTCCAACGCCGCGTCCAGCTGATCAGGCACGCCATCGCCGTCGTTGTCATCGTCGAACACATCGGGCGTCCCGTCGCCGTCGGTGTCAGGGCACACCAGTCCGCTGGTCTCGTCGTAGCTGCATTCGGCGCTGTCCAGCGCGCCGTCCTGGTTCGTATCCGGGTCGTTGGGGTTCAGGTACCATTGCTGGCCACCGTAGGCGAACCCGACTACCTCCGGTCCGTCAGGGATGCCGTCGCTGTCGCTGTCAGCCACACTGGGGTCCGTTCCCAGCTTGAACTGCTCGACGCCGTCAGAAAGCCCGTCGTCATCGCTGTCGCTGTTGGCAGGGTCGGTGTGGGTGAGGATCTCGTCGACATCGGTCAGGCGGTCGCCGTCGCTGTCTGTGCCGTCGTCATAGGCCGGCAGTTGGTCGAACAGCAGCTCCAGCGGGGTAGGTGTCGCGTCGACGTTGGGCGCGTGGTTGGCGCTGGCCGGAGTGTCGCCCAGCGGATTCTGGTGCGGGTCGGCTGGTGGGGCGCTTTGCTCTGCCTGCCACTGCGCCTGGCGCTGGCGCGCTTGCTGCCGTTCGTCGTAGGTCGCCTGTTGCGTCTTCTGGTCCGCGATGAACGCCTGGGCGCGGTCGGCTTCCAGCGTCGGACCGATCACCATGATGGCGATCAACGCGAGGGCCAGCGCACCGTAGAACTTGCGCGACTTGCGGTATTGCATCAGGACGGCGAGAAAGATCATGCCGCCCAGAACGGCAGCCAAAAATCCCTGTACGCGGGCGATCGCGGCTGGGGTGAAGGCCCCGTCGATCAAACCAGCCAGCACGCCGCCGGCGGTGGCCGGCCGCGACCAGTTCGCAAAGTCGGTCGTGATCCGAGCATCGACCTGCTCGTACTTGTCGGGCGGGAACTGGACGTCGATGATCTGGCGCAGCGGCAGGCCGGTGGCGTCGTCCACCCAAAGCTCGCCCTGGCCAGTCATATTGACGAAATGCGGCGACAACTCCAACTCGTAGCTCTGCGGCAGCTGGCCGCTTCGTTCAAGCTCGGCAGTGGCGCCATCGCGCATGTACGAGGCAAACGCCACGCCGTCGAGGTCGAAATGGTAGATCGTGTAGCCGCTAGATGCCTGCTGGTCGGCTACGACGTTGGTGGCGGCGTGGAGAAACCCAAAGGCGTCCTGTCCGGGCGCGAACAGACCGGTGACGTCATCCATCTCGCGCCACGGCTCCTGGTCCGTGCGGCCGTAAGCCTTGCCGTCTTCGACCTTGATCTCGAGAGCGCCGGTGCCAAGCGCCGCACTGCCCCCATCCGACCACAGCTTCATCTGCATAGACTCCACGTGGCTGTCGGTCTTTCCTTCGATGTAGATGTTGTCGGTTTTGCTTCCCAGACCGACGTTGACCAGCTTGGGCAACGGGTGGGCCGTCTGCTGGATCGTCGTGGTGAACTCATAGCCACCGCGGGCAACGGCAGCTTCCCATGCGGCCTGCAGCGACCTGTCCTCGCCGGGTGCGGCGTGCAGCAACTGGCTGCCGGCCAGTAAAACAATGCCTAACAAAACAATTGCAATCTTGAAAGTCCTCGAAATCTTCACTTCGTCCTCCTGAAATATCATTAACCTGTCTGTATCCGGTGATGAATGGCTTGACCGATGGCCGTGGCTGAGGCGCGCGCCTGGGCGAAAAGCGCGGCCGGCCGCCTGAAATTATGTTCTGCTGTCATACTGGCGATGAAAAGGCCAGGCATACTGGTTTGAAACTGGTGGTCCAGTTGTGGGTAACCGTTCTGGAAATGGAGGCGAGCGAAGATATCGTGGCTGCGCAGCAACGTCACTTGCGCCGCATTCACCTTGCAACCCACGAGACTGCATGCACGGAGGCAGGTCGCCAGAACGAGATTGGTTGCGGAGATCTGTTCTCCGTTGCCCATGAAAGCAATATACATTCCGTTTTTCGTGGCGATACGCTCAACGTGCCAAGGCAGGATCTGGATCGTGTTTCTCCCTTGAAACCAGCGCGCATAACGCTCGAAGGAGACTGGTGATGTGCCGTTGACGGATAGTGAGTTTTCCTGACGATACGCGGCCACTGTATCGACACCCAATGGGTCCAGGTGACAGTCATGGATGAGATCCCGCAACGTGCCCGGAGCGATGCAAGTCTTCCAGAAGGTTGCCGGCTTGCCGACCAACAAGCTGTTGATATTCATGTGCCTGAGATAGGCGGCCAGCGACAAGCCAAACGGGCCGGCGCCGATGATCAGTACGGGGAATGTAGGCATCTTGCGGCTGGGTAGAAGCTGGTTGAGCAGCCTATCCAGACTTCGAAAGTGGTCGGATGGCAGGCAGAAGCGAGTCCTGATGGCAAAAGTGAGTCTCAGCGAAGTCCGACCACTTCCGAAGTCTCTTGAGCGCTTTGTCAGTCATGGAAAACAAACACCAGGGCAGTCGTGCCCTGGTGTTACTATACCGAGGTGGGGAGTGGGAAGGGAAGTGAAGAATCTAATCCAACTGCTGCACAAATGTAATGCTAGTCGTCATCGAGGGTCGCCCAACCCTGGCGCAGCGCATAGATGGCTGCTTCGGTGCGGTTCCTGACCCCCAGCTTGTCGTAGATGACCCGCAGACGGTTTGCAACCGTGCCGCTGGAAACGTGCATCAGCTCGGCGATAGTTTGGTTGTCGGCGCCCTGAACGACGTAGCGCAGCGTCTCGATCTCCTGCTCAGAAAGGCGAAATGCGGCGGTGGTCTCGGTCTGCGCCAACTGTGCCATCACCTGCGGCGCCACGGCCGAGTCCAGCCAGCCATCTCCTCGGTGCAATGCCTGGATCGCGTTGAAAAGAGTTTCCTCTTCGCAGGTCTTCAGCAGGTATCCTCGGGCCCCCGCCCTGATAGCCGCTTCTACGTAATGGTCTTGCTGGTACATGGTCAGGATGAGAATCCTGGCTGTCGGATCCTCGTCCAGGATGGTGCGGGTAGCCTCGACACCTGTCAGGTCCGGCATACGAATATCGAGCAGGATCACATCCGGTTTGTGCTGGCGCGCCAGCGCAACGGCCTCCTGACCTGTCTGTGCCTCGGCCAGTACCGAGAATCCACCGTTGATCTCACACAATTGCCGCAGACCGCGGCGGAACAGGGCGTGGTCATCGGCGATCAGCAACGTAATCATAGGGCAAGTCCAGTGAGATACTTTGGCATATCGGCCAACGGCAGTTCGATTGATACGGTGGTACCCTGGTCAGGCGCGCTGGTCAGTTGCATGGTGCCCTTGAGCAGATGGACACGTTCCTGTACCTGCTTGAGACCAAAATGTCCCTTGCCTTCCTGAACCGAAATGGAACTAGGGTCGAACCCGACGCCGTTGTCTTCGATCTGTACGGAGAGCACGCCGTCGGTGACACGGGTTGCCACGCGGGTCAGGCTCGGCCGGCCGTGCTGGACAGCGTTGTACACCAGTTCCTGGATAATGCGAAACAGGTCGTGTTCCAGGTTGTCGGGGACCGCGCCCAGGTCGTGAAAGTCGGTCTCGATAGTAACCTGGTACAACCGCGCCAGATTGGTCGTAAAGCACAGCAAGGCTTCTTCCAGCCCCAGCTGTTCCAGCGAAAGCGGCTGCAGAGCATAGATCGACCGGCGAACGTCCTGAATGCTCGTGTCCAGAACAACGCTGAGATCGTCCAGCTCGGGCAGCAACTGCTCAGGATCCCGTCGCACCAGCGTCTTCCAGGTCTGGGCTCGAAAACGAATGCCGGCCAGCGTTTGCGCCAGGCCGTCGTGCAGTTCACCGGCAATGCGTGCCCGCTCGCGCTCCTGCATGCGGTCCATCTGCTCCAGATTCTCACGCAGGCGCCGCTCCCACATCAGTTCCTGGCGCTGAATTGCCAGTTGCCGCTGTTGCGCTTTCGTGCGACTGCGCGCAAAACCACCGACGATGAGCAGAATCAGCGCGCCATAGACGAGGTACGCCGCAGTGGTGCGCCACCAGGGCGGCTTCACAACGATGTGCAGGTTGACGCCATCCTCGTTCCACACACCATCGTTATTGGAACCCCGGACGTGCAATGTGTATTGTCCCGGATCGAGGTTGGTATAGGTGACGAAACGGCGGTCGCCGGCCAGGTTCCAGTCGGGGTCCACACCGTCCATCATGTAGGCATACTGGTTGCGTTCGGGGTTGATGAAGTTCAGTGCGGCGAATTCGAAGGAGAGTACCGATTGGTCGTGTGCGAGTTCGATCTCAGCGGTGTGGTTGATGTTCTGCGCCAGCGGCGAGTCTGGACCGATGGGCACCGTCTGGTTGAAGATCTGGAAATCGGTCAGGTAGACCGGCGGAACCTGCGGGTTGTCCTGAAGTTGCTCGGGGACGAAACGAACGATGCCGTTCTCGATACCCAGGAACATCTCGCCCTGTTCGTTTTGCCAGTAGGCGCCCTGGGCAAAGTCATCGGCAGCGAGACCATCTTCCGTGTCGTAGGTGCGAAATTCTTCGGTTCCCGGGTTGAAACGTGTGAGGCCGTTGTTGGTGCTGAGCCACAGGTCGCCCGCAGCATCACTGAGGATTCCCAGGACGATGCTCCCCGGCAGTCCTTCGGCGCTCTGGTAATGCCTGCTGGTTTGGCTGGCCGGGTCGAAGCGTATCAGCCCTTGTCCCCAGGTTCCCAGCCACAGGATACCATCGGCGTCCTGATGGATGACTGTAACCGCTGTATCCATTGTCCCTGACTGGTTGCTGAGGTTTTGAAATTGGCCGGTTGTCGGTGTGAAGCGAAACAATCCGTTGGTTGCACCGATCCAGAGCTCGTCCGGACCACCTCCAACGATGCTCCAGATTTCATTGCTTTGCGGACCGGCTGGGTCGCGATTGAAAGTGGCACTGGTTCCGCTCTGTGTGTCAACCTGATACAAACCTGCACTCGTGCCAACCCACAAGCTGGTCGCGCTATCCGAAAACAGCGAGCGGATCTCCATGCCTGGTGCGCCGACAGTCCCGGTCTCGTCGGACGGGTAGCGAGCGAAGGTTTCCTCCTCGGGGTCAAACAGTTTCAAGCCATCAAAGGTTCCAACCCATAGGTTTCCCTGGCCGTCAGGCTGAAGCGTAAACACGATATCGTTGCTCAAACTGCCAGGATCGGAGGGGTCGTTTGTGTAATAACGGGTCTCGCCGGTTACAGGATCCACATGCGCCAGCCCCTGGCCAAACGTCCCTACCCACAGCTTGCCGGCCGGATCACCGAGAATTGCCAGTGGCACAGTGTCGATGGCCAGAGGCGTCGGGAATTTGGAGATATAAGGAGATAGCAGGTTAAGCCCCGCGGTCCAGGAACTTACCCACAACGTCCCTGTACTGTCCTCAGCGACCGCCACGACTTGATTGTTGAGCAAGGAATCTGGGTTGTCGGGATCGTGCAGGAAATGGGTGAACGTCACTGTCGCGGGATCAAATTGCGTCAGTCCTCCGCCCTGCGTACCCAACCACAAACGGCCATGCCTGTCCTCGAACAGCGCCCGGATCGGGCCAGCACCCAGTCCTGCTTCGTTGCCGAGGTTGTAGTGGTATTCAGCGACGACGTGATTTGCGCTGTCCAGCTTGTACAGGCCGTTATCAGTGCCCGCCCAAATGTTGCCGTTTTGGTCGGCGTCCACCTGAAACACATTGACGCCAGGTAGTCCAACCTCGCCATCACTGAGTGTTAGCTCACCCGATCCACGCGTGAGCCATGCCAACCCGCCGTCGGTAGCCATCCAAACTGTTTGATCCTGTGCGACCGCGGTATCGTGAACTGCCAGGTAATCAGGCGCAGGCAAAGTCTGGGGATCAGCGGGATAGCGGACCGCAATTCCTGTGTCGGGGTCGAACGAATTCAACCCGTTGTTGGTACTGATCCACAAGATCCCCTCGGCGTCGGCCTCGATTCCGTTGATCTGGTTGCTGCTCAGCGTCAGCGGATCGGCTGGATCGTGCTGAAAGGTCGTCCATTGGTCGGTTTGGAGGTCAAGCCGGTTAAGCCCCCCGCCGCGAGTTCCCACCCACAGACCACCCTCAGTGTCCGGGTAGATCGATGTCACGACGTTGTGACTCAAACTGTTTGGATTGTCAGGATCATGGGTGTAAACGACGAAATCACGACCGTCATAGCGGTTCAGGCCGTTCTGCGTGCCGAGCCACATGAACCCCTGGTCGTCCTGGGCGATGGCTAGCGCAGTGCTGTCAGACAGACCGTCTTCCGGAAGGAGGTGGTCAAAGGCAGCAGGCGGTGGAGCTTGCGCCGATGATACACTCGCCGCTCCAAAATTCAGGAAGCAAAGGGTGATCATAACGACAACCTCGATTCCTGCCAGGCTTTTCATAAGTCGGTCCCGTTACGTAGTTGCAGATTAACGAATGTTCGGACTGCATTATACACGCAAAGCGAAGTGGGCAAATTGGAACGCAGATTCAAGTGTGGTATACTCAACGTCGTGGGCCGCTAGCTCAATTGGCAGAGCAAGGGACTTTAATAAGGAGCCTTCCGGAGGAAACTCCGGGAGTGGACGCTGCTGTATGCTGGAACGCCCTAAAGCCCAAGGTACGTGTTTCCCCACGTGACAATCCGAACGGATAGTATGGGTAATCAGCAGGCAACCTGGCCGCGGTCAGAGAGCCCTCAGAGGCCATACGCAGCGCACCCAAACGGGTCAAGCCGTGGGTGAAGAGATGGTCCAGACTACAACGGAGACTGGCTCTCCGGCTAGTGAAAGCTAGTGTGGTAGGTTAATCCCTAGGTTACAGGTTCGATTCCTGTGCGGCTCACAGGAAAAAAACAACAGCCCGGAAAAACGCTTCCGGGCTGTTGGATTCTTGCATCGATGTGTGGTCAGCGGGTGTAAACGCCCTCACCCAGGTTGCGACGCACCTGCCACACCTCTCGCACCATGCGGATGGTATCGTGTACAGGCCGCACCCGGCTGTCGGCATCAAAGTACCAGTCGATGGGAAGCTCTATCACGGTGTGGCCGCGCGCCAGGGCGATGGCCACCGCTTCGACGTCGAATCCCAGGCCGTTCATAGTCTGGCGCTCGAACACTTCAGCCGCGATGTCGCCGCGGAAACACTTGAAGCCGCATTGCGTGTCCTGAAACTGTGGAATCGCCAGCCAGCGCACGATCTGGTTGAACACCCGGCCCATTAGATGGCGGTAGAACGGCTCGTTGTAACGGTTCGCGCCCGGCGCTTCGCGCGACGCCATGGCTACCGCGTAGCTGTTGACGACGGGCGGCAGGAACTTGTTCACCTCGTCGATGGGCATTGACAGGTCGGCGTCGCACATGAAGCGATACTCGCCGGCGGCTGCCAACATCCCTTTTCGCACGGCAGCCCCCTTGCCCTTCTCGCTGTGCAACACCCGCACATACGGATGTTCGGCAGCGAAGCTCTCAGCCACTTCCGTGGTCCTGTCGCTGCTGCCGTTCTCTACCACCAACACTTCGCCCTGATATGGCTGCCTGGCCAAAAAAGCGTCGATCTTGCGCAGCGAAATCGGCAATCGTCGTTCCTCGTTGTAAGCGGGAATGATGATCGACAGCAGAGGAGCGGTTTGTGATTCCTGAGTGGGCATAAAGATCAAAATGGTTTTTGGGGTCGTCCCGTACGTTTTGTCACAACAAACAAAAATTATAAGTCTCTACAGAAGAAACACCAAACCAAGGACGGCTGCCAGCAGACCACCAGCCACCGATGACACGAAGTTGACCAGGTCGTTGTTCAACCAGCGCCAGCCGTGCAGTGGTTTCGTAGCCTCGCCGCAGGTGTGAACACGCCGCTCGGTCTCCTTTTGGCAGCCATCACACCAATAGATGCCCTGCACCGTTGCGCCCAGCAAGCTGTCCACCAGCGATCCGGCCAGCCCGGCCGCGGCCGCGATCCCGATCAGCGGCAGGTCGCTGAGCAGTAAGCTGCCGGTGGTCGCGAGTGCCGCAGCCTGGATGAACAAGAACGCGCAGACGCCGATGAAAGCGGCGCCGGCCAGCGCCGCCAGCGTGCCCATGCCGGTGATCCCACCTGACGTTCCCACAGCAACGGGCCTGCCGGTAGTGATCAGCCGCGGGGCCTGTGATGCCAGCACACCCAACTCCGTCGCCCAGGTGTCGGCGTTGACCGTCGCCATGGCGCCGAAGTAGGCCAGTGTCAGGAACGCGTAGGTTGGATTGCCCAGGCGCGCCTCTCCGGGCAGATCCACCAGCAGGAACACCGCTATGGCCAGTGCAGCGCCGTACCCGCCGTTGGCCAACGTCTGTCCCAGGTCGCGGCGCTCTCCTTTAGCGAACTTGTCGGCCAGCTCGGCTTTATCGGCCCACCGCCAGTGGCTGAGCAAGGTGGAGCTGACGAAGAACGCGATCAGTACCAGCCCCCACGTCCAGCCGCCGAAGCCGAAAATAAGCGTCCCGGTGATGACGGCCCCTGCCACCCCGCTGCGCGTCAGTGAGTTGCGCCGGTAAGCCAGCCAGCCGATACCCGCGCTCAACGCCAACCCGGCCAGCAACTGTGTGGTGGGCACCGGTCAACCTCTCGTCACCGACAGCAGCGCGACCAGCGCAGCCAACTGAGCGGCCACCGCGCCGCTAAAGAGCAATGCTGCTGCGATTCGATGGCGTCGGTGCACCAGCAGCCCCCAGGCTCCGTTGATCAGCCAGACCGCCAGGCCAAACGCGGGAAACACAAAGATCAGCCGCCGGTCCAGGTTGTCCCACAGCGGCAGCGCATAGGGCAATCCGGTGAAACGGAAGATTGCCACACCCAGCAACACCAAAAAACCGACAAACCCGGCCGCCAGCAAGCCCATCAGGACTGGATCCTGCCAGAGCGGCCAGCGCGCGACCGCCGGCCAATGGCGCTGCTGCTCCACCAGATGAGTCGGGCCAAGTGCGTGAAAATCATCCAGCGCAGCCAGGAAACGCTCCGGGTCGTCAGGCGAGATGCCGTAGGTACGCTGAACGGTCACCAGCAGTATTTGGTCGGCCAGCGGTTGCGACGCCAGGCTGTTGACACGCTTGCCCTTCAACACTCGCCTGGTGCCCAATTCCGGGCCGTAACACAGCCAGCGCGCCAGCCCTGGCCAGCGTCGGACGAGTCTCTCAACCGCCCAGTCGGCCTCGCCGTTGGGGCCTTGCACGACCGGCGCTCCCTGCTGCCAGTCAGCCACAGCCGCGGCGCGGCGAATCTCCTGAATGTCGCCCAGCGGGATTGTCTGGCGCACCGGGCCATAGACCACGGTGATCGCGTTGCGGTCGATCCAGTAGGCCAGGGTGAAGCACGTCCAGGCGCGCCACGCCACATACAGGATCGGCAACCACAGCAGCAGGCTGATAACGAACAAGAAAAACGTCGAGCCGGCCACCGGCTTGGCAAAGAAGACAATCAGCAACACGAAGTTGACGACCAGCAAGATGCCGGTCGCCAGGGCTGCTCGCCGGCCTTCAAGAAAAGGCGCAGGTTTGAAGGTCATGGATGGGAGGTTTCGCCGACGGGGAGATGTGTGATCGATGAAACGTGAGGCGTGAAACGTGACCGGAATTCGAAATCACGTTTCACGTTTTACGCATCACGCCTCAACGTAAACTGGAGTATTCCAGCCCCGATACTTGGCAACATTTCCCTTCACCACGTCGAAATAGAGGTCCCGGATCGATTTAGTAACCGGCCCAATCTTGCCGCTGCCGACCGGCCGGCGATCCACCGTGGCAATGGCGGCCACCTGCACGCCAGTGCCGCAGAAGAATAGCTCGTCGCAGATGTACAGCTCCGTGCGGTCGATCTCCCGCTCTTCAACCTCCAAGCCCAGCTCGTTTGTCGCCAGTTCCATGATGGTGCGGCGGGTGATGCCCTCCAGGATGTTGGCGGTGATGGATGGCGTGATCAACTTGCCGTTGCGCACCATGAACAGGTTCTCAGCGCTGCCCTCAGAGACATGGCCGTGTTGGTCCAGCACGATGGCCTCGTCGTAGCCGTCCATCAGCGCCTCGGACTTGACGAAGGCCGAGTTGACGTAGGCGCCGGCGATCTTGCCGCGCGCCGGGATCGCGTTGTCGTCGATGCGCCGCCACGTGGAGACGCAGACATCCGCGCCCTCCTCCTTTTCGATGTAGCGGCCAAACGGCGTCGCAAAGATCGTCACCTCGTCGGTCATGCCATGCAGCATGACGCCGATCTTCAGGTCGGCCTTGTAGGCCAGCGGCCGGACGTAGGTGTCGGCGCGGAATCCTTCGCACCGCAGCAGGTCCAGTACGGTCGCGCGCAGCTTCTCCGGGCTGTGGGCCACATTCATGAGCAGCAGCCGCGCCGATGTCAGGAAGCGCTCGATGTGGTCCTCGATGCGGAAAACATACAACTGCTCGGCCTCATCGTTCCAGTAAGCCCGGATGCCGCCGAAACAGGCGGTGCCGTAGTGCAGGGCGTGGGTCATCACACTCACCTGCGCCTGTTCGATGGGTACGATCTGGCCTTCAAAAAACGCATACTTGGTCTGCATCTACTCCTCGCTCTCGCTGATCAGTTATCAGTGATCAGTAATCAGAAAGCGGCAAAAAGCGAGCCTGGGAGAACGTTTGTCGCTGACCACCGATAACCGATAACCGTTTACCGATAACCATTTATTCACCCAGCCACTCGCCCAGCTTTTCCATGAACTGATAGTCGGTCATGTCCATGCTCAGCGGTGTGACGGAGATGTAGCCGCGGGCCACCGCGCCGTAGTCGGTGCCATCCTCGACGACGCCGGTGGGCGGCTCGCCACCGATCCAGTAGTATGGCTCGCCCTTCGGATCCTCGCGTTCGACCAGCACGTCGCGGTAGACACGCTGGCCCAGCCGCGTCACCAACACACCCTTCACCTCGTTGCTGGGCACCGGCGGCGCGTTGACGTTCAGGAAGGTGTTGGCAGGCAGGCCGCCGGCCAGGATCGCCCGTGCCAGCCGTACCACCACGCCAGTCACGGCGCGGAAATCCGACCACTCGCGCGCGTCCAGCGACACGGCGATGGACGGCACGCCGCCGACCACCGCTTCCATCGCCCCGGCCACAGTACCGCTGTAGGTGATGTCGTGGCCCAGGTTGCCGCCCTGGTTGATGCCCGACACCACCAGGTCAGGCATGTTGGGGATCGCGCCCAGCAACGCCAGACCGACGCAGTCCGACGGCGCGCCGTTGGTCGTGTAGGCCGGGCTGCCATCGGCCAGCGTCACCCGGCCGATGCGCAGCGGCTTGTGCATCGTCTTGCTGTGGCCGGCCGCGCTCCAGTTGCGGTCCGGCGCAAACACCGTCACCTCGCCCACCACCTCCAGCGCCTGTTTCAGCGCCAGCAGGCCGGGCGACGTAACGCCGTCGTCGTTGGTAATCAATATCTGCGCGGGCATGTCGTGTACAGGGTTTATATGTTCTCGCTTGAAAACGTGAAAACGTGAAACGTGATGGCTTGACACTTGGCTGTAGCTTCACGTTTTACGCCTCACGTTTCACGGTGATGGCGTCTCAACAACAGCTCCCGTCAAAGTTCGAGGCGGGAGACCACGCCATGATAGCACAACGCAGGGGTCTCAGCAATTTGGCCGGGCTGCGGACATATCCGCCAGTCAGCGACGCCGCCACGATACTGATCATCAAGCCGGCGCGAGCAGGTACAACACATCCAGGCTGACCAGCGGCAGTAAGGCGTAGGCTACCAGCGGCCCCAGCGCGCTGCCTGGTTTGTTAACCAAACGTTTACCGTTACCCCGCTAGACAGCGCCTTGTTCCTGTGCTAGACTCGCCTCATGAGCGAAAACACCGCGCTGGCCCGGCACGAAGCGGGCAAGCGCTTCCAAAACGCAAAACGTAAACTGTTCTGGGACAACATCTTCAGCCTGGTCCGCGGGCGGTCGCCTGATCTGCTGTCGTTCGAGGAGGTGCAGAGCACCCTGCGCGCCTGGCAACAGGTGGAAGGCCGCCAGGCGGAGAGCATCCCGCTGGAAAAGATCGTCGGCAGCGTGGGCCGTTACCGCGACTTCACGCGCGAGTTTCTTCCCAGGGAGACGATCAACGAGTCGCGCTGGCGGGCGGTGGATGCCGCCATGCACAGCCAGGCCGGCTTGCCGCCCATCGAGGTCTATCAGGTCGGGGACATCTATTTCGTCAAGGATGGCCACCACCGCGTCTCCGTGGCGCGCGCCAACGGCTTCAAGGACATCGAGGCCTACGTGACCCGCGTGGAAACACCCGTCAAGCTGGACGCCAGCACCACGCCGGAGGACCTGGTCCTCAAGGCCGCGTATGCCGATTTTCTGCGCGCCACCCGTCTGGACGAACTGCGCCCCGACTCCGATCTCGAGGTCACCGAGATGTACTCTTACACCGAGTTGCTGGAGCACATCGCCGTCCATCGCCACTACATGGGACTGGAGCAGCAACGTGAGATCTCCAACGACGAGGCGGTGCAAAGCTGGTACGACCGCGTCTACCTGCCCGTGGCCGCCGCGGTCTGGGCATCGGACATTCTGGAGCGGTTTCCGGGACGCACGCCGGCTGACCTGTATGTGTGGGTGTGCCGGCGGCGCGAGGAGCTGGCCGACGAACAAGGCGATGTGCCATCCCCGGTCGCGACCGTGACCGATCTGGCGCTTCCCGAGCCGGGCGAGGCCTCCGGAATGGTGAGCTCGGTCAAGCGGGCCATGGCCGGCAAACCCAGGACCGTGAACCTGGCCGCCGAAGCCGCCAGGGCCGCTCAGGAAGACCAGTTTCGCGAATGAAAGGCGCCGGTGAGGTGGGCAAGTGAGCAGCGGAAGCCAGTCCGATCTTCAGCACGGTGCAGCAGCGGGCGTTGTGTCTGACGTGCTGTTGACTGCCGATCAGATCCAGCACAGGGTTGGCGAGCTGGGTGCGGCGATCTCTACCGACTACGCCGGGCTGGATCCGCTGCTGGTCGGCGCGCTGCGCGGCGTGACGCTATTCATGGCCGACCTGATGCGCGCCATTACGATCCCGCTCCAGATCGACTTCCTGGCGATTTCCAGCTACGGCGCGTCTACGCCGGCCGAGCCCGATGCCTCGGACAAACCCAGTGCACAGCGCGTGGTGCGAATCTTGAAGGATCTGGAGACCAACATCGCCGGCCGCCACGTGTTGTTCGTCGAGGACATGGTGGACACCGGGCTGTCGCTCAACTACATGTTGCGCCTGCTGCGGGACCGCCAGCCGGCCAGCCTGCACGTTTGCACCATGTTCAACAAGCCGCGGCTGCGGTTGTTCAACCTGCCGCTGCGCTACGTGGGCTTTGAGTTACCGGACCGCTATGTGGTCGGCTACGGCCTCGACTACCGGCAGTCGTATCGTAACCTGCCCTTTGTGGGTGTGCTCTCCGCCGGCGTATTGCTTTCAGGTGATTGACATATGAAACTGGACGTTGCACTGATGACCACCGGTCTGCGCGAGGCCGTTATCCTGGCACAGGCGGCCGAAGCCGTGGGCTTCGATACCCTGTGGACCAGCGAGACCCAGCACGATCCCTTCCTGCCACTGGGCGTTGCCGCGCTGAACACTGAACGCATCGGCCTGGGCACTGCCATCGCGGTCGCCTTCGCCCGTAACCCCGCCTCCACGGCCTATCTCGCCTGGGACTTGCAGGCAGCCTCCGACGGACGCTTTATCCTCGGTCTGGGCACCCAGGTGCAGGCGCACATCGAGCGGCGTTTCGGCATGCCGTGGGGACCGCCAGCGGCGCGCCTGCGCGAGTTCATCCTGGCCATGCGCGCCGTCTGGGACTCGTGGCAGACCGGCGGGCGGCTCAACTTCCGCGGCCAACACTACAAACTGACGCTGATGGCGCCCTTTTTCAGCCCCGGCCCCATCGACCATCCGCAGATACCGGTCTACATCGCCGCCGTCAACGCACAGATGTGCCAACTGGCCGGTGAGCTGTGCCAGGGTCTCCACGTCCACCCCTTCCACACCACGCGCTACCTGCGCGAGCAGATCATGCCCAATGTCCAGGAGGGTTTGGCGAAATCCGGCCGCAAGCGCAGCGACATGGCCCTTTCCAGCAGCGTTTTCGTGATCACCGGTGAGACCGCCGAGGAAATGGCTCTCATGCGCGAGGAAATCCGCAGCCAGGTCTCGTTCTACGCATCGACGCCCAGCTACAGCAAGGTCATGGAATTGCACGGTTGGGGCGACATCCGCGAGCAGCTGAGCAGACTGGCCATCCGCCAGCGTTGGGGCGAGATGCCCGCGCTGATCAGCGACGACATCCTGGCCCAGTTCGCCGTTGAGGGCCGGCCCGATGAACTCCCCTATCTGGTCAAGATGCGCTACGCTGGCCTGCTGGACCGGGTGACATTCTACCTCCCCTTCGATCCCGGCCGCGAGACATTGTGGCGGATGTGGGTCGAGGCGTTCAATTAACTGAGACGTCCAGGGATATCCCGATTATCCTGGCAATAGCACAAAGCCAGCGGTCGCAAAATGCTTGTCGAAAGCAAACGCCTCGATGATTTCTTCACTGTGCATCATGGCAAAGCTCACCGCGTCAACAAAGCTGAAATTCTGGTCGGCGTAACGCTCCAATAATGCCTCGGCCGCCATCTCCCACTCAGCGGTCGAGTAATACTTGTCCAGACGAGGCGAGACACGGAGGGACTGCAAGAAACGCATGGCCGGTGTATGCCCGAGGCGTCGTCGTATGAGATTGTAAGCCTCGCCAATTACGAGGTTTGTTGTGACTAGACGTGTGTTTGTCTGAAGAATGTGGGGATATGCAGCCACTGCGACTGCGTGCAGGCTGTCGCTGGCATCTGCCAGAGCTACCCATGCACCAGTATCTACGAAAACCCTACGCGGCATCGCGATTGTCTTCGATTTCCAGCTCAGCCAGATAACGGTCGTGATTCGCCGCCAGATCACCTGCCTCGGATTGCCCAAGACCGACCACATCCCACAACGGATCGTTCGCTATGGGGGAGCTAATCAGCAATTGATCCACCCCTTGCCGTACCAACTCAGCCAGCGAAACACCTTGACGTTTTGCAAGCGAGCGAAGCGAGTCCATCTGATCCTGGCGCAGATAGACCTGCAATGGAGCTTTAGTCATTGTGCTTGGCATGGCAGTTCCTCCTGATCGATACCTTGTTCAAGGAAATTATACACCAGAAATTCTGATGTACAAACTATTGATATATATGTAGTCCACAAGACATCGGAGCCCGGGGAGATATGCCCACGGGGTTCATCGCTGTTAAATCTGTACGCTTTACCTGGCCGCCAATGCCGTTGCGATCTGTGCGCCGATGCGCACGTTGTTCTCCAGCAATGCCAGGTTGGCGCGCAGGCTGCGTTCGCCGGTCAGTTCGACGATGCGCGCCAGCAGAAAGGGAGTGATCTCCTTGCCGCGCACGCCCTGTGCGTCGGCTTCGGCCAGTGCCTGCTCAATGGCCAAGTTGGCCTCATCCGCGGGTAGCTCGTACTCTTCCGGCACCGGTGCGCAGATCAGCACGCCACCGGGCAACCCCAGCTTGCGTTTTGCCTCGATAATCGCCGCTGCCTCCTCCGGTGTGTCCACCCGCACGTCAACCGGCAAGCCGCTGCGCCGTGTGTAGAAGGCCGGGAACTCATCGGTCCTATAGCCGACCACTGGTACGCCCCACGTCTCCAGCCACTCCAGCGTCGCAGGCAGGTCGAGGATCGCTTTCGCGCCAGCACACACCACCGCCACCGGCGTCTGCGCCAGTTCGGGCAAGTCCGCGGACACGTCGACAGCCATGGCAGCCCCTCCTCCATGCAGCCGATGGACCCCGCCGATGCCTCCGGTGCTGAACACGCGGATGCCGTGCTGCGCCGCGATCCACATGGTGGCGGCAACGGTGGTCGCGCCGGTCCAGCCGCGGGCCACGGCGATGGACAGATCGCGTCGCGACAGCTTGCGCACGCCGGTCGCGCTGGCCAGGGCTTGCAGCTCATCTGCCGACAGCCCGGCGCGCAGCTGGCCGTCGATCACCGCAACAGTCCGCGGCTCCGTGCCCTGCTCGCGGGCTATGGCTTCCAGGCGGCGGGCGGTCTTCAGGTTCTGCGGATATGGCAGTCCGTGGGAAATGAGGGTCGATTCCAGGGCGAGTAGTGCGGTCATGTTTCTTCCTTGAACAGATGGGCTGCGGTCTCGAACGAGACCGACTGCCAGGTGCGCTGCGGCGTGCCGGATTGGCGCGTCTCTTGCGCCAGACCTTGAGACAAGCCGGCCACGATGGCGTCCACGTCCTGCGGATCAACCAGCACCGCGCCCGGCGCAGCCTCCGGCAACGATGAGCAGTTGGAGGTCAGCACCGGTGTGCCGCAGGCGGCTGCCTCGGCGGCCGGCAGTCCGAAGCCCTCATACAGCGATGGAAAGGCGAACAGGCTGGCCAGGCTGTAAAGCGCCGGCTTGTCGGCCTCATCCACCCAACCGGTAAACAGGACGCGGTCGGCGATTCCTGCCTCCGCGGCTACCCGCCGCGGGTCGGGCGTGAATGGGGTGTCGGCGGCCGGCAGCTTGCCGGCGATAACGAGATTGGGGAGCTCAGAGTTGCCAACGTTCGGAAAAGTCGACAACTCTGAGTATGCCAAAACCAGACGCGGCACGTTTTTGCGTACATCGAAGCCACCCAGATAGAGAATGAAGCGGTCAGGCAACGAGTATTTGGTGCGGACGCGCGCCAGCTCAGTTGGGTTGGTCACGGGGTGAAAACGTTCATCGGCCGCGAGCAGCACAGCATGTACCCGCGCCGGCGAGATGCGGAGATGCTCGACGATATCACGCCGGCTGGCCTCGCTGTCAGTGAGAACGAGGTCAGCCCGGCGGGCTGTCCGGCCGACCAGCCAGGTGTAGGCGCGCTGCAAGCCGCCGCCGCGATAGTCAGGCAGAAGCAGTGGGATGATGTCGTGTACAGTAACGGCCGTTCGACAGTGCTGCCGCCACGGCGATCCCCAGTAGGGCGTGAAAGCAATATCTGCACCGAGGCTGCGACAGGTACGGGGGAAAGTCACCTGCTCAAACCACAGCTTAGCCGTGTTTTTACCCAGACGGCGGGCGCCCGGCGGCGCGACCACCATCTGCCAGCCGGCAGGCGCGGCGGTCTCGCTGTCCGATGGAAGCACTACGGTGAAGCGATGCCGAGGACTGGCCGCGGGCAAAAACTGTGCCAGGCCGTGCAGATATTGCCCCGACCCGGTGTTCATCTGGCCCCAGAACCAGCCGTTGACGACGAGGTGACTCACGATCTAAACGGGGGGTTGAACAGAGTTTCGTGCGGACGGCGCTGAACTTGGGCTGAAATGTGAAACGTGAAACGTAAAACGTGAGAAGCGACCCGACAAGACGACATCACGTTTCACGATCGTCTTCACGAATTTTCCCTGGTTTCTGCCTGGAAATAGGCAATTGTTTGGCGCAACCCCTCTTCCAGCGTCATCGTCGGTTGCCAGGCCAGCGCCTCCTGCGCCTTAGACGTGTCCAGATAGATGCGGAACACCTCGCCCAGCTTGGCCGGACCGTAGATGGCATCCTGGTCGTAGCCGGCGGCTTGCTTGAGCTGCGCAAAGATAGTGTTGATGTCGGTTGCGACGCCGCTGCCAATGTTATAGATGCCGCTGCCGCGTGTCGCTGCCGCCAGGTTGGCTCGCGCTACATCGCCCACGTAGACGAAATCGCGCTGCTGTTTACCCGTCCCGTGGATGACACACGGCTCGCCGGCCAGCATGCGGCCGGTGAAAATGGCAACTACCCCCGCCTCGCCATGCGGATCCTGGCGCGGGCCGTAGACGTTAGCATAGCGCAGCGTGACAGTTTCCAGACCGTAAGCGTGGTTGTAGATAAACAGATAATGCTCGACGGTGTGCTTGCTGGCGCCGTAGCAATCCAGCGGATTGACCGGATGTGCCTCGGTGACGGGCACAAAGTCGGGTTCACCGTAGGCCGCGCCGCCGGTGGAGGCGTAGACGAACTTCCTGACGCTGTGGCGACGGGACGTCTCAAGCAGGTTGATGGAGCCGAGGATGTTGACTTGGGCGTAGACCTCCGGCTCGCGCATCGAGGCGCGCACGTCGGCCAGCGCGGCCTGGTGGCAGACGATCTCAGGCCGCGCGACGGCGAAGGCACGCTCCACTCCTTGGGGGTCGCGGATGTCCGTCTGGTAGAGGGTTGTTGCCGGGTTGAGATTGTCCAGCTTGCCGGTGCTGAGGTTGTCCAGCACGGAAACCTCGTGGCCCGCAGCCACATACGCATCGACCACATGAGATCCGATAAATCCGGCGCCGCCGGTAACAAGTACGCGCATAAGGAGGAATTCCTTCCTGTGTCAATTGTCCTGCCAGATTACCCTAAACCCCCCACCTCGTCAAATGAAACATGTGTGGTAACTGCTCAACTTACCCTCCATCCCAGGAAAACCGCCGCACAAAGGGCGGGATGGCTTTTACAGCGTCGATGGTGGGCGTATGGTCGCCGGCGAAGCTATCGAACCAGGCGCTGTCGTCGCCTCTGTCGGACAGCAGCCAGGGACAGAAGGCAAAGAGATAGTCAGGCAGCGGCTCTCCGTTGCTCAGAACGCCTGTCCGGAACCAGTTGAACAGAGCCACATGGTAGTCGCGGTGTAGCGCCTCGTCGATGGGAGGGAAGTTGCGGTCATCGGTTGCGTTCCACTTCCAGCCACCCTCGCCGGCGATCATCGGCGGCACGAAACCGATGGACTCGCGCACGATGTCCGCCTGATGAAGAAAGCCCAGCACACCGTTGGAATCAGCGGTATAATCGGGCGGATGGTTCAGGGCGTAGGGATGCGGCACCAAGAACATGCGCTGGAAGACCTGCTGGCCGCCGCGCGCCTCGATCTCCGCCAGCGCAGCCCGCAGCCAATCGTCGCTGACGAACTGGAGGCCCACATAGCCACCTGCATTGTAGACCTGCTCAATTGCGTTCAACAGGTTGTTCAGAAATAAGCGCTGATCGATAGCCTGGTCGTTCCACTCGGCCGGCAGACTTGGCTCGTTGTAGAGCTGCATATACGGCTCTACCCCTAACGAGCGCAGCAGCTCGATGTCGCGCCCCCAACTGTAATAGCGCTCATTGGCGCGCAGCGCCTTGCGCCAGACTACCATGATACCGGCGTCTCGGTAGCGGGGTGCGGCCTTCATCAGTTGCAACTCGTCGGCGTAGTGGACCAACGTCCAGCGCATGTTCATTTCCTTCAGCCGGGCGATATTCTGGTCGATCTGGGCCTCGTCGAAATAGGCGACCGCCGTGTTGTGGATGCAAATTCCGTTGTCGTTGGCTGGGCGCGGCCAGTTTGCCAGTTCGATCCCGGGCAGGTCAGCCAGATCCAACGGGCGAAGCGTGGGTGTAGGCGCCGGGGTGTCGGGAACTGCTGTCGCTGTTGGCGCCACTGTCGGCGTCACGACGAGCTGTGGCGTCGTGGTCGGGTCCGGCTCGTTTCCCGTAACCACTTGCGGCAGGAAAACTGAGCGGTCGGTGATCACTTCTGTCGGCGCTACCGACGGCGCGAGGTCTGCGGTCGGATCAGGCGACGGTGTGGGGAGAATCGCTGTCGCGCCGGCAGTTGCGTCTGGCGCAGGCGGCGCGGGGATAGGGGGCTCGTCTTGGCCACAGGCGCTTAACAACAGCGCAAAAACAATCAGGGACGCTGCCAGTTGAATTGGGCGTCGCAACAAAAAACTCATCGGAGGTAGCTCCTTTCGCAAGGCCGGGCCGTGATTCGAACCGCCTGGCGCCGGGCTGCACGCGCTTGTTCTCCTCTTTACCGCAGAATCACATCCACGATCCGGCGATGCACCCGATCCAAAATGGGCGAGGGGCCGCCGTCGTGGAAGCGCAGGTCATAGACGTTCCCCGCCAATAGGCTGTTCCCCTGCCTCAGTTCCAGCGTCAGGCGCCGGAATCCGGCAGGCAAGACTACTGCCAGCGTCCCAATGCGGCTGGCGCAGTTGCCTGGCAGGTCGCACCGCTGTCGTTGCACAACCACGTGATCCAGCAACACAGTCAACGTGCAGCCTGCCAGCGCGTATGGGCTGTCGTTCACAACCCACAGCTTGCCAGCCAGCCGATCGCCGGCGCGATACAGCTTCAGTGGGTACTCCAGGCTGACCAGCAGCGGTTGCATGATCTGTTGCAGCGTCTCATAAGCCAGCTTGGGGCGGCCAAAGTAGTCAATCACGCTCCAGCAGATCGACGGCCATGGTTCGTTCCACTGCCACAGCGCCAGTCCACCCGCTTCCCCCTTGCGCCGGCGCACATGCTCGATCATCACCTGCAAGCCGGCTGCCTGAGCTAGCTGGCTGGCGGCCACGAACGCATCGAGACCATCTTTGCCAGCCTCAATTCCGGTTACCTCGCTCAACGCAAACCACTGCGCGTAGCGGCGTAGCTTGGGCAGATCGGCGTTGTGCCGTTGCCAGTCCATCCCAGGTGGCCACAGATCGTCATCGGGCAGGAACCGGCGTAGCGACTCCACTGCAGGCACGGCCTGCAAACCAAACTCGCTGACCATCGGCGCTTTTTCCTGTCGATAGGCAGCCAAAGGCGCCAACCCGTGCCACACCAGCCAGTTGTGCGCGTCGCCGGGACCCGGCGACGCGGGCACGAAAGACCGCTGGCCATCCTCAGCCGTGGCTGCTTCAGCCATGATTTCGACCGCACGGCGGTTACGGCTGGCACTGAACTCGTTGCCGCCACACCAGAGAGCAATGCTGGGATGGTTGCGCAGCGCGCGCACGATGCCGATTGCTTCCTGGCGCAACAGCCGCTGGTACTCAGCCGAGCGCGGCAGGTGGTCGAGGAAGACGCACGCGACAGGAAACTCCTGCCAGACCAGCAGCCCCAGTTCGTCGCAGAGGTCGTAGAACGCCTGCTTTTCACGTCCGCCGCCGCCCCAGACGCGCACGAAGTTGACTCCGGTCTCGACGGCCTGGCGCAGCAATGACTCGTAGCGCTCGCGCCCGGCCCGGCCCGGTAACGCGTCCACCGGCACCCAATTGACGCCTCGCAGAAAGAACGGCTCCCCGTTGACACGCATCTGCCAGCCGTCCAGCTTGAGGCTGCGGACGCCAAACCGCACAGAACGCTCCGCCAACGGCCCGCTGTTATGCGAACCCGGTGCCTCTGTGCATAGTCGGACAGTCGCGCTGTAGATGTGCGGTGTACCGCGCTCCCACGGCTGCCAGAGTCGCGCCGCGGGCAGATCACAGGCCAGGCGGTGTTTGCTTTTGCCAGCCGGCAGGAGCAGCCGAAACTCGAACTGCTGTGCTGGATCGCTGCCGGAGGACGCCGGTTCGATGTCCACCGCGACGACCACCGGTTGCGCCTCGATGCTGTCGATGTTAACCCACATCATCACGCGGGTGGGTCCGCCGTCGACAACCGGTGGTGTCGGCTCCGCGTACACGTGCAGGTCCGTTATGCACGCGCTTCCACAGATCACCACCCGCCCGCCGTCCCAGATGCCCATTGTCCGCAGCCGCGGCGCAAAGTCCCAGCCGAAACTCATAGGCCGTTTCAGCGTTGCCAGCCGGTCGTCGAAAGGCTGGAAGGTGGTCTGTCCAATAGCCGCAAGGCGTCCCCATAGCCGCTCGCGCCGGCCAGGTTGATAGGCCGGCAGGGCGTTGCTGCCCCAGACACGAATGGACAGGTCAACATTGGCCCGCTGTGCCAGGTCAGCGGGTATCTCCAGCGTCTGGCGGCTGAACATCCCGTCGTGCCGTCCCAGCTCGCGCCCATCGACGTAGACGGCTGAGAGCGTATCAACGCCGTCCAGTTCCAGAAACGCCCGTTGACCGGGGTCAATTCGAAGGGGCAGGCAGGTGCGGTACCACCAGTCAACCTCTTCAACCCAGCCGCTGGCCTCAGCGCCGTTGTCCAGGTACGGGTCCGAGATGCGATCAAGCGCCAACAGATCGCTGCGCACGTTTCCCGGCACTGTGGCCGGCAGCCATTCCGCCACCCGGTCGCAATCGTTGTCTTCGTTGTCTTCAATGGGGGGGTGCGGACGCCACTGCCGCTGCGCAACGCTGCCGAAGAGCCAGTCCAGCGCGCTGAAGTCGATCACGCGGGGTGCCGAAAGGTCCTGTTTCGTCATGATACCCATTATGCGGAGAACCCTGTCCGCGGTCAAACAGGCCGGGAGGTTGGTAGTTTCCCAGCACCACGGTTATAATCGACCCATTCGACCGCCTTTCGGTGGAGGAACCTTATGCTGAACCGCTCTCCAGAAGAGATAATTGCTTTTGCTATTGCGCTGATTCCAGCCTTCACGTTTCACGAGTTCGCCCATGCCTGGGTCGCCAACTATCTGGGCGATCAAACCGCTAAGAATCTGGGACGGCTGACGCTCAACCCACTCAAACACCTGGATGTGCTGGGGACGATCATGGTGTTCGTCATCGGGTTTGGCTGGGCCAAACCTGTGCCGGTCAACCCCGCTAATCTGCGCAATGGGCGGCGCAGCATGGCGGTGGTAGCGGTGGCAGGTCCGCTGACCAATTTAGCAATCGCCGGCGTGCTGGGCTTCGGGTTTCGTTTCACCGGGCTGGTCGGCTCGCAATTCCTGGAGTACGTTTTATTGACCAGCGTGTGGCTCAACTGCGCGCTGCTCTTCTTCAACCTGATCCCTATCCCCCCGCTGGATGGCTATCGCGTGTTGCTCGGCCTGTTGCCGGAAGGCGCCGCCATCCAGTACTCCAGAATCGGACAGGTTGGCCCGCTGGCCTTGTTCGGATTAATAATGCTGGGCCAGTTCATTCCCGGTGTGGATATTCTGGGAACCATCGTCATCCAGCCGACCGAGGCGCTGATGAGGGCGCTACTGGGAACGTAGGCGAGGCGCGAACAAACGGTGAGGCGTCCTCAAATCTCAACCGTAGACGGGCCGCGGCCTGTCTACCGTGTCAGACAGTTCCTGGCCTCGCTGCGCCCGGTGATCGGCGATGAGGAGCGGCAAGCGCTGGCTGGTTGGCTGCCACCCGACGCAGCAGCGCTCTTTTGGCGCATGTCGCCGCGCGATCAGCGGCACAGTCTGAACGTCGCGCAGACTCTGGCGGCTGCCGGTCAAGAACAGCCTGACTTGCTCGCGGCCGCCCTGCTGCACGATGTCGCCAAGAGTGTTCAGGCCGGCAGACGGCTGCGGCTGCGGCACCGGGTCGTGATCGTGCTGCTCAGCGCGGCCAACAAAGAGTGGGTCAGCCGGCTTGCCAGCGATGATCCTAGCAGTTGGCGTTACCCGTTTTACGTCCATCTGAACCATCCCGCCATGGGCGCGGTGTTGGTTCAAGAGGCCGGCTGCTCGCCGCTGACTGTAGAACTGGTGCGCCGCCATCAGGCAAAGCTGGCAGCGCCGCCGAGTGGACAGGTTGAGGAGCTGTTAATGCAGCTGCAGTCGGCAGACGACGCAAACTGAGAAACGAGGAAGAACATGGCAAAACCACGCATTACAATCGTAGGCCTCGGGCTGATCGGTAATTCCATCGGGCTGGCGTTGACACAAAGCCAGCGCAATTTCGAGGTCATCGGCCATGACAAGGACAACAAGGCCGCCGGCCAGTCGCGCAAGATCAAGGCCGTCGACAAGACGGAGTGGAATCTGATCAGCGCCTGCGATGGCGCTGATCTGGTTGTCTTGGCCTTGCCCGCCATTGCCATCCGCGACACCTTGCAAGCTATCGCACATGAGTTGAAGGCCGGTTGTGTGGTGATGGACACTGCGTCGGTGAAAGCGCCGGTGCAGCGCTGGGCTGATGAGTTTCTGACTGAGCAGAACCCATTTATCGGCACGGATCCCATCGTGGCCGCCGACGCGGCAGGTAGCGACGCTGCCCGCGCCGACCTTTTCCAGCAAGCGACCTGGGCTATCTGCCCATCCCCCACCACGGCCGAGAGCGCCGTCAAGACCGCGGCCGACCTGGCCGAGCGGCTTGGCGCAACACCGCTGTTTCTCGACGCAGTCGAACACGACAGTATGTTGGCAGCGGTTGAGCATTTGCCGGCGCTGGCCGGCATGGCCGTGTTCTCCAACGCGGTCGGCTCGCCATCCTGGACAGAGTCACGCCGGCTGGCTGGCGGCCAGTTCGAGGCCACTACCCAGTTGATGGCGGCCGACCCCACCGTGTTCAGCGATACCATCATCGAGAACCAGGAGCAGGTACTTCGCTGGATTGATACCTACATCGACAACATGACAGCCTGGCGTGATCTGATCGTCCAGGGGGATCACAAGGCTATCGACGACGCTTTCTCGACCGCGATGACCCTGCGCGACATGTGGTTGCGCGGCCGCGCAACCGGCCGATGGGAGGACGGTGACGCCATGCCGACCAAACCAAACATGTTGATGACGATGCTGGGATTCGGGCGGATGGCTGAACGGCGGCAAGAGGAAAAACGCCGCGGCGAGTGACAGCAATACGTTCGACTTTGTCGAAAAAGTCGAACGTATGAACCACAGAACAACAAGAAGTCCGGCTTTACCGAAAAAGCCGGACTTCTTGTAATTGTCCTGAACATGAGCAGTTCTTCTGCTATTGCGCCACCAACCACGCGTACAGATGCTGCAAGTCCACGGACGGCACAGTTTCTTCCGTGAACGAAGCGCCGGGATGGTTGCGCACCTTGTCAAGAAACTCGCCATATGATAGCCCTGTGCCGCGCAGCGCCGGACCGAAATCACCCTCTGCGCTCGTGCCGTGACAGGTCTGGCACTGGGAGTCGAAACGGGTGTACAGCGCCTCCCCCATCACAGTCTCCCGCAGCACGCCATCAATGGAGTGGGCCGCGGCCGGCGCCGGGCTGTCGTCCGGCTCCGGTTCGATGGTGAAAACAAACGTGCTCCACGGATCGTCCTTGAGCGCCGACAGGTCGATGGTTTCGGCAGCGCTGCCGTCCGAACTGGTGTTGAAGCGTCCAGTACTTTCAGCCCGCGCGCCCTGCACCAGCCAACCCTCGTATACCTGGCCTTCCAGTGGGTCGAGATTGGCAACCCAGGTGCGGAACTCACCGCTGGAAAGGTCGAAGACCACCGATCCAACCGCGTCCGCTTCCGGCGTGTTGCACTGCGCTCCGCAAGCTAAGTTGGCGGCCAGCACCGGCACAGGCGCCTGGCTCTCGAATCCGGATGTGGGTGCAGGTGTAGGTTGGGGCTCCGCGGTTGGTTCTTCCAGTGGCGACGGTGGAGCAGTCGGTGTTGGAAGCGGCGACTGCACTTCAGGCGCTGGCGTATCGGTAGGCGCCGCGCTACTCTCGACAAGAGGCATCGCTATCTCTGTCGTAGGTGCGGCCGTGAAGGTCGGCGTGGGCGCAGGTGTTTTGGCCGGTGTTGGCTCAGCCTCCTTGCCCCCGCAGCCTGCCATCAGCAGACTTACCAGTAGTGTGGTCAGAAGGATGCGATGTGTTCTCAAGAGTGAATCCTTTGCGATCCGGAGGTACATAAACACAGGCTCAATAAACGCTCGGATGAAAGTCTTTGCTGTTCAACACTTCCATCGCTTGGTCGGTCATGCCCAGCATCAACAAGCCACGATGTTCTCCTGCTGTTACCAGGCTTGGGTCAAGATACAGCGTGGCTAGCGCACCGACGATCTTGCGCTCAGCATATTGCGGCAGAAAGTCCCGTGCCGTCTTCAACACCTCGATAAAGGAATCGATATCGGATGGCCCCAGCCGGCTTTTGGTTTCGTTGATGAGCAGGAAGTCGCCGCAGCCTGCGATCGCGTCGAACTCTCGCGTGCGCCCATCAGGTTGAACGCTCTTGTATCGAACTGTCAGGAACTGCTCGCCGCCATCGGGACATCCAAGAACTTCCTGCAACACGCGCGGTATGCTTGGCGCAACGATATTCTCGACCAGCATACCAAGACTGTTGGAGATGTCGCCCCAGCGACGGTTCATCTCGCGCGACTCGTTGCGCATCTCCACGATGTATCTGTCCGTCTTGTCCTTGAACTCGCGCATCTCGTCCTTGAACTCGCGCATCTCGTCCTTGAACTCGCGCATCTCGTCCTTGAACTCACGCATCTCGTCCTTGAACTCACGCATCTCGTCCTTGAACTCGCGCATCTCGTCCTTAAACTCGCGCATCTCTTGTTGAAAAGCGCGCGTTTCGATTGACAACTGCTTGACGTTGGCCGTCAAATCAGCCATCATATCTTCCAGTCGATCTACTCGGTGTTCGAGAACTGCTGTTGCCATGAGTCACCTGCCCTGCCTAGTACTTCCAGCGCGTGGCAATGATAGCATAGACCTGGGGTGTTCGCAAACGACGCGCTATTCTCCCTGGCTTGCTCGTAACGCCCGCCACACCCGCTCCGGGGTGAACGGCAGCTCGCGGATGCGGACGCCGGTAGCGTCGCGGATGGCGCTGCTCAACGCCGGAGCAACGCCATCCTTGGGTATCTCGGCGATGGCCTTCGCGCCGTAGGGGCCGCTAGGCTCGTAGGTTTGCACCAGTATCGCGCCTAGTTCCGGCATCTCGTCGGCGCGATAGATGGGATAGCTGACGAAATCGGTTGTAACAAGCCGGCCGGCGTCATCGTACGCCATGTCTTCGCTGTGAGCAAAGCCCAGGGCCTGCACCATGCCGCCCTCGACCTGGCCGGCCGCGGTCTGTGGGTTGATGGCAATGCCGCAGTCTACGGCCATCACCAGTTTCTTGACCTCGACCTCGCCGGTCTCGGTGTCCACCTCCACCTCGGCGAACTGGGCAGCGAAGGGCGCCGGACTGAGATAGCTCATGTGGCTGGCAGTCGCCATGATCTGGTGCTGGTCGGCCTGGTGGGTGGCGTGCAGCGCAACGGTTTCCAGCGAAACGCGTTGACCGCCTGGCCCACAGACATGCTGATCCTCCAGCCACAATCGGCTGGGATCGATGTCGTCGATCCCTCCGGGATGGTTCCCAAAGAAATGCCTGGCCGCGTGCGCCCGGATCTGTTCGGATACCTCCTCCGCTGCTTTCAGCACTGCTCCGCCGGAGATGAAGGTCGTACTACTGGCATAGGCACCGGTATCAAAGGGGGTGAAGTCGGTA
This sequence comes from Caldilineae bacterium, assembly GCA_020634555.1. Taxonomy (GTDB): domain Bacteria; phylum Chloroflexota; class Anaerolineae; order JAAEKA01; family JAAEKA01; genus JACKBK01. The sequence continues at coordinate 33,179 of JACKBK010000011.1, forward strand.
TCAGACGAGTAGATTACCACCTCGTCCAGCGGCACGCCCAGCGTCTCCGCGGCGATCTGCGCCAGCACGGTGTCGGAGCCGGTACCCAGGTCGGTTGCGCCGACCAACAGGTTGAACGATCCGTCGTCGTTGAGCTTGATGCTGGCCGCGCCCATGTCCAGCCCCGCGATGCCGGTGCCGTGCATACACACCGCGAAGCCAAGCCCGCGTCGCAGATGCGATTTGCCCGGCACGCTGTGCCATGCAGGATCGTCCCTACGCCGCCAGTCGATGGCCTGTATGCCTTGCTGCACGCATTCCTCGAGACCTGAGCTGTGAACCCATTGCTCGAACCCCTCGCGGCCCTCGCCCATGGCCCGCGCCAATACCAGCTCGTCACCCTCCTTGACCCAGTTCAGCCGCTTGAACTCGATGGGGTCCCAGCCGATAGCCTCGGCGATTTCCTCCATGTGCAGTTCTAATGCAAAGAGAGCCTGGGGCGCGCCGTAGCCACGATAGGCGCCGGGTGTGGGTCGATTGGTGTAGGCCACCAGGCAGTCCCATTTCAGAGCATCGGCTTTATAAGTGGTCAGCCCGCGAAAGCCAGAGACGGTAGGCACAGTCAGGCCATGGGTGCCATAGGCGCCACAGTCAGCCACCATGCGCAGCTCCATCGCGGTCAGCGTACCGTCTTGGCGAACGCCAGTCTTGTAGCGCATGATCTCAGGATGGCGGCTGCGGGCGCTGGCAAACTCCTGCTCGCGTGTGTACTCCATGCGCACCGGTCGGCCGGTGACGACCGTCAGATGCGCGCACAGGTCTTCCAGCAGCATCTCCTGTTTGCCGCCGAAGCCGCCGCCGATGCGCGGCTTGATGACTCGGATACGGCGAATCGGCAACCCCACCAGCGGAGCAATGATGCGCCGAACGTGGAAGGGCACCTGGGTCGAGGTGCGCACCACCAGCCGGTCGTCCTCGTCCCACCATGTAATACAGATGTGCGGCTCGATACTGGCTTGCTGCACCTGATGTGTTCGATATTCGCCCTCAAAAACATAGTCGGCCGCAGCGAAACCAGCCTCGACATCGCCGTAGTCTGCGTGCAGGTGGTGGACCAGATTGCGGCTCGCGTCGTGGATATCGATTGCATCCTGCTCGTCGTGGATGACCGGCGCGCCTGGCTGCATGGCTTCTTCGGGATCGAGCACAGCAGGTAACACTTCATAGTCAACCTTGATCAACCGCAACGCCGCCAGCGCGATTTCTGTCGACTCGGCTGCAACCACAGCCACCCGGTCCCCGAAGTGGCGCACCTTGTTGTCCAGGCTGACCTGATCGAAAGGAGGCGGTTGGGGATAGGACTGGCCGCCGGAGGCGAACATGACCCGCGATGTGTTCTTGTAGGTCAGCACCGCATGCACGCCAGGCAGCCGTTCAGCCGCATCGATGTCGATGTCGAGGATGCGCGCGTGGGCGTGCGGACTGGTCAGCAGCGCGCCGTAGAGCATGCCCGGCATCTCCATGTCGTCTGTGAAGACGGCTCGCCCTTTGGCCAGTTTGACGGCATCGACCTTGGCCTCCGCCTTGTTGACCACCTTGGTTTGCGGCGGCGCAAGAACCATAACCGGTGTCTGAGTAACGGTCTGGGTTTCGCCTGATCCGTCGCCGCGTCCGGCAGGCCAACCGCTACCGCCCTCAACTGGCGCTTCCGGCTTATCCGGCGGTTCATATAGCCTGTCGAAGGTATTCACCGTGGGTGGCATCGGCACGGGAGGTACTTCATCGCCGCGCAACACAGCCGCGGCGCGCAGAACCGCTTCGACCGGCTTGACGTAGCCGGTGCAGCGGCAGAGCACGCCGGCCAACGCCTCGCGCACCTCGGCCTCCGAGGGATTGGGCAGCCGGTCAAGCAACGTCTTGGCGGCCAGCATCTGTGCGGGCGTGCAGTAGCCACACTGGATCGCGCCCGTCTCGATAAAGGCGAGCTGCAGTGGATGCAGTTCGCCGCGCTGGCCGGGCAGCTCGGGCGCAAGGCCTTCCAACGTCTCGATGCGATGGCCGGCTGCCTGGTCGGCCAGCATGGTGCAGGAGTTGACGAGGACGCCGTCCAGCAGCACCGCGCATGCGCCGCAGTCGCCGGTTTCACAACCGTGCTTAACGCTGTACAGCCCGGCGCGCCGCAGCGCGGTCAGCAGTGGCTCGTTGGCTTTTGTTTCGAGCTCACGGTCATCGCCGTTGATGGTGACGTGAATTGTCATGAGATCACTCGTTTCTGGTGTCATGGCGTGGGGAAGAGGTCGCAAGCCACGAGGGAACGGTCTGATCGGGATACACTCCTCACATTAAATCATGGTTGCGTGCCAGCGGACAAATCTCCTTTGTGGATGACGGCGATACGGTGCAAGGATCAGCCTCATGTTTCAGGAGTCGTGCAAAGCCGATGAACACCGAAGCAGAACTTATACCTACAACGATGTCAGGTTATAATGCGTTGGCTGATCAAGAAAACTTGACGATAGCCACTTGACCGCCGTACGCCGGGTTTCCTCCGGTCAACCGAATAGCCCCGCTGCGGGATTGCCGCATCACTCTTTGCTTGCAAACACGAGGTTCAACTAATGTCACACCGTACTTCGCATCGTGCTTTCACGCTATTAATACTTCTATCGCTGTTGGTGGTAGCCATCCCGGTCGCAGTGGCTGCTCCGGGAAATACGACATACCATAGTCTGGCTGGTGGATCCTTCTCACAGAATTGGTCGGATACTTCTCTTATCTCAACCAACGACTCCTGGACCAATGTACCCAGCATCGAAGGATTTCGCGGGGATAGTCTGACTTCATCGACCGATGTTGATCCGCAGACGGTGTTGGATGGCGATGACCCAGGTGTGTTGGATGTCAATGCAAACCAGACCAATCCCAATACCTACACCACTGGCGGTGTGGCCGAGTTTGAGATTGCCGATGCCGTGGTGGCTTTGCAGGGTTCCGGTACTGCAGATGCGCCGTATCTCCGTCTCTATCTCGACACAACGGGTTACGAGAGTATTCAAGTGAGTTACAAAGTCCGAGACATCGATGGCTCCAGTGACAACGCCGTGCAACAGGTGGCGTTGCATTATCGCGTGGGTACGTCTGGCAATTTTACCAACGTGCCAGCAGCCTACATCGCAGACGCGACAACCGGTCCCAGCTTGGCGACTCTGGTAACGCCGGTTAACGTTACGCTACCGGCAAGTGTTGATAACCAGCCACAGGTGCAGATCAGAATACTCACGACAAATGCTGCCGGAAGTGACGAATGGGTTGGTATCGACGACATCACAATTTCGGGCACACCGATTGCTGGTGACGTTGCGCCGTCGGTCGCCAGCACAGTTCCGGCCAACAACGCCACAGCCGTGGCTCTCAATGCTGACATCACCGTGACCTTCAGCGAACCGGTCGATGTCACCGGCGCCTGGTTCGACATCACCTGCACCTCCAGCGGCAGCCACACCGCCGCTGTGTCAGGTGGCCCGACTGTGTTCACCCTCAACCCCGATGTGGACTTCTTAGCTGGCGAAACATGTACAGGGACCATCTACGCCGCGCAGGTGACCGACCAGGACAGCGACGATCCGCCCGACAACATGGTGGCCGACTACGTATGGAGTTTCGCGACGGTTGCCGGCATCACCAAGATTCACGACATCCAGGGCAGCGGTAGTTCGTCGGTTGCCGGTACCTTCACGGTTGAAGCCATTGTGACCGGCGACTTCCAGGGTGTGACAGGCGTGAATGACTTCAAACTGGACGGCTTCTTCATTCAGGAAGAGAACTTGGATGCCGACGCCAATCCGGCTACGTCGGAAGGCATCTTTGTTTACTGCGACACATGTCCGACCAACGTGGAGGTAGGCGACAAAGTTCAGGTCACTGGTCCTTCCAGCGAGTACTTTGGCATGAGCCAGCTTAATGCAACCACGGCCGGGGCCATTACCGTTGTAAGCGGTGGAAACGCCCTGCCAACACCGGCGCCGGTCACGTTGCCCATCCCTGGCGTCACCGGGCCGACGCTGGCCACTGCCCAGTCGCAGATCAACGCGTACTACGAGCCTTTCGAAGGGATGCTGGTGCAGATCGGCGCCCAGTTGAGTGTCACCGAATACTTCGAGTTGTTCCGCTACGGGCAGTTGGTACTCGCTGAAGGCGGCCGCTTCCGCCAGTACACTGACGTTGCGCTGCCATCGGCTGCCGGTTATGAAGCGCATCAGATCGATCAACTGCGGCGGACAGTGATTCTCGACGACGACAGCAACCAGCAGAACCACGCACTGATGGAAAACCCGGATATTGCGGTGTATCATCCTGTGCCCGGCTTCAGTACCACAAACTACGTGCGCGGCGGTGACACGATCACCAACCTGACGGGCATTCTGCACTGGTCCTTCGCCGGGTTGACCGGAACGGACGCCTGGCGCATCCGGCCGGTTCCCAGCCAGTTCTCATACGCCTTTACACCCGGCAACCTGCGTACTGCTGCACCGACCGTCCCCGGCAACGTCAAGGTTGCCAGCTTTAACGTGTTGAACTACTTCACCACCATCGACAACGGCTCCAACGGGGCGCGCGGCGCCGACTCGGCAGCGGAGTTCACTCGTCAGGCAGACAAGATCGTGGCCGCGCTGATGGGTCTCGATGCCGACGTCATCGGCGTCATGGAGATCGAGAACAACGGCACAGCCATCGCCGATCTGGTAACCAAACTCAATGCGGCGGCCGGCGCCGGCATCTATGCCTATGTCAATACAGGCGTTGTCGGCACCGATGCCATCACCGCAGGCATTATCTACAAGCCGGACAAGGTGACACCAGTCGGTGCGGTACAAGTGCTCAGCGCATCTGCGTTCACCGATCCCAACAGCACCGGCACTCAGCGTAGCCGGCCGGCGGTGGCGCAGACCTTCGAGGAAAACACCTGGGGCGAGCGCTTCACCGTCGTCGTGAACCACTTCAAGTCCAAGGGAAGTTGTCCTGCCAGCGGACTGGACAACGACCAGAACGACGGGCAGGGTTGTTGGAATGATACCCGCCAGAAAGGCGCCGATTATCTGGTGAACACCTGGCTGGCCGGCGATCCTACCGGCAGCGGCGATCCCGACGTTCTGATCATCGGCGATCTCAACTCCTATCGCAAGGAAGATCCGATCACCAATATCACCGCGGCGGGCTACACCGACCAGATCAATGCCTCGTTGGGGGCGGCTGGCTACGGCTATGTTTTCGACGGGCAGCTTGGCTATCTGGATCACGCGCTGAGCAGCCCCGGGTTGACTCCCCAGGTGGCTGGTTTGAGCGAGTGGCACATTAACGCTGATGAAGTTAATCTACTTGACTACAACGACGACATCCTGGACAGCGGCGAACAGAGCTTCGAGGAAGAGCCCGACGCCCTGCCGCTCTATGAACCCAACGCTTACCGGTCATCGGATCACGACCCGGTGCTGGTAGGGCTGGGCCTGTACGCTGACCAGAGCGACCTGCCGGCGACCTACGGCGTGGCCTGGCACACCGGCCAGGGGGTGCCTTGGCGGCTGGGAACCACGTGGACCGGCGAGGCCAGCAGCGGTACAGGAACGGACAGCGACGACGGCGTCACCCGCAACTACTCCGACAGTTGGAACGACGGCCAGGGCGAGATCTATGTGACAGTCACCGGTCCTGTCAGTCAGTGGGCTTGTCTCAACGCCTGGCTCGACTACAGCGACGGGAGCGCGGTTGCTGGCGTGCCGGAGCTGCCCGACAATCTGTTCAACGCCAACGAGCATGTCGTGAACAATCTGGCGATGCAGGCTGGCAGCAATCAGCTTGTCACCTTTGCCTTGCCGGCCGGCGTTATCAACAGCGCTGCCGAGTACAACATGCGCTTCCGGCTTGTTCCAGACCCCAACAACGACGGCGCCTGTGGCGACGTGACCGCCACCCACCAGCCGGAGGGCGGCGCACAACCTACCGGACGTGCTGACGGCGGCGAGGTGGAGGATTACACGTTCAACCCCGGCCCGCTGGCCGTCACGCTGGCTTCCTTCGACGCGCAGTCGCAGTCGGATCATGTTCTGGTATCCTGGGAGACCGTGAGCGAAACCGGCAACGCGGGGTTCAACCTGTATCGGGCTGACAACGCCACCACTCCCCAGACCTTGTTGGCCTTTGTGCCCTCGCAGGCGCCTGGCAGCACGCAGGGCTATAGCTATGCGTGGCAGGACGGCGAGGTGGTCGCCGGTCAGACCTACTGGTACTGGCTGGAGGACATCGCTCTGAACGGCGCGACGACTCTGCACGGGCCGGTGAGCGTTACCTTCCAGACGCCGACCGCGGTTGCCCTGGCCAGCATGGAAGCCGAGGCCGCGACGCCTACCGCTGCTTTTCCGCTGCTGTTGGCCTTGTTGGCAGGCTGCGGCGCGCTGCTACTGGCAGCCGCCACCAGACACCGCGCCGTTCGGTAGGATCAAGCTAACAAACAAAATCCCCGGAAGCGTTGCCTCCGGGGATTTTGTTTGCTTCTGGGTGACTGCTCAGACTTCGCTGTTGCGTCACTCCCGCGAAGGCGAGAGTCCAGGGCTTACGAAGAGTGGATTCCCGCGGAGGCGGGAATGACGGGTGAGTCCGGGTTCGCATGTTCACATGCGAACTCCTCAAATTAAGATTGGCGTGATAGTAGTTACGCTTCTGGTTCTCTGTATGGACGGTCCTAACGCACGGTCACAACATACATTCCACCTGCCACGTCTTGTGTTGCCAGACCGCTCTGTTCCAGCAGACGCCGTTGACCTGCATCCAAGCCATAGACCGGCAATCCGAGGGGCGCCTGGCCTCGCCGGGGGTTGGGCAGGTCGAACGACCCGCTGCCGTCCAGGTAGGCGCGGACAGATTCGCCGGAGAACTTGTTCAGGACATAGAGCGAGTGCTGTCCTGCTTCCGCGCCGAGCAGATAGTACCAGAGATACTCAGCGTAGTGGTAGTCAGGCGGCACGATCACTGCATTGTCGCCAAGCTGCTGGATAATCTGCTCCACTCGCCGCGCGTCTGCGGTCTGGCCACGCTGGTTGACCGCGCCCACGTTGACGGCGAACAGCGCCAACGGCATCGCCACCAGCAACGCCGCGCCCAGCCAGCGCAATCGATGCGGCCAAACTTCTGCCAGCGCTTCGATACCCTTGCCCAGGTAAATGGCGAGGATGAGATAGCCGGGGATGAAGTAGACAAAAATGTCGTAGATGTCGTAGTTCAGGGCGTATAAGATGTTGCCCAACAGCGCCAGCAGCAGGAATGTGTTGGCGCGCCGATCCTTGAAACGTACCATGCCAATCAAGGCGAGGGGCAACAAGAGGTAGAACTGTTTCCAAACCAGGTCCAGAAACATGGGAATGCGCTGGATCAGCAATTGCTCAAGGGTGAAGGCGCCGATCCGGTCGCGAAAGCGTGCGCCTGTCATGTACCACAGAAATTCCTGCCAGGTCCCCGGACGCATCTCCAAATATGGGGTGGTCAGATCGCCGACTCGCCAGAAGATATAGAGATACTGCGCCGCGGCAAGGAGGATGAACAACGCCACCCAAAGCAGCTTCTTGCGATCAACAAATACCCGCCGGTCGGTAGTCCACACCAGCACCACGATCGCCGGCAGGAAGGTAATCATCGTGAGATGGTTGCCGAAGGAGAAGGCGTACACGGCGCAGCCCAGCAGGAAATCGAGATCGCGCCGCGTCTGCGACCAGCGCAGAAAGAACAAGATGACCAACGACACAAACAGCACATTCAACGTATACACTTCGGCAACCAGCGACTGAAGCCAAAGGGTCTGCGTGAAACCAAAGGCCAGCGCCGTGACCAGAGCAACAAGACCCGATACGGCGACGGTTTGCAGGATACGCAGCAAGACCAACGATGCACCGACAGAGAAAATGGCCGACAGCAGATTCGCTTTCGCGGCCAGGTTTCCAAAGGGAAAGAGCGTGACGAAGAAGTGATTTAGGACGAGGTAGGTTGGATATCCGGTTGCATGTGGGGTACCCAGCACCTTGCCGACGAACTGGAACTTTGCGGTATCCCCGGAATAGCCCACCCCAGGCAGCAAGGTCGCAACGTAAACAGATCCCAGGATCAAGGCCAACAGGACGTAGGCTGGAAATGAGGTGTAGAAGTTCTCCCTGAGCCAGGAACGCATAGCGGAGACCTGCGGCAGGTTGTTACTGGGACTCTTCGCCGATATCATGGGCCGGTGACAGGTGGAGCGACCTGAAGCCAACGCCTAGCATCCGCTGATCACCGTTGGCGACCTGGCTGGCCTCTTGGGGCGGCAGAGCATACCGGTAGGCAAACCTCAAGTCGTTCACACCATCTGTGACCACATCCTGGGGAACATTGAAGCTGAGCAACTGAGATTCACACCCGATGAACGACTGTTCGCCGATGGCAAACTCGTTCCACCACACCTCAAGCGCCTGATCGCATTGGCCGTCGGCTTGCTTCTGTGGAAATGCCTCGATATCGAGCTGGTAGTTTCCCTGGCCCGCCAGCAACTGCATGGTTGACTGTGGCCCGTCGCTCCAGATACCCCAATCCTCTGCTGACGACCATCCCTGGTCCAGCAACTGGACAATTCGTTGATCTCCAAACTCAATCGTGCAGTCGTGCCCTTGTCCGCATTCGGGCCACTCCTCCGGCCCCCAAATCCGAACATGCCCAACTCTGAAGTCCGTTCCTTCGGCAGGCAAGATCCTGATACGATCGTACCCCTGCCTGGCGACATGCTCCGGCGTCACAATCGTCTGCACATGCAGGCCGCCTTCTGCCGGTAGATAGCTTTCGCTCAAGTCAAGGCGGCCAATTTCCGTCCCCTGCCGCTCAAAGACCACCTGGTAGCGGTTGAGTTGATTGTTGATGCTCACCTCCAGATCCCGGCCATGAGACAGCGTGTCGAGATCGATCTGCAAGCCACTGGCGCCAAGGTGAAGCAGGCGGCTGTCATCCAACGCAGTTCCCTCCGCGATGAACCGGCTTACCTCCTGTTGCTCCTTTTGGACTGCGTTGGGATAGCGATAGCGACCTGTATCGATGAGATCCTGGTAGGCGCCGGTATTCATTCTCCAAATCTCTCGCAACCGGGCGCTGTCGAACAACGAGCCGCTGGTGATCATGAGCAACTTATCGTAATACCGCGCCAGGTTCTCGTCGGCAATGAGGTTCTGGCCTGTTTCCAGGGTTTGCTGGTACCCCTCCGGGATGACTCGCTCAAAGTGGCCAATCCGCCAGTTGACATCCTGAAAGGCAGGCAAACGGGCAAGCAGAGGCTCTGTCAAAGCCATAACGTCGATGATATGCACCTGCGGCCCGGCATAGTAGCCGATCATCCCCACGGCGCCCTTGGTTTGAACGCTTGGCCCTTGGGCGCGGAACTCCTTGCCAACACGCACCCTGTTGTGATCGGGCAAGTCGTGGGCGCGGCTGCCAACCAACAGCCCTGTGCCACCGGAATAGACCAGGCGCTCATCGGTGATGCCGGCGGAGTTCGGTCCGGTAAGATACGCCAGCGCCGCTTCCGAGTTCAACGGAGGGGCGCTGTTGCTCAGGGTGTTCATAGGCGCGGCCAGGCCGACAAGGACAAGCAAAGCCAGAGCCGCCACCCCTGCGACCGGAGAGAGAGACCTGAAATCAAGCCGGGCGACCAGGACAACCGCCACCAGAAACGGCGCCGTCAACATGCGCCCGCTCATAAAGTCGCCACCGATTCGAACCACGTAAACCAGATACAGCACAATGCCCGCAGCAATAACCCACTGAGCCTTCTCGCGAGAGAACACAGCAGCGCCCAAGCCAAGTAAAATAGTCGCCAGCGTAATCGGGTCAACTTCCAGAGAGTTGATGAAATAGTAGAATCCCTGTGCCGTCAGCTCGCTAACAGGCACGCCGGTGTTCAGCTTGGCATAGGCTGTGTTGGGGAAAGGAAAGCCATAATAGACCGTGGCGAAGCCTAGCCACAGCAACAAAGGCAGCTGCCCCGCGACCAGCGCCAACAATCCCCTGGCGCTCCGCACCTGGACAAAGGCGTAAAGCAAGGCAGGCAAGCAGAGAAGCAATGCATCCAGCCGGTTCAGAGCGACCAGCGAGCTAATCAATGACAGTAGCAGAACCGTCCTGACAGATGGTTTCCTGCCGAAGTACACGGCAAAGAAACTGACCAGCAGCAGGTTGGTCAGGGGGTTTTCCAGTCCGGAGGTAGAATAGTCCATGAATCCTTTTGAAAGGATCATGAGGAGGAGGCCGAAAGCAGCCGCCATGGTTGAACTGGCAACCCGTAAGCTAAACAGCACTGCCGCAGCCAGCGATATTGCCACACCAAGAAACAGGGTTGTGTAGACCGGCTCCCGCGTGAGTGTATAGACTGATGTGAGCAAGAGCATCCACAGCGGGTGTGTATAGCTCTGGACACGCTCTCCGGGGTTCCAGGTCAATCCGTAACCGTTGACGAAGTTATCCACCGTACGCAACGTGATGAAGGCATCATCAGAAAGCCACGCCCGTCTGAGCAGGACGACTGCAAAGAGCACCATAGCCGCCAGGACCATAATGCTGCCAGCCCGTTTCAGATCACGGGGTGGCTGTTGCTCGATTTCGATTGCTTGGTTGTTGTTTTCCAACATAAAGGGGTGTCGGTTATCGTGTCGAACCGAACCGTAGTAGATGCTATGAGCGTAACCTTGGTGCGAGTTAACATTATACCTAAGTCAAGACGGTATCAAAGATCACAGCTCCCGGCCATAAAGCATTTGCCGGGCGTTTCTCGCAATGCTACAATGCCGCGGCTTACGCCTTCTTCGGTGGATATGCCATGACAGACACGCTCCAGGACTCCCAGCCAGAGACAGCGATCAAACAGCCCCGAGGTCTGCATGATGTCGAGAATCTGTTGTTGATTGTTCTCGTCATCATCACAACCGTCGTCTATTTTCGCTACACCATCCAGGTTGTCCGTTGGAACGATCCGATCGCCTATGTTTATGCCGGCCAGCAGATCGCGGAGACCGGTGAGCCTGTCTATATCAACCAATACAACGCGACCATCGGCCCCTATTTCACCTATCATGGCTTTCCGGTTCAGCGGCATCCTGGCGATGCCGGGCTCTACTTTGGCGTTGCTATTGGTTTTCCCCTGTTGCTCGCCCTGGCGCATCTTGTTCCCCTCGATCAGGCCCTGCTGTACCTGGTGCCTGTGCTCTCAATCGTCGGGGTGTTCTTGCTGGCCAGGCTCGGCCGCATGTTGTTTGGGCGTTGGGTCGGATTGCTGGCTGCCGGTTGGCTGGCCTTCAGCATCGATTACTGGTCCCTCTCCACAGAGAACTGGTCTGATGTGCCGGCAGTGACCTTTGTGCTGGCCGGCATGATCTGCGCGATCCAGAGCAGTCGCAAAAACAGTCTGCCGCTTGGTTTGTTAGCGGGCGCGTTGTTGGGGTTTGCCGTCCTCATTCGTTATCCCGTGGTGTTGGCTTTCATCCCGCTTGGCGCGTATCTGTTGCTGAAACGGCGCGGTGAAGTCCAGCCCCGCCGCGCTTATGCAGGGCTGGCGGCCGGGTTGATTGCACTGGGAGGGCTCAATATGGCCTACAGCGCGGCTGTGTTCGGCAGTCCGTTGGCAACCGGGTATGCCGCTGACTACGGGTTCCCCTCGTATGCTCTGTTGTCCTGGCAGAATTTCATTGGCAACTCGCCGGTGGGAAGCGGCGGCTATCAGGCAGTTCTGGCTGCTTTTTGGCACAACCTGCACATTGGCTTGATTCTGGCGATCATTGGTCTGATCCTCATGCCGCGGGCCGAGGCGCTTCTGCTGGGCGGCGTCATCTTGTTTGTCTCGCTATTTTTCGCTGCGTTTTTATGGCCATCGTCCGATGCCCGCTTCGCCCTGCTGGCTTTGCCGATGATTCTACTGGCTGCCAGCTACGCCATTGTGCGAGGTTGCGTGCGGTTGTTTGGCGCTGAGTCCAGGTGGATTGCCGTAGCAATCCCGCTGCTCATTGTTCTCGTTTCTCTCCCCACATGGTCTGCGACGACGCAACACCTGACGGGTCGTTCCAGACACGGAGAAGTCATGGTGGCGCGGGCTGAGACTATCGTGCGCGACACAGAACCCAATGCCATCTTCCTATCACAGCAATATCATGACCTGATCATGTACTACGGTCACCGGACAGCCTTGTTCTACTCACTATTAACCGTACCTGGCGGCGCAGCGACGCAAGCTGCATGGGACAAATACGCCGAACGTCTCGACTCAGTCGTGAGCCAGGTGCTGGAGGATGGGACGCCGGTCTATCTTGTAAAGGAACCGGACACCGTACACTTTCGCCAGGGACCTATCGATCCCTATCCGATTCTCTCCGCCGCATTCAATCTGCAACAAACAAATCAGGATCCGCCCGTGTACAGGGTGCTGCCGCGATAGAGCTGTGGGCCAATGAGGAGAGTTCTTTCGTACAAAGGTCTTTTCGTTGTCGCTTTGGCGCTCTTTACGTATGTTTACCTTGTCAATGCTTGGGTGGTGGACGATGCGTACATAACGTTTCGCACCGTCGACAATTTTGTCCATGGCTATGGGTTGACATGGAACGTGGGGGAGAGGGTCCAGGCATACTCGCATCCTCTGTGGATGCTGCTGGTGAGTGTATTCTATTTCGTGACACGCGAGGCTTTCTACACATCCATCATCATCTCCTACCTGCTGTGTCTTGCAACCTTCGTCGTTGCCTACCGCTCCTTCAGTCAACAAAATCCCCCATCGCTCTGGAAACCATCGTTTCTGGTACTAATTCTGATTGCTTCCAAGGCATTCGTTGACTACACTTCCTCCGGTCTGGAGAATGCTCTGTCATATTTCCTGGCCATGCTCTTCTATGCCAGGTTTTTGCTTTCTCGCACCCAAGACAGTGTTAGCCAGCGAGACCTCTTCGTCCTGTTTTTTGTGGCCGCGTTGGCGTTTCTGAACAGAACCGATACGCTGTTGCTTTACCTGCCCGCTCTGGCGATGGGACTCTACGCCAGCCTGCGTCAAACCGACTATCGTCCGATACCTGTCGTATTGGTTGCGATCTCTCCGGCCATCGCGTGGCTCCTGTTCTCACTGGTCTACTACGGTTTTCCCTTTCCCAATACCGCCTATGCCAAGGCGATCACGAGTGGAATCAGCCAGGCACAAAAGGTGGAACGGGGCGTCGAATATCTGCTCAACAGCATGTCGTGGGATAGCGCCAGCTATCTTGTGCTTCTGGCCGCAATCGTGTTAGCCTTCTGGCGCAGGGCATCCCGTTCGCTTGCTGCCATGGCAGGAGTGGTGTTCTACGTTGGCTATATTGTGCTGGACGCGGCCTCCGCAACACACATGAGCGGGCGCTTCTTCGCTGTGCCCTTCTTTATCACGTGCCTGGTGCTTGTCGATCTCATCCGCACGCCCAAGGCTGCTGCGTTGCTTGCAGTGCCCATCGTGTTGTACATGGCGATCAGCCCGGTTTCAGCCATCAAGATGGGCACACCCTGGTACCGGTCGCCGCAAGAACAAAATGTGAGCTTTATCGACACCAAGTGGTTCGCTCACGAGGAGGGCGCCGCGCTTCTTGACTGGCGGCCCGGCAAGATTTTGCCCGACCACGAGTGGTATCACGCGGGCGAGGCGTTTCGCCAAAGCGCCGCCGTCGTTCACATCGGCGGCGCCTCCGGTAGAGCACCCATCGGCTACTTTGGCTATGCAGCCGGCCCTGATAAGATCATCGTCGACTATGCCGGGCTAAGCGATCCCCTGTTGGCCAGATTGCCCGTTTGCAACACGCAGCAGTGGAAATCGGGCCACTTCTTTCGCATGATTCCAGTTGGCTACGTTGACTCGCTGCTGGAAGGCCGCAACCTGATCCAGGACCCTGATCTGCATGCGTACTATGACAAACTCTGGAACATCACGAGCGGGCCGGTCTTCAGTCCAGAACGGCTGGCCGATGTGGTGCGCATGAATCTCGGTGCCTTTCAGCACTGGGTGGATGCCTACGCCGGCAGAACGCCTCCTGAGCAGGCTCCAGACGAGTGCATCAACGCCATCCGGCTGATAGCTGGGCCGGTACGCTGACCGCAAGATTTATTTCGCATCACGCTTCTCCAGCGCCACAAACGGCAGATGCTCCCCCAGTTGCCGGTAGCCTTCTTCCGTGCCATCAACCTCGAACCCCATAAAGCCTGCCAGGCTGCGAACCGCTTTCGGGTTGCGCCGGGCGTAGTCGGCCATTTCGTCCGCGGCTTCGTCAGGTGACAGCCGGCGAGCATGGACGGCCAGCTTGCGCCGCCCAACCTGAATCGTGACGTCAGGTGTCTGCATCAGGTTCTGAAACCACTGGGCCTGATCGCCAAATCCGGAGGCGATGATGTATGTATCGCTGGCCGAATCGTGTCGCACCACCTCCACCACCGCCTGGCGCGGCAGCCCCGACTTGCGGCCGATGTGGTTCAGCAGCAGGAAGCGTCCGCCCAGCAGCCAGCCGAGCCGCAACTTGTACAAATAGATCGGCATCCGAAACAGCAGTCTCGACAGGCCGCTGGGTAATTTGGGTTGATGTGTTTGTACTGCCATGAGGTACCTTCCTTTCTCGTCATTCATCCGTGCTACGATCCGCTGCCCGGGCGTAGCTCACTATCATAATGCGCAGTTGATCCAGGCTGCTGGCTAACGCGCTGGTGTCCACCAGTGGATAGTGCCAGAGCAGCAAGCCGTCCACGGCAGTCAGCATGACGATGCAGACAGTCCTGGGAAGATCCAGCAGCGCAGCAACTGTGTCAACATAGCTTTCCAGCAGCACCAGGACACCTGTCCCGTCTGTGCTCGATTGGCCTTGCCGGTAATAGTCGATGGTCAACATGATCGCGCTGGTAAGCTCCGCTCGCTGCTGCACGATCATGTCGAACCACTCGCGCAACTTGTCGTCCAACGACGCCTGGGGGTTGACTGTTTTCTCCCACGCAGCTAAGTCCCTGTCCACCACCTTGGCGACCGCCTGTTCGAAGAGCGCTCTCTTACTGGGAAAATAGTGGTACAGCGTTCCCGTGGACACTCCCAGCGCCTCGGCGATCTGCCGCATGGAGACTGCGCCATAGCCCTGGCGGGCAAATAGCGCAAACGCCTGTTGAAGCAACTCCTCACGATATGCGTCGTGGTCGACAATTCTTGGCATCGAGCGAAACCTGTCTTATATCGAACGTTCGTTATAAAATAGCATGGGGCGTCTGTCTTGTCAAGAAAGGTAACTGCTCAGCCTATAAAGTGTGTCGTCATTTCCGCGGAGTTCCCGATGCCATCACAGACGGCATACGCCGCGGCAAGAAACTTCTTCACTGTCTTTCTGAATGGGTCAAGCACGCGATCCACATGAGGCCGAACCGCTAATGAAGAATCTCTCCGTGGTCGTTTCCAGGCAGGCGAGAATCCAGGTCTGCGAGGAGTGGATTCCCGCGGAGGCGGGAATGACGGATGAGTAGTTACCAAAAAAGAAAGTAACCGCTGGGCTACGAAATCCGCAGGCCCGGAGGACCTTTCACGTCGCTGCTCGCGCCCCGGAGTGGGTAGCCCGATCCGTTTGCGTAGCTGTCGGGCGGCCACACACCCACAGAATCCGACAGAATCAGGAAGTTTCACGACCTGGGGGAGTTCCGAAATGTCCACACAATCTCCATAGGTCCTGACCTGTCTCTGCACTTTCTCTTGCTAGACTTGGGGTAGATGGTTGACACTTACTTCGTCACCAACGACGAACCAATCAACAAACATACGCTCCGGTTGCACGACCGGAAAGCAACTTTCAAAACAAGGAGATTGAACGATGATCAAGTTGACACAAACACTACTGGCTGGTGCATTCGCTTTCGGCCTGGGAGTCGCCGGCATTGCCGGGGCTACACCTGCTTCTGCTGCTCCGATTGAGCGCGGCGGTCCAGTGCAAAATCAAGTTTCGGCTCTGCCTGTGACAGCAGATGATGACCTTAGCTCGGAAGAGATCGATGGTCTGGCTTTCATGCGGGAAGAGGAAAAGGTGGCCCGCGATGTCTACCTGACACTCGGTGACCTATGGGGTACACAGGTCTTCAGCAACATCGCCCGCAGCGAACAGAACCACATGGACGCCATCGGCACGCTGCTCGACCGCTACGACATCGCCGACCCGGCGGCCGGCAACGATATCGGCGAGTTTACCAACCTGGATTTGCAGGCGCTGTACGACACCCTCGTTGACCTGGGCAGCGATTCACTGGCCGATGCACTGGCCGTCGGCGCCCTCATCGAGGAAACCGACATCGAAGACCTGATCAACGAGTTGGCCACGGTGGAACACAGCGACATCCAGACGGTGTACGAGCGCCTCCTGGCCGGCTCGAACAACCACCTGCGTGCGTTTACCTCGACCCTGGCACGCCAAACCGGTGAGACCTACGAACCGCAGGTGTTGGATCAGCAGACGTACGACGAAATCATCAGCGCCTCGACTGGCTCGGCAGCAGGACAGCGTGGCCGCATGAACAGGCGGTAACACCTATAACGATCCAACCAGAATCGAAACACCCCAGGGTCAACCCTGGGGTGTTGTTTATTTGACGGCCAGATCGCGTGATCAATCCGACGATGCGTAGACGTAAACCCATGTGCCGGGGTTGTTCCGGCTGGCGTAAACGTAGCGTGTGTCCGGGAATGGCAGTTGAGGCGTCGTCCAGTTGAACATCCACTGAGCGTCCTTGGGGCTGAGATTCACACAGCCGTGGCTGCTGGGATAGCCAAAGCGGTCATGCCAAAAGGCGCCATGGAGGCCAACGTCCTTGTTGAAATACATGATCCAGGGCACATCCTGCAGGTAGTAGTAGTCGCCCTTTTCGACCTCACCGCCTTCCATCGCGCCGGTCTGCAGCTTGATCCAAACGCGGTTCAGCCCTTTGGGCGTGAAGAAGGGGGGCCGGCCGGTGGAAACCAGCGTAGCATAGACCATGCGGTCGCCCTCGTAGGCCGACATCACCTGCTGCGCCAGATCCACAGCTACCCAACGATCTTCAGCCGAAACCTCGGCCGGCCGCGTCACGGGATAGATCACGCGCACGTAAGAGCCATGCACGTAGCGGTCCTCGTCGATTTTGTACCACAGACTGTCATCGACCTTCACGGTTTCCAGGATATCGACCGTGTCGTATCGGTGCAGCGACGCCACCGGCGCGTTGGTCGCGCCGGCTGTGGGGCGCACGTTCAGCTCCGGAGCGATGACGTAGCCGATAGGATGTTGTGGCTGCTCCTCGATCTGAGATCCCTGAAACAGCGACGGAGGGCTGGACAATACATCGCTGGCCAGGACGTACTCCTGGTCGTCGATGCGGTACCAGAGTTGGTCGTCCTGTTCAACCTCTTCGTCGATGCTTACCCAGGAGTCGGGCGGAAGCAGCGTATCCACCGGAGTCTGGTTGGCCGGATCGCCAGGTGTTGCGTACACGGACACCGGTTTGTCCCAGATCCTGACATAGCGAAACGGCAGCAAAGCCTCTTCTTTTACCGGATCAGCCTCTTGCGCCAGGGCGTGTCCCGGCAGCGTCGAAACAAGAATCAACAGACTCAATCCGAGTGTAACCCAGAGCTTCGTTCGTCCAAGACGATGTGTCATAGTTCATTCAAACCCTTAGTGGTCTATTAGCGAATCGTTGCGAAACCTATCCATTCCAGTGGGTACGCCACCGATTATACTCAGTCAGAACAGTCTTACAAGAAGCATCTTACAGGATTAGCGATACTGGAGGCCTTTTGCCCCTTGTCAACAAACACTCGCCGCGGTATAATGAGGCCAGCGAACATAATTTTGCGAGCACAAAGACATGTCCCGCCGGTGCACCTACGCCGGAGTCTTTTCTCGTACAGCAGGCCAACGGTTGTCGGACAAAAGTTCCACACAGTTGCAAGCAAATACTCGCTATTTGTTCATTCCCGCCTTCATATTCCCGCCGGACATGCCGATTCTTTCGAGAGGAGGTGATTGTTCTCTAACCATACTGTCGTTACCTCGCCCCAACGTGTTCCGGGTGACGAGCATTTTTCTCGTACATTTTCACTTTATTCACATTTTGGAGGTTCCTTATGACTACTGATGGGTTTCTTGCAATTGCATGCGCCGGCATGATCGGCATCCTGTTCGGCCTGGCGCTGACTTTTCTCGGCTATCGGATGTTCCTCATTCTGCTGCCAATCTGGGGATTCGTATTCGGATTGGTTTTCGGTGCGCAGGCGGTACAGTCTATCTTTGGCGACGCGTTCCTGGCAACCGTGACGAGCTGGGTGATCGGCTTCATCGCCGGCGCCTTCTTCGCTGTTCTGTCCTACCTGTTCTTCGCATTTGCGGTGGGTGTCATCGCATTTTCTCTGGGCTACAGTGTCATCGTTGCGATATGGTCCGCGCTGGGTTTGGACTTCGGCCTGATCGCATGGGTGCTTGCGGTCATTGCCGGCGTGGTGATGATTTTCCTGACGCTGCGCTTCCGGCTGGCGAAACTGGTAATCGAAATCGGCACAGCGGTTCTGGGAGCTGCCGCCGTCTTCACCTCCATCCTGCTTATGTTTGTTCCAGCGACTCGAGTGATGGAAGCTCCTCTGCAAGCGGCATTGGATCAGTCAGTGTTACTTCTACTGCTTTTCGTGGTGCTGGCAGTTCTCGGGTTTATCTACCAGTATCGCACGAACAAGATGTGGGAGGTTGAAGCCTACAACCGCTGGGAAGTTGTTGAGGCATAACGCTTTGCACCGAATACGATAAAGGCTTGTAGTCAGCGCTTTAGAGTCTTGCGCGGCGGCACACGCCAACTTCAAGCAACATCAACCAGTATCTGAGCATCACAATGCCACCTCTGGCCGGCCAGAGGTGGCATTTCGTTTTGTCCGCCGAATGGAGTTTCTTGTCTGAGCGCCGGTCTTGCGCTTACATCAAGTGAGTACGAAGTTCCTCGATCTGCTCCTGAACGGCTCTGCGTGACGGTCCGCCGTATACGTCTCGCCTTTCCACAGATTGCTCGAAATCAAATACGGCCGCGACGTCCTCGCCGAACTCAGAGCTGATCGCCTGAAATTCGGCCAGCGACAGCTCGCTTAGCGGCACGTCCAGTGATTCCGCGCGCTTCACCGCCCGTCCCACCAACTCGTGGCTCTGCCGGAAGGGCACACCGCGGCGCACCAGATACTCGGCCAGGTCGGTCGCCAGCAGTTCGTCGCCCAGCGCGGCCCGCATCCGCTGCGGGTTGATGGACAACGTCTGCACCACACCCGCCGTCACCGGCAGCGTGATCAGCAACGTGTCCACACTGTCGAACAACCGCTCCTTGTCCTCCTGCAGGTCCTTGTTGTAGGCAGCCGGCATCCCCTTCAGGGTCGTCAGCAGCGCCATCAGATTGCCGGCCAGCCGTCCGCTCTTGCCGCGCACCAACTCCAGCGAGTCGGGATTGCGCTTCTGTGGCATGATGCTGCTGCCTGTGCTAAACTGCTCGGCCACGCTGACGAAACCAAACTCGCGGCTGCTCCACAGGATCAGATCCTCGGCAAGCTGGCTGAGATGCACGCCCAGCAGCGCAGCCCAGCTCAGGAACTCCACCACGTAGTCGCGGTCGCGCACCGCGTCGATGGAGTTGGGAATCGGTCCGTCGAAGCCCAGGTCGGCAGCCAGCGCATGCCGGTCCACCGCGAACGGATTGCCGGCCAGCGCCCCTGCGCCCAGAGGCGACAAGTTGGCGCGCCTGCGCAGGTCGGCCAGGCGCTCGCGGTCCCGCTGCCACGCCCACACATGGCTGAGCAACCACTGCGACCAACGCATCGGTTGCGCCAACTGCAAATGGGTGTAGCCGGGCATCAGCACGTCGATCTCCGCCTCCGCCCGCGCCACCGCGACCGTGATCAGCCCGGCCAGCAGGCCGTCAAGCTCGTCGATTCGGTTGCGCAGCCACCAGCGCTGGTCCGTGGCGATCTGGTCGTTGCGGCTGCGGCCGGTGTGTAGCTTGCCGGCCACCGGGCCGATCAGTTCACCCAGCCGTCGCTCGACCGCCGTGTGAATGTCCTCGTCGCCCGACGCGATCTGAAACACGCCGTCACGCCACTCCTGCGCCACCTGCTCCAGACCGGCCAGCAGCAGGTCGCTCTCCTCGGTGGTCAGGATTCCGGCGCGCGCCAAACCCTCGGCGTATGCCATGCTGCCGAAAATGTCCTCCAGCCAAAGGCGCTGGTCAAAAGGAAGCGAGTCGTTGAATTGGCGCAGCAGCGGGCTGGCAGCCTCGTCGAAGCGCCCGCCCCATAGAGTCTTGTTGTTTACGTCGGTCATCGTTATCTTGAGTATTGACTGATAGCGTCCGAGTGAGCCCCGGTTACGCGCATGAAGTCCTTTGGCGCAAGTTGTACCTGCACGCCGCGCTCGCCGGCGCTCATCGCGATTTGATCGAACTGTTGGGCGCTGCTGTCGAGAAACACCTTGAACCCCTTGTTGACCAACGCCAGTACGCTGATGCCGCCCTTCTGCAAGCCGGTCAGACGCTCGGCATCCGCTTGCGTCGCCATGCGCACCTTCTTCAGACCGGCCGCTTTAGCCAGCGCTTTCAGATCCAACTCGGCCGGCGCCGGAATGACCGCCAGGATCGGCTTGCCGGCATCCGGCTGTGTGACCAGCGTCTTGAATACCTGAGCGGGCGGCAGGCCAACGGCTTCTGCCACCTCAACCGCGCTGACGGAGACGTCGGGGTCGTAGCGCAGCGCTGTGTAGGCGACTTTCTTGCCTTCCAGCAGGCGCATGGCAAGGGTTTTGTCGGAGGATGTCATGCGATTTGTTCCGGTGAACGCGATGCCACTTTCTTGGAAAAAATCTGGTTCTAGCGGATTCTGTGGGTGTGCGACCGCCCGACCGTCAAACGGATCGGGCTACGACGTGAAAGGCCCTTCGGGCCTGCGGATTCCGTAGCCCAGCGGGCTTGCATCTCGTAGCCGGATGGCTTGTAGCCTCCGGCGGGCGCCCTTGGCAACGACAACTTCCTGCATCCACAGAATCCGCTAGAGCCAGGAAAAATGGCATCGCGCCCGAGTCTATTCCCAGGCGCTGGCGGCATCCAGCGCTGCCATCTCCTCAGCGGTCAGACGCACGCCGCACGCGCCGAGGCTGTCGTTTAGCTGTTTCACCGAGTTGGCGCCGATGATGGGCGAGGTGATGACCGGCTGGCTAAGCTGCCAGGCCAGCGCCATCTGTGCGACTGTCTTGCCACGGGCCTGGCCGATCTTCTCCAGGGCCTCCAGACTTGTCCAACTGCGCTCGTTGTCGTAGCGCTTGCGGATGCCATCGGCGCGGGCGCTGGCGGGCCAGTCCTGGCCGCGGCGGTACTTGCCGGTGAGAAACCCCCCGGCCAGCGGGCTGTAGGGAATGACGCTAATGCCCTCTTCCTCGCACAGCCCCTTCAGCCCGCGCTCGAACTCAGCCCGATGCACGAGGCTGTAATGCGGTTGAATCGAGTCGTAGCGAGCCAGGGCCAGCTTGTCGCTGGTCCACAGCGCCTTGGCCAGCCGCCAGGCCGGGTAGTTCGAGCAGCCGACATAACGTACCTTGCCCTGGCGCACCAGATCGTCCAGCGCCCGCATGGTCTCGTCAATGGGAGTCTGAGCGTCGTACCAGTGGGTCTGGTACAGGTCGATGTAGTCGGTGTCTAGCCGGCGCAGGCTGTCCTCCACCGCCGCCATGATGTGGCCACGGCTCAATCCCTCGCCGTTGGGACCATCCCACATACGGCCCCGTACCTTGGTGGCTAGCACGATCTGGCGGCGGTTGCCGCGCGCCTTCATCCAGCGGCCGATGATCTGTTCCGACACGCCGCCTGGGTTGCCTTCGACCCAGCGCGAGTAGACATCAGCGGTGTCGATGAAGTTACCGCCGGCCTCCATGAAGGCATCCATGACCGTCCAGCCTTCTTCTTCACTGGCGGTCCAGCCCCACTGCATGGTGCCGAGACAGAGCTCGCTGACTTGGAGGCCGGTACGGCCAAGATTGCGGTATTCCATGGGTTTCTCCGGGTTTAGATAGGCGTTTGCTGCTTCACGTGCACAGGGAAGCGGCCTGCATTCTGCAACGCGTGATGAGTTGGTTTCGAGCCAGCGCGACAGATCGAAAGACTGATAAGTGCCGGCTTACCCGGATTATACCCTGCACGCAGCATGTGGACTAACCGCCGCCACCGTTGGCCACGATTCTCAACCGTGCTGGCAGCAAGAGAAAACACAGTTGAGTTTGAAATATTATTGACAGGGCACTGCGCCAATGATATACTGCTAACTGTAAACTGTTAACAATTTGAGCGAGGTAGCTATGCCAAGATTCGCCCGACTCGATGTTCTTAACACGTTCGTTAGCACTAACCTGGTGCCGATCTTCTACAACGCCGACCCGGAGGTTGCCAAGAAGGTCGCCTGGTCGATCTCGACCGGCGGTTGCCGGCTCTTGGAGTTCACCAACCGCGGCGACTTCGCTCCTGAGATATTCAAGGAACTGTCGCTCTATTGCCAGCGCGAGTTGCCTGATCTTATCTTAGGCGCCGGCTCCATTCTGGACGCACCAACTGCTGCGCTCTATGTATCCTGCGGTGCCAATTTCATCGTCGGGCCATACATGAATCCAGAAGTTGCCCGCTATTGCAACCGGCACAAGATCTCCTACAGCCCGGGCTGCGGCAGCGCCACCGAGATCGGCGACGCAGAGGAATTGGGCGTAGAGATCGTCAAGATGTTCCCCGGCGATTCGGTAGGCGGGCCAGCGTTTATCAAGGCGATCCTCGGTCCGTGCCCGTGGACGCGCATCATGCCGACCGGCGGTGTGCGGGCAACCCGTGAAAATCTGACCACCTGGTTCAAAGCCGGTGCCACCGCTGTCGGCATCGGAGGTGACCTGATCAGGAAAGAATATCTCGCCAGCGGCGACTTCGACGCACTGGCTGCCAGGACAGCGGAGACCATGGCGCTGGTACGCGAGATCAGAGGGAGCCTGTCATGAGCAAACTCGCCTTGCAGATCAAGGAACTTCAGGTAGAGCCGGGCAGCCTGGCAATCTTCTGGCTGGCCCAGGCAGGGTTCGTTTACAAAACATCCAGCGGCACGACAGTGTATGTCGATGCCTATCTCAGCGATTGTGTCCATCGCTTGCTGGGCGATATCGAGTATGGATTCAAGCGCATCATGCCGGCGCCGCTCGACCCCGAAGAAGTCGAAGCCGACCTTGTGGTTTGCACGCACTCGCACGCCGACCACTTCGACTACGACGCAATCCCGGTACTCGCCCACAATCCAGGCATCCACTTCGTCGCAGCGCCAGACTGCCGGGCCGAGTTTGAGAAGCTAGGCGTGAGCGAGGATCGCTACACCATCATCCACGAAGGCGAAACGCTGACCTATGGCGATGTGCGCCTGACCGGCACCTTCGCCGATCACGGCGATCTGGCTCCCGAGGCGCTGGGAGTGCTGATTCAGGTGGGCGACATCACCGTCTGGCAGGTGGCCGACACGGCATACCGGCCGGAGATGTGGCAAGAAATCTTTGCGGCGGACATCGATGTAATCATCCCTCCGATCAACGGCGCGTACGGTAATCTGGACGGGATCGAGGCAGCGAAACTGGCGCACGACGCACACGCCAAGGTGGCGATTCCGTGCCACTTCTGGATGTTTGCCGAGCACAACGGCAATCCCGCCCAGTTTCTCGATGCCTGCGCAGCGTATGCGCCCGAAGTCCGACCACACCTGATGTCCCAGGGCGAACTGCTGGTATACAAGAAATAGCGGGCGAATAGTGCCCGCTATTTCTTATCTCGACAGTTCGATCTTCTTCGCTCTACTGCAACATGCTGTCGCCGCCATAGGCGTCATAGATGCGGTTCATGGCTGCTGCGACGGTTGGTGTACGCCCGGTGAACGCCAGGCCAAGGGCCAGCAGGCCAAGCAAGGAATCTTCGGGGGTGGGACAAACGCGATAGGGAACGCCGAAACGATCGACGATCAGGTCGCGCAGCAACTCGACCTTCTGGGCCAGGCCGCCGGAGAAGACCAGATTGCGCCACGGTGACGCGCCGTCCGGACCACCCGGATGAAGCCGCTGCGCCGAAGCGTAATAGTTGTCGACCATGTTCTGAAACGCAGCGCGGAAGACGTGTCCGACGGTCATCTCCTCCTCACGCATATTCGTGAATTCGCCGCGGTCCCCGCAGGACGATGTGAAAAAGGCCAGGTTGGCGTGCATCTGTGGAGGATCTACGTTGCGCGCCATCTGCGTGATGTAGTCCCACGGCTCCGGCACGACCACTCCTTGGCCTGTTGCCAGCTCTGACAGCAGCTTGACCAGCGCGTTCAGCGCGCGGCCGGCCGGAATGTGGGTGATGCCGGCCAGAAAACGGCCATCGAAGAACGGTCGGCTCTGGTAGTCTCCAAACGCGAGAGCTTCTTGGAGGGTGCTGACCTGCGAGCCGGTCGAGATGTTCAGCGAGAGTTCCCCGTTTCGCAGCAGCGCGCCTGTCAGGGCACACTGATAATCACCTACCGGCGTAAAACAGGGAATCGACCGCCCGCCGGCCCGCAACAAGCCAACCACCTCGCCCTGGGACCGCATCCGCGGCCAGCGCAGGCTCCCCAGACCGAGCTTGTGGATGACCGGGTCGTGCCAGGCCATCGTTTCCAGGTTGAGCGCGCCGTGGGCCGCGGCGTTGGTTGCTTCGATCCCCGGCGTCGTCTCGCAGAGATTGCTCAGCACAAAATCGGGGAGCGAGGCCAGGACAAGGTCGGCGCCGGGCAGCCGGCCTTGCTCAGCCAGCCAGAAGAGGACGCCCAGCGGCTGGCCGGGCCGCACCTCGTTGCCAAGCTGGCGCACCTCGTCGCGGGTAAGCTGCCGAACGAGCACATCGAAGTAGGTTCCCTGGCCTGAAGGATGCGGCTCCAGCACGCGTTGATCTTGCCAGGTCGTCAGGTTCGAGCGCGGTTCTCCCAGTTCGGTGGTGAACACCAGGCCGTGCATCTGGCTGCACATCAGGATCGCTTCGCATTCCGGCGCGACCGGCAGGAGTTTGTCCAGCAGACGCCGCGTCGCCGCCAGAACGTCGGATGGGCTAAACTCGCGCTGCTGCGGAGGCAGGCCCGGCAAGGCGTCGGGAAACGGGACGCGGTGAATATGCTCGATCGTCAGGCGCTCCGGATCCAGCACGGCACCCTTGATGAACGACGTGCCGAGATCAACGCCGATAAACGACGCCATGGTCGGGTTCTCCTGCCGTTAGGTCCAACCCAGCGCCTGCCGATTCACGATGGAGCGTGGCAGCTTGCCGTTCAGCGCATCTACCACGTTTTGAGCCGTGTCGCGGCGCAACTGAAGGACAGCCGCAACGGAGCCGCTGGAAGCGTGGGGCGTGACGATTATATTGTCCAGATGCAGCAGCGGATCGTCGGGATCGGGCGGCTCCTGTTCGAGCACATCCAGCGCGGCTGCGGTGATCGTCCGGTTGGCCAGCGCCTCGTAAAGCGCGGCCTGAACCACCACCGGACCGCGCGCCATGTTGATCAGACATGCGGTGGGCTTCATTCGCGCCAACTGCGGGGCGTCGATCAGGCCGCGTGTCTCGTCGTTCAGCGGACAGTGCAAGGTGACGAAGTCCGAACGGCGCAACAAGTCATCCAGATCGACCAACTCAACCCCCAGATCACGCGCTTGTTCCGGCCCGAGATAGGGATCATAACCCAAGACCTGCAAACCAAGGCTGCCAGCTTTGCGCGCCACCGCACGTCCAATGTTACCCAACCCCACAATACCCAGTGTCTGGCCGCTCAGGCGCGGCGGAGGCCAGAGTTGCGTGGGGAGAGATTGGCCCCATCCCCCTGCCCGCACGAGCCGATCCAGGAAAACCGTGCGCCGGCTAAGGTCGTAGATGAAGCCGATAGTCGAGTCGCTGACCTCCTCGATGCAGAAGTCAGGGACGTTAGCGACCGGGATGCCGTGCTCGCCCGCGGCCTGAAGATCGACCATATCCACGCCGATCCCGTAGCGCGAGATGACCTTGCAGGAGGTCATAGCCTCGATAACCTCCCGGTTGATGGTCGCCCACTGGACGATCAGTGCATCAGCGTCGCCCACGTGAGAGATCAGTTCCTCGGGGATCCTGGTTTGCAGGCGAACAAGGTTGATATCAAGACCTGAGCCATGGAGAACACCGGCTTCGAGGCTGTGATCGGCGTCTCCAAAATCGGTAATGACGACTTTGTATGGTGACATAGGAGTGCTCCTATCTGAAATGACCAGCACGGTCAGGAAACCGGCCCGAATGAGAATCCCAATGAAATGCTTTTCTTTGTGCCAACACGGGGGATATTACCAGTGTTGTTCCAGTCGTTCAAATTGCCAATGGATATTGTCCAGCTAATCTCGCTTCGTCCAGCATCGCGACCACGTTTTCCACCGGCACATCGGGCTGGATGCAGTGTACCGATGCCAAAATGTAGCCGCCGCCGGGCGCCAGGTCCTTGATTCTGCGGCGTACCTCGGCGCGCACCTCGGCGAGCGTGCCGTTCGGCAGCACCCACCCGGTATCGATCGCGCCACAGAACGACAGATGATCACCGAACTCGCGTTTGAGCCGCGCCGTATCGCCCATGGTGCCGGCATTTACCTGCACCGGGTTGAGCAGGTCGATCCCGATCTCGATCAGGTCGGGCAGCAACGAGTAGATGTTGCCGTCGGAATGATAGAAGATCTTGGCTTTGGTTCGTTTCTTGATCTCGTTCATCAACTCGACGTGGAACGGCTTGATCAACTCTCGGTACATCTTTGGTGAAATCAGCGTCGAGTTCTGCGTGCCGAGATCATCACCCGTCACCAGCACGTCGATGGCGTCCCCGGCTTCCTCCAGCAACTGGATCACACTGGCCTTCATCAGATCCGTGGTCTTGCGCATCAAGGCCAGAGCGAAGCCGGGATCGCCTGCCAAATCGAGCATCCACTGCTCGACTCCGCGCAACATGTAAGACTGCTCGAACGGCGTGACGCCGCTCAATGCTACGACCGCGTAGCCCGCGTCCTGAATGGCCATGGCCTTTTCGCGCAAATCGGTGAACCGGCTCGGGTGAGCCAGGTCAGGCCATGGGTAGTGATCGAGGTCGTCGATAGTGGCGGTACGGATAGGCGAGTCGACGACTTCATAGTATATCCCGTGGGGACGGCGCTCCCAGAGACATCCCCAGCCGTCCACATAGGCGTCTTCAGAGATATCGCGCGCCAGCGTTGCAGGAGCCGGTCCTGCAATAAGTGGCCGCCCATCGGAACCGGACCAGGCGAGCACCTCTTCATCCATCAGCACATACTGCAAGCCGCGCCAGAACACTGTGGTCTCGCTCTCGATGCCCAGATAGGCTTTGAGCTTGTCGTACCCCGGCGCAAGCATCGTCGTCACGCCGGAAGTGCCGAAGAATACGGGGACGCGATCAGGTTCTTCATGAGCCAGCGCGCAAAGGACGCGCTCTCGTGGGGTCAACATAGCGTGTTCTCCTGGCGAGACCTGAGTCTTATGGTCCTACCAGCCAAAGATATGGCTTCTCGATGAAGTGTTTGACGCGCTGCAGGAAACGTGCAGCCGGGCCGCCATCCACCAGCCGATGGTCGAAGGTCAGGCTGAGGAACATCATGCGCCGGATAGCGACGCGCTCTGCATCGGCGTCCACGACGACCTGCTTTGCCACGATCCGTCCGACGCCAAGAATGGCGCACTCCGGCAGGTTGATGATCGGCGTGAACGCGTCGATTTCGTACATCCCCAGGTTGGTAATGGTGAACGTGCCGCCAGCCAGCTCGTCCGGTGAAACACGGCCGGTTCGGGTCTTTTCGATCAGCACGGCCGACTCGCGGGCGATCTGGCGCAGCGATTTCGTTTGCACATTCCGCAGCACCGGCACCAGCAGCCCGCGGTCGGTATCGACTGCAACGCCGATGTTAACCGCCTCTGACTGGACGATGGTGTCGCCGTCGAAGCGGGCGTTGACCATGGGATGCTCACCCAATGCCTGGGCAGTCAGCTTGGCGAGGAGGTCGTTGTAGGAAGGAATGGGTGCGCCCGTGGTGTCGTCCTTCAACTGCTGACGCAGGCGAACCAACTCTGTGGCGTCAGCCTCGGTGGTGAGCGTGACAGCTGCCACCGTGTGCGCGCTGGTTGCCATGCGGTCGGCGATGATGCGACGAACTGTGGTGATAGGCAGGACGGCGCCGGCTGGTGTTACAGAAGGCTCAATTGCCGCAGGAACCCGCGCTGCCGCCTGCTTTGCCCGCTCGGCTTCTTCCTCGATGTCGGCGCGCATAAGCCGGCGGCCGGGACTTCGCGCCGCCAACTCGTCCACATCGACTCCCAGTTCGGCGGCCACGCGCCGGGCCAGCGGGCTGATGGCCGCAGGTAATTGGTCAGGCTGCTGCGCTATCTGTTCAGCAGCCTGACGCACGTCACGCTCCACGATCCGGCCGGTACGCCCACTGCCTTTAAGGCTGGTCCAGTCGACGCCCAACTCACGGGCGATACGGCGCGCGCGCGGGCTGATCGCCGGTGTCGCTTTTTCACCCGTTGCCGGTCCAGACGAAGCTGCCTCTGGCTCTTCTTCCACAGCCGGCTGCGCTGCTACGTCGAAGCTGAACGTCGCCAGCTCGTCCGGGGCGACTAGATAGGCCAACAGCGTACCGACAGGGATCTCCTGGCCTGGCGAGGGCGAATCGGGGGGGATGCGGAGGATGCCGCTCTCCAGCGCCTCGATCTCCTGAGTCGCCTTGTCCCCTTCAACGGTGAAGAGAAGTTCGCCCTCCACCACGTGGTCGCCATCCTTTTTCAGCCACTCCCCCAGTTGGCCGGTTTCCATGTTCCAGCCCAAGCGGGGCAGAACGACCTCAAATGGCATGGTTACCTCCGATTGACCTTCACTCTGCCAGAAGCTCGCGCGCGGCCTGGACAATGGTCCTCACGTTCGGGACCACCGCTTCGTACAACGGCGGGCTGTACGGCGCCGGTGCAAAGAGACCGTTCACGCGGCGCACCGGTGCATCCAGATCGTCGAAGCCACGCTCCATGACCTGGGTCGCAATCTCTGCGCCGATGCCACACGGTGCAAAGTCCTCGTCCACCACCAGCAGGCGGCCTGTTTTATGCACCGACGCGAGAATGGTGTCGGTGTCCAGCGGCGCGACGGTGCGCGGATCGATTACTTCCGCGACGATTCCCTCCTGCGCCAGCAGTT
The DNA here is from genome assembly GCA_020634555.1 of Caldilineae bacterium. Classification (GTDB taxonomy): domain Bacteria; phylum Chloroflexota; class Anaerolineae; order JAAEKA01; family JAAEKA01; genus JACKBK01. Next base: position 62,502 of record JACKBK010000011.1, read on the forward strand.
CGGCGGCGTCCAGTGCCTGCTTCACCGTGAAGCCGATGCCGACGATGGTCAGATCAGTGCCGGCGCGGCGAATGGCCGCCTGCCCGAAGGGGATCAGGTACTCGCCGTCCGGCACCGGCCCTTTGAGAGTCAACAGGTTCTTGTGCTCCAGAAACAGCACCGGATCGTCGGAACGGATCGCAGTTCGCAGCAGTCCCTTGGCATCGGCGGGCGTCGAGGGAATCACGACTCTGAAACCGGGGATATGCATGAACAACGGGTAGTAGTTGCCGGAATGATGGGCTGCGTTGGATTGCGCCACGCCTACGCAACCGCGCACGACGATTGGCATCTTGATCCGGCCGCTGCTCATCCATTGCAGCTTGCACATCTGGTTGAGCATGTCACCAAACGCATCGGCCAGGAAGTCGATGAACATGAAGTCCACGACGGGCCGCGTACCGGTGGCCGCCGCGCCGGTACACAGATTGGTGAACCCGCGCTCGGCGATGGGCGAATCGCGCAGCCGCTCCTCGCCGTAGAGGTCGTAAAGGCCGACCGTGGTGTTGAAGTTGCCGCCACGCGCTCCGATTCCTTCGCCGACGACGAAGATGCGCGCGTCACGGGCCATTTCCTCGGCCAATGCCTCGCGCGCGGCATCGACAAAGGTAAGCTCGCGGCCACCGGAAGAAAGCTGCGGAGCAGCCGGTCCCGCGGGCACAGCCACCTCGCTGAAGACGTACCGGCTCACCGTGGCGGGATCCGGCATCGGGCTGGCTTCGGCAAAGCTGCCGGCCTCGTCGACGAGCGTCTTGATCTCGGCGTCGATGCTTGCCAGCTCGGACTCGATTGCACTGCCATCGGCCAGCAGCATATCGCGGTAGAGAGCGATGGGGTCACGCTCCCTCCAGGACGCGACCTCTTCCTTGGTGCGGTAGCCGGCATCGCGCATTCCTTCGGCGTGGGCACGGGTGCGATAGGTGCGGCATTCGATCAACGTCGGACCGCCACCGGCGCGAGCGCGCGCCACGGCTGCACCGGCCGCCTCGTAGACCGCCGCCACGTCGTTTCCGTCGACGGCGACCCCAGGCAGCCCATACGCGGCGGCGCGCGAGGCGATGTTCGGGTTGCGCGTTGCCTTGTCAAGGGCTACTTCGGTGGCATACAGGTTGTTTTCGCACACGAAGACCACCGGCAGTTGCCAGGCCGTCGCCAGGTTGACACCTTCGTGGAATGCGCCGTTGTTCGTCGCGCCGTCGCCGAAGAACGCCACGCTGACGCCGCCGGTCTTGAGCAACATGGCCGAGTAGCCGCCGCCGGCGGCCAGGGTGATGCAAGGGCCGACGATACCGCTGGATCCCATGAAGCCGATCTCCGGTTTGAACAGGTGCATCGAGCCGCCGCGACCGCCTGAGCAGCCGGTCGCTCGTCCCAGCACTTCCGCAATCAGCTCGCGCGGTGGCACGCCTTTGGCCAGCGCGTGGCCGTGCCCGCGATGGGTGCTGAACACCGTGTCGTCGTCGTTCAAATGGGCGCACACACCGGTCGCGACCGCTTCCTCGCCGATGTAGGTGTGTACGCCGCCGTAGACCTTGCCCGCCGCGTAGAACTTGACAAGCTGTTCCTCGGTGCGGCGGATGAGCACCATGGTGCGGTAGAGCGCGAGCCGTTGGTCCTTTGACTGTTGTGCGATCAGATTCTCTGACATGGGTACCTCATGCCTCCCTGCGGCCGATAGTGCCGTTGGCGCCCATGGCCAGATTGCCGCCATCCATCCCGAATACTGAGCCGGTAATAAAGCTCGATGCGTCAGAGGCCAGGAATATGACCAGCCCCTTGATGTCGTCGGGGACACCCAGCCGGCCTGCCGGAATGCCGCGCAGAAACCGCTCGCGCAGTCCGGGCGTGTTGTCCATGCGGACATCGAAGCCGGGGTTGGTGATCTGGGCGGGGGCGATGGCGTTGACGCGCACGCCGCGATCCGCCCACTCGGTGCTAAGCTCGCGGGTCATCTGAATCACGCCCGCCTGGCCGACGCTGTAGGCGAAGTTGCCGCGCCCCAGCGCCCGAACCCCGCCGATGGAGGACATGTTGATGATGCTGCCCTTGCCGCTTGCCAGCATGCGCCGTCCGGCCTCCTGGCACGAGACAAACTTGCTTACGAGGGTGGCGTTGATCACCTTGGTAAAGTGTTCGAGCGTGATCTCCTCCGGGTGGCCCAGGATGTTGGCGCCCGGGATGTTGGCGACGATGTCGATCTGGCCGAATTCCCGGTCCACTTGCTGGTACATGGCCCGGATCTGCGCTTCATTCCACACGTCGTAGACCGCAGGAACGACCTTCCGGCCTAGTTGACGAATCACATCGGCTGTGTCGAGCAAGCCCGATTCGTTGATGTCCGTGATGAGCAAGTCGGCGCCGGCCTCTGCCAGCGCAATGGCCGCCGCGCGACCCATGTTTTGGGCTGCGCCGGATACCAGGGCTACGCGGCCGGAAAGCTCAAAAAGGGGATGAAACATGCATGTCTCCTGTGGATGTAGTGAATCGGTGTGCCGATCCCTTGCCAGCTAGCGCGACGCTTTCACACCACCGCCGACCTGCGCGCGTTTCACCTCAGCAAGCACTGCTCGCTCGTCGACCATCGTGATGTCGCCTGGCGTTTCCTGAACCAGAATGCCGTGCGCCGCGCCCCATTGAACTGCTGTCGCCAGATCCTTACCCTTAAGCAGGGCAGCCAGCACGCCCGACATGAACGAATCGCCGCCGCCGGTCCGATCCGCGATGGGGATATCCGTGCGCAGCGGCGCAACGCAGAAGGTGTCCGAGGCGCAATCGTAGAGCACGGCGCCCCAACTGATCGTGTCCGCGTTGGTGGCGCCGCGCCACTGCGTGCCGATCAGGCTGAGATTGGCAAAGTCGCGCGCTACCTGGCGCACGGTAGCCTTGTATGCCTCCAGCCATTCGTCGAACGGCGCCTTGGAGGAAACCTGAGTCTCGTAGCCCAGTGCATCGCTCAGGTCCGAGTCGTTGCCGACAAGAAAACCCAGATAGGGTGCGATGGTCTGGTTGATCTCGCGGGCGCGCGCTTTGTTCGGCTCGACTTTCGACCGGTAGTTCAAGTCGGCGGCAACGAAGGTGCCGTGCTCATTGGCCTTCTTGACAGCTTCGATCGCCAGGCCGGCCGAGGTGGGTGAGATCAGCGTGTAGATGCCGCCGGTGCTGAAGACCCGTACTCCTTCGCCTCCGAACAGTGCGTCCCAATCGACGTCGCCTTCCCGCAACTCGCGGGCTGCCGTGTGGGCGCGATAGTACAGTGTGTTGGAAGGGACAATGCCTTTGCCGGCATAGGTAAAGTTGACGCCGTTCATCAGCGTCCCCTTCTGGTCGGTGGTGAAGCGCCCGCCGTCGTTCAGGGTGTTGAACCAGATGATCTTGCTGGTATCCACGCCGGCCGCGCGCAGCTGGTTGCGGATGTTGACGCCGATGTGATCGTCCACCAGGGCGGTCAGGACAGCCGTGCGCAATCCGAAGGTGTACGCCAACCCGCAAGCAACGTTGGTTTCGCCGCCGCCCTGGAAGATGCGCATCTCACGCGCCAGCGCGGTGGGAACGTCGAACGGATCGAGACGCAGCATTACTTCGCCCAGCGCCACGCCGTCATAGCGGCACGTGTCCGCCGGTTTGATCTCGCTGAAAGTTACGATGTGTTGAGGCATATGCTCGTTCCCGGATGCTCCTTGATGACCTCCGGTGTGCAAGGAAGTATCAAATTCCTAAATCCAGGTTGAACTGCGCCGGGTCGATGCCCACATCCTCTGCAAGACCACGCAGGCTGGCGAGGACGTCCGGTGGCAGGTCGATGCCCTGGGCCAACGCAGAGTCACGCCTTTCAAGTTCAATCTCGCCGGGCAGGTAGATGCGGTCGGCGCCCTTGGCCAACGGCGCGCTCTTGATCTCCCGGATCATGCCGTCCATGCGGCCTTTGAACTCGCCCAGCGGCATGATCTGGCCGACGTCGATGGCGATAAAGGCGTGGCCCTCGTTGGTCGGCTCGGGCGAGTCTATCACCCAGCTGTTCACCTCGCTCATGACAGCCGCACCGGTGAGAACCGCAGTGAGGATTTCAACCATCACAGCAAGGCCGTATCCCTTGTGTCCAGCCATTGGCAACTGAACGGCCTTTTCCGGAAAATCGCTGTAATCGCTGGTAGGCAGGCCGTCTTCGTCGACCAGCCAGTTGTCGGGAATCGGGGTGCCGAGACTCTTGGCGGCATAGATCTTCGTGGCCGCCACCGCGCTCGTCGCAATGTCCAGGTAGACAGATCTTTCCGCGCCTGCAGGCGCGGCATAGGCGATGGGATTGGTGCCCAGCACCCTGCCCTTAGAACCCGGCACGGTCATGCATGGATCGACGTTGCACATGGATAGCCCAAACATGTCGTTGCGCGCGGCCAGGTTAGCGTAGAAGCCGGCGGCGCCGTAGTGGCTGCTGTGCCGGACGCCGACGTAGCCAATGCCACAAGCCCGCGCCTTTTGCATGGCCAGCTCCATCGAGCGATAAGACACGGCCGGCGGCATGGCGTAGTGAGCGTCCACAATCGCCCAGGCCGGCCCTTCCGCGGCAATTTCTTCGTGGGCGGTTGCGCTCAGCCTGCCATCGCGCACATTCTTCAACAAGCCCCGCAGTTGGCGGGTGCCGTGGGTGAAGGTGCCGAGAGTATCCGTAGTGACGAGCACCTCAGCCGTCAGCCGGGCGTCCTCGTCGCTCAAGCCGCTTTTTTGCATCGTGGCAATGCAGAACGCCGTCAGATTCGCTGCGGTCACAGCAGCGATGTTTGCGTGTTTTTGCTCCACAATTCCTCCTGATTCCTGTTTTCCAGGCGAATTGAATGGCGATTTTCTTGACATGTCTACCAAATCGTCGTGCCGCCGTCCATCACCACCAGGCTGCCGGTCATGAAGGACGATGCGTGCGAGGCCAGATACACCACCAATCCCTTGATCTCCTCTTCCTCGCCGTAGCGTTTCATAGGTGTGTTGGCGATGATTCGCTCCATGATCTCCGGGTAATTCCGGCTGGCTGCGGTCTGCGCTGTCAACATAGTGCCGGGGGCGATCGCGTTGACCCGGATCCCGTAGGGCGCCCAATCGGCAGCCATGCCGCGGGTCAACTGGGCGACTCCTGCCTTGGCGACACAGTAAGGCACGTTGTGGCGGGGTGCGATGTTGCTGATCACCAGCGCATTGATCGACGCCATGTTGATGATGACGCCGCCCTCGCCGCGGTCGATCATATGCCGCGCCACCCGTTTGCCGACGTAGAACATGGACGAAAGGTTGGTATCCATCATCTTGCGCCAGGCATCGTCGGGTTCCTCGTCCAGCGCCAGCCCGTCGGATGACATACCGGCGTTGTTGACCAGGATATCGATCTTGCCCAGTTGGGCGACGACCTGATTGATGAAAGTCTCGATCTCGTCGGTTCGCGTTACATCCACTCGACCGAAGAACGCGCGACGGCCCCGCTCTGTCAGTTCCGTTACCACGCGCGACCCTCCTTCCTCCAGCAAGTCGCAGATGGCTACATCCGCGCCGGCCTCGGCCAGCGCCAGCGCCATCTGTCGTCCCAGCCCGCGGGCGCCGCCGGTCACGATAGCGACCTGGCCGGTAAGGTCAAAGAGTTCCAGTACGTTCATGGCATCATCTCGCGGAATTGGCAGGTGAGTGGACTAAGTTTTGTCTCGGCCACCGCAAGACCAGCCTATCCTTCGGGCCAGGTCTTGTCCCCGAACGTTCCCTGCCAGCTTTTCATGAACCCAGTCAGCCGCAGATCGGTGAAGGAATGTTCGTAGAGAAGTTGCATGAACTGCATCCGCAGCGTGCAGATGTCAGCGCCGGCCACAGCAACCTCGCCGAACAGCCGGGGATAACGACCGCAGGCCAGAATCTTGGTCTTGAAGCCGTAGTTGGTGTAGATCTGGCGGATCGGAGCAATCATGTCGTGCGACACATCTTCGGCCTGATCCAGCGGACCGTTGAAGATGGCAGCGATGTCGGCGCCCGCTTTGGCAGCCATGTATGCCTGCGCAACAGATGCAATCGCCGTCACGGCCAGTTCTATGTCAGGCAGTTCCGCCTTGAGCTGCTGAAGCGCCTGCAGGCCGGCAATGCTGGCCGGAAGCTTGACAATGATCTGGTCCGAGAAAGCGTGCAGCCAGCGTGCCTGGCGGATCATCGGGACCGGGTCGTGCCAGCCAATGACCTGCACCAGCACCGGCCCCGGTGAGGCCTCCACTACCGCGCTCAGTGTCTTCTCCATATCTGGTCCGGCTGCAGAGATCAGGCCAGGATTGGTTGTCACACCCGAAAGCAGTCCCCACTCCCGCACTTCCAAGATCTCCTTGGGATTGGAGCTGTCCAGAAAAAGGTCCATGGAGTTATCTCCTCAGTTAGGACGAATGATCCAAGAGTTGTCCAGTGCATCGGCACTAGCGCGTGAAAAGGTCGTTTGCCAGCTCGATCAGGTACTGGGCGATGCGCTCGTGGTAAGCCTGATAGAACGCCGGCGACAGGGAATAGAACTCCTCGCGGCAGATGAACTGCCCGTTGGCGTCACGCCGCCCGACGAACGCAAAGCTGTAATTGTGGAACAGCGCGTCATGCGCCGTTGGGCTGTCAAGGTCAGATTGTTGGATGCAGTCAAGAGCGAACGTCGAACCGGCTGCAGCTTCGCGGCGCGCATAGGCCAACGAATCGTCCCACCAGCGACGAAACAGGTCGGGATGGTATTCGGAAAGCACCTCAGCGAATAGCAGCTGCAGATTTGGCGAGACCTTAAAGTGGTTGCGACCGTCTGTCGCCCGGCGGATCGCCTGCCGGGTCGCCGCGCTGAGATCGTCGCCGGAGTGGAAGTCGGCCATGACGCCGAAATCCTCGGTAATCCGGCACAGGCTGCGCGCTCGTGCCTCGAAGCCCGCCAGTCCATCGGCGCCGCGATAGTCTGTCCCCTTTTCTACACCAAAGTTCGGCGCGACATGCGTCAAAGGAATCCCGCGGCGTTGCGCCTCCAGTAGAACGAAGATCAGTTCGGTCTCAGAAGTGAGGCAGTCGAAAGTGGGGATGTCGTTGGGATGTTCGTCGATGCTCAGCTCCAGGTCGAAGGGAGCACCGTCCTTCAAACCTAAAATGTACGAGTACATTTCCCCAACGGCGTCCAGCGCAATTTCGTACTTGCCTGCCAGCCGGTCCAGCATCACCTCATCTGGCCGGTACTGGAAACCGCCAAACCGCCACGGTTGCCGGTGGTAGGCGAGGAGATCGCGACGGTTTGCCGGGTTCACAAGGTCGGATGGAAGCGCCATTCCACCAGTTGTCAGCGCTGTGTAGTCCAGCACGTCCGACACATCCAGCGTGTAGAAGGAGTAAAAGCGCGAGGCGTCCAAGAGTCGTTTGGCCCGCGCCAGACCATCGGCACCGCGCTTGACCTGGATATGGTCGGCGTCAGCGCCAAAGCGGGGCGGTGCACCGTGCTTGAGCGCGTCGAGCACACCCGCCACCCACAGCCCTTCGTACGAACTGCCCGTGTAGCCGGTCTCGATAGTCCCAAAGCCGAAGGCGATGTTCGTTTCGGCCGGCCGGCCCTGCAGTAGGGTCTCCAGCAGATTAAGCTCGCGCACCGAGTTTTGGATCGCATTGGTTGCCAGATCGCTATGCGCCATCACTTGCCAGATAGCGGGCCAGACTGCGGTCGTCATGCGGGTGCCGATGCCCAACCGCGGCACCGGTCCCATCGCCCGCGGGCCTTTCTGCGGGGCCAGGTTGCGGAAGAAGCGATCGATGACAGGTGCGTCGGTGGGATACAGCGTGAGCACAGCCTCAGCGGATAACACTTTGCTTGCAACCGGAGTTCCCAGCGCAAGGTTCGCCGCCTGCGGACCAACGGCCAGAAAAATCTGCTGCCCGTCAGCCAGGCCCGCCAGGCAAACCAACGTGCCTTCGTGCCAGACGCACGAGGGCGTATAGGGTGTCAGTCCAGACGCCGCCGGCAGGGGAGCGCCGTTGCGGACAGCGTCGATCAGCGCCGGCCAATACGCATCGTCGATGTTCTGAAGCACAATCCAGGCAGCATCGCTGTCCCAGGTCGCCGTATCCAAAACGCCCGGACTTAACGCCGGATTGATCTCAAGCTTGCCGAATCTCATCCGCCCACTCTACCCTTCGCTCTGCACAGGCTGTTCCGGCAACGCCATCTTGGCGGTCAAGCCGCCATCGAAGTAAAGAACGGAGCCGGTCATGAACTCGGACCCATCGGAGATCAGGTAGGCTGCCAGGTAGCCAACCTCTTCGGGCAACCCGACACGGCCCCAAGGCACACCCGCATTTCCCGCCTCGCGCGTGTAACCTGGCGATTTGCGCCAATAGCTAGGCACCTCAATGGTGCCGGGGGCCAGCACGTTGGCACGGATGTGCATCGGGATCAGCTCGATCGCCAGTTCGCGGGTGAAGGCGTTGATCGCGCCCTTCGTCCCTGCGTAGACCGAGTGCCCGGGACAGCCTAACATGCCATGAACTGACGAGATGTTGACGATGCTGCCACCAGCCCAGTCGCCTTCCGGGTTGCGCTCACGCAGTGCCTGTCCCCGCGCCACCATGTGCGGCACTGCCTGCTGTGCACAGAAGAATTCACCGCGGATGTTCAGGTTGTAGCTGCGGTCGAACTGTTCTTCGGTGACATCCAGGAAGTTGATCGTGGTGGTGATACCGGCGTTGTTCACCAACCCATCCAAGCCGCCCAGGAACTCGGCCGCTTCGTCCACCACACGGCGGCAGTCGGCCACAACGCTCAGGTCGCCTTGAATGGCGACGGCGCGACGGCCCCAATCATTGATCTGCTTGACGGCTGCCAGGGCGCCGTCGGCGCTGCGTCCGTAGTGCAGCGCCACGTCAGCGCCCATTTCCGCCAGCACCAGGGCAACGCCTCGCCCGATTCCTGTGCCGGCGCCGGTAACAAGCACGAGTTTCCCGCTAAGATCACAAAAGTTCAATGGCATGGTTTGACCATTCTTGGAGTTTTGATGTGACTGCTCACCCTTCATTCCCGCCCTCGCGGGAATGACAATGCGTCAATCTGGCACATCACCTTTGATCGCGGCTGTGATCAACCCAACGATTTCTTCCTTGGTTGTTTCTGTTTTGAGGCGCGTGCCAACACGCCGGCCGCGGCGCAATACCACCAATCGATCGGCCACGGCGAAGACATGTTCCAGGTTGTGACTGATCACCAGGATCGTTTTTCCTTCGGCTTTCAAGTTCAGGATCAGGTCATTCACCTTGTGTTGCTGTTCGACTCCCAGCGCCGCGGTTGGCTCATCCAGGATGAAAATGCGCCGGCCGCGCGCCAGCGCGCGGGAAATCGCGACACCTTGCCGCTGGCCGCCTGACAGCTCGCCGACGTTGACCCGCACAGAGGGCATGTCGATGCGCAGGACGTCGATGACCTTTTTTGCGTCGGAGTAGAGCTTTTTGAAATTGATAAAGATGCCTAACCGGGTAGGCTCCATGTTCAGGAAGATGTTGGAGCCTACGTCTCGTACATCGACCAGCGCCAGGTCCTGATAGACAGTCGAGATGCCCGCGACACGTTCGGCATCCTTTGGACCGTGGATCTCAACAGGCTCGCCATCGACGTAGATCTGGCCCGAGTCCTTGCGATAAATTCCAGAAAGAATCTTCACCAGCGTTGACTTGCCGGCGCCATTGTCACCAAGCAGAGCAACTACCTCTTTAGAATAGAGCTCAAAGTCGACGTCGTCCAGCGCCTGAACGTGGCCGAACGCCTTGGAGATGCCCTTGGCTTCGAGGATCGGTTCCTCGCTGGGGGGAGTGGTTGGGGCCTCTGCCAGGCTGGTGATGATTTCATTCATGGAATGTACTCCTCTCGAACAGACGATCATCGATGGTGTCGCTTCTCCGGTCCGCCTCCGTAGACGAGCCGGAGAAGCGTCTCACACATTCCCTCAAACCACGGGGGATGTGCCAGGTTGTTTCACTCGGCAGTATTACTGCGCATCCGGGTTGACAGCATCCTGGCGGAACCGGGGCTCCAGTTCATCCAGCAGGTCGTAGTAATGCTGCGTGTTGTCCTTGGTGACCAGCGGGGCATCGAGAACGGTCCAGTAAGGAACTTCCTCGCCGTTGGCCATCTTGTAGAGCAGCTCGGCAGAGCCGAAGGTCTCCTCGTAGAGCGGCTGGGCCACGAGACCCCAGACCTCGCCGTCGGTGACCAGGTCGAGGTTGACACGGGTGGCATCCATGCCGACCGCCACGATCTTCTTGCCGGTTTCCTTCTGCGCACCAGCCCAGGTGGTCGGACCACCGCCGGTGGTGGACAGCGCCGCCACCAGGTCAGGGTTGGCCTGGATGATCGATGTGGCTACCGCGATAGCCTGGGTCGGTTCAGGACCTTCCAGCTCCGGCGGCAGCACGGTGAACTCAGGGCAGTACTTCGCGATCCCGTCGGTGAAGACCTGGGCCACGGTGTCCTCGGTGGCGTTGTGGTTGTTCTCCGTCACCGCAATGGAACCTTCAGTGATACCTTCCGCCTTCAACTCATCGCACATTGCCTGGGCGACGGCATCAGGGTATTTGGATGTGTCGGCTGCGATCTGGACGGCGTTGTCGGCGTAGAACCCTTCCTCCACCGGGAAGTGCGGCAGGGCAACGGCAATGCCGTTTTCCTTGGCCTTCTCGATGATCGGTTTCGCCACCGGCAAGCCACCAAACCACATGGCGACACCCTTGGCGTCCGGCCGCGATACGACCTGGTCCGCTAATGCCACCAGAGCGTCCAGTGTGTTCTCGTCGGTGGTGGCCAGTTCACAGTCCAGACCCAGCTTCTCACAGCCGGCCAGGAAGGATTGCTGTGTGTACTGGTGTACCGGATGCCAGGCTGAGTTCTGTACCCAGTAGAACTTGCCCATCACATCGCCACCAGCATCGGATGACCCGCCGCTATCGGCGCCTTCGTCAGACTGCACCTCGTCCGGGTTGACGGCATCGCGGAACTTGGGTTCGAGTTCGGCCAGCAGGTCGTAGTAGTGCTGCGTGTTGTCCTTGGTGACCAGTGGAGCGTCGAGAACGGTCCAGTAAGGAACTTCCTCGCCGTTGGCCATCTTGTAGAGCAGCTCGGCAGAGCCGAAGGTCTCCTCGTAGAGCGGCTGGGCCACGAGACCCCAGACCTCGCCGTCGGTGACCAGGTCGAGGTTGACACGGGTGGCATCCATGCCGACCGCCACGATCTTCTTGCCGGTTTCCTTCTGTGCACCAGCCCAGGTGGTCGGACCACCGCCGGTGGTGGACAGCGCCGCCACCAGGTCAGGGTTCGCCTGGATGATCGATGTGGCTACCGCGATAGCCTGGGTCGGTTCAGGACCTTCCAGCTCCGGCGGCAACACGGTGAACTCGGGGCAGTACTTCGCGATCCCGTCGGTGAACACCTGGGCCACGGTGTCCTCGGTGGCGTTGTGGTTGTTCTCCGTCACCGCAATGGAACCTTCAGTGATCCCTTCCGCCTTCAACTCATCGCACATTGCCTGGGCGACGGCATCAGGGTATTTGGATGTGTCGGCTGCGATCTGGACGGCGTTGTCGGCGTAGAACCCTTCCTCCACCGGGAAGTGCGGCAGGGCAACGGCAATGCCGTTTTCCTTGGCCTTCTCGATGATCGGTTTCGCCACCGGCAAGCCACCAAACCACATGGCGACACCCTTGGCGTCCGGCCGCGATACAACCTGGTCCGCTAGCGCCACCAGTGCATCCAGCGTGTTCTCGTCGGTGGTGGCCAGTTCACAGTCCAGACCCAGCTTCTCACAGCCGGCCAGGAAGGATTGCTGTGTGTACTGGTGTACCGGATGCCAGGCCGAGTTCTGTACCCAGTAGAACTTGCCCTTCACCTCTCCACCAGTATCTGCTGCCGGTGCTGCTTCATCTGCTGGCTGTGCAGCCGTCGGTTCTTCTGCCTGGGGCTGGGCAGGCGTCGTCTGTGGAGCGCACGCTGCCAGCATGGATAGCAGTGCGATCACTGACACGATTTGGAACAACAATTTGCGAGACATCTTATCCTCCTACAGGATTGTGGGCGAGAATCTAGCCTTCACGCAGTTAGCTTGGGGGGCGATCACTGTCTTATCCTCAATACAAGGATCTCCTCCTTTCCATAAAACAGAGTGTTAGTCTGTCGATGAACAGCGCGGTTGACGAGGCCGCTCAAGTAAAACAGTACTCAACCTTCGTCTTTACGATGCCGCAATACATCGGTAACTGCGGCAAGTACCAACAGGACACCAAGAACCGGTGTTTGAAGGAAGGAATCGAAGCGTCCGATAACCAAACCACTCTTCACCAACTGGATGAATAGAACGCCGAAGAAAGCACCGACTGCGGAACCTCGTCCGCCGTAGAAGCTGACGCCGCCGATGATCACGCCAACCAGAACGTGCAGCTCCAGATTCTTGCCGATAATGGGGTCGCCGGGCGTCAAAGGAAGTTGGCTCATGGTGAGCAGGCCGGCCATTCCTGCCAGCAGACTGGTGACAACGAAGCTGATGGTCTTGACGCGATCCGTGTTGATACCGCACACTTCGGCAGCGATCTTGTTGCCACCGGTCGCAAACAAGGCCGATCCCCAGCGCGTCCAGCTCAAGAGAATCTGAACGATGACCATAACACCCAGCGCCAGAAAGAATGTGAAGGAGATGCCCAGGGGGCGCCACGAGCCAATGATGCCCACTTCCGGAGGCAACGGATAGATAGGTAAGCCATTGGTGAAGGAGTAGCTAATGCCGCGTACGATAAACATGGTGCCGATCGTGGTGATCACAGATGGCACGCCAACCTTCACAGTGATGGCAGCATTGGCCAACCCAACCAGAGCCGCGGCTCCCAACGAACATACGACGGCTAAAGGAATCGAGAAGCCTGCATCGCGAATCAGCTTTGCTGCGAATACGGCGCTCAAGCTCATCACCGCGCCTGTCGACAGGTCGATTTCCCCGGCAATCATCAGCTGGACCATACCCATGGCGATCAATGCGGGAAAGGCCATGGTGCGCAGCAGGGCAACCACGGTAATTGGCGACAACATCGCAGGGTTGCGGAAATAGAAGAAGATCGTCAGCGCGATGGACAGCAGGATGATCCCCGTTTCCTGCCGGCCAAGGATTCGGCGTGCATAGCTTGCAAGTATTTTGCTTCGGGAGGCTTGGTCGCGCTCGTTGAAGGACAGTTCCATGTCTGTTCTTCCTTAAGGGTGCCGCGCGCTCGGCGCGGTCATCTCACTTGGCTAATACTGAATACTCTTGCGCCGCAGAACGTCCAGCGCAGCAGCGGCAATCAAGATAGCGCCGATAACAATGCCCTGAGCGTTGGTTTGTACCTTGGCATTGAGAAGGCCCATACGAATGACCTGGATAAGAACGGTTCCAAAGAATGCGCCGATGATACTGCCAGTGCCGCCGCTGAGGCTGCCACCTCCGATGATCGCGATCGCGATGACCCAAAGCAGCCAGCCGTCTCCAATCATCGCGTCCGTCGTGCCAGAGTATGCCATCACCAGAATGCCTGCCAGGCCGCAACAAGCGCTCACGAACACAAAGCACAGGGTCTTGACCAACGGGACATTGATACCCACAATCTCTGCTGCCCGCTTGTTGCCGCCGACTGCCGTCAAAGTCGGCCCTAACCGCGAGGTCCGCATAAGGAAGTCGCCTATCAGATAGGCCAGCAGGAGGCCGATGAAGATCCATGGCAGCGCAAACAGCGGCGACGGATTCAATACCTTCATCAGGACCGGAATCTCTTCCGCCACGTAGAGCCAGGCGCCCTTGAGAATCCAGATCGCCAGTCCACTCACGAGGAAACTTGTTCCCAGGGTGGCAAAAAACGAGGGCATACGAACTTTCAGCGTGATAAAGGCGTTCAGCAATCCCACTAAAACAGCGACGCCCAACGCTGCCGCATAGCTTGCCCACTCAGGCCAACCAAAGTTGATGAGCAACACACCAGCGACAGCGGCGCTTAGAGCGGCTGTCGCGCCGCTGGACAGATCGATCTCTCCCGCGATCATGAGGAAGCTCATCGCAAATGCCGCCAGCCCCAAGAAGCTGCCTTGCAGCGCCATACGCGCGAGATTGGCAGGGTTTGCCATGCTCTTGTCGGCCAGTGTGAAAACCAGGAAGAACAGCACTACCGCAACAATCGCGCCCAGCTCTGTCACAGCTAACAGACGTTTATAAAATGGCCGTCTATAGGACGATTCTTGGAGGGTGGTTTGATCGGTTGTCATACACCATTCCTGGGTCGGCTCAGACATCGCCCAAGCAAATGTCGAGAGAGGGGAGAGCGGCGAGCAGTTGCCAGATTTACGTCTCGAAGACGACCGGATTCTCGAGGATGCCGATCTTCTCGATCTCAACCCGCACGACATCGCCGGGGCGCAACCAGCGCGGCGGAATGCGAGCCGCGCCGATGCCGGACGGCGTGCCCGTAGCGATCACGTCGCCAGGCTCCAGGGTCATCACCTGGCTCATATCGGCGATCAGGTGGGCGATGGAGAAGATCATCTGGCTGGTGTGGCCTTCTTGCAGCACCTCGTCACCGATCACGGTGCGCAGCCACAAGTTCTGAACATCGGGGATTTCGTCAGCCGTCACCAGGGCTGGTCCCATCGGGCAGAAGGTGTCGGGTGTCTTGCCGATTACCCACTGGCCGGTGCGGTTCTGCCAATCGCGCGCGCTGACATCGTTGAGCGGCATATAGCCAGCCACATAGTCCAGCGCATCTGCTTCGGAGATGCGGCGGCCGCGGCGGCCTATGACGACTGCAAGCTCGCCTTCGTAGTCCGGCTTCTGGACCGCGCCTGGAACGACGATGGGTTCGCCCGAACCGATCACGGTGTTGTCGAACTTGGCAAAAATGATGGGGAAAGGGGGAGCGGAAGCGTTGGATTCCTCGGCGTGTGCAAGATAGTTCTGGCCGATGCAGATGATCTTGCCAGGCCGCGGAATCGGCGCCTTCATCGTAACTTGGGCCGGATCCAATCCCTGGTCCGGCGTAGCGTTTTCCAGGGCTTGTTGAGCCAGGGTAAGCGCCGCTGGGCCCGCTTCGAGGAAAGCCAGGATGTCATTCGGGAGCCGAGGCTCAAGTCGATGCAGATCGACTACTCGCTCGCGCCCGTCTAGGATGACCAATGCGCCCAAATGGGGGTGTCTGTCGTGGATGTATGTTACTAGCTTCATCGCTAATACGCTGCTCCGTTGCAGGAAAGAAGAACGCCTGATGGGAAATGCTGTTGCGTTAGGAGTGGTCCACCAAGGTTATGGGGTCAAATTGTCCGATCCGGGTCAGTATATGCCTGGACATAGCTCTTGCTCACAAGGTCGTAAGCGACAGCCATATGTTGCTCGATCAAGTCAAGCGCCTGGTCTTTGTCACGCGCTTTAATCGCATCCACAATCCCCTGATGCCCGTAGACCACGGCGTCCTTGAAGTCGGCGCTGGCGACGTTGCGGCTGAGCATGATGATATAGACTTGGGATCGCAGCGTAGTCCAGAAGTCAAGCAGGCGTTGATGCCGACTGGACTGATACAACACATCGTGAAAACGAAGGTCGAGCTCGGCCCCCTCTTTCTCGCTGATGCCTCGTTTGAGGGCAGCAGCCATGGAGTTCACGACGGCTTGTAATTCGGCAATGTCTTCAGGTGTCGCCCTCATGCAGGCATATTCGATAGCCAATCGCTCGAGAGTTCTGCGCAGACTGTAGACCTCGTCCAGGTCTTCGAGCGAAAGCCGGGCGACAGTGGTTCGACCGGTTCGACTGATGACGACCAATCCCTCACGGTCGAGTCGACTCAGGGCCTCACGAACCGGACCCCGGCTGACGCCGAGCATCTCGGAAAGCGCTGCTTCGCGTAACTGCTCCCCCGGTTTCAACTGCCCGGACAAGATCGCGTCGCGCAGACTCTCGGCAACGTCATCGCCAAGGGAACGCTTGATAGGAGGTGACAGAACCTGTGCCAGTGCAAGGGTGTCCATGGAATCCTCTCTTGTCGGCCGAAGATCAACAGTAATAAGGTAGCCAGGCTCCGACTGGAGCCCTGTAATTGTAAACAGAAAATTGTTAACAGTTTACAATTGTAACGAGATTGTAACACACTTTGCAGCGCCTGTCAATAGATTTTCGACAAAGATGACTATGCGTTTTCGGCTAGCAATCGTTCAGCGGTTCCACGCTTTCGAGCAGCGAAGAGTTGGTCTGGCAAAATGACCGATGTGCTGGCCGCTACTTTCCACAAGGGTTGGCTTTGAGAGACTGTTTGAAAGTCGTCCACGCAGACTTCGGAAGTCGCCGGGTTGCCAGACGAAAGATATTTCAGCGGTAGCAGGCCGGTCGTTGCAAGAAATCGGCGACTTCCGAAGTCCTTTCAAACAGCTTCTGAGGGAGATCAACGTCAGTAGGTTCCGATCTCCAGACCGCGCTCGACAAAGAACTTGTATGTCTCATAATCTACCAGCGGCGAGACGCTGTGGTCTACCTGCAGGACGTAGCCACTGCCGGCCATGGCGCCAGGCAGCTTGCTCAGCAACTCTCGTTCAACTGCATCGCGGTCGTTGGTTTCCAGGACCCGTTCGTCCATGCCCCCGATGAGAGCGATCTGGTCGCCAAAACGCTGTTTCAGTTTCAGCAGGTCCATTCCTGCCTTTACTTCCAGCGGTTGCAGGCAATCGATTCCGGCCTCGATCAAAGCGGGGATAAGGGCTTCCACGTAGCCATCGCAGTGGAAAACCACCGGCAGCCCTTGGCTGTGAGCAAACCCGAATATCTTCTTGTAGGCCGGGTAGAGCTGCGCTCGAAACATGGCCGGTGACATGAACGGACGACCCTTGAAGCCCAGATCATCCCAAACCCAGAGTCCGTCCGGCAATCCCTCCCGTTCGAAGAGAATCTCCAGCAGTTGTATCATCACCGTGGCGTAGAGATCAGCCATGTCGTGCACCCAACCGCCATCAAGTGCCATGCCCAGAAGCAGATTCTCGTGGCCGCACATGGGCGACATCTGGTCGAAGGGACCAACGACCCCACAGGTCATGAAACGGTCTTCTTGAGCGCACTTCGTGCGCAGTGTCCGAAAGCTCTTGAAGTTAATGCGCCTTTCGTACGTCCGTTCGTCGAGCAGGTAGGGACGGATGTGCTCCTCCCAGCCCTGCCGGTCCTTGACAGTAAAGCCGACATGCTCAGGCGCGCCGGAATCGTTCTTGAACCAGCGCAAATACGCGCCATTTCCGTCCAGCACCAGCTTTGCAGACTCGGTTTCTTCCACCATCTGTTCGCCCGCGTCCACATCGGCGATCAAATTGATGGTGCGGTAGTCTGCGGGCGTGATCTCACCTCCGGTCCGGCGAACGTCGAGGCCAAAATGGTCACTGACTATCTCGGGCCGAGCAAGATGTCCCTCTGCAGTCCAGCGGTCGACCGTCTCCCTCCAATAGACCTCGAAGAGTCCGATGCGATCCACCGGCTCATGGTTCAAGATGCGAGCGAAGCGCTCTTTGCTGTTGAGTTGCATATGCAAGGTCCTTTATTCAGCAATTGTTCCATTTACTACACCGTAAACAAAGTAACTGCGAACTGTCATTGCGAGTTCCCCATACCACGTAGCGGAATGCGCCGTGGCAAGAAACTCTGTCACCAGCGCCGATCGAGTAGCGAGTTAAGTAGCGCACCGCTCATGAAGGAAGCCATCGCTAGCGTATCGAGATCAAGCGGCTCCAGCACACGACCCGCTTGATCTCGATACGCTGGTGACTCGCCATGACCACTTTGCTGCACGACCCGCTACTCGATCGGCGCTATGTACTTCGTGCAGCGGGCGGGAGTTTCTAGGCAGGGCTGCCGAAGCAACACTTGCACTGCGCGCAAGCGCAAGTGTCTCGCCTCACAACCGAGAGATTGCTTCGCCGCAGCGGCTCGCAATGACATTGAGAAACTTAGTTTACGAGGTATTTACCCTGACATGAATTGACAACTACGAGATACGCTTGTACGTAAAAAGCGCGGAACCCGGCCTCTCTTCGATCAGGACGCTGAACCCATCCACCATGAGCATCTCCCCTGCCATGCGCCGAACGCTCCGGTCATCCCATGAGAGCAACTCGTAGCTGGCCGCGGGATCCAAACCCTTCAGCGCCGCATCCCAGCGCGGGAAGGGGGACTCGTGTCGACGGAACGCGACCACCATCCCCTCCCCCAGATCTGGCCTGTCGTATTGCCAGGCCGCCCAGGCATCGGCAGCCAGGCTGAAGGAGAGTAGCGGATAGAAGTCGCCGTAGAAGTATTTGCGCATCGTCAGCGCTTCGCCCATCCACCGGCGGATCTCCTGGATAGGCAGGTCGATTCCGCCATCCAGCTCCTGAGAACTCCAGTGGGTCACCAACCCCGGGCCAAGCGCGCTGCGGAACGCATAACGAGTCGGCAGCTCGCAGACGGCCGCGCTCAACGGGACCCAAGGCGCCAGTCCTTGCGTCTGGGTCTGCATCGCCAGCGGATCGAACGGCCAGCACTGCAGGTCGCTGCGCCAGAGCGGGACACTGCGCGACATCGTTTCCAGATCGATGCGCTGCCCGCCGCCGGCGCAGTTGTCGATGATCAGCCCCGGATGGCGCGCAAGAAGTTCATCCCAGAAGGCGTAGAGACCCGTAATGTGTCGTATCTCGGCTATGCCCACACGGTCGGGAGCGTCGGCCATTGCAAACAGCTCAGGAACGCGCAGGTCGTTGAAATCCTGGCGGTAGCAGGTGATCCCGCCCTCGCTGATCAAGTTCGACACCAGATCCGTAACATGGCGACGGGCCGCCGGATCACCCAGGTTGACCATGTAGTTGTCGCCGTGTGCGTTGCCGGACGGCACCGGGCCAAGCAGCCACTCCGGGTGTTCCCGAGCCAACTGCGTTCCCTCAAAGGCCCGCTCCGGCTCGAGCCAAAGCAGGAAACCCAGGTTAGCAGCGCGTGCAGCCGCGCCGATGGGAGCAATGCCGCCGGGATAGGCTTCCTCGTTCGGTGACCAGGTGCCGACCTGCGTCATCCATGCGTTGGTAGAGGGATCGGCCGTTTCCTCGATGGGGCGATCACCGTACCATCCCGCGTCGATCCAGTAACATTCAGTCGGGACGCGATTCTCCTGCAGCCAGCGGATTTTTTCGAGGTGGCTCTCAGCAGTGCGCGCTCCCCACACACCTTCGCTGAACGGCGGTTGCAGCAACTGGCCGTCGGGCCGCGGGGTGTAGTAGTCCAGAATCAAGCGCCGCCACATGTTGTGGGCGCGTGTCCTGTCGCCTTCCCAGAACAGCAGGAGGATGCGGGGCGTTCGGATCGATTCGCCGGCATGGAGCACCAGATGCGTGCGCTCCATGCCGGCCCGCACACGTATGCCGTCTCCCTGTCGCCGGAAGCTGGCTGCCCAGCCGCCCGACCAGCCGATGGCGCCGATGACACCACCGCTGCCCATCTCCAGGTTGAAAAAGGGCAGGGTCAAGGTGGAGCTTTTTCCGGTGCGCACGGCCAGATCAAGCCTGCCACCGCCCTGGCGGAAGGTGAGGGGCGTAGCGAGAGGCTCGAAGTCATCAAGCTGGCTTAACGCGCCGCGGGCGTAGTGAACCTGACAGGAAGCCGATGCATCCAAGGGGAACAAAGCATCGAGGGGGACGATGTCGGAGAGGATCGGGGTGTCTGTTTCGCCGGTATTGCTCAGGTGGGCTACCCATTCCAGAGCCGGATAGTCTGCGTAGACCTTGACCTCGCACCGGCACTCCAGGCCGCTAAGCGCATCGGTGAAGACGATCCTGTCCGTCGTGGTGCCATCTGCGATCCATGGCAGGTCTTTGCGAACAGTCCAGTTCTGCATCAGCTCCGCCGATGGATGGTCGCCATGGCGGAACGAAACAGGAAAGTGCTCCAGGCCTGAGCAGCTCGCCGGCTGCAAGAACTTCTCCTTGTGCCAGTTGTGGGCAGCCACGAACTCCGGTTGTTGTACGATGCCGGACATCAGTTACCTCACGAAGATTACTGTGGCAACTGCATTGCAAACAGTTAATTGTTAACAATTAACTGCATCCTAGCATCATTTGGGGCGCTTGTCAATAGGCTACCGGCTCCTTTGGTTACCGCTTTGGCCGGTTGCCTGACCGAGCCAACCCGGGAGTTGTTTTTAGACGCATCTTTACGTCCGGTAGTGGGCGTTCAGCGTCACGTAATCGTGGGTCAGGTCGCTGGTCCAGACAGTGGCCTCCCCGTCGCCCGCGCCCAGGTCCAGCCGCACATCGAGGTCGGAGCCGACGAAAATTGCCGCCGCATCATCCTCGCTGTAGACGAGGGGCGCTCCACCCGCGACCACCTGCAACGGCTGTCCGCTGCCGGTGAACCACAGCGCAACGCTGCCTGGATCAATGTCGATTCCACTGTTGCCGGCCGCCATCAACACCCGTCCCCAGTTGGGATCGCCGCCGTAGACCGCGGTCTTGAACAGAACCGACGAGGCGACCGTCCGTGCCACCTGATAGGCCGCGTCCTCATCGACCGCCCCTGTGACGTGGACTGTCACAAACTTGCTGGCGCCCTCGGCATCGCGCACCATCTGCTGCGCCAGGTCCTGGCACACCTCGGTCAGCGCCTGCTCGAAAGCTGCCAGATCGACCTCTCCCGTCAGCCCGTTGGCCAGCACCAGCAGCGTGTCGTTGGTGCTCTGGTCGCCGTCCACGGTGATCGCGTTGAAGCTGCGGTCAGCGGCGCTGCGAAGCATGGCCTGCAGGTCGTTCGGCTCCACCGCTGCGTCAGTTACCACGACGGCCAGCAAAGTCGCCATGTTGGGATGAATCATGGCCGCGCCCTTGGCAATCCCCAGCAACGTCGCCGGTCCTGCCTGCCGGCTGGCGGTTTTGGGCTTGGTGTCGGTAGTCATGATGGCCTGCGATGCCAGCACCAGTCCCTGCGCGCTCTGGCCGGTCTCCGACCGAGCCAGCACGGCAGCCTCGCGGATCCCCGCTTCGATCTTCTCCATCGGCAGCGGCAGCCCGATCACGCCGGTGGAAAGAACCAGCGTCGCACCGCCCGGTAGTTCCAGCGCCTCCTCCACGAGACGCGCCGATGCGGCCGCGTTGGCCAGCCCCTGCTCGCCGGTGCAGGCGTTGGCGTTGCCGGCATTGATGACCACAGCCTGAATGCCGGCCGGGTTGTCGGCCAGGGTTTCCTTGTCAAACAGCACCGGCGCCGCCGGGAATTGATTCTTCGTGAACACGCCGGCCGCGTTGCAGGGCCGGTCGCTGATGATCAGCGCCAGGTCCAGCGCGCGGCCGCCATAGGCCGCGGTCTTGGGTTTGATGCCACACGATACACCGGCAAATCGGAAGCCGGCGACAGGGAAATGCGGGGAATCGGATTCTATCATGGGAGAACAGAACTTTCTGATTTCTTCACACGCTTGGCAAACGCCTGGATGCCGGCGGCTATTCTGCGGCGGTCTCGACGGTTCCCGCCAGCAGTTCCGCCAGATGCACAGCGCGACAGTCGCTGTTGCGATGGTTGAGAACGCCATGAAGCTGCATCCAGCAACCCGTTTCGCTGGTAACGACGATGTCAGCGCCAGTTCCTTCAATGGCTTTGGCCTTGCGCTCAGCCATGGCCGACGAGATCTCGGGCATCTGCACGCTGAACAGGCCGCCGAAACCGCAACACGAGTCCGCGTCAGGCAGAGGAACAACCTTCGCGTCGGCCACCTCGGCCAGCAAGGATCGCGCCTGGTCCTCGGAATGCAGCGTGCGCAGAGCCTGGCACGACGGCTGGTAGGTGACGACGCCAGCATAGCGACTGCCAAGGCTCCCCCACCCATCATCGCCGGCCAGATACTCTGTCAGTTCCCAGGTACGCGCGCCCACAGCTTCCGCCCGGCGTTGCCAGGCTGGATCGTCGGCCAACAGTTGGGGATATGCTTGCCGCACCACAGCCACACAGGCTGGCGACGGTGACACGATGGCCTCGTACGGCTCGAAAATCTCGATCCAGCGGCGGGCCAGCGTAGCCGCCTCGGCGCGCCAGCCGGCATGCCAGGCAACCGCGCCACAGCAAGTTTGTTCCTCGGGAAACTCGACCCGCGCGCCCCGCTTTTCCAACAGAGCCACGGTGGCCTCGCCGGCCTCCGGGCGAAACATGTCCACCAGACAGGTCACGAAGAGCGCGACAGTGGTGGGAGAACGGGTGTCTGTCATGAAGCTTGATCGGCAGAAAGGCAAGGAAATGAGGGAAACAAGTCTACCTGAGCAGCGGGATGATCTCGTGCTGCAGCGGCAGGGTCGTCACCTCGATGCCGGTCTCGTGGACGTAGACGTCGATCTCCAGCCGCACGCCAAAGTCGCCGGGCAGGTAGATGCCGGGTTCGATGGTAAACGCGGTGCCGGGCATCAATTGGCGGGTGTCGTTGGTCTCCAGGTTGTCCAGGTTGGCGCCGTTGCCGTGGCCGTCGGTGCCCAGCGAATGACCGGTGCGGTGCAGGATGTAGTCGCCGTAACCTGCTTCCTCGATGACGCGCCGGCAGGCGTCGTCGGCGTCACAGCCGCGCGCCAGCCGTCCGGCCGCCATCTCGCCCTCGATGTACGCCAGCGCTGCGTCGCGCCCCGCCGCTACGATGTCGCAGACGTGCTGGTATCGTTGCGGCACGGCATCGGTGCACAGACCAACCCAGGTGATGTCGGCGTACACGGCGTCCGGCTCCAGCCCCTTGGCCCACAGGTCCAGCAACAGGAAGTCGCCGCGCTTGATGGCGGCGTTCCGCTCCGGCGTCGGCCCGTAATGCGGATCGGCCGCGTGCCCGTTGACCGCGACGATGGGCGCGTGGGCGGCTGTCAGACCAACCTCGGTGATGCGCTGCATCATCCACTGCTGCACGGCATACTCGGTCAAAGGAACGCCCTCGCGCAGTGAGAAGGCGACGTAGTCGAAGGTCTCATCCTTGATGTGCAGCAGCGCAGCCGCAGCCCGGCGGTGGCCCTCCAGTTGCTCCGGTGACCAGCGCGCCTCCGCCGCCTGCACCAGATCGGCCGAGCTGACCACCTCCACGCCAAGGCCGCGGATCATCTCCAGCGTGCCGGCGTCGACGCGGCTGATGTAGGGGATAGCGCACTGCGCCGAGTATTCCATGGCGATCCGGCGCGCGTCGCCGAACATGGCGCGCAGCTCGTGCTCCAGATCCTGCCAGCGGACGTAGGAGCGCGGCTGCTGGGGCCGGTCGCGGAACGGCGCCAGTTCGATGGCATGCACCAGCCACTGCGGCTCGCCCTGCGCCGGAATCCAGTAGGCCCAGCGACGGCTGAACATGGCGTCACCGGGCAGGCCGGCAATGTGAGCGGCGATGGGATTGGCGCCGCGAAAGTCGAACAGCAGCCAGCCGTCCAAATGCGACTCGCGAAGGATGGATTGAATCGAAGGAATGTCTGTCATAGGATGCACTGGATCTCGAAATCAGGGATTGGATTGCGTTGACGGCGACAATTGTACCACTAACCACCTAATTCTCTGCAACGGGGGCTGAGCCTGTCGAAACCCAGTCTTACTTCACCGGCCATTCCCACGGCAGTGTGTTCTGGTAGATCCACGCCGACGTATGAACCGCGCTGACCGCGGTCAACATCAGCGCCGCCTCGGCCAGTTGACCCCGGTCAGGCAGGACACGCGGCAGCAGTCGAGCCAGCAGCAGTGTCGCCGGAATCGCCGCCAGGCTGAACAGGTCCCAGTCACGCTGGCCGCCGTAGTCCGGGTTCCACACAAACGTAAACAGCCAATACAGCCCGGTACACAGCGCCAGGAACACCAGTTCGGCGCTCGCTGAGCTTGCTTCAGCATGCTTCGCAGTGCCAGCCTGGGAATTCATTCCCCAGGTGTTCGCCGCCAGCCAACGCCCTCGCGCGCCGCGTCCGCCGCCACTCCATCACCAGCGCCACGCCGGCTATGGCCAACCCGCCCAGCGTTACCGGCGCGGTCAGCACTTGCTCGTTGAGCCAGTCGCGCAGATGCGCCCACGAGAACATCGTGTAGTGCTCCCAGCGCGTGCTGACCTCGGTCAGCGGCACGAACCAGCGGGCATCGCCGCCGCCCGGCCGGTCGGTGGTTGCCAGCGTTGCCAGTCCGTGCCCGCTCAGCGTCATCAACGCGACCACGCCCAGCGCTACCGCGGCCATCGGCACGAACACCTGCGCCAGCCCGCTCACCCACACCCGTCCGCCGGATACCTCCGCTTTCCCTTCTTTCCCTCCTTTCCCTTCCTCCGCCCACACCCACAACACATACAACAACGCCGGGTCCAACACCACCGTGGATGGATGCAATCCGTTGGTGACCGCCAGGGCCAGCGCCGGTTGCCACAGCGCGCGCCGGCCTTGCAACGTTTCCAGCGCCAGCCAGAGGGACAGCAAAATACCCACCGCTGCCAGGGTGTAGTTCTCGGCGTAGCCAAAGAACAGCTCCATCGTCCCCAGCGTCGCCATCAGCCCGACGATCAACAGCTTCTCGGTGCGGTTGCGGCCGATGCTGTCAGCCAGCCGCAGCAGCAGGTAGACGTACAGCGCACCGGCCAGCGGGCTGACGATCCGGTACACCGGCCAGGCATCGGGCCAGCCGAACAGCCCGTTGCCCAGCGCCCACAGCCGGGCATGCAGCCAGACCGTCAGCGGCGCCTGCCACGTCCCCGTCAGCCGTAGCGCGGGATTGGGCCACGCCAGACCGTTGACCAGGATATACGCGTCGCCCCAGCGGGTGTGGACAATGCGGAAGAGGAGAAAGGGGATGATGGAAAGGAGGGAAAGGAAGGCAAACAAGAAACGACGCGGCGTGCGGGATGTGAGGCGTGAAACGTGAGACGTGAAACGTGAGACGTGAGACGTCAACAAGCCTGTGACCGGTGGAATGCAGATCAACGCCGCCGTGCCAATCAGCAGCCAGCGCCACACCGGCGGCAGGTAGGTCACCGGCCACAGCCCCCAGGCCGTCTCTTCGGTCAGCAGCGGGGTCAGCAGGTAAAGGCCCAGCAGCAGCAGGCAGTAGATGCGCAGCGCGGTCAAGACGCCGGACGGACGGCTGTGCGGGCGCTCGCTTTCCCCACTCATCGGCTATGCCGCGCGCAGGTGGCGAATGGCCAGCGGCAGCCGCGCGACCAGATCGCCGGCCACCACGCCTGCCTCGCCCAGCTCGGCCCGTGCCATCTCGCCGGCCAGCCCGTGCAGGTAGCCGCCCAGCACCGCTGCGTCGAAAGGTGCCAGCCCCTGGCTGAGCAGGCCAGTGATGACGCCCGACAACACGTCGCCGCTGCCCGCCGTTGCCAGCGCCGGATTCGCGAAGGGCAGCACCGTCGCGTAGTCACCTGGGGAAGCGACCACTGTATGGGCACCTTTCAGCAGCACCACAGCGTTCCATTCGACCGCCTTGCGCCGCGCCAACCCGATGCGATCGGCCTGGACCTCGGCTGTGGTGCAGCCGCACAGCCGCGCCATCTCGCCGGGATGCGGGGTGAGGACCGCGCCGGCCGGCAGCACGTTATGTGTTTCGCTGATCGGCGCGAGCGCGTTCAGCGCATCGGCGTCCAACACCAACGAAACTCGCTGCAATGCCTCACCACCCGACCGCAGGAGACCGTGGACAAACTGTACCGCCGCGGCCCGCTGGGTCAGCCCCGGCCCGACCAGCAACGCCGCGTAGCCGTGCAACCCGTCGAGTAGCACATCCACCGCCGCGGGAGAAAGGACACCGTCCTGCTCCGGCAGCGGCAGCCAGGTCGTCTCGACCAGACCGGCTGCCAGGAGCGGCTGCACCGACGCGGCCACTCCGGCCGTCACGAGGCCGGCGCCGGCGCGATAGGCCGCCGCGCACGCCAGATGCGCCGCGCCGCAGTAGTTGACCGACCCGGCCACCACCAGCGCCTTGCCAAAGGTGCCCTTGTTGGCGTTGACAGGACGATCGGGAAGGAGGCGCTTCGCCAGTTCGGGCGTTGCCAGCGCCACGGAAACAGCGCCAGCCAGCGCCGGATCGGTGCCGATGTCGGCCACCTCCAACCTGCCGCACGCTGCCGGTCCGTCGCCCACGAAATGGCCGACCTTGGGATTGGCGAAGGTCACGGTCAGATCGGCGCGCAATGCGGCCGGGTCCAGCGCACCGCTGTTGCAGTTCAGCCCGCTGGGACAGTCCACCGCCACGACCTGAGGGAATGTTTGTGCGATCTCAGGCGTTCGGCGCAGAAAGTCATAGTCGGCGGCAGGTCGGACGGCTCGTGCGGCGCTCTCCGGGCTATCGCCGTCCACTTCTGCCGGACCATCCGGCTTGCTGCCGGCTAGCCCAGCGCGGATCACCGCCAGCAGCTCGGCCAGGCTCCCGCCAATGGGCCGCGAGACGCCCGTTCCCAGTAACGCGTCGATCACCACGTCCACACCGCTCGACAGGTTCGCCAGTTGGGCAAAATCCGGGTCGTCTTCGGCGTGGACGACCGGGATTCCGCGCTGCTGCACCGCAGCGTAGTTCGGATCGTCGTCAGGGGTTCGTTTCCAGCAGTAGACATAGATGGCGCGCTGCTGGTCCCACTGGCGCAGGTAGCGCGCCGCCACCAACCCGTCGCCGCCGTTGTTGCCCGGCCCAACCAGCACCAACACGCCGCCGCGGGAGTTCCACGGCTGCATGTGGCGCAGGGTCGCCGCGGCAACAGCCCGGCCGGCCAGTTCCATCATGGCATCGTAGCTGTGGCCGGCCGCGTCCGACGCCTTCTCAATCTGCACCATTTCGGCGACGGTGACAATCTTCATAACGGTTAATGGGCAACGATTAGTGGTTAACGGCTAATGATCGGAGGGGGAACTGGCGCGACCGACGAGATACCAGGCCAGCAGGCCAACCAGCGCGGCGCAGATCAGGACGATGCCCACGTAGAACCCCTGAATCGCCAAAGACGACGAGTCGCCGATGGCGTTGAGTGGGTGGCGCAGGACGCCGGTGCGCGCGTTGAGCAGCAGCACGGCAATGCCCAGCAGCGCGTTGGCCAGCCCGCTCAGCCGGTCGTCGTTGACCAGCCGGCGCACCAGCACCACGATAATACCGACGCCGATAATCTGCAGGCTCATCCGCGTGCGCGGCTCGTCGAAGGCGATCCACATGCCCCAGGTTTCGTGGGTAGGAATCACGCTGAGCGCAAAATGGGTGACGAACGCGATCAACCCGGCTACCTGTACGGCGTTGGACCAGCGTAGCAGCGCCGACCGCGGACGGACCAGATACACCAGTCCCAACACACCGGCCAGCAGGATCGCGTAGATGCCGACCCGCGCCAGCGCACCGTGCAGGTAGATGATCTTGATCAGGTTGCCAAGCTGCGCCTCGGCAGGTGATATCAGGACGAGCACAGCCAGCAGCGCCAGCAGGACAAGCGCAGCAATGCCGGCGCGCTTGGGTGTCAGAATCGGCGATGGTTTGTTGGTAGCGAGGGGAGTTGATGACATAGCGCGAGTATACCACACGGCTATAGCCGCGCCAAGGCGCCACCCCTGTTTGACCGCAGTCCTGGCGTCGGCTACAATTACAAAAAACGCAAGTGGTCAACCATCCACAGAAAACAGGCAACCATGATTCGCACCGTACCGGAGACCATCAACGAGGATATCGATCTTTACATCCGCACCTACTATTCGTTGTTGCGCAGCAGCCAGCCGATCCGCGTCCGCTCGCTGGAGGACACCCACGCCGGAATGCACGCCAGCCTGCACCCCCACGCCAATGACGACGAACCGGATATGTCGGCATTCGCCTATGCCGTTGCCCGCCTGCCAGAGTGTATGCACCGCGTCAAACTGGTATTGCTGGGCCAGTCGGATGAAGTGTTCTTCAACCGCGCCGGTGTGGATATCACCGACTGGCGCCGGGTGTATGCCATTGCCCGGCGGCGCAAGATGTTCTTCGACGGCCAGGGAACGCTGGCGTGCTACATCTCCAGTGTCAGCGACATCGACGACCTGATTCCGATCCTGACAGCCTATCAGATCGAGTGGAACAAGCTGCACCGGCGCTTTCACAAGACCGATACGGCGCGTGCAATTTTCGGCCGCCCCAAGGGGACCCACCTGACCGAGGCAGATCTCGCAGCAGTGCAGTCAGAACTCGGACTGGACAGCGACTCGTTTCAGATGCTGCAACGCGCCTGGCACGAAAACCTTGATGAAACCTTGCGCTACCTTGCCAACGAACCACTGGATCTGCGGCTGAACCTGTTGGCCGGATCGGCTGCCGATTACCGGCAGGCCGTACAGGCCTGGTGGTTCAGTGTCCAGGAGAACACCGGGCTGGGATTGTTGGTGGACCGGTCAATCTACTTCGTGTCCAGCAACCCCCACTCGCTGCCCAATCTGTTGTGCGGACACATCAAGGTCCATCGCGAGGCAGTGATTGATTATTTGCGGAGAGAGAACCCCGAGGACCTGTGGCCTGAGTGGGAACGTCTGGTGGCGGAAGGAAACCACGAAGCCAGCGCGAATCTGCTTTATTACGTAGACCGCAGCCATCGGCGCGCCAATCCAGAGCATGCCCGCAATATCCAGGAGCAAGAGAGCCGGCTGGGGATTCACCGCATCGACAACCCCAATTACCTGGATGTGGGCGTGCAGGTCATCGAGTTGGGCAAGCTGGACCCGAACCTGTTCGATCCGCGCATCTGCGTGCCGGGGCTGGAGCGGCTGGCAGAGAGCGATGCTCTGCTGTTCAACATCGACTATCCGCTGGGCATGGCCGCTTACACGCTCTTTTCTCAGGTTTCATCGTCGATCCCTGACATCCTGGGTGTCTACATCATGGGCAAAGCCGCCACGCTCAACTGCCGTGTTGGCGACATCATGCTGCCTAACGTGGTCTACGACGAGCACTCCAAGAACACGTTCCTTTTCAAGAACAGCATCGAGGCCGCCGACGTGGCGCCCTATCTGCTCTACGGCACCGTGTTCGACAACCAAAAGAGCGTCACCGTGCGCGGCACCTTCCTGCAAAACCAGCGCTTCATGGATGTGTTCTACAAGGAGGGCTACACCGACATCGAGATGGAGGCCGGGCCGTATCTCAGCGGCGTCTACGAGGATATCTATCCGCAGCGCTACCCAATCAACGAGATCGTCAACCTGTTCATCAACGCCCCCTACGACATCGGCATCCTGCACTACGCGTCGGATCGTCCCTATGGCCGCGGCCAGAGTTTGCTGAGCAAGAACCTGAGCTACTTCGGCGTTGATGCCACCTACGCTGCAAGCACTGCGATCCTGCGCCGCATCTTCCAGGTGGAATTAAAGCGGCTGGCAAGTTGAGAGATTTGTGGCACTAATCCCGGTCGTTGTTCTGCTTTGGCTGCTCGTCTACTTGCTGGCTCGCTGGCAGGACAACCGGCGCGGCAGCCAGTGGCGACTGGACGTGGCCGCGGCCGGCGTGCTGGCGTTGGCTTGCGTCGGTTTCACCTGGCGTCTCTGGTTCGACGGCGCATATATGCCGGCTGACGGCGGCGATCTCGTCTCCTTCCTGCTGCCCACCTACCGTTTCGCCGCCCAAAGCCTGCACGCCGGCCAGTTTCCCTTGTGGAACCCCCACCTTTACGGCGGCGCTTCCCACGTGGCCGACAGCCAGGCCGGCTTCCTCTACCCGCCAAACCTGGCGCTTTTCCTGGTACGGCCCGACTTCGGCGTTCGGGCGCTGGAGGGTCTTAGCACGCTGCATCTTTGGTGGGCAGGGCTGGGGATGTACGTCTTCGTGCGCAGCCTGCGTTGGAACACCCGGAGCGACGCGACGGGCTGGGGCGAGAACGGCGCGGAGCACGCCGGCCGGCTGGCCGCGTTGGGCGCGGGCATCGCCTTCGCCTTCTCCGACTCGCTCTGGATCCACTTCGGCAACCTCAACTACGTGGCCGTGGCAAGCTGGCTGCCGTGGGTGATGGTCTGCTTTATGAATGGGTTGGAGGGCGCAAGGAAAGAAAGGAAACGAGGGAAAGAAGGGGACGCAGGCGA
Source organism: Caldilineae bacterium (assembly GCA_020634555.1). GTDB lineage: Bacteria > Chloroflexota > Anaerolineae > JAAEKA01 > JAAEKA01 > JACKBK01. Next base: position 92,590 of record JACKBK010000011.1, read on the forward strand.
ACACTCTGATCTTACTACTGATCACCGTTTACTGATCACTGATTACCGCTTCCTGATCTGGGCCGCGCTGGGTGGACTGTTGCTGGGTATTGGCACACTGGCAGGACACGTGCAGGCCAGCTTGTTCATCGGCATGGCGGCCGTGTTGTACGGGCTGTTTTGGCTCTATTTCGAGGCGCAGGTGACGACTGCTGGCAGAGCGCTGTTGCGTCTGCTGTTGAGCCTGGTGGTGCTGGCCGGCGTTGCAATTCTGGTTGCCGCGCCGCTGTTGATACCTTCCTTGCAGCTCGCTCCGTACTTGGACCGCGCCGCCTGGCGCTATCAGGAGACGGTCGGGTATTCCCTTGCGCCGCCGCAGTTGGTGGGACTGGTTGCGCCCGGCTTCTTTGGCCGCGGGCCGCAGCTTCACTGGGGGCTCTGGCCGCGGGTGGAAGCCGGCTATATTGGCATCCTGCCGTTGGCGCTGGCAACTCTGGCGATCCTGGCCCGGCGCAACCGAACGACATGGACCCTGCTGGGCATGAGCGGTGTTGCATTTTTGCTCAGTCTGGGCATCTACAGCGTCCCCCACGGCTGGTTGACGTTGATTCCCGGCTTTGATCTGCTGCGCGCGCCGGCCCGGCTGACACTGGTCATGGATTTTGGACTGGCGGCGCTGGCCGGCATTGGCCTGCATGTACTGGTTAGCCAGATCGGAGCGGGCGACGGCGGCACGTGGAAGGCATTGACCCGGCTGAGCGACGGGCTGGGTTGGATTAGCAAAGCGGTGCTGCTGGTCGCCGTGCCGCTGACCTTCATTGCCCTGGTGGTGATGCAGAACCAGGACCCAACGCTGTATCTGCGGGTCAGCGTGGCCGCCATCGCCGTGCTGCTGTTCGTTGGCTTTCTGCTGGCAAGCTGGGCGCTCATTGGCGCACGGCGGGCCGGCTGGGCGCGGCCGGTCACCATCGGCGTGCTGGCGGTGCTGTTAATCTACCTCGATCTTGCCAGCACCGGCGCCTACAACGACCTCAGCTACGACGACCCGACGCTGGGCTTTCAGCATGAAGGGATCACGTCGTTCCTGGCACAACAGGAGCAGCCTGTGCGCATCGATGCCCGCACAGACATCGACTCGCTCTGGCAGCCTGACACGGCGTTGCTCTACGGCATCGACGACGTGTGGGGCGTGGCCAATCCGTCGCTGTTGGCGGCTTACAACCGCTACTGGGAAGGGATGGGCAGCCGCTCGACGCCGCTCTACGACTTCCTCAGCGCGACCTATCTGATCGGTAAGAAGGACGTTGAGTTGGACTGGAGCAAGTTCGAGCTGGTGTTCGACGGCGACCCCGATCTGAACGTCTACCGCAACGAATTTGCGCTGCCGCGCGCCCAGATCATCCACGACGCACTGTTAGTCCACTCACATGACGAAGCCTGGGACGCCATACAACAGCCGGATTTCGATCCGGCGCAGCAGGTGGTGGTGGAAGCGAACGATGGCCAACTTCCGACCGCCGCACCTGCAACCGGCCCTGAGAACATCCAATGGCTGGAGCAATCGGCCAACCGGTTGACGCTGGAGGTCGAGACAACCGCGCCAGGCTATCTTGTCCTCAGCAACGCCTGGTATCCCGGTTGGGTCGCCGAAACGGAGATTAACGGCCACACGGAATCCAGGCCAATACTGCGCGCCAACACAGCTTTCTGGTCGATCCCGCTGCAGGAAGCTGGCTCGTATCAGATACGGCTGAACTACCAGCCGCCGGCCTGGAGATATGGCTGGTTGCTGGTGGCTTTGTTGCTGGTCCTCGCCATCGTCGCCGCCATCGCAGTTCTGCTCCGGCGCAGACGCGAACAACCGTAAGGACGTGTCTATCAGTTGGTTACCGCTTTGGCCGGTCTCCTGATCGAGCCAACACTGGGAGGTTGTTTTTGGACACGCCCTAAGCCTGTTCTCACGAAAAAAGTCCCCGGCGATCGAGTTTCGCCGGGGACTTTTTCTACCATAGACCTCGTCTTGTTTATCCCGCTCTTGCTTTTACCCTCTGCAGTGCTACCGCCAGTGCCACTCCGACACCAGCGACGACAAGCAGCCATGACAACATTGGCTCATCGGCAGTAGACCCGGTGCTCATGTGGCTCAACGTTACGGCGGTCGGCACGCTATAGCTCGCGCTCACCGGCCCGTGAAGCGTCGTCGCACCGCTCACGTCCACATCCTCCAGCCAGTAGAAGTAATCCATACCCGCTACAAGGTCACGTTGGTCATCCCATGTGTAGACAAACCCGCCCGCACTGCCGGGGGATTGGGAGGGTATCAGCGCCTGGTTCAATTGCATGTCCGGCCCTGACGCCGACGTTCCGCGGTAGAGGTTGAACCCGGCGTTGTCCAGCTCGCTGACCGTCTCCCACGTTACCCGTACAAGGTCGTTGACCTGTTCGGCAGAGAAGCCGGCCAGCGTCACGGCTAACGGCCCTGCGCCGCTGTAGATGGCAATGGCGTCCATGCTGCCGAGGGGCTGGTTGACGATCTGCCCGCTGGCGTCGACCACGATCAGGTCAGCCTCTGGTGCGCGGGTCGCTGTGCTCGGCAACAGACACGTCCCGGTGGATGAATTGTAGTCGTAGTGAACGACATCGCAGTAACTGCCGGCGGGCAAACCGGTCTGGTAGGTCGTCACCGCGCTGCCGGCCGTGCGGTTGATCGCCACGAAGCCCTTGTCGCCCAGCCCGAATGCGATATGGTCGGTGGTAGCGCCGCCGATGTTCTGCCAGTCAACCACCGGCTGGCCGGCGGTGATTTCGCGGAACTTGACCATGTTGGCGATAGCCGTCGTGCGATGCTCGCAGACCCACTTGCCATTTTCATAGGTGGTCGAGCAGTTGGTCGGCAGATCGCCGGCAACCTGCCCCGCGCCGTAGACCGGCCGGGTATCCGCGCCGAGTCCCACGCCCCACGTGGTTCCGCCGTCGTTGGAGCTCGGCGGTCCCATGCTGTCGCCGGTATTGTCGGTCGGGTCGCTCTGCCAGTAATAGCTGGACATCACCGACGGGTGGCCGTAGGGGTAGGCCAGCGCGAAGATGTTGGCCAGCACATGCTCCTGGCCGTCGCGGTGGTCCACCACGCAGCCCGCGCCGACGCCGTGGCCGCGCTGGTTGTCGTGGTTGTCGGTGAAGACCTGGGCAAAGCGCGAGGGCAGCATGTCCGGGTCGTCGAAGCGCGACTCCAGATCGCTGAGGCTGCCGCTGCACGCGTCGTCGAACGCATCACCCAGCGCGAAGGCGTAGGCAAACTCGGTCACGTCGCCGGTGGGCGTGTACTCCCAGTCGCGCACCCGCTCGCTGCTGCTCTGGTCGATCACCTCCTGGAAGACGTAGAAGTCGCCGGTCAACCCGTCCAGAATCGCGGCGATCTCGTTAGCAGCCATGTGCTTGGCGCCGTCGATGCGGAACCCCTTGACCCCGGCGTTGATCAGCGCCTGCAGGTAGTTGCGGATCTCGGTCTGCACGTCGCTCTTGCCGGTGTTGAGATCGGGCAGGCCCGACAGCTTACAGCGCTGTACCTGCTGCCGGTCGGCATAGTTGCTGATGGAGCAGTCATCGTGGAAATCGTCGGCCTGATATTGCGCGCCGTAGAAGCGGCTGCTGGCCGGGGTAGACTGATACTCGGTGCCCGAGGTACCGGTGGGTGGCGTTCCGACCTCGATGTCGGCCATGTGGTTGATCACCGCGTCTACGTAGATGTCCACGCCCAGGCTGTTGCAGGTGTTGACCATGCTCTGGAACTGGGACCACGTGCCGCTGCGGCTGGTGAACGCGGCCGTGTCGTGGGTCACCGGCTGGTAGCGCACCCACCATGGGAAGTCGTTGGCCGGGCCGCCCATATCGGCGGTCGGCACCAGATGCTCGTTGGGCGGCGAGACCTGCACCGCCGTGTAGCCCTTGGCGGCCAGATAGGTGCATTCCTTCTCGATGTCAGCCCACGGCCACTCGAACAGATGCACGAAGACGCCGCCGGGCGGCTCAACGGACGAGTCGGCGGCCGGGATGACCGTGATCAGGCCGTCGCCCTGGTCGTCGTCGCCGGCAAAGTCGATGTTGTAGGAATCGACCTTCCAGTTCTTGTCCTCACCGGCCTTTTCACAGTAAGTAGTAAAGCCATAGGTTCCCGGCGTCAAGGCGTTGAGGGTCGTCTGCGGAATGGTGGCCATGAACTCGTCGTCGTTGCCAACTTGCACGTTCCACGTCATCGGCAGGTCGGTCCAGGCGTCGCCGTAGCGGCCCCAATGCAGCGAACAGTCGATGCCGGCCGGCGCGCCGGGCAACACAGTTACTCCATCTTCGTAGACCCGCACGTAGACATCGAAGCCCGCCGGCGTAAACGCGCCTTCATCGACGGCGTTGGCCACACCGCCGCGCGGATACATCTTACCTACCCAGTCGATGGAACTGGGCGGCAGCGGCGCAACCAGCGTTTGGCCGGACACGAAGACCGCGGTCGTGCGCGCCGGGATGGTAAACGTGTCGGTGGCGTCGTTGAAAGTCGCGGTTTGCACGACCGGATCGGCGTCGATGCCATCCGCTTGCACCGGATGCAGCGTAAATCCGTTCGCACCGGGAATGGTGAACTGCTGGCTGACCTTGTTGGCGTTGAAGAAGACCAGGATGTTCTCCAAACTGGCATCCAGGTCAGGCGCTACCTCGTCGGAGAGGCGCATCACGATCAGGCCGTCCTGTGCGTTGTCGCTGTTGTAGTGGCTGACGCGGGCGTTGATGTCGGCCTCGGTGGGCAGGCGGAACAGCGGGCTGCTCTTGCGAATCCGCAAGATCTCGCGCAGGTGCGCCGCGGCGAATTGCATGTCGGTCGTGGCCGGATCCAGCGCGGTATCGGCCAGCAACGGCCCCATGATCGGCCAGCGGCTGCTGTTGTCCCAGCTCGGCGGTAACCCGCTGCCGAAGTTGTTGCGGCTCAGGTCCCACCAGACCCGGTTGAACCAGTCGCCCGAGTCGTAGCTGTTGCGGTCCAGCGACTTGGAGCGCAAGATGTCGCTGCCCATCTGGATGAACGGGATGCCCTGCGCCAGCCCGATGATGCTCTGGCCCATGTTCTGGCTGCGCACCCGTTCGTCCATGGTGGCGCCGGCCGGCAGCTTGAAGACGTTCTGGTCGAAGAGCGTCTCGTTGTCGTGCTTCTCGACATAGTTGACCGCTTCCTGCGGATCGGCGGTGAAGGGCGCACCCTGGCCGTTCCAGTCGGTGCCGCTGCCGCGCAGCGCCGAGCGCAATTGGTCGGTCGCTATCCAGAGATCACTTTGCGTGCGGTTGGCGTACTCGTAGCCGTTCCAGTCGTAGCTAAGGCCGTTGATGAAGCCCTGGCGGCGGATCTGCAGCGAGTCGGTGCTGTAGCCGCCGTGGGCCGCGTCGCGGATGATGTCGTTAAACAGCCCGATGCCCGCGCCGGTCATGTTGTACTTCTGGGCATAGCAGTCGGGGCAGGTGGTGAGACCTTTGTCCTTTGCCGATCCAAAGTCCCAGCCCTCGCCGTAGAGGTAGATATCGGGATCCACTGCCTGCACTGCGGCCTTCAGGTCGAGCATATTCTGGCGGGTGTGCAGGTTCATCAGGTCGAAGCGGAAGCCGTCCACCTTGTAGTCGGCGGCGAAACGCACCACGGTGTCGATCATCAGCTTCTCCATCATGGCGTATTCGGCCGCCGTGTCGGAGCAGCAGGAAGTGGTGTAAAGGTTGCCGCTGGTGTCGTAGCGGTAGTAGTAGCCCGGCACCACCTTGTCCAGCACCGACTTGTCGTCCTGCCCGCTGGCCGCCGTGTGGTTGTAGACCACATCCATGACCACCCGCAGGCCGTTCTGGTTGAGCGCCGACACCATGTCGCGGAACTCGAGGATCCGCGTCACACCGTCGGGATCGCTGGCGTAGCTGCCCTCGGGTACGCCGTAGTGGAAGGGATCATAGCCCCAGTTGAAGCCGTCGGTCAACCGTGCTGTGCCCACTGCTGCCTGCTGTTGATCGGAATCGCGCGCGGCGGCGGGTACCGTCGGTTCCGTCCGCTCGCCCACCAGCTCGATCACCGAGGCAATGTCGAAGGCCGGAAGCAGGTGGACGTGGGTCAGTCCCGCCTGCTGAAGCTGCAAGAGATGGTCCATGCCGTCCGACAGCGTCACGTTGGGATGCGGCCCCGCGCCATCGTAGGTGAACGCGGTGTATTTGCCGCGATCCGCCGCTGCCACCGAGCTGTCGTTGATGCTGAAATCGCGCACGTGCATCTCGTAGACCACGATGTCCTCGGGCTCAGCCAGGGCCGGCTTGCTCATGCTGTCCCAGCCGGCCGGCTTCAGGTCGCTGTCGTCCAGGTTCACGAACTGGCTGCGCACGTCGCCGGCCGCCGCGCCGTCCTGCGACAGGCTGACCGAGTAAGGATCGCTGACCAGATTGTCCTCCACGGCATCGGTGGACGGCACATAGACCTCGACGTCGAACAGGTAGAACTGGCGGTCCCACGAGCTGTCGCCGGCCACGCTCCAGACGCCGGAAGCCGGGTCGAGGGTCATGGCGTGGCTGCCCACCTCCGCGCCGGCCGACGCAGCATATCGCTTCAGCGTTACCGATTGGGCCGTCGGCGCCCAGACGCTGACCGTGGGCGCGCCGCCACTGTAGGTGACGCCCAGCGTCGCGTTGTCTGCCGTGCCGTTGTCGACGTAGAG
>JACKBK010000012.1 GCA_020634555.1 Caldilineae bacterium
GGGATGAACGCAAAGATTGCGGAACGAACAGAACGGAGAAACGAATGACAAACACGCTATCGATCCTTTCCTGGAACGTCAACGGCATCCGCGCCGCGGCTAAGAAGGGTTTCGTCGACTGGCTGGACGCGGCCGCGCCGGATATTCTTGCATTGCAGGAGACGCGTGCCGAGGCGCACCAGGTGCCGGCTACCATTCGCGACCATCCGAGTTACTACACCAACTGGAACCATTCGAAAGCACGCAAGGGCTACAGCGGCACCGGCTTGCTGTCGAAGGAAGAGCCGCTCGCGGTCCAGCACGATCTGGGCATCGAAGAGTTCGACCAGGAAGGACGGACGCTGATTGCCGAGTACCCATCGTTTGTGCTGCTGAACTGCTACTTCCCCAATGGCGGGCGCGGCAACGGCCGCGTGCCGTTCAAGCTCGACTTCTACCAGGCGTTTTTTGACAAGTGCGAGGCATTCCGCGCCGAGGGCAAGACGGTCATCTTCTGCGGTGACGTCAACACCGCTCACAAGGAGATCGACCTGGCGCGCCCCAAGGAGAACCAGACGACCACCGGCTTTTTGCCCGAAGAGCGTGACTGGATGGACCGCTTCGTAAATGCGGGCTATGTGGACACGTTTCGCCTGCACTATCCTGACCTGACCGACCAGTATACCTGGTGGGACCAGCTAACCCGCGCCCGCGAGCGCAATGTCGGCTGGCGCATCGACTACTTCTTCATCGCTGCCGAGGCGGCGGATCGCGTGGAAGATGCCTTCATCCTGCCTGACGTGATGGGCAGCGACCACTGTCCAGTTGGGATCAAGTTGCGGGTGTAGGATCCCTTGGTGAGAACACAAAAGGAGGATGGCTCGGCCATCCTCCTTTTGTGTTCCGTGTGATCAGTTCAGGTCAATCAGACAGAATGTTGCTGTGCGTCCTGAACTGGAAGTCGCCGCTGGGAAGTTCCTGCGGAAAAGCAGGAGTCTCGACAACGGGCTGGTCGTCGGCGTTGAGTTCGATGATCGTGTTCGGCTCCGCGCTTGTCGTTCCGGTCACATTCATGACGATGTGCATGCCCGGAAATCCGACGTCTCCAGTTGTAGTCGGTTCCGGGAAGCCGCAAGTTGCAGCTGCCAGATAGCTGGGGGCAGTCTGCCCTGCCGAGTTCGAGCCGATGAAGAAGAAGTTACCGGAGGCCTGGCCGTTAGGCGTATACACCTCCACCACCAGCACCGAGCCAGCCGGCGCTGTACCGGCGATGTTGACGGTGGGGCGGCTTAGCGATTGATCGGCGATGTTGGTATTAACGGTTGCTATCGTTGTCAGGTTGCCATAGGTCAGCAATCCTGCCGGGTTAGTCTTGCGATACAGTCTCACCCGGATCGGCTGTGAACTGCCCGCGCCTGCGTCGGCATATTCAACGCCGAACTGGACTTTGGTCACATTGAAGGCGCCGCTGATGCTGAAATCGTTCAGATCGAACTCGCGCAGATAGGCGTTATCAGCATGGCCGATAGGGCTGTTGCAGGACACCGAATTGCCGTCCACAATGGTCTGCGACTGCGAGTGGGTAATCGTTCGCTCGACGCTGACGGCCGTCAGCGAGAAATTGACAGGCGCCGTGCCGCCGGCCGTGACATTGGCAGTCTTCTGCTGGTCGTTGTAGCCGCTGGCCATGGCTTTCACGGTTTGGTTGCCAGGCAGCACATTGGAAATGGTATAGTAGCCCTGGGCGTTGGTGGTTGCGCACTGGTTGCTTGACAACACACACACCTGCGCGCCGGAGATGCTGCTGCCGTTGCTGGCCGCAGTCACCCGCCCCGTGACAGTGCCGCTTGTCGCGACGTATCGAAGCACGGTTGGAAGCCAAACCTTGTACTGGGCCGGCGGCGTGCTGCCGCACTGGTCGAACTTGAACTTGGCAACCCGCGTCGACCACTGGCTGCTGGCGTTCCACTCGCCGGTGAACCAGAAGGTGCAGTCGTCCGACGGGTCCACGCTCATGGCCGAGTAGTCGCCATAGCGGTTGCTACCGTTGGAGCCTGTCCCGTTGACGATGGTGTACTCACCTTGCGGCAAGGTTCCGACAGGATCCGTTGCCAGCCTGCCGGCATAGCGGATGCCCGGATAGGTGCTACTGTTTGCCACGTTGTAGCCCAGTGCGATGTTGCCGCTCTTATCCATGGCAATCGCGCCCATCCAGCGGTTGAGATTGCCCGGCGCGTAGGTGCCCTCCTGGTACAGCGTCCAGTTGGCGCCGGTCCTGCGCAGCTCGAACCAGCGAACGCCGGCGCGGTCGCTGCCCACGTCGGTTGCAAAGTTGCCCACCAGCACCTGCCGGTCGCTGAAGTTTCGATAGCCCAGGCGATTCATGACCACCTCGCGCAACGGGTCCAGCTTGACTGTGGTGCCAGGCTGCGGGATGCACGAGTAGGAGACAAGGCCACACAGCGCCGAGTCGAACTCAGACACCTGGATATCAGCGACTTTGGTGAAGGTGGAGGAGGCGGTGTTGGCCCAGTTGACCACGAATTGCCAAACCTCCAACAGGTCCGCGTTGGGATAGCCGCTAGGACCGTGAACTTCGGTGTCACGATGGCGCATGAAGATGCCCGGTGAGCCGCTGGGTGGTGCAGTTGGCCCGTCCAGATCGGCGGGCGTCAGCGCCTGGAAGGAAAAGCCAGAGAGCGACGGGGCAGTTCGACGCACGTACTGCGCGGTCTGTCCGTTGAGCATCTTGCTGCGTTCCAGCGCATAGGCCGCCGGGCCACCACTCTCGTTGGTGCTCACAAAGTAGGCGTCAGACCACACGCCGTACTTGGGATAGTCGGGAAAGTTAGGCGTAGTAAAGTCATAGAACCAATACTGGCCGCCCGGGTCGCCCGTCGTCGAAATGTAGACACACAGGTGATTGCCGCTGACGGCAAATTCGCTCAGCAGCCAGCGATTGGCGGCCTGGTCGTAGAGCACGACGGGATCGCCGGCGCCCGATGAACACGCACCGGCCCCCAGGTTATCCAGTGCAAACTGATTGCCAATCGTCGCCCCGGTGGTCTTGTTGTAGATGCGCACCAGCGCGCCGCCGCTGCCGTTGATCATCTGGACATAGTGGTTCGGACCCACATCGCCCACAGTGTCGGGCGGGTTCACAAAGGTATACCCCTGGCCGTTGAAGTTAAGGATCGGGGTACCGAATGCGTCGGGGCTTGCCGGCCCGGCTGTCTTCTGCGCTTGCAGCAACGGATCAGGCCCGAAATCCGGGTTGTAATCCGGGTTGAATACGGTGTGGGTCGAGAGGCGCGGGTTGATTTCCCGGTCCAGGGTGAACTCAATCTGCGCTTCAGGCAAGCTGGCGGCGTCAACCGTCAGCACCGGGGTAACTGGATCGCTCGTCCATGCATCGTCGGGAGTTGCCTCCTGTAGCGCAGGAGCTTGCTGGCCAGCCCCCGTCGAACTGCGTTGGCCAGAATCTGAAACTGGGGCAGTGAGTCCTGCCGGGGACCAGATGACCACTGCCGCGAGGGCAACGATCAAGAACGCACCAAAGAGTCTGCGAGTGTGTCGCATGGGTTTCTTCCCTTTCGCATTTTATTGGACCGCTGGTCCGAGTTTGAAGTGAGTGGGCTTAGAACGACCCTGAAACCTCCTGAAGCTTCGGAGACTGCATTTTCTTGCGGGACTCCAGAATGCCGCCTCCGGGAGATCGAGTTTTCGGCCATCTAAACCGAACCTGGTTGCATGGCGCCCCGAACACTTCGTAACGAACACGACAAAGTATATCCCGGCTGCAACAGCAAAGCAAATGCCGCCTTCACTGCTGGCGGGTAGACGCGCTAGCTCTGGCCAGAGATTCAGCGCGGCGCCAACAGCATCACTATGATAAACGAGACAATGGTGCAGACTCTTGCATCGCGGGGAAAACTTACTTCATGCCAAGAGCCGCTGACCCCCGAACGCGCAGCGCGTCCGGCAGGATTGTGATCCTGCCGGACGCGCTTTTCAGGAAATGACAGTCACTACCGGAAAGTGATAGGGAACCATCCCGGAGGGACTGTCACTTAGGATGACAACTACCGGTTGCGTCGTCGCGAGACGTAGCCCGCAGCCAGCGCCGCGCCAGCCATGCCAGCCGCGGCCACCGCGCCCAGCGGCAAGCCTGCCAGCGGCATCGGTGACTGGGTCGCACTGGCGTCGACGCTGCTCAGCGTCACCGCGGTCGGCACCACACAGCTTTGGACCAGCACATCGTCCACGTCCCAGCCAGGATGGCTCACCGAGCTGTCGGTGGCCATCACCCAGCGGAACTGCACCGTCTGGCCGGCATAGGCGCTGACATCCACGATGGAGTTCAGCCAGGGCTGCGGATCGCCGCACCAGGCAAGGTCTCCGGCCCGGGGGTTGCTGAAACCGCTGTCGATGGGACCGTCGTAGGGATCGGTCAGCAGGTCGCCGTCGGGCACCTGGGTCCAACTGCCGCCGCCATTGGTGGAAACCTCCAGCAGACCGCCGTCGTAGCAGCTCGCGCCGCCGTCCTCGATCTCCTGGTAGTTCCAGAACTTGAGGGTGACGGGGTTCTGGCCGGTGGGCAGGGCAACGGCCGGCGAGACCAGGAACTGCTCGCTGACGGTGTTGACGTCGTCGGCATGGTAGACGAAGCTGCCGCTGTGAGGCGTGCCGGAGACGCCGGCGCCCAGCGCCCAGGTGTTGGCGCCGATGCCGCCGGGTGTGGTCCAGCCGGATGCGCCGCTCTCGAAGTCGTCGCTGAAGAGGATGTTAGGCGTGCTGCCGGGAGCGCAGTCGCCCGGTCCGGCCTGGGTCGTGAAGCTCCAGGTGGCGGAGTAGGCGCCGGTTCCACAGGCATTCTCCGCCCAGACCCGCCAGAAGTAGGTCGTAGTGGTGTTAAGCGTCACGTTCGACACCCAGCTTGTGCCAGCCAGGCCGCTGGCCGACGCAACCACGTTGGTGAACGCGGCGTCGGTGGCGACTTCGATACTGTAGGACGACGCGCCGGCCGCTGCATTCCACATGAAGGTAGGCATCAGGCCGATGTTGATCGCGCCGTTGGCCGGGCTGGTCAGAACTGGTGCAGCGGGCGCCGCGCCTACCACGTCCAGGCCCACCGTCTCGGTATGGACGAGGCTGGGTGTGATGACGCTGGTGCCAACCACGTCGAAGCTATAGGTACCCGCACCGGCGCCGCTGATCACCAGCGCGCTGGAGCCGGGCGGTGTGACCGGGTTGGGTGAGAACGCAGCGCTGCCGGGGTTGCCGATGGCTGCCAGACTGACATCTCCAGTGAAGCCACCCACCGGAACCGTGTTGACAGCATAGGTGGCGTCCGCGGGAGCGCAGATCTGCAGCGAGTCGGGCACGACATCCATCGCGAAGTCGGTGGAGCCGCAGGCATCGAAACGGAACGCACCGATGCGTGTAGACCACTGGCTGGACGTGTTATATTCGCCGGTAAACCAGAAGGTACAGTCGTCGATCGGGTCGATGACCATATCGCTGTAGTCGCCATAGCGGTTGCTGCCGTTGCTGGCGGTACCGTCGACCAGCGTGTACTCGCCCTGCGGCATGGTGCCCAGCGGGTCAGACACGAGACGGCCGACATAGCGAATACCGGGATACACGCTGGTGGCGTCCGAAACGTTGTAGCCCAGGGCGATGTTGCCGGAGCCGTCCATCGCGATGGCGCCCATCCAACGGTTGGTGCTGTCAGGTGAGTAGGTGCCTTCCTGGTAGAGACTCCAGGAGGTCGCTGGCGGGCTGGTCAACTCGAACCAGCGCACACCGGCCAGGTCATTGCCGTTGACGTCGGTTACGAAGTTTCCGACCAGCGCCTGGTGGTCGCCGAAGTTGCGGTAGGCCAGGCGGAACATGATGACCTCGCGCAGCGGGTCCAGTTCGGTGCTGGTGCCCGGCTGCGGAATACACGAGAACGAGCTCAGGCCGCAGAGATCGGAGCTGAACTCGGCCACGGCGATATCTGGCAACTGTGTGAACGTGGAGTTCGCGGGCGTGGCCCAGTCCACGTGGAAGGCCCACATCTCCAGGAAGTCCTCGCCTGGATGTCCGGCCGGGCCATGCACCTCAGTGTCGCGGTGGCGCATGATGATGCCAGGTGCACCGGCGGGCGGCGGCACAAGTCCATCGAGATCAGCCGGTGTGAGCGCCTGGAACGGGAAACCGGACAGGCTGGGGGCGGTGAAACGCTGCGCGGTTGCCGGCTGGCCAGCCAGCATCTTGACGCGATCCAGGGCCAGGGCGGACGGGCTGCTTTCATTGGCCGTCGCGTAGTAGGCATCGGGCCACACACCGTATTTGGGGTAGTCCGGGAAGCTCGGTGTGTTGAACTGGTATGAGTAGTAGGCGCCTTGAGGATCAGCTGTCTGCGAGATCAGAACACACAGCGAGCTGCCTGGGCCGAACTCGCTCAAGAACCAGCGGTCTGCCAGTTGGTCGTAGAGCACGACCGGGTCGCCGGAGCCAGTGGTGCAGCCGCCCAGCGTGGTCAGATCGAAGCGCTGGATCAGCGCGCCGGTGTTCTTGTTGTAGATACTGACGACCGTCGCGTTGATCATCTGGATGTAGTGGTTCGCGCCGACGTCGCCGTTGGTGTCCGGCGGATTGAGGAACTGATAGCCCTCACCGTCGAAGTTAAAGATCGGCGTGTCGAAGCCGTCAGCGCTGGCTTCGGGCGCAGCTTCCTGGATCGCCAGCAGCGGGTCGATGCCGCTCTTGACGCGGAAGTCGGGGTCGAGGTTGTCGTTGGTAGACAGGCGCGGGTTGATCTCGCGATCCAACTGCGGCTTGACTTCGAACGCCGGCAGGTCGCGCACTGCCTGGGTCAGGGTTGGTGCAACTGGCTCGCTGACCCACTGTTCGAGGCCGGGAACTTCCTGGGAAGTGACAGCACTGCCGGTCGCGGAGCGGCCGGTAACGCCGGCAGGAGCAGTCATGTCCGACGGCAGCGCAAACATGACGCCGACGATCGCCAGGATCATCAGGCCGCCGAGGAACTTGTGCGTGTGTTTCATGCGTTGTTCTCCTTCGTTGAACGGAATGTGGATAGGACGTTTGGGCAGATCTTATAGACTGTTTGAGGTGTCCTCTTAGACTTCGGAAGTAGCAGGGGCTGACAGAATCTGGCTACTTCCGAAGTCTCCTGGCCACTATTCAAACAGCTTGCTAGGGCTGAACTGCGGGCGGGAAAAACTCTTTGGTACGGGCAACAGCCGCAGCCGCTGCTTCCTCGACGGTGGCCTGTCCGTAGAAGGCTCGCTCGATTTCAGCCGAGGCAGCGTCTTCGACGGCTACCCAGCCGGGCATGGTTGGCACCTGGCGCAGGGTCGGGACGACATCCACCCAGACCCGGCTGTTGGCGGGCGGGTTCTCTGGTTCCAGAAACGCCGGTGAATCGGCTACGGTGCGCATCGATGGCACGGTGCGCCCGGTGGTCACCATCAACTCTTGCCCGGTTTGGGCGTTGGCGAACTCGATTAGTTTCCAGGCTGCCTCCTTGTCTTTTGAAGCGGCGGTCATGCAGTAGCCATCGCTGTGCAGGATACTGGCAGGTGTCGAACCGTTCGGCAACGGCGCCACGTCCCAGTCGAAGCCGGTGATGGTGCGCATGGTCGGCGTACCGCGACGGCTGTCGAAGAACATGGCCAACGTGCCATTCAGGAATCGGCTTTCGTCCGATTCAGACGCTTCAGCCGACGCGTCGGGTACAATGTGGTGCTTCGTTTGCAGATCCACGAACCACTGGAAAGCGGCCAGGGCCGTCGGGCTGTCCAGCACCAGTTGCGTGGGGTTGGTCGGGTCGTCTACCAGTTCGCCGCCCATCTGCCAGATGAAGGGAGCAAGGCGATACAGGATTGGGTCGATGCCCGCGCCGTACTGGTCCGTGACGCCATCGCCGCTGGTATCTGCGGTCAGCGCCAGGCCAGCGTTCACGAAGTCGTCCCATGTCCAGTCGTTGCTGGGATAGGGAACGCCAGCGGCGTCGAAGAGGTTCTTGTTGTAGTATACTACAAGGCTGGAGATGTTCTGGGGAATACACCATTGCTGGCCGTCAAACTGGAAAGCATTGACAGCCGGATCGAAAAGGTTGTCCAACGAAAGTGTCTCGCTGTTTGCCAGATAACCGTCCAGTGGTTCGAGCGCGCCGTTGGCGGCGAAGTCCGCCATACGGCGGTAGTTCAGCAGGATAATGTCCGCGGGGACATTGGCGGACAGATCGGCTGCCAGTCGCCGGCGGTACTCACCGTCGTCCGGGATATAGCGCAACTCAACTTTGACGTCCGGGTTTGCCTCTTCGAACGCCGCCACCAGGTTCTGGTAGGCTGCGTATTCATGTGGGTCGCCAGAGATCATAAATGATACATTCGACTGCTGTGGCTGCGCCTGTTGAGGCGGAAAACATCCCGCCAAAGCACCAACGGCAAAAGCACCAATCACCAGAACCAGAATCATACGTTTCATTGGAAAAAACTATACTCCTTCTTGGGGTCAAATTAGTGGCAATTAGCCACGATCTAGCAACTCGGACAAGGCATCGTCATGCAGGAACTGGCGTTGCAACACCAGAAAGAGAAAAACCATCGGAAGCGTGATAAGCGTTGCACCGGCCAAAAGCAGCGGCCAGTTGGTCGAGTCGACCTGCTTCAGGATCTGGATGCCTACTGGCAGCGTGTATGTGTCTGGCCGGTAGAGATAGAGCACCGGGTTGGTGAAATCGTTCCAGAACAGCGCAAAAGCCAGCACGATGACCGCAGCGGTGGTTGGCCGCGCCATGGGCATGGCGATCCTGCGCCACGAAGTCCAGGCATCCGCGCCCTCTACCCGCGCTGCCTCAAAAAAGCTGGCTGGCGTCCGGCGGAATGTCCAGTAGAACAGCAGCACCAGCAGCGGGCTGCCGGCGGCAAAGGCTGGCAGTATCAGCGCCCACAGCGAGCTAAGCAGGCCAAGCCAGCTCAGTATCTGGTAGCGGAACAGCCAGACCGCCGGCGCGGGGATCATCAGCAAGATCACCGTGTAGATCAGCAATCGCTGCTGCCACGGCTGGCGCAGTTGGCTGAGGCCGAACCCGGCCAGTGCGGCCGTGAACAGCGTCGCCGGCACGGCTACCACCACCACGAACAGCGAGTTGCGGATGTAGCGGCCCATGGGCAACAGGTCGAAGATCTCGGCGTAGTTGCTCAACTGCGGATCGCTGGGCCACCACTCGATCGTGCGCGCCGGGGGCAGACCGGTAGGGCGGAGCGAGCCGGTGATCATCCAGACCAGCGGCAGGATGAAAAGCACTGCAATCGCAATGCCGGTAGCGACTCTGGCCGCCGGGCCAACCTTACGCCACATCAGCGTCCTGGTTCAACCCAACAAGATTCACGATGCCCACAACCAGCAACGCCGTCAGCACGTACATGATGACCATAAACGCCGCCGCACCGCCGAAGTCGAACATGTCGAAGGCCAACTCGAAGAGCAACAACGGCGCAAACGTCGTCGCGTAATACGGGCCACCGTAGGTCATCACAAACGAGGGCGTAAAGGTGTTTTGCAGGACGACCACCAGATCGCGGAAGGTCAGCAGCAGCAGCCACGGCGTCAGCACCGGCAGCGTGATGCGCCAGAACGCCTGCCAACGGCCTGCGCCGTCAACCCGCGCCGCCTCGTAGAGCACGCCGGGGATCGTGCGCAGACCAACCAACGCGACGATGATGCCTTCTCCAATGGTGAACAGGGACATCAGCACAAAGGAAAGCTGTGCGGTACCTGGCTGGATCAGCCAGTCGGGTGTCGGCAGTCCCAGCAATCCCAACACCGCGTTCAGCGGACCATAGAGCGGGTTCAGAATCCACAGCCAGATCAGGGCGTACGCGCCTTCGGGGATGATGGTTGGCAGATAGACACCAGCTCGCAGCGGTCCGTAGATCCGTCCTGGCCGGCTGAGCAACAGGGCAATAGCCACTGCGCCGACCAACCGCAACGGGACGGCCATGAACAGGAACAACAGCGAATTACGCACCGACAGCCGGGCCAGCGGTGACGCCAGCAGGTTTTGGAAGTTCTCCAATCCAACCCAGGTCGGCGTGTTAATCGAGTTGTATTTGGTAAACGCCAGGCCGATAGTCAGCACCGCCGGAGCAACAATCAGTACCGCTGTGCCCAGTAAAAACGGCAGCAAAAACAGGCGCAACTGGCCGTCATAGCTCCTGAACATACCGGCGAGCCGGCCGCGCGCGGGTGGAGGGAACGATGTAGCGGCGCGCGATGATTGGCTGGTCGCAATGGGCATGACAGACAGTACGGCAAGGAACAGCGTTAGCCGTGCTTGCTCTCTGGTGGGCTGAAAAAACGCGAGGCAGGGCCGATTATACCGCAGTCCGGTGGCTCCACCAAACTGCGGTCGGTTGAGCGCCACATCTGAGAAGTTCAACTTTTAAAAAAGTTGAACTTCTTGACGCGCCCGTCATGATGTAACGCGCTTTGCTCGCCGGATATGACCTCGATCATACCAATTCTCTCCCGGATGCAATACACTAAAGCCATTGTGCAACAGCCTGCTTTTCATCCAGTATTGTCAAGGAGATACCTGACATGTTTCAGTTGACCCCGATCGAAATGCTGATCTTCGCAATCGCGGTGGCGGTTTCGCTGTTTCTGAGCTACCGCGGCTTCAAGAAGGTGATCCAGGTGATCCGTCGCGGCCAGGGCGAGCCGCCGCTGAGCGAGATGCCACGCCGGTTGTTCAACGCGGCGGTGCAATGGATCGCATTAGCGCCTACCTGGCGTGCGCGGCCCGGTTCGACGATCATGCATGCGCTGATCGCCTGGGGCTTCATGTTCTACTTCCTGGTCAACGGGCTGGATATTCTCAAGGGCTACACTGCCTGGGATGTACCGGGTGCGGCAGGCAATATCTATCGGCTGCTGGCGGATCTGCTTAGCGCGGCGGTGCTGATCGGCATGGTCTACTTCCTGGTGCGCCGCTTTCTGTTCAACAGCAAGGTATTGACCTTTACCGACAACATCAAGCTGATGGACAAGGTCAAGGCGGGCGGTATGCGGCGCGATTCGCTGATCGTCGGCGTGTTTATCTTATGTCACGTCGGGTTCCGGCTGCTTGGCCAAAGCTTTGGCGTAGCCGCGCACCCCGACGCATGGCAACCGGTGGCTAACGGTATCTCCGGCTTGTGGAGCGGCATGAGCGAGCAGACGCTGGTTGTGGCCGAGCACGCCTGCTGGTGGATCGCGCTGTTCCTGATCCTGGCCTTCCTGCCCTACTTCCCCTACACCAAACATTTCCACCTCATCGTGGCAGGCTTCAACTTCCTGCTGAAGCCCAATCGTACATCGCTGGGCGAGCTGGAACCCATCGACCTGGAGGATGAGTCCATCGAGCAGTTCGGCGCCGCCCGGCTGGAGGACCTGCACTGGAAGCAGATCATCGACGCCTACTCATGCATCATGTGCAACCGCTGCCAGGATGTCTGCCCGGCCTACACCACCGGCAAGGAGCTTTCCCCCTCCGCGCTGGAGATCAACAAGCGCTATTACATCAACGCCAACCTCAATGGGCTGGCCAACGGCGACCAGTCGATCCCGTTGTTGGACTACGCGATCAGCGAGTCGGCGGTCTGGGCCTGCACGGCCTGCGGCGCCTGCGTTCAGGTCTGCCCGGTGGGCAACGAGCCGATGTTCGACATCATGTACATGCGCCGCAACCAGGTACTGATGGAGAGCAACTTCCCCCACGAGCTACAGCAAGCCTATCGTGGCATGGAGCGCTCCGGCAATCCGTGGAACCTGGCGCGCAAGGATCGCATGGGCTGGGCCAAGGGGCTGGAGATCGCCACGGTGGAGGAGAACCCCGACTTCGACGTGCTGTGGTGGGTGGGTTGTGCGCCGTCCTACGACATGCGCGCTCAGAAGACCGCGACTGCGTTTGCCCAGGTGCTGGACGCCGCCAACGTCAGCTTCGCCGTACTGGGCGACATGGAGAACTGCACCGGCGACTCGGCGCGCCGCTCCGGCAACGAAGCGCTGTTCTACGAACTGGCTTTGACAAACATCGAGGTGCTTAACGAGTTCGTGGCCGGCGAGAAGCCGAAACGTATCGTCACCACCTGCCCACACTGCATGCACACATTGGGCAAGGAGTATCACCAATACGGCGGCAGCTACGAGGTGATTCACAGCACGCAGCTCATTGCCGAGCTCATGGAGCAAGGCAAGCTGCGCACTGAGACCGGCTCTATCAAGGGCCAGATTACCCTGCACGACCCGTGCTACCTTGCCCGCCAGAACGGTGTGGTGGACGAGCCGCGCTACACGTTGCGCGGGCTGGACGGCGACTTCGTGGAGATGCCGCGCAACAGTACGAAGTCATTCTGCTGCGGCGCGGGCGGGGCGCAGATGTGGAAGGAAGAGGAGCACGGCACGCAGGCAGTCAACATGACTCGCTACGAGGAAGCAGCCGCCACCGGCGCCAATACCATCGCCGTCGGCTGCCCCTTCTGCCTGACCATGCTCACCGACGCCTCAAACCAGGCCGACCAAGGCGTAGAGGTCAAGGATCTGGTCGAACTGGTCGCGGACGCGCTGCCGGCATCCTAGCCGGCGCTCCGGCCGGTCTCTGACCGTGCCGGAGCATTTTCAATCGCTTTTGGGACGTTGAAACAATGAACAGCCTGTCAATGCATGTCCGATGCATTGACAGGCTGTTCGTTGTTCGCGCCCTCGATCAACTCACGACCACGCGTTATTCGCGGATCCTGATGCGTTCTTCATCTACTATCCACAATTTGCCTGACAAGACCTCCTGACCAATGGCATGGGAGATGCGCTCGATCATTGAGGTTACGGTCGTTTTGTTCTGTTGTCTGACACGCATCACGATCAAGCCGGGATACTGGCTTGGCGGGTAAGTGCGGATGTCGGCAAAGTCCAGATCCAGTGTAATCAACACGCGCCCTTCGCGTCGGCACACTGCTGCGATGCTTTCGTCGGTCTCGCCGGACATGTTTTGCTCAATGACCGTCGCTGCATCATGACCGTGATGCCTCAGAAGATCGGCCGCCTCTACCGGCAAGTTCTCATCGATCTTGAAATTCATCATGCTCAAGCTGGCATCATAACAACGCGTTCGCGCGTCAATTCTGCGGCATAGCTGACGGCAGCCTGAATATCTTCGCGTGAAAGTGAAGGGTAACTCTGAATAATCTCGTCAGCCGACGCACCGTTCGCCAGATTGTCGAGCACAACAGACACCATCACTCGAGTGCCGGCTATGCAGGCTTTTCCGTGACAGACTTTGGGATCGACCGTGATACGGTTCCACCATTCCATGGTATTCTCTCCATTGTTGACGTACGCATAGTCTGCTCCTGACTATTGCGATCAGGAACTCGATGCAAGCAAGTTACGGCACATCTACGCAGTTGCCCGTCCCCTGGTTGACCGAGTGGTCGCTGTTGGCCACCAGGATACAGATCGCTGTCGCCAGCGGCGGCCGCTGGTCCACGGTAAACATCGTGAACGGGCTGGTGTTGATCCCACCCGCGCTGGCCGGATAGAGCTGCCACGGCCCGCTGCCAGGAACGCCGGCCTGGTCTGGTGACACGTTATTCCAGAAGAAATGCACGTGCTGCCCCGGCAACTGTGGCGTGAAACCAAATGTGTCGAAATCGACGAAGTAGCGGCCGTCAGCTTCCCAGATCTGGTTGATGCGTGCGGTGTCGGGTGGGCCATCCTCGACCAGCGCCGGCGAGTCGATGAAGAAGCGCCAGCGCCACTGAGTGGCATCGCCGTTCTCTGGCGTTATGTCGATCTCAGCCAGGTAGACGTTGTTGTTGATGCGGCCGGCGAACGGGTTCGGCCACTGGGCGCTGGACCGCAAATCAATGGCCGGCGCGCAGTCCGGCGCATCGCCGCCGAAGACGCAGTAGGGGGCGTTGACCTCGGTCTTCTCCCAGACGGTATCGCCGTTGCCGTCGTCAGCCACGATCTTGAACGCAACATCCTGGATGCCCGCGCCATCATACAGTCCAGCCCGCGTGTCGAACACCTCAACGCGGAAATTGATGAAGTCACGGAACGTTGGTTCGTTGCCGACCGCGGCCTGATCAAAGCCGGGCAACAGGATGTTGCGCCCGTTGTTGCTGTCAAAGCTGCCGCGCAGGAAGTCGTTGCCGTCGTCGCCATCAACAGGGCTGATCGCGATACGAATGGGCGTCGGCGTCGGCGGTGGGTTGATCTCGATACGGATAGGCGTTGGCGTCGGTGTAGAAGTCGGAATAGGCGTGCTTGTAGGCGCGTCAACCGTTGGTGGCGTGTCAGTAGTCGACGCTTCCGTTGCCGCCGGCGCTGTGTTGGTGGCTTGAGCCTGGTCCGCAGTCGTTGTAGGCGCGCTGGCGGTCAGCGTGGCAGCCACCGCCTGGGCGACGTTCTCCTCGGCGACGCGCGTTTGCGCCAGCGCGGTCTGCACAGCCAGATTCACGTCGGGAGGAGGCTGCGCGGGACATGCTACCAGAATCACGGCAACCGCTGCAAGAACCAGTGAAACCAGCAAAGTTTTTTTGATCAACATATCAATTCTCCTGCAACTGCTCGCGTCGGTCCTGCACCTGACTTAATCCTTCTTGGCACCCTTTACCAATCACGCTGTTTTGCAACACCTTGTCGAACTCGGCCAGAGGGCCTTGGTCGATGCATGCCTGAAACGCGCTCTCGGCGGCCGTCAGATCGGCCAGCGCTTGCTCGCGGTCGCCGCCCGCATCGCTGACATAGTTCAGGCCAAAATGCGCCAGGCCCTGGCCCAGCAACGCCTGGGCGTAGATTCGATTCTCTTGCGTGTCAGAGAAATAGGCGACGGCCTCGTTTGCTATGTTCAACGCATCCTGGCACGCGTTTGCGGCTTGTTCGATTTGTCCCAGGTTGAGTTGGCTGATGCAAAGGACGTCCATGCTTTGCGCCAGAGCAGCCTTTGCCAGCGCGGCTGTAAAGGCGTCGTTGCCGGCTTCGGCCGCGGAAATCCCCTGTTGCTGCGCATCGATGGCCTGGCGCAGCGCGCTGCCGTCAGCCACACGCTCAGCGTCTGCCTCCTGTTTGTTGGATACAACGGCGTTCACGCTGCCCAGAGCAACCTCGGCGCGGGCATAGGCAGGATTAATAGCTGCGGCGCGTGCAAAGGCGGTCCGGGCGTCGTCGTATTGCTCCAGAAAAAGGTACTCGCGGCCTTGCAGAAAATAGAGTAGTTCTTTGCCGTCGCTCTCCTCCCAGTCGGTCAAGTCCTGCTCGGCCTGCTGCAAGGTAGCCAATGCCTGGTCCGGTTCGCCAAGCAGATCCTGGGTCAGCGCCACGGTCAGCCAGAAAATAATGCGCGACCGCAGTGCCAGTGGCTTGTCGGCGCTGATGTTTGTCAGTGCGCCAGCGCCGCTGAAGGATGTTGGCAACCGGACCTTGCCGCCCAGCGCCTGCGAGCCCAGCAGGGCGTTGAACTCCTTCTCGCTTTCCTGCGGCGATACATAAAACTGGATCTGCAGATCATCACCGTTTTCGCCTGCCACCACGTTGCCATAGATCACAATCTGGGCGTTCAGGGTGCGGGCCAGCTCCGCCACATTCTTCTCGCGTTCAGCGGCTGTGCTTCCCTTGATCAAGGGCGTCGTGCTGTCGTGGCGAATCCGTATTTTGTCGCTTAGCAGGGGAACGATCTGTTGGCTGTCCTGCAACTGTTGCTGCAAGCCGTTGAACAGGAGCTGGCTGGCCTGGGTGGCTGCGCGCGTTGACTTCACGCGGCCGCTGTCCGGATCGATCTCGCCGAAATCGGCCACCGCTATGTTGAACGCGCCGGTCATCGGCTGCACCGGTGCCGGTCGCACTTGCAGCGCGATGAACGCCAGCAGGCCGATGATTACCAGCGCGGCCGCCACAGCCCCGCCAATGGCAGCCCGCGGCAGCGCCCGCGGCTCGCGCACGTCCCAGATCACACCGTCAGGCGCGCGCATGATCAGCAGCGGCGTGCCCCATTCGGCGGTATCCAGCGAAGCGATGGCCTTGCGGCCCTCGGAGCTGGCGGCGTCGATGGGCAAATTAGCCGCCAGCGCGCCGTAGAAGCTGCCGGTGAACTCGACGGCGGCCTGGTCGCTGATGTCATACTGCATCGCCAGCACCGCGGGCAGGCCGCGCCGCACCAGACTGGCCGCCAGGCTGGAAAAGAGGCTCTGCTCGTTGCCCTTCGCACCCTGGCAGGCGTTGAGAACCACCAGCCGCAATGTACGCTGGTCGGCCAGTAAGCGGCCAAGCTGGGTTGCTGTCAGCGGATCGGGGTTACCCTGCTCGTCGGCCAGCAGCAACACGCCTTCGCCGCTGCCGCCGTCGGCCGCCGCGTGGCCGACGAAATGGAAGACGTGCCACGGCCCGCCTTGAAGCGCGGCTTGAAGATCCTGGACCGTCTGGCCGGGCAGCCAGACCAGCTCGACTTTGTCGCCCAGCGGCTGCAAGGCTTGAGTAAGCTTGCGCTGCTCGCGTTCGATGTCCAGCGTTGGCACACCGGCCGGGTTGGCGATCAGCCCCAGCACGCGGATCGGCGGCTTGACGGCCAGATCCGGATCGCCCAACGGCAGTTCCAGATAGCGGACGATGGGTGTGTGGCGGGAAAGGGCGACGAACTCAGCCGGGCGCGGGTCGAAGAGGAACTCCCACGGCACGGTCGCCAGGTCGGGCGCGTTGACACGCAGCTTGATGCGCAAGCCCTCGCCCGCGGCGGCCGTCGCCTGCTGGCTGCGGTCGTAGACGGTGCGTATCTCGTCGGTGAAAAGGGCGTGAAAGAGGCGGGCGCCAAAGTTCTGCACCCGCTGATTGGCCGCCGCGCCGCCGGTTCCCAGAACTGCGTCTTCAATGGCTGCCAGCTCGGCCTCAAGGGCATCGGGACCGGCAAACGGAAACACCATGCTCGCCCGCGCCTGGCCCGAGGGCGAGTTGAGCACGGCCACGGGGTAGTTGGTGCCGTCGCCGGGTCCAATTTCCAGGTCGAAGTCGCGCAGGCGGAGGGTGTCCATGATTCAAGTTATGTCAGCAACGTTGGATACGACAGCTATTATCCATTCAACGAGCGCGCTGTCAAGCGTCCACCAGGAAGTCCGACTTTTTCGGCAAAGTCGGACTTCTCAGTTCCCGTACACAACCAGAAGCTCGACTTTTCCGGCAAAGTCGGACTTCTCAGTTCCCATACACAACCAGAAGCTCGACTTTTCCGAAAAAGTCGAGCTTCTACATCCGCACCAACCCAACCATCGACGCCGCACCGAGTCGCGATCGGGATCACGGTTTCACTGCGCGGACGCAAAGGAAGCCTGGCTGGCGCATCAGCCGCTCGTAAGTCTCAGGCTCGGAGGCGTGAAACGCTTCGACGGGCCGCGGCTCCAACACCCGGTCCAGTATAAATCCGGCGTCGACCAGTGGGTTGAAAACGGCAGCCAACGGCCGGCGATAGGACGGCATGGTCACCACCGTGCCGAAGCCGGTCCACTCCCACGACACCTGCTCGACCTCGTGGTAGTTGCCATCTGAGTAGTAGAGGAAGAACTCTGACGCCGGATGCCCGTGGGAGAAGACCAGCACACCGCCGGGGCGCAACACCCGGTGAAACTCGCGGAACAGCGGCGTCCAGTCGCGGATGTAGTCCAGCACCAGCGGACAGATGACCAGATCGAAGCTGGCGTCCGCAAGGAAGTCCAGCGGCGCGTTGAGGTTGGCCAGATGGAACTCGGCCCGGTTGCCGGTGCGGGCGCGGGCATGAGCCAACATCTTCTCGTTCGCGTCCACAGCGACGACCTGGGCGCCGTGGTCCAGCAGCCATTCGGCGTACGCGCCCGGCCCACAGCCTGCATCGAGGACGTGCAGTCCGGCCACATCGGGCAGCAGCGAGATCACCGCCGGCCGGTCGTAGAAGGCGTTGTGGGCTTTGGAGTCGATGCGGGCAGCGTAGTCGTCGGCCAGCGTCGTGTAGGCGTCTTGAGCGATGGGTGGTTCGGCCATGATAAACCCTCCTGTAGTGCGTCATCCGTCATTCCCGCGAATACGGGAATGACGGGCGGATTGCCACGACTTGCGGTGCGTCAGGCCGCTGGTCGTGCGCCTGCCTGTACCAACGCCAGCTTCTCGCTACGCCTGTTTGGAAGCTCCAGGCAGGCCAGCAGCAACGCTCGGATCGCCTCGACCGGCAACGGCGCATCCGGTGCACACTCGACATATCGTAGCTGTGAGCCGCTGCCGGTCAGCAAGCCATCCGGATCCGGCAGCAACACGCCCCACTCGAACCCCAGGCTGACGCTGTCGTCGCGCGGGAAAATCGCACCTATGTAACCGGCCCGCGGATGGGTGTAGCCGATGCCGTGCCAGCCGGGATACGCCTTTTCCTTGACCGCCGGTACGGATTCTCGCACGATCACACGAAGTCGCTCGGTAAGCTCACTGATGGGTGGACTGTGAGCCGCAATGATATCCTGGATCGATTGATTGGGCGTGTCGTTCATGTGGTGGACCCGGTCAGCAGGTGGCACAACAAAGGTATCCGGTTGGGCTAACAAGTACCGGGAATGGTTGAGCCATTCCCGGTACACAAGACAGCAATGCTGAGATTTGAAGTCCGCTAGATGATCTTCAGCTCCGGCGCGGACTGGAAGCTCATGACGCTGACGCGGGCGGCTACAGCCTGCGCCAGCTCGTGGAACGCCTGCGACTGGGGATTGTCGGGATCGATCGCGACGATGGGCTGGCCAGCGTCGCCGCCGCGGCGGATCTTGCCGTCCAGGTAGACGCGGCCCAGGAAGGGCACGTGCAGCCGTTGCGCGGCCCGCTCACCGCCGCCCTCGCCGAATATGTCGCCGGCCATGTTCTCGATGATACCCAGCACCGGCACCTGAAGCTTGCGGAAGGCAACCAATCCCTTTTCGGCGTCCTCCAGCGCCACGTTCTGCGGCGTGCTGACGATGATGCCGCCGGTAACAGGCACCGACTGGGCCAGGGTCAACGTCGCATCGCCGGTGCCGGGCGGCATGTCGACGATCAGGTAGTCCAGCTCGCCCCACATGACATCGGTGAAGAGCTGGCGGATCGCGCCATGCAGCATCGGCCCGCGCCAGATCACCGCCTCGCCCGGCGGGATCAGGAACCCCATGCTCATCACCTCAACGCCGTAGGCCAGCGGAGGAACCAGTTTGCCGTCCCTTGCTGCGGGCAGGCTGTCCCTCGTCAGTCCCATCATCGTAGGAATGTTGGGGCCGTAGATGTCCGCATCAAGAATGCCGGTGCGGGCGCCCTGCTGGGCCAGCGCGACGGCCAGATTAACCGCGACGGTGCTCTTGCCGACGCCGCCCTTGCCGCTGGCGATGGCAACGATGTTGCGCACCGGAATGTTCAACATCCCGGCGATGCGCTGATCGCCGCGCACGTTGGCATCGAACTTGACCGCGACCTGCTCGACACCGGGCAGTGCCTGCACAGCCTCTGTCGCCTCACGCTCCATTTGGCCGCGCAGCGGGCAGGCCGGTGTGGTCAACACAATGGTAAAACCGATCTGGCCGCCGTTGATGTGGATGTCCTTGACCATGTTCAGGCTGACCAGGTCGTCGTGCAGTTCAGGCTCCTGTACCGTGCTCAGCGCGGCCAGAATGTCCTTCTCGGTTATGTTGCCGTTCTTCTTGTTAAACATTGCGGGGAAATACCTCGTGTTGCGGATTGCTTGTTGCTGATTACTGATGGCGTGAAACGTGAATCGTGATCCCGGAAACATGCCTGCGTGCGGGTAGTTACAGCTTTGGCCGGTCTCCTGACCGAGCCAACGCAGGAAGGTTGTTTTTGGACGCGTCCTTACGGTCCCTCTTTCCCTTCCTCCGATCTCACACCCCAAAATCCTCCATCACCTGCGCCGCGGCTTTCTGGCCAATCTCCACGGCGTAGTTGGTGCCGCGATCCCAGGGATAAACCTGGCTCATGCTGGCGAAGTAGAGGCCGGGCACAGGTGTGCGGATGGGCGGGATGTTCTTGGAATGGTTGACCGGCGGCACCGGCTGCGCATAGGCGGTTTTCCAGAGCCACGTGTCCTTGACCCAGGAGCGGTCAAAGTCCGGGTTGAATCGCTTGAGCGATGGCAGGAAGCGCTCCAGCAGCTCTTCCTTGCTGAGGGTGAAGTATTCGTGGTCCGGCTCCAGGTAGTCGCCGCAATAGAGGATATGATCGCCGCCGTAGTTCTCCGGGCCAATGAAGTTGGTGTGCTCCACCATGGCCAGGAACGGGAAGCCGGCATCCTTGGGCAGATTGTGCCAGTAATACTCGGTCAGCCGCTGGCGAATGCTGATGACCAGCACCACCGCGCCCATGGATTGTAGAGAGCGCAGCCGGCCGGCATAGCTTTCAGGCAAGTCAGGCATCAGCCGCGCCATCAACGCCGGCGAGCTGGTCGAAATCACCGCGTCGTAGGTCTCCGCACTGCCGGATGTTGAAACCGTCAGCCGTCCTGCATCATCCTGTCTGATGCCTGTCACCGGCGTTTGCAGGCGAATCTCGACGCCCAGCGATGTAAGCACGCCGGCCAACTTGTTCAGAAACGTCTGGAAACCACCCTTGAATGTTCCCAGGCGTGTCGTGCGGGCCTTGATGCGCGCCCACATCCAGGCCATGTTGACCACGTCCAGGTTCTCCTCGCCAAACTTGCCGACAAGCATCGGCCGCCACAGTGCATCATACACCCGGTCGCCCACCCAACGGCGCATCCAGGCATCGGCGGTGTGTTTTTCCAGCGCCTGCCAGTTGGGCGTTAGCTTCAGGAAAACGCCGACGAGTCCGAAGCGCACCAGATTCACCGGCCCGAAGTTGCGCAGCGTGAAGGTGAACGCCTGGCTGTAGCTGTCCAACGGATAGAACTTGTCCTTGTAGTACACCACCGTATAGGGCCGCGGAAACACCACCTGGTCGCTCCAGCCCAGCCGTTCGATGAGGCCAAGGATGTGTTTATCTCCCTGGAACCAGTGGTGGTAGAACTTCTCCAGCGTCCAGTCCCAGTGAGGTGCCTTGAAACCGGCTGCCAGGCCGCCGACCTCCGGCGCTGCTTCGTAGATGGTAACATCATGGCCTGCCTGGCGCAGGTCATAAGCCGCGGCAAGCCCGGCAACCCCCGCGCCAACAATGGCAATCTGTTTTGGTTCTGTCATCGGAATTTTGTGGGTGAGGTCTGTGTAGTCGCGACTTCAGTCGCCGGGTTCGCAAGAGCAAGTGAAGGATCATTGGAGAGCGAACCTGAAAATGTTGTGAGTCTAGTTAACGGTCGGGCGGCCCTCGCCAGTCAATTGCCGGTCTATTTTCTAGCATTCATCATTCGGCGGGATCCTTCGCCGCGCCGCCTGCCAGCGTGTGCGCCGGCAACATTATGCTTTGGCAGTCGCTGCTTTCCGCTCCTGCTTTTTGAGATACGCGTGCATGGTTTTTTGGGACGCCTTGTACATCTTGAGCAGTTCGGCGTCTGTTCCTTTGAACTGCATGATCGTCTGCCTGGCACAGGCCGCGCAACCGCGCATGAACTTGTAGCTGCCGGCGTAGCAGTTCAGACAGCCATCCAGCTCGATCATCATGTGACAAAACGCCAGCGCGTCCGGGTGAGTCTCCGGCAGTCTTGCAACCAGAGTCACCAGCTCAGCCCATTCCGGGCCGCGGAGCTCCTTCAATGAGAGAATTAGTTTTGGTGGAAAAAGTATCTCCGCCTTGGGATACATGCTGATCACGGGCTACCTCGAACAATCTTTCGAAACGCCGTCTGTCTTGCCAAGTTGAGACAGACTGTTGAACTTTTGCATACGCCTCATGGCATCATTCCGTTGTCCAGGCCGCAAGGGTCGGAATCACAGAACGTTGTCATTCCCGCGGAGGCGGGAATCCAGGCTTTCCAGGCGCTAGACTCCCGCCTCCGCGGGAGTGACGCAACAGTGAGCAGTTACAAACCTCTCTACGTTGTCATTCCCGCGGAGGCGGGAATCCACGCCTCAACAGCACTGGGCTCTCGCCTCCGCGGGAGTGACGTAGCGTGAAGGTTGAGTGACTGTAGAAACCTGCTGCCATTTTACCATAAGTCCGAGCCAGCTCGCAGCCAGCCGGCTTCCAGTTCTGCTTGACAACAAACAAGTTCCCGCGGCGCTGCGCGGCGGCTGATTTTTCCAGCCCGCGAGCATCCGGGGAACTTGCCCGGAGTTGAGACGGTCGATTGGTCGCGCTGTGCTACAACGTCACACTTTCCGCGACACCGACGACGATGCAGGTGGCGTCCGTTTCGGCTTCGACTGCCGCTTTGAACGCCTGGGCGTCCTGTGCGATGGGCGGCCAGGTGTCGTAGTGCAGCGGTATGACCACCTTGGGGTTGACGAAGCTCACGCAGCGCAGCGCGTCCTCCGGCCCCATGGTATAGTTGTCGCCGATGGGCAGCAACAACACGTCGATGCCCTCTTCGCCATAGAGCTTCATGTCGTAGGTCAGCGCCGTGTCACCGGTGAAGTAGATACGCAGGCCACCGATGTCCACAATCGCGCCGACCGCCACGCCGCCATAGCTGCCATCGGGCAACATCGTCCCATGGTGGGCGATGGTCAGCTTGACGCGCCCGAACGGGAAGGTGTACGCGCCGCCTGGCTGCATACCGTGAACATTAGCCACGCCCTGGTTGCCCATCCAGCTTGCCAGCTCAAAGACACCGATCACTGTCGCGCCGCTGCGGTTGGCGATGGCAACCGTGTCGGGCATGTGATCGAAGTGGCCGTGGGAAAGAATGATGTAGTCGGGCGACAGGTCTTCCGGCTTGGTCTTGGCAACCGGGTTGTCGGTCAGAAACGGGTCGAACAACAGGTTCGTGCCATCGCCTGCCAGGGTGAAGCAGGCGTGGCCATGATAGGTGTAGGTGCAAGACATGGGGTTACTCCAACGAACTAATGCAGTTCCTTCGCGTCAGCGCCTTTACGCTCCTTGTAGCGAGCATAGGCTTCCCGGCGGCGTTCGGCGATCTCGTCAACGGTGTAGCCGCCGGAGGTCTTGGCCGGGTTGGGCAGTTTGCGGAACGGGTCGCCGCCCGCGCTAGCTGCCGGCTCACCGGTCACCGCTGGAGCAACGGCCGCGGATACGACCTCTGGTTCGGAAGCAGCTGCTGGCTCAACTTCTGCCACGGGCGCTTCAGCCTCGGGTGTCGCAGCTTCAACCGCGGCGGCGGCCGGAGCTGCGCCGATGTGTAGTTGCTTGGCATCCGCGCCCTTGCGCGCCTTGTAGCGATCGTAGGCTTCGGCGCGCCGCTTGGCGATCTCTTCCACCGTGTAGCCGCCGGAGGTCTTGGCCGGATTTGGCAAGCGGTAGAAGGGATTGTCGGCGGCGCTCACGGCAGCTGCGGGTGCGGCTGGTTTGGGGGTTGGCGGCGCGGCTGCCGGTGCAGGTTTGGCTTCCACAGCCTTTTTAGCCGCGACCGCAGCAGCCGGCGCTGCCTTGGCGCCCGATCTCTTGGCTCTGGCAGCCGCCTTGGCAGCTTTCTTGGCTTCCTCTTCGGCGCGCCGCTCCTCCTCGACAGCATACTGCGTAGGCCAGATAGACGCGTAGTACTCGACCGGCACAGTCAGTTCGGCCATGTTATAGACCAGGTTCGGGTAGCGCTCGTAGACGGCCAGCTCGTAGTCGTGGTTCATCTTGATCGCGTCGAACGGGCAGTACTCGGCGCAGAAGCCACAACTCATGCAGATCGACGCATCGAGGAAAAACTCCGCCGGGCGGGGCACCGGCTTGCCGTTGGGATCCTTGTCGCGCACGATCCAGATGCACTGCGGTGGACAAACCTTGGCACAAATGCCGCACGCGGTGCAGCGGTCTTCCTGCTTCGGGGTATCGTAGATCAGCATCGGGATGTAACGGAACCGCTCAGGCAGCTCGCGCTTCTCATCAGGATACTGAATCGTGAACAGACCCTCTTCATCAGGCATCTGGCGCATCGCATCATAGCCGTAGGCATAGCGGCTGGGGATGGCCTTCACGTCATCGACATAGGTGTCGACGAAGTGCTTGATCGTAACGCCAAGGCCCTTAATCAGTCCAGTTCCAAACATGAGGCCTCCATCTTCCAAACTATCGGTCGTATCTTCTCAGAACTGTGGCTCGGTCGAAGACCGGCCACAGTGGGTTCGTCACGAAGATGTTATCGGTCTACTTCGCCAAGGACGATATCGATGCCGCCCAGAATGATCACCGAGTCGGCTACCTTGTTGCCAACAGCCATTGGACCAAGGGCATTCAGGTTGATGTACGACGGCGGGCGCACGCGATAGCGGAACGGATTGCCGCTGCCGTCCGATACCAGATAGAAACCTAACTCGCCCTTGGGACTTTCGATACGGCCGTAGACCGTGCCGACAGGCGGGCGCACTACGTAGCTGCCTTGACCCTTGTCGGACTGAACCGGCCCTTCTGGTATCTGCTTCACCGCCTGCTGCAGGATGCGCACGCTCTGGCGCATTTCTTCCATCCGCACCAGGAAGCGGGAGTAGACGTCGCAGCCGTCAGCTGTGGCAACGTCGAACTCGAAACGGTCATAGATCGAGTACGGCTCGGCGCGACGGATGTCATAGGCCACGCCAGATCCTCGCAACTGTGGCCCGGTGCAGCTCAGATTGATCGCCTCTTCCGCACTGAGATAGCCGACGCCGATGCAGCGCTCCTGTAGAATCTCGTTGCCGGTCAGATAGGTCGTGAGCTCCTCGATCTTGTCGGGCAGGCGGTTGAAGACCATGTCGCTGCACTGGGCCAGCCAGCCGTCGGGCAGGTCGCGCGCCACGCCGCCGAAGCGCAGGTAGTTGCACATCATGCGGCTGCCTGAGACCGCTTCGAAGAGGTCGAGGATCAACTCGCGCTCGCGCACCGCATAGAGCAGCGGTGTGAAGAAAGCCCCCAGGTCGTTGAGGAACGTGCCGACCGAGAAGAGGTGGTTGACGACTCGGGTCAGCTCAGCCATGATCACGCGGATATATTCGGCGCGCTCCGGCGGCACATAGTCCTCGCCCAGCAGCTTTTCGACCGCGATCGCGTAGGCCAGGTTATTCGACATACTGCTGATGTAATCCAGCCGGTCGGTGTACGGCATGTTCATCAGATAGGTGTTGCGCTCGCCGATCTTCTCGTGGTTGCGGTGCAGGTAGCCCATTTCCGGCTCCAGTGCCGTAATGGTCTCACCTTCCAACTCGACGATCATGCGGAACACGCCGTGGGTGCTGGGATGCTGGGGCCCCATGTTGACGATCAGCCGGTCGGTCTTCAGCATGCCGGCCGCGCCGTTGCCGGCATGGCTCTGCAAGGGAATCTGGCTGACCGGCTCCTGCCATGACATGGGATCGAAATCATCGGGGTACTGCACGTTCGATCCCCATGGATTGCGGTCCTCCGCCCAGGCATAGTTGCCATCGGGATGGCGGCTCTTGAAGGGCTTGGACTCAGCTTCAAAGTACGGCTCCTGCCAATCCTTGCGCATCGGATGCCCGTGAAAACCCTCCCATAGAAGGATGCGTCGCAGCGCCGGATGGCCCAGGAACCGGATGCCATAGAGGTCGTATGCCTCCCGCTCTTGCAAGTCGGCGCCGCGGTAGACGCCATAAAGACTGGGAAGCGCCGGATTGTTCTCCGGCAGGCGAACTCTGAGTACTGTCGGCCCGCCGCCCTTCTTGGTGGAATACAGGTGGTAAACGACCTCGAAGCGGTCCTCGGCGGTGCGTTCCTTGTAGCCCAGGTAATCCACAGCAGTCACGTTGGAGAGCAAATCCAGGGCCTCGTGGTCGCGCAGATAGGTTGCCAACTCGGGCAGCTTGTCCGCGGCCACCACCAGACTACTGCCGTCCAGGTCTGTCTCTTCGGCTAACACCGCGCCGGGAACGACGTCGCTGTAGGGAAGGGGTGTCTCAACAGTTGGGTCGCTCATGACGTTATTGCCTCGTATTCGAACGACGACACCGCGTTGCCGTCGGCATCGACAAGGGAAACCTTCTCTGTCTCTGCGCCGATGGCTTGCGCGGTGGGCCAAACAATGTCGCCGGCGCTGGATGATGTGGCGCCGGAGCTGGTGTGAACCCGCACCTCGCCGTCGGACATCAGCACGAAGCCGGCTGGAAAGTGGTATGTCTCCCCGTCATCGCCGGTTTGCAGTGTCCAGTCGGTGAGATCGCGGGTCAGGCCCGGATTGCGGATGACGATGGTTCCCTGGCCCTCGCCGGCGCTGATCTGCGGACCGGCAGCCGAGCGGGCCGCCATCAGACGCGTCATGTTGACGTCGCGTACTTGCTTCAGCGCGGCCGGATGTGTGTCGATAATGTCTGGACCCAGCACAGGGATCGGAGTCTCGCCGGTGTAGGTCTTGCGGTACCAGGGCACCGTTCGGACGGATTGTGTCTTGAATTTCTTGTGCAGCGTAATGAAGCCGTGGAGCAACGCTTCCGGGGTGGGTGGGCAGCCAGGTACATAGACATCAACAGGCAGGAACTTGTCGATACCTGAGACGACGTTATACCCCTCCTTAAACGGGCCACCCCCTGTGGCGCAGGCGCCCATGCTGATCACGTAGCGAGGCTCGGCCATCTGGTTGTAGAGACGCACGATCGAGACCACCATCTTCTTGGTCACAGTGCCTGAGATGATGAGCAGGTCTGCCTGGCGGGGAGAAGGGCGGGCGACCTCCATCCCAAAGCGCGACATATCATAGCGCGCGGTGCCAGCGACAATAAATTCAATGGCGCAACAGGCGAGACCGAACGTCATCGGCCAGAGGGAATAAGAGCGGGCCAGGTTGTAAACCGAATCGACCGTTGTGATCAGGATGTTTTCGCTGAGTTCTTCGGGCGCGGCCCCTGTGGTCGAGGTATTCTCTGCCATACGTGTGTCCTTTCACTCCAGAAAGCGATCTTGGCTCACGTTCAGGTCACACTGCGGGTGAGTTCGGTGCCTCAGGATGGGAGGACATCATTGTCCGAAAGATCAGCAGCAGTGGTGAGCAACTCTCAGGTCACGAAGCCTGTCGGTCGTTTGGCTTGTGCCGGCGGTTTTCCCAGCACGTAAACCGTCCATTCGCCGGCGTGGCCGATATGCAACAACTTCCAACCGCTGGCCAGCAACTCGTTGACAGGAGCAACGTCGTTGTTTGCGTCTACCGAGACCTGCTTGACTTCCGCAAGAGGACCAATTTTCGTGTCGTCAATGGGGACGGTGATCGACTCCATGGATAGGGGAGACCTTTC
This sequence comes from Caldilineae bacterium, assembly GCA_020634555.1. Classification (GTDB taxonomy): domain Bacteria; phylum Chloroflexota; class Anaerolineae; order JAAEKA01; family JAAEKA01; genus JACKBK01. The sequence goes on from JACKBK010000012.1 coordinate 27,294, forward strand.
TTCGATACCGGCAGCCACCGTATGGGTCGGATGGAGCAGGCTTGACCGGCGGCTGGTATTTTACATTAACAGACATATACCGTGCAAGTTTTCACCGCTGATTATAGCTTTCGCTCCAACCACTGTCAAGTGCTTTTAGGCACAAAGCCCATGCAATTTCTATGATATTCGTGATAAGAATTGACACGACTCAACGGCTGTGCTACAATCACCACCGTCATTTTGAAAGCGCCTTCGAGCGCTGTACGGAGCGAACAGCGAGCATAGATCGTGCAACCAACCCGTTTGCGCATCCTTGAGATATTGAAAGAGCAGGGCGATCTTACCGTCGCCGAACTGGCGCGCCAACTTGGCATGGCGCCGGTCTCCGTTCGCCACCACCTGGACGTGCTGCAAGGGGAGCAGTTGATCTGCTCGCCGCGCGTCCGCCGCCGCGGCACGGTGGGGCGGCCGCGCCAGGTCTATACGTTGACCGAGGCTGCCAACGCCTATTTTCCCCGCAACCACGGCATGTTAGCCAGCCGGCTGTTGGAGGAACTGAAAGCCATCCTGCCGCCAGCCCAATTGCAGGCAGTTTTCGAGCGGTTAGCCGACGGCCTGGCGGCTGACGCGCGCCCTTTGCAGCAAGACGCCACGCCCAAGCAACGAGTGGAGCGGGCAGTCGAGTTTCTCGACGACAGGGGCTATCTGGCTCGCTACGAGTTCGTTGACGACCATTACGTGATTTACACGCTGAACTGCCCCTATCAGGGCATCGCCGAGCAGCACCGCGAGCTCTGCGCGATGGACAAACGCCTGCTGGAACGTTTGCTAGGCTCTGCGGCGGTGGTGATCAACCGGATGTCTGAAGGTGGTTGCCGTTGTGCTTACCAAGCGAGTGGCGATTCTGTTGCCGACGGCCAACCGTCCGCCATTCCGTTGTACGATCTGGTAGCAGCTTGAGCGTCAACGCGGCCTTGCAGAATCAGCAATGCACACAGCCATTCAGCTCTTAAACGCGAACGACTCAGAGGCCTTTGAGCCAGCGCCAGCATACGATGGTCCCATGGTCGATAGCTTTGGCCGGGCCATCAACTATCTGCGCATCTCGTTGACCGACGCGTGCAATCTGCGCTGCGTCTACTGTATGCCGGAGCAGATGACCTTCCGGCCCCGCGACGAGTTACTGCACGGGCACGAGATACTGAGCATCGTTCGTGCGGCGGTCGATCTGGGCACCACCAAGATACGTCTGACCGGCGGCGAGCCAACCATTCGGCCAGGCATCGTGGAGATGGTCCGCAGCATCGCGGCTGTGCCAGGCATCACCCAGGTGGCGATGACCACCAATGGCCTGTTGCTGGCTGAACTGGCTGAGCCGCTGGCGCGTGCTGGCCTGCGCGGCCTGAACGTCAGCATCGACACCCTGGACCCGGTCAAGTTCAAGCGCATCACGCGCTGGGGCGACTTGGGCAGGGTGTGGGACGGCATCACGGCCGCTGAGGCCGCCGGGCTGCACCCGTTGAAGATCAATGCCGTCGTGACCCGCGGCTTCAACGAGGACGAGGTTGTCTCGCTGGCACGCTTGAGCATCAACCGGCCCTGGCACATTCGCTTCATCGAGCTGATGCCCTTCGGCAGCGTGGCTGACTTCCAACAGGAGGTCGTGGTATCATCGGCTGAAACCAGGGCGCTCATCGAGGCCGAACTGGGACCATTGCATCGCGTTGCCGGAAACGACACCGACCCGGCGAGGCCCTATCGACTGGCCGGAGCGCGCGGGCAGATCGGCTTCATCAGCTCGGTGACAGAGCCGTTTTGTGCCGGCTGCAACCGCTTCCGCCTGACCGCTGATGGCAAGCTCAGACTTTGTTTGTTGCGCGATAAGGAAGTAGACTTACTCACTCCGCTGCGCAGCGGGTGTACAGTAGATGACCTGAAGGAAATCATTCGCACCGCGGTGTGGAACAAGCCCTGGGGCCATGGTCTGCCTGACGGGATCGTGCCGCAAGGGCGGGTGATGTCTCAGATTGGCGGTTGAGCCGCCTCAGGTTAGCTCAGACCGGTCTTCAACCGAGTCGGACCAGCAAAAACTTTAGACCCTTACGCCTTGTTGCAGCCGGCTGGCTGCCAGGCATTTCATAACCCTTTTTCAGGAGGCAAGTATCATGGCAACAGCAGTACAAACTCTCGAGCCGGAAGTGACATTCGTGGATGGCGTGACCATCACTGAGAATGCAGCCAGCAAGCTCAGTGGTATCCTGGCGGAAAAAGGCCAGGCGGAAACGCACGGCCTGCGTGTCTTTGTTCAGGGCGGCGGCTGCGGCGGCATGCAGTACGGCATGACCTTTGAAAACCAGACTCGCCCCGGCGACCAGGTATACATGCAGCACGGTATGAAGGTGTATGTTGATCCGACCAGCCTCTTCTACATCAACGGCGCGGTCATCGACTACAAAGACAGCCTGATGGGCGGCGGATTCAGCATCGATAACCCGCAAGCCGTCTCCTCGTGCGGATGTGGCAGTTCGTTCCGCACCAAGCAAAGCCATACCGGCGAAGAGATGGCCGACAGTTGCGGCTATCACTAAACAGGTAGGAATGCAGGAGCACGAAGGCACTCAGCGCTCCGGCTAAGTCCTCGACTCCGAACAAAAAAAGCCGCAAGGCGCGGGTTGCAGCCACAGTGCCGCAACCCGCGCCTTGCGTTTTGGTATCAGCATTCACTTTCGTTGCACTCCGGGAGACCCCATGCAAGCCCGTTTCTTCACCGTCGCCGAAGCCAATGCCATCCTGCCACGACTGGTCGAGTTGCTTGAGGAGGCCATGCAGGCCAGACGAACCATCGTCGAGGCGCGCCCCGAACTTTGGCCGGTGCTGAAAAAGTCCATCGGCAACGGCGGCAGCAAAAAGGCCGGCGAGATGCTGCCCGAGTTTCGACGCCTGGAGGCCGCAGTGGCCGAGATCCAGGACCTGGGCGTTCATCTCAAAGACACTGACCTGGGACTGGTGGATTTCCTGCACCGGCTGCCCGATGGCAAGGAGGTCTATCTCTGCTGGCGCTATGGCGAACATGAGGTCGCGTACTGGCACGAACTGCACGCCGGCTACGCGGGACGCAAACGGCTGAATTGACATGCCGCCCAGAGGCGCCGCGCGCTGCAATCTCCACATACGCGACACGCGCTGCGATTAGGAACGTGTGATGACTCAAGTTGTAGTCCTGTTTCTGGATGGCGTTGGACTGGGAAGTGACGATCCCGCGGTGAACCCGCTGGCAGCGGCTGAGATTCCAGTGCTCATTGAACTGCTGGACGGTGCGCGGCCACTGCAATCTGTCGGGCGCGTCAGTGGATCGCAGGCCAGTCTGGTACCCACCGATGCAACGTTGGGCGTGGCTGGCAAGCCGCAGAGCGCCAGCGGCCAGGCGGCGCTGGTAACGGGCCTCAACGTCCCCCAGATGATCGGCGGGCACTATGGCCCACGCCCCAACAAGCAAATCCGCGCGATATTGGAGGGTACGACGCTGTTTTCACAAGCGCTGGCAGGGGGCGCATCGGTCGCCTTCGCCAACGCCTATCCCCAGGGCTATTTCGACGCGGTCCAGCGCGGCAAGCGGCTCCACGGAGCGATTCCCCACGCGGTACAGGCGGCCGGCATCCGGCTGCGCACAGCGGATGATCTGCGCGCCCGACAGGCGCTCAGTGTTGACCTGACCAACGCCGGCTGGCGGAACGGACTTGGCTACGCGAACATACCGCTGTGGACAGCCCAGGAGGCCGGCGGGCTACTGGGTGATCTGGCAGTCGGCCACGATCTCACGTTCTTCGATAACTGGGCGACCGACATGGTGGGGCATCACAACGACATGGCCGAGGCGTTGCACCTGCTGGCCGATCTGGACCAGTTTCTAGCCGGGCTGTTGGCAACGGTTGATCTGGATGAGACACTCATCATCATAACCAGTGACCACGGCAACCTCGAAGACACCAGTGTGCGCGGACACACGCTCAACCCGGTGGCTACGGTGGTCATCGGCGCGGGACAGCAGGCGGTGGCCGAGCAGATCAGCAGCCTGACCGACATCACGCCGGCGCTGCTGGCTATCCTCAAGGCAGGTTGAACAGGCTTTGACGCCGACTTCAACCTGCCTTGAGTTTGTCGGCGGTATTGCGCCAACTGATCGCTGGATAGGCGGCATCCAATTCGGCAGCTACCGCGGCGGCGATGTCGGTGACTGCGCCTGACCGCTCACCGGCCTCCTCCCAATGAAATCCATCGGTGTAAGCGTCGCTACCGGTGACGCCTGCAGCCATCGCTGCGTTGTCAATGGCCTCCTGAAAACGAATGGGTAGCGGCTGGGATGCGCGCTCGCGGCCCTCGCGTACGCGGACCTGGGCGGGGATATCATGCCAGTAGAGCACCTGAACTTGCGCCATGGTGGGATCCTTTCAACCTCGTTTGGTGCCTACTCAGCCCGTAGAGCATTGTCATTCCCGCGAAGGCGGGAACCCAGGTCTGCGAATAGTGGATTCTCGTCTGCGCGGGAATGACGGGTGAGCAGTTGCCTCGTTTGTTTGATGAGCGTCAATTGTAGCACGCCGGACGACTTCTCGTGAATCTTCTTTCTACTTCTCGATTCCACATTCCTGTGGCACAATGTCGGCATGTCCGCTGACGAAAATCCCCTCAGCAAGCGCGAACAAGAGATACTGACTCTGGTGGCCCGGGGCCTGACCAACCAGGAGATCGCCAAAGAGCTGGTGATCAGCCATAACACGGTCAAGGTGCATTTGCGCAACATCTTTGCCAAGCTGGAGGTAGTCTCGCGCACCGAAGCTACTGTCAAGGCTGCCCAGTCTGGTTGGATCGATCTGGCCGGCATCGAGGAGCAGACGGACGATGAGGCCGCGCCTGCGGCGTTGCCGCCCGCGCTTCCTCCCCTGGCCCGCTGGCAGCGGGTCTATTTCTTCCTGGCCGCGTCACTGGTGTTGCTGGCGCTGTTGGCACCAAACCTGTTGACGCGGCTGGAGGCGCAAGCGCCTGAAAACGACCTCTCGGACGCCGGCCGGGCAGAGATCGGCGCGGTAACACGGGTCGCCACCAACCGCTGGAACAGCCTGGCCGCGTTGCCGTTCGCGCGCAGCCGGCTGGCGCTGGTCGCGCTGGACGATGTGTTGTACGCCATCGGTGGAGAAGACGCAGACGGACCGGCCAGCGACGTTGATGTCTACGATCCCGAAACCAACGGCTGGCTGCCGCGGACCGCCCTGCCGATGCCGGTTGCCAACGTCCAGGCGGCCGCTGTCGATGACCAAATCTTCATCCCCGGCGGAACTACTGCCGACGGCACGACGAACGCCGGGTTGCAGGTGTACGATGCCACGTCCGACTCGTGGCAGGCGGGCGCTATGATGCCTGCCCCGCGGGCCGGCTACGCGCTGGCAGCGTTGGACGACACGTTGTATCTGTTCGGCGGCTGGGACGGCACGGCCTATTCCGACAGCGTCTGGGAGTACGACCCGGCGGGCGACGTGTGGATGCAGCGGTCGCCGCTGCCGCGCGCGATTGGATTCGCCGGCGCAGCAGCCTTTGACGACCGGATCCTGGTGGCCGGTGGCTTCGATGGCGTCTCGGAGTACGCTGACTGCTCGCTCTATTATCCAGAGGATGACCGCTGGGAAACGTGCGCGCCGATGATCCTACCGCGCGGCGGGTTGGGCCTGGCGGTGGATGGCACATCGGTGTATGCCATCGGCGGCGGCTGGCAGCGCGCCATGGGATTCAACGAGCGCTACGACACGTTGACCAACACCTGGTCGTCGATTCCGTCGCCGGTTCCAGGGCAGTGGCTCAACCCAGGTATCGCCAGCCGCGGCTCGCAGGTCTACGCCGTCGGCGGCTGGAGCGGCGGCTATCTCGATTTCAACGAGGCGTTTCAGTCCACCTTCCGCGCCTTCCTGCCGTTGGGCACGCGCGGACAACCCGGCGAGGCGGGAGGGCAGTGACAGTAAGAAGGGAAAGTAGGGAAACGATGGAAACGAGGTGTAATTTCGTGGATGGCTTACGGAAAACCTGGCAGACAATGTTTTCTGCGGGCTGAACCATTAAAACGGAATGATTCGGCATCACCTTTCACGCCTTCACGTTTCACCTTTCCTATAACACGCTCCGAGTATTACGAAGCCCATTTCACAGGAGAAACCCCATGTCCGATCTACAAACGCAGTTCGAAACCGCAGCCGCCGACGCCCAGAAGCTGGCGCGCCGGCCTGATGACAAGACGCTTCTCAAGCTCTACGGCCTCTACAAGCAGGCTACCGTGGGCGATGTGCAGGGCAAACGGCCCGGCTTCACCGACATGTCCGGACGCTTCAAGTATGACGCCTGGGCCAAGGTTAAAGGCATGTCGGAGGAGGATGCGATGCAGGCCTACATCGATATGGTCGAAGAGATGAAGACGAAATACGGTTACACCGGCTGACGGGGAGCGGAACGACAGTGACGAAAGAAGAATTCCCCGACCTGAACAGGCCGGACTGGCAGGCCACGCGCGACAGCATGAAGCTGTACGCGCGCGTGGTGGGCAAGGTACGTCGCGCGCTCGCGCCCCCTGAAAAGCACTGGTGGCACGTTGGATTGCGCATGGCTGCTGAAGGCCCCACCACCGGACCGATCCCCGGCAACGCCGGCAGCGTCGAACTGCTGCTGGACTTCGTCAACCATCAGCTTGTCTTTACTACCAGCCGTGGCCAGCGAGTGGCACAGCCGTTGCACGGCCAGCCGGTGGCGCAGCTTGGCCACGAAACCATGGCGCTGTTGGATAGCCTGGGCATCCACGTCACTATGGACGCTGACCAGCTCGCCGGCGAGAGGCCGCTGTCGTACGACCGAGACGAGGCGGCGCGGCTCTGGCAGGCGTTCAGCGCGGTGGGCCTGGTGCTGGCGCAGTTCAAGGGTTCCCTTCGGGAAGAAACCGGCCCACTGCTTCTCTGGCCGCACAACTTCGATCTGGCTTTCTTGTGGTTTTCCGGCCGCAAGGTCTCCGGCCCGGATCCGGCCGATCCAGAAAATGCCGACGAGCAGATGAACTTCGGCTTCGAGCCGGGCGACGCCGGCATCCCCGAGCCGTACTTCTACGTCACCGCTTATCCGAAACCGGATGGGTTTGCCGGATCGCCGCTGCCTGCCGGCGCGGTCTGGCAGACAGCAGGATGGACCGGCGCAGTCCTGCCGTATGCCGAGCTTCTCAAACAGGCCGATCCGGCGCAGCACCTGCTGGCGTTTTTCCGGGCTGCCCAGAAGGCCGGCGCGCGCTTCATGAAAGACTGAGCGCTTGAGCGTGACAGAGATTGACAGTCTGTGCTGAAGGCGCTACAATCGCGACGCAGGCCCCCGTAGCTCAGTGGAACAGAGCACCGGACTTCTAATCCGATGGTCGCAGGTTCGAATCCTGCCGGGGGTGCACACAAGCCGGAGACCCGAATGGGTCTCCGACTTTTTTCGTGGTACATCCAGGCGAAAGGCGCTACTGTTGTGTCAACGTTAATCTGAGGAGTAGGCATCCTCAGATGCCGGGTTTAGCGCGTTACAAAGGTCCGCATAGGGCGGCTCGGTCAGCTCTTCTGGGAGGCTTTGCACAGATCGGCCGCAGCAATGTCTATTTTCAAGCCGGGCGGCGCATCTGAGGATGCGCACTCCGCGAATGACGGGCTATCTTCGAAGCGGGATGCCCACTCCACAGAGCGAAACGTCAACGCCGTTTAGGCGAGCGTCAGGCACCTGCCAATCAGCGTTGCAGGACGAAGAAGTAGAAGAGGACGATGCCGATCACCGTGGCGATGGCAAGCACGACCTTGAAGAGCGGTTTGCGCGTCTTGTGGCGGAAGACGAACATGCCCAGCCAGCCGCCGATGAAGCCGCCGATAAGCGCCAGCACATGCAGCACGATCTCGGGCACACGCCAACCTTTGCGGACGGCCTGCGCCTTGTCGATGCCGTACAGCAGGAAGAGTGAGATCGACCAGCCGACCAGCCAGTCGATGTACCAGTTGAGCTGTACGAGAAGCAACAGCGCGATAAAAATGCCGCCGCCGAGAACGATTGCGCCAATGGTGTAGGCGCGATTGCGGGGATCGGTACGGTTTGCCATGAAGTCCTTCCTTGGTTAGAACCACTCACCCGTCACGCCTGGCACCGTGAAAGCGGGAATCCAGGTTTACGAAGGTGTGGATTCCCGCCTCCGCGGGAATGACAAGAATGGGCGCGTCGCCCTATGATTTGGCCGAAACCGGTTTCTTGTCGGCCCAGACAAGTTCGGCCAGGCGACGGCCGGTGGGTGTGGCAGCCAGACCGCCTTGAGCCGTTTCCTTAAAGCGTTCGTCCATCCGCCGGCCGATCTGCGCCATGGCGTCAATGACCTCGTCGGCCGGGATGACGCTTTCAACGCCGGCCAGCGCCAGATCGACGGCGATGAAACACTGGGCAGCCCCGGCCGCGTTGCGCTTGACGCAGGGCACCTCCACCAGCCCGGCCACCGGATCGCACACCAGCCCCAGCATGTTCTTGAGCGTGATCGCGACCGCATGGGCGGATTGGTTGGGCGTCCCGCCCAGCAGCTCAACCGCGGCTGCGGCGGCCATCGCAGCCGCGCTGCCGGTCTCGGCCTGGCAGCCGCCGGCTGCGCCGGAAACGTGGGCGCGGCGGACGATGACCATGCCCACGCCGCTGGCCGTGAACAGCGCGTTCACCAGGTCGGCGTCGCTGAAGCCGCGCACCTCTTGCAGCGTCAACAGCACGGCCGGCAGGATGCCCGCGGAACCGGCGGTCGGTGTGGCCACGATGCAGCCCATGCCGGCGTTGACCTCGTTGACGGCCATTGCTCGCGCCACGGCCCGGCTGAGGATCGGCCCGGTCAGCGGCTCGTGGCCAGCGTCCAGCCAGTTCCAGAAGCGGTAGGCGCTGCCGCCGCTGATGCCGCTGATGGACATCACCGGCTCGCTGATGCCTTGCGCGGCGGCGCGCTGCATGATCTCCAGGCGTTTACCCATGCGGCTCATCAGGTGGTCGCGGGGTTTGCCGCTGTTGGCCATCTCGGCCTCAATGATGACTTCGTGCAGCGAGTGGCCGGTCACGCCAGCCTCGGCTACCAGTTGGGCTATCGAGTCGAACATCTCAATTCCTTCTCGCCTGAACGTTGCGGCGCCAACCCAGGATCGTGTTACAATTTGGATCTGCCGGATAATAAACGACGCAGTAGCGTACGTCAAACTGGCATCGAAACATCACCGCGTTGCACGACAACTATGGACACCCTGATCAGACTCCGCACGTCGCGGCTTTGGCTACAGCCGCTCACGATTTCCCAGCTCAGACTCTATCCCGATAACCTTGCGCGCCTGGACGACGAGTTAGGATTTCCGGTCTCGCGTGCCGTGGTGACGACACGGGTCGAGCGGGCCATCGACATGAAGCTGGCCAGGATGGAAGGCGCTAGCGTGCAACTCCATCCCTGGCAAACCTACTGGTTGATGGTCGTCCAGGCCGCGCCGTTTGGAGCCGGGCTAATCGGCTTCAAGGGGTTCCCGGACAGCGCAGGTGAAGCCGAGATCGGCTATGGCATCGATCCTGCCTGGCAAGGGCAAGGCTACACCACAGAAGCGGTCAAGGCGCTGATTGCCTGGGCGTTTCGCGAGCCAGGCTGCCAGGCAGTGGTTGCCCGCGATACAAAACGGTCGAACGTTGCTTCGCTGCGCGTGCAGGCCAAGGCTGGCCTGACGGTTTACCGCGAGAGTGAAGATGCGCTCTGGCTGCGTATCGAACGGTGAGGCGAATTAAAGGAAGACCTATCGATGGAAGCTGAGAAGCGATACACAGCTGTCACGCCTCAACTTTGGGAACATAGCGCGCCCACAGCACCCAATTGTAGTCCTCGAACGCCTCCAGAATCTCCGGATCGACCGGTTGGTCGGTCTCGATGACCATGATCGCCTTGCCGCCGCGCCGGTCACGCTCGATGCGCAAGAACGCGATGTTGATCCCCTGGCGCAGCATCCAGCCGGTGACCGCGTTCACTGTGCCCGGCCGGTCTTCGGCGACTACCAGCAACGTGTCGTACTCGCAGCCGAACTGCACCTGGTAGCCATCCACCGCGTCGATCTTGACCATGCCGCCGCCCACCGAGCTGCCTGTCACCTGGACGCGCCGCTGCCCGTCGCTCAACGTCAGGCGGGCAGTGTTGGGGTGAACAGCCTCGCCCAGGTCCACGGTTTCGAAACGATACGTCATGCCCGCCTGCTCGGCCAGCTCAAAGCTGTGGCGCAGGTCGGGATCGTCGGCCGGCATGCCCAGCAACCCGGCCACGATGCCGCGGTCAGTGCCGTGCCCCTTGCCGGTGTGGGCAAAAGAGCCGTGCAGTTCGATCAACGCATCGCTCGGCTGAACGCCAAGAATGGCGCGCGCGACCTGGCCCAGGCGCACCGCGCCGGCCGTGTGCGAACTGGATGGCCCAACCATAATCGGGCCGATAATGTCAAAGGCTGAAACGTCGCGCGTCATATGTCGATGCCACCTCTCATACGACTTCGGAAGTAGCCGGTTTCTGCTAAAACTCACTGTTACGCGGAGGACCTGTTCCTATCATTCCGCGGCTACTTCCGAAGTCTGACAGGGCCTCTCGAACTGTTGCTGGGACTGCGAAGACCGCGATTCTATATCAACTGCGGTCCCCGCGCAATCCTGGCTGCAACGCAAGAGGGTCGGGAGACCGCTCGGAACTCACTACGCAGGAAAGAGCAGAAACTGTGTCAGAGGCACTTGCGATGTTCTTGCAGTGCTGCTATGATGGTACCAACGAATCGACGCAATGTATCAATGGAGGTTATGAACACACCATGAAACCGTGGATGATTTTCTGCCTTGTTCTCGTTCTGCTGCTGATGGCCGCCTGCACGACCCCGCCGGTGGCGCCGGCCACGCAGGCAACCGATACGGCGATGCCGGCGACCGCGAGCACTCCCACCGAGGCCGCTACAGATGCGCCGATGACGGACACTCCTGCTGCCGCAGCCGCCACAACGGAGCCGATGACAACAACAGCGACTGCTGAGACCGCCGCGGCCTGGGAACCTCTCGACAGCGACGCGTGCAACGCATTGGCGCAGGACATGTCGAAGGCGCTGGGCGTCGAGGTGACACAGGGCGAAGCGCCGATCACCGACCCATCAACCGGCGAAAGCGGCACAGGCTGCCAGGCGACGGCCACCGGCACCGGCGAGCAATTCACCAGCCCTGATGCCGTTGTCACCAGTCTGGCCGACATGCTGGAAGCACAAGGCTGGCAGGAAGACCCGACGCTCGCGGCCGGCGGCCCAACCGGCATGGCCGAAGGGTTCCGTATGGACAACGAGATGTGCATGGCAGCCGCCCAGTGGTCGCCGGACGACTCGGCCAACTGCCCGACCGATCAGCCGATCTCAGCCTGCGAGCTGACGCCGGCGCAGCAGCAGTACACCGTGACCCTGACTTGCGGCCAGCAGGTTCCTCAGGACGCGGCTACCCCTACCGGCACGGCGGGACTCGCCAACCCCGCGTCTGAAAACTGCGTCGCCCAGGGCGGTACGGTGTCCATCCAGGAACGCGGCGATGGCGGACAATACGGCGTCTGCCTCTTCGAGGACAACATGCAGTGCGAGGAATGGGCGATGCTGCGCGGCGACTGCCCGGTGGGCGGGATCAAGGTAACAGGCTACGTGACGCCGGCCGCCCAATACTGCGCCATCACCGGCGGAACCTACACCATCACCAGCGAGAGCGGCGCCGAGAACGAGCAAGGTACCTGCACGTTCGAAGACGGCAGCGAGTGCGACGTCTGGGCCTACTACGACGGCCAGTGTACCCCATCCACCCAATCGTAGTTTCTCCAACGGCTCTTTGTTAGCCGTGTTGCTTTAGCCCTATCGAATGCGCGAGTACCACCAGGTGGTGCTCGCGCATTTTACGCATCACGCATCACGTTTCATTCTTCTGGATCACGCCAAAGGCAGCACGCGTTGGCCTGTAAAGCAGCCAAGCCAGCCCCAGCAGCGGCTGGAGCAGCGGGAAGAAGCCGTAGTCCATACCGAACCTGCTCCAGGCGGTGTGGCCCAGCAGGTCGGGCGCCAGGATGCTGAGAGTCCCGATCATCAGCACGCCGATGGCCTCGATGCTGAGGGCTGTTACCGAGACGCGCCAGGCGCGCGGGCTGCGCTTGAAGAACCCCACTGCGGCCACCAGGTAGAGCAGCGAGGAAAAGATCGACAAGGCTGGCGCTAGCTTGGGCAGGTCTTCGCGGAAGAAAAGTTGGTAGATGCCGCGCGCGCCGGTGGACAGCGCCAGCAAGGGGTAGGAGATGCCGAGCACGTAGCCAATCGCGCTCATGAAGCGCGAGATGGTGGTTTCTGTTTCCTCGGTGGGTGGGGTAGTTGGTGTTTCGCTAGACAAGAAAATAATCCCTGTTTCTCAACGTTCCGGCCGGTCTCTCGACCGTAGTGCCCTCAAACTGCTCCGGCCGGTCTTCTGACCATGCCGGCAACGTGGTAATTATGGTGGCACGGTCGGGAGACCGGCCACAGCAGAGCGTTGATTCTCCCCTACTTCGCCAGCCGCGTCAAGACTGCGACGTACTGTCCTCGCGGTAACGGTCCATCCAGTGTTCGGGGTGGGGCAGCTCGCCAAATCCAAACTGACGGTAGAATCCCTGAGCGTTATGCGTGGTAAGCAGCAACCGCCGGCAGCGGGCGATGTCGGGGTGCTCCAGGCTGCTGCCCACCAGCCATGTGCCCAACCCCTGGCCGCGATACTCCTCCAGCACATACACGTCCATCAAATAGGCGAAGCGGGTGTGGTCCGTGGCATAGCGCAGATAGCCGATCTGCCGCTCGCCGTCGAACAAGCCAAAGCACAGCGAGTAGCGCATGGCTCGCTCGACAGTTTCACGGTCGATGCCTGACGACCACCAGTAAGCGCGGCTGAGCATCTCCCGGATCGCGCCAACATCCATCGTTGTCTGGTCGGTAGTGATGCGAAAGTTGTCGCGCTGCCACTCGCGGACGTCACCTAACTCAGCCTGGCGCGCTTTGCTGCGCTGCCGCCACCAAAGAACGATCGCTGCCGCGATAGCCACGTAGAATCCCAAAATGCAAAGAACGATCAGCCCTTCTACGATTGAGATACGTGGTTCCATGGGTTCACTCCGTTGCAGAATCGATGACCGGCAGCGTACGCATCGTTCGCACCGGTGAGGCGAGCAGGATCGCTGTGCCGATCCAACTGCCGGTGGCGGCAATGAACAGAGTCGGTCGCATACCGATGGCCTCGCCCAGCAGCCCGCCTAATAAAAAGCCCAGCGGCCCCACCGCGGCGATGACCACCTGAAAGCTGGCGTTGACCCGGCCCAGCAGCCGGTCCGGCGTAACCGCCTGGCGCAGGCTGACTGCGTTGATGAAAAAGATCATCAGCGTCGTGTCGCCGACGATCTGGGCGAAGAGCAGGATGGCGGTCGCCTCGCGCACGGAGCCATTGGCCAACGGGACCAGAAACGAGCAGCAGCCATGAAACGCCAGTCCACCGATCAGCGCCGGACCGACGCCGAACCGCCGTGTTACCCGGCCGGCCATAGCAGCCCCGACCAGCGCGCCGATGCCGCCGGCCGAGATGACGATGCCCAGCAGCGCTGGCGTGAGCGAGAGCGTGCGCACGGCATAGGCGCTGTACAGGGCGCCGAAAAAGCTGCCCAGCAAGTTGAAGACGGCCGTCGCGGCCAGCACAGCCAGCAGCACACGGCTGTCGCGCACCGTCCGCAGCCCTTCGCCGATCTCGCCACGCATGTCCGGCGTCGATTCGTGGCTGATGGGCAGCTCGGCTGTGCGGATGCGTCCCAGCAATAGCGCCGACACCACGTAGCTGGCGCTGTCCACCAGGATCGCAAAGGGGGCGGTGATGGTCTGCACCAGCGCGCCGCCGATGGCCGGTCCGCCGATCTCGGCCAGCGAATCGCTGACACCCAGCTTGCTGTTGCCATCGACTAACTGCTCGCGGGTGGTCACCGCCGGCAGGAACGAGTTGTCAGCCACCTCGAAGAACACAGTCAGCCCCGCCACGATCATGGACACCACGACCAACTGCGCAAAGCTGAGGATGCCGAACAGCGCCGCGGCCGGGATCGTGACCAGCGCGACGGCCCGCAGCAGGTCGGTCGCGATCATGATCGGCTTGCGGCGCATCCGATCTACCCAGACGCCGGCCGGAAGTCCGATGATCAACGCCGGAATGCCGGCCAGCGCGCCCAATAAACCGAGTTGCAACGGCGAAGCGTTCAGCGTCAAAATCGCGGCCAACCCGATGGCAGTGCCGGAAATCTCCGAGCCAAACGCTGAGATGGTTTTGCCCGTCCACAGTTTCAGGAAATCCGGGTTGCGCCAGAGGCTGGCGACCGGAAACGCAGGCGATGGGGTGAGTTGGTCGGTGTCGGGCATGGCTGGATGGCATTATACTCCATGTTTTCGCATGTACCAGTGACAACTCGTTGTTGGGGGCTTGTAACAGTTGCGTAAGATTTGGGTAACAACCGTGAAACCGCCCGCTGTTAGAGTGTGGCATGGTAACTGCTCACCCGTCACGTTTCGCGCCGCGAAAACGGAAAGCCGGGTCTGCGAGGAGTGGATTCCGCCTTCGCGGGAATGACGCCACTCTGTAGGCCAAGCAGTTTCTTTGTAGGATAGCGTATGGCGAGTCTTGCCCGAACAACGTCCTGGTCGCCGCTAGTACCGCGCCACCAGTTAATCCGATTGAGCACCAGAATGCAAAGGAGGTCAGGTATGCAGCTTTCTCACAGCAACGATGGATGGGGGTTTTCGACCAGGTTTCTTCATGTGACGCTGGTGCTGGTATTGGCACTGGCAACGCTAGGTGCTCTGCGCACCGGGCTGCCGGTAGCTGACCCGGCTGTGCCTGCGCCGCGGATCGATTCCTTGCTGCGCCCACAGCCGCTGGCGTTTGTGCCCGTAGCGGGCGCAGAAACACAGGGTGGTGTTTTTCGCGCCGACGCGGTGACGTTTTCACCGCGCCAGATCGACTTCACTCTTCCGGCGCTCCCGGCCGGCGATCCAACAGACCTGGACAATCCAGAATCGTCCCCTACTTTTGAGACCATCGGGATGCGATTCCTCGGCATGACAGCAACGCCTGAGATCCAGGCAGGCACGTTGTTGCCCGCGCGGGTCAACCGCCTGCTAGGAAGCAACGCGGAGGACTGGCAGCTTGGCCTGCCCGCTTACGGTTCGATTATCTATCATGACCTTTATCCAGGGATCGATCTGCGCTACGACGGCGACACGGGCCATCTGAAAGGAACCTACATTGTCCAGCCAGGCGCCAATCCGGAGCTTATTGCGTGGCAGTACAGCGGTGCTGCCAGCGTTGCTGTAGACGCAGCAACCGGCAGCTTGCTGGTCAGCGGCAACGATGTGGGCATCGAGGAGCAGGCGCCGGTTGCCTGGCAAGAGTCGGGCGATGTGCGCGTGCCGGTGCCGGTTGAATACCGGGTGGCGGAAACGGGGGCAGTTTTCTTTGCGCTGCCTGCAGGTTACGACCCCTCTCTGCCGCTGATCATCGACCCCGTCTACGTTTACAACACCATCTACAACGGCGGATTTCTGGACCACGGCGTGGACATCACCATCGATTCTCAGGGCAATGCCTACGCGCTGGTCTATACCTACGACAACACCTTTAACGAATACGGCTTCTATGTTGCCAAGATCGCGCCCGATGGCTCGGTTCTGTGGACGACCTATCTGGGCGGGTCAGGGATTGATTATGGCACCGGCATTGCAGTGGACGCCAACGGCGACGCCTACATCACCGGGCAGACGGGGTCATCCGACTTTCCAGTGGTGAACGCCATGCAAAGCCAGATGAACGGTCCAGGCGACGCGTTTATCTCGCGGCTGGACAGCGACGACGGGGCGCTGGTCTTCAGCACCTATTTCGGCGGCAATCGCCACGAGCAAGGCGGCGACCTGATTGTCGGCAGCAACGGCGACATCTACTTGACGGGCGCGACAGATTCTGCCGACTTTCCAACCGTCGATCCGATCCAGTCCAACCTGACGCTGACGATCTGCTTTTGCTACGACTCGTTCGTCACCCGACTCTCGGGCGACGGCAGCACGGTCCTGTTCAGCACCTATCTGGGCGGCTCACTGGATGACAAGGGTCGAGCGATTGGGTTGGACGATGACCTGAACATTTACTTTGCCGGCAACACGGGCTCGGATGACTTCCCGCTGCACAACGCGTTGCAGGCAACCTTCGGCGGTGACATGTACGACGCCTTTGCCGCGCGAATCGCCGCCGACGGCAGCATGCTGGACTACAGCACCTATCTCGGCGGCGAGCAGTGGGACATCGTCAACCGCATGGCGGTGGATGGGATGGGCAACGCCTTCGTAACTGGGTTCACCGGCTCGCAAGCCTATCCGACGACGCCAGGCTCGTTCCAGCCGCAGTTCGCCGGCGGCATCAATGCCTGCGGACAGCCGCCTTTTGATCCGTTGCGCAACTGTTACGACGTGTACGTGACGAAACTGGCGCCAGACGGCGGGTCGTTTGGCTACAGTACGTTCATTGGCGGCGGCAGAGATGAGGAAGGACGCGGCATCGCGGTAGACGCCGCGGGCAACGCCTATGTCATCGGTTATACCACATCACCGGACTTCCCGCTGCAAGGCTCGCCTGATCCGGGAGCGATCATCTACATCGCCAAGCTGGACAGCACCGGCAGCATTCTGGAGTACGTCCTGGGGATTGAATCGGGCTCGGCCAATGCCGGCCATGGCATCGCTGTGGACAGCCAGAGCGATCTGTATGTCACAGGCGCTTTGAACGTGCCGGCCGACCTGTTCGTGGCGAGAATCGACCAGGCGGCGTGTCCAGACTTTGTTGCACCAGAAGGAGTCGGCGTCGAAGACCTGATCGCCGTGGCCGATCACTGGGACCAGACCCCGGCCGACCCCGGCTGGGATCCCCAGTTCGACCTGAACGGCGACGGGCACATCAACATCGCCGACATCATGCTCACCAGCGCCAACTGGGGGCGGATGTGCGTGGGATAGACCTGGGGTATCTGCCGACAGAGCCCGGTGTTCGGGAGCGCTTCCGCTCCTGGGCGCCGGGCTTCTTTATGTTTGCGCTTTGTTCCGTGCGGCAACTGTGGTACACTCGCCTGAACACCCACGACTTGGTTACCGCGCATTCTTTCTCGACGATGAGCCAACCTTCTTCAGATCGTGATCTGCAGTCGCAGATCCGCCAGATTCGCTATTTCCAGGTGCTGCCGCCGGCCGGCGAGCAGGAGTTGCTGGCCGCGTTCTCTCTGCGCAAGTACGCTGCCGGTGAGATCATCATGCTCGAAGGAGAACTGCCGCCGCACCTATACATCGTCGCCAACGGCATCGTCAAGATCAGCCGGGTCTCGCAAGAAGGGCGGGAGTACATCATGCGCCTGACGCCATCCGGCGAGACCTTCAACGAGGTGGGGGTTCTGGATGGCTCGCCCAACCCCGCCACCGCCACCGCTCACACCGATGCCGCGCTGTGGCAGATCGGCCGGCTCGACCTGCAGCGCATCGCGGTCCGTTACCCAGAGCTAGGCTGGGCGCTGGCCGAACAGGTGGCCAGAATGGCGCGCCATCTGGTAAACCTGGTGGAAGACCTGTCCATGCGCACGGTCAAAGGGCGAGTGGCGCGCTTGCTGCTGGACGAGGCCGAAACCAGTCATGGCGATGTGGTGCCGCGGCTGCTGACGCAGGAGGAGATGGCGGCGCGGCTGGGCACCGTGCGCGAGATGGTGGGACGGGCGCTGCGCAGCCTGGCCGCCGACGGCATCATCGAGTTCGACCGCCACCGCATCGTCATCCTCGACCCTGAACGACTGGTGCAGGAGGCGGAAGTATAGGGTCGTACCTACATGGACATTATCCGCAGCCACTTCGTTATCGACCAACAGAGCCGTATGTCAACAGACAGGTTAAGGCGAGTCCCAAGAACAGTATGGCGCGCCTTGGCGACGCTGGAATCGGCTTGATCTGTTGCCGGCTCATTGGACCAGTCCCCGGTCCCTGACTGAATCGGCGACGCGTTTCACCGCCAGCATGGTGGCGCCTGTTCGGAGGGGAACTTCATGCTCACAGCTGAACTGCCAGACACGATCAAAGCTGGCGGTCATGATCTGCTCCAGGTTGTGGTTGACCTCCGGTTCGTCCCAGAAGAGACCGTGCAAATCCTGCACCCACTCAAAGTAGCTGACCACAACCCCACCGGCGTTGGACAGGATGTCTGGCGCCACGATAACCCCTCGTTCCTGCAAGATAACGTCAGCTTCGGGCGTTGTCGGACCGTTAGCGGCCTCGACGACTATGTTGGCCCGAATTTCAT
Source organism: Caldilineae bacterium (assembly GCA_020634555.1). Classification (GTDB taxonomy): domain Bacteria; phylum Chloroflexota; class Anaerolineae; order JAAEKA01; family JAAEKA01; genus JACKBK01. Next base: position 45,747 of record JACKBK010000012.1, read on the forward strand.
GGGCGTTGTCGGCGCGGATCTGGTGCTCCAGAGCGGCCGGTATGAGCACATCCGCGGCGCTGGTCAGTATCTCCGCGTTGCTGAGACGCTCGACACCAGGCGCAGCGTAGCCCTCCAACAGAAAACGAGGATGCCGCTGAACGTGCAAGTTGATTGCTGGAATGTCCAAACCATGAAGGGAGCAGAGGCCACCTGAGATGTCGCTGACGGCCACAATGCGGCAACCCATTTGGTGCAGAAAGGTCGCAGCCGCCATGCCCACGTTGCCGTAGCCCTGAATCGCCACAGTGGTTTGATTCAACGGCCGGCCGCAGCGCTTCAGCAGCTCGCGGGCGGTGATGGCCACGCCCAGTCCGGTCGCTTCCTTGCGCCCCAACGACCCGCCCAGCTGCACCGGCTTGCCGGTAACTACGCCGACGGCCGACTTGCCGAACATGGCCGCTGCCGCGTCGGTCATCCATGCCATGACCTGGGGGTTGGTGTTGACGTCAGGCGCCGGAATGTCGCTGCCTGGCCCGATGATCGGCATGATCAGGCGCGTGAAACGCTCTGTCAGACAGCGAATCTCGTTTTCGCTCAAATGCGACGGATCGACTGAGACGCCACCCTTAGCGCCACCGTAGGGAATGCCGACTACGGCACATTTCCATGTCATCAGTGCCGCCAGCGCCCGCACCTCGTCCAGATCGACGTCCGGGTGGTAGCGGATTCCGCCTTTGCACGGACCGCGTGCGCTGGAGTGCTGCACGCGATAGCCCTTGAACACCCGCACCCCGCCATCGCTCATTGCCACCGGAATCGAAACCGCCAGCTCCCGCTCCGGCTCCCGCAGCACAGCGTGGATGCCAGGCTCAAGTTGAAGACGTTCAGCCACGCTATCCAGCGTTGTCCGCACCGAGTCCCACAATGTGAGGGTTCGCGGCCGGCTGGCAATGGAGGCCAAATCTGGCGCTTGCCCGGACGATACGATCTCCTGGAGCATCATAGGTGAGACTTCTACTTTCTACGTCGGGTTCGACAGCACTGTTCCGGCCGGCCAGAAGACCGGCCGGAACACGAGAATGTCCAGCCAAGAGCCCGAAAACCGCTATGGCTAGCGCTGCCAAACCTTCATCGGCTGGTTGTGCAGCGACGTGACGAGTGCGCCAAGGCCGATACGTCCGTTGATGTCGGCGGAATCGACGGCATGAATGCTCAACACATGGATCGGGCTTTCGGTCGCCATCAGTTCGCCATAGCGCACCGCTAACGCCCTGCTGAGAGCCTGGGCCAGCGACTCGAACGCCTTGGTTTTGCGAGTCACACGAGCGATGAGATTCACCGACATGCGGGTAGTCGCGCCGAAAACCAGGTCTTCCGGGGTTGCGTAGTCCTCGAAAAGGTAAGCGGTCTGAACCGTGTCGTCCAATGTGCCCAGTGTCTGGGCGACCTGCACCGCCAGACCGTAGCTGGCATATTGGACGGCGATCGCGTTGCCTTGTTGCAACTGTTCGATGACGCGGCGGGTGGACGACAATCCCATTTTTGCCGACGCGTACGCCAGCGCCTTCTCCATAGCATCCTCACCGGCACTGGCTGCATCAGGCAGCACAAAGGAGACGGTAGGCGCATCCATTGCATTAACTTCGACGGGCTTGGTGGTAGAATTGAGCTTGTTCACAGGAAAAACCTCCGATTGGGTTGAAGTGGCAAAGCCACGTTGTCTCATTGCTTGACACCCACACTCTATCACCAACTGCATGAAGATCGCATAGAAATAGCAAGGCAACCTATGAAAAACCCATGAAAACGTGCAGGGGTACAGCCCAGCCGGTTCGAAAGGGTTTCGAGAAGCGCGCTAAAACGTGAAAATTCAACAGGGCGGTCCGGTCGGCCCCTCCGGGAGGCTTTGCACAGACCGGCCGCAGCTTCGTCTATTTTCGAAGCATATGGCATCACGTTTCACGTCTTCACGTTTCACGCCTTTTTATGCCCCCAAAAGGTTATATTACTGTCTTGCTATGCGATTTCCTGGCCCGGTTCCGTACAGGCCAGCATGTAACCCACGCCCTGGGAGGTCAAAATGTAGATGGGAGATGCCGGATCTGGCTCCAGCTTGCGCCGCAGATAGCGAATATAGGCGCGCAGATAATCGAGGTCGTTGCGGTATTCCGGCCCCCACACATCGGTCAACAACTCTTCGTGGGTCAGAACGCGGTTCGCATTCACAGCCAGGCAGCGCAGCAGATCGAACTCGGTGCGCGTCAGGCTGACCAACTCGCCGTCCGCGCTTACCGTCCGCCTGGCCAGATCAATGTTCAGAGCGCCACAGGAGACGAGGTTGGTCATTGTCTCCTCGCTACGATTGGTCCGCCGCAGCACCGCCTTCACCCGCGCCACAAGTTCTTTCGAGTTGAACGGCTTGGTCAGGTAGTCGTCAGCGCCCACGTCGAAGCCGCGCAGGATGTCTGTATCGCGTGCTTTGGCTGTCAACATGATGATCGGCACGTCAGTGAACTCACGCAGGCGGCTGCACACCTGATAACCATCCATCTGCGGCAACAGGATGTCCAACAGCACCAGGTCCGGCTGCTCCAAGGCGACCATCTGAATGGCCATTCCGCCGGATGCCGCGACCACCACCTGATATCCCACAGCCGTCAACACCTCTGTCACCAGTCGTGAGACCCGCGGTTCGTCATCGACAATCAGAATCTTGCTAGTCATTTGGTTGATCCGTCAAGCTGCGCTCCGGGACGCTGATCGGTAAGGAGAAGAAAAACACGGTTCCCTCACCTACAGTGCTCTCCGCCCAGATGCGCCCCTTGTGGCTTTCAATGATTGTGTGTGCAATTGGCAGGCCCAGCCCAGAGCCAACTACATGGCGCACAAGACCGGTCTCGATGCGGAAGTACTTCTCGAACAGCCGATTGAGGTGCTCAGGCGCGATTCCAACGCCCTGATCGGCGACACTGACGATCACCTCGTCTGGCCGGACCACACCCCGCACCACGATCAGCCCGCCCTGCGGCGAATACTTGATGGCGTTGTCCACCAGGTTGCGCAGCACCTGCGAGATACGTTGTGGATCTGCGTCGACAATCGGAAAGTCGGCTGGAAAATCGACGGCGAACTGATGCTTCCCGGATTGGTGCAACAGATCTTCAATGGCCGCGTGCGCCAGACGAGGCAACAGCGTCGGCTGAAACTCCAGCCTTAACAGCCCGGCATCGATGATGGAGGACTCCAACAGATCGTGGATCAGGTCCTGCAACACATCGCACTCCTCGTCGATGATCTGCAGGAACTCCCGCTGCGTGGCGGGGCTGAACTCCACCTCATCCATCAGAAGGGCTGTGCTGTAGCCCTTGATGGAGGTGAGTGGCGTGCGCATCTCATGGGCCAGCGTCGAAATCAGTTCCTCCTTCAGCCGGTTGGCTTCCTTGAAAGCAAGCGTCGCCTGCAGTTCTTGACTGAGGCGGACGTTGTCGATGGAAAGCGTGATCAGCTCTGCCACCGCTTCCAGAAAGGCCAGGTCGGCGCGCTCAAACGTGCCGCGTTGGCGCAGATTTTCCAGCACCAGCACGCCGAGGCAGTCCTGCCCAGTCTTCAACGGCACACAGACGGCACTCAGGGGCTGGTGCAAACCAGCCGTTGCAGCTTTGAAGAGATCGCGGTTCTCAGGGCTCATATCGGCCATGGCAACCGCTATGTCGTCGCGGCTGGCGAAAAACAACGTTGTGCCGGTCTGGAAAGCCTTGCCGCTCAGCGATTCGCCGGCCGCCAGTTGCAGGTTCTGAAGAAACGGCGCTTCATAGCCCAGCGACGCCGCCACCTGCAACCGCTGTACATCACGGTCAAACAGCATCAACACCCCAGAATCGGCAACGGGCAAGATTTCGATCAGCGCGCCAATGAACTGCGGCAGCATAACCGCCAGATCGCGCTCACTGGCCATGATACGGGCCACATGAAAAATCGTGCTTAGCTTGTGATCGCGCTCGACTGCCGATTCAGGCCGGAGGACATCGGAGTTAGTCTCAAAAGCAAGTGTGGTGTTCATGGAAAGAAAAACATCGCGTTCGTTTGTGGTACACTTCAATTCTACACGAGTTCCGGCTCGCCACCAAACCCCTCGGACTTTGTCGCCTGCCACAAACGGCCATAGCGCTCTGTGAGACACTATGCGCGCGGCGCGCGGCTCAGTGGGCATCTGTTCGTCAGGGACTACACCATGGAACACCTGCCGCGACTGCTGACGCAGGAGGAGATGGCGGCCCAGCTATGTTGACCGCGACCCGCAAGATATCCAGTCTTGCGGGTTTTGAGTCCTGATGAGACATTTGTCGCAGCGCAGGAAGAGAGCAGTTGGTAGAATGACAACATGCGCGGGCCATGGTGGTCCGTCGCAACGAATCGGAGATACGATGCCATCATGAACCCACTGCCAACCATTGATCAGGCCCTCTGTACTGGCTGTCGCCGTTGTGTGGAGATCTGCCCGACCCGGGCGTTGGACCAGAAGGCCGGAAAGGCGTTCATGCGCTTTCCTGATCTCTGCACCTACTGTACGGTCTGTGAGGACATCTGCCCCACCAATGCCATCGCCCTGCCGTTTCTGATCGTGCTGGCGCCTGGCCTTCAGACAACGAAAACCACGCATTAGAAAAGGACCTTTCCTCGTGTTTCAACCAGCATTTGGCGAGCTGAACATCAAGGCTTACCAGCCGCACCGCCCTGGCGGCGTGGTATCGACCAGTTTGTTTTCCCATGAAGAGCTGCACGCCGATCTGGTCGTGCTGCCGCCGCACAGCGAAATTTCCCTGCACACCCACGAGAATGAGAACGAGTTGTTCGATGTGATCGAGGGCGATGGGATCTTCGTAGTGAACGGCGTTGAGTTTCCCGGCGGCGCAGGCAAATGCGTCTTCGTGAAGGCCGGTACGGTCCACGCGCTGCGCAACGACGGCGACTGCCTGTGGACGGTGCGCGTCACGCGCCAGAGCCGCGTTTACCCGCGGCACGTCGGTATGCTGGTCAGGCGGGCTGTGCGCAAACGGCTTGGGCTGATCAGTTGAACCGGCATCGACGAGTTCGGGTCATCACATGAGATCGTGGAGATTATCCCACCCCACCCCTTTCCGGATCAGGAGGAACCCCAAATGAAACGAGCGCTTTACCTGGTATTCGTGCTGCTCATGCTGGCGTCGCTGCTAGTCGGTTGCTCGAAAGACAAATCGACGCCCACACCTGCTGCCAGCGGCGAGGCTGGACTGCCGGCCGACTCGATGGCAATCGCCGCCGAACGCGGCCTCACCCCCGATGACATCAACGCTGCCTTGATGACCTACGTGCCCAGCGGCCAGTGGGATGAGTATCTGACGTTCATGTCCGGCGGCCACTCGGGCAACCTGGTAGTGGTCGGCGTGCCTTCGATGCGCATTCTCAAGAACATCGCCGTCTTCACGCCCGAAGCCTGGCAGGGGTATGGCTTCGGCAACACAGACATCGAAGCGATGCTGGACGCCGGCAACGTGGACGGCGAGGAGATTCGCATGGGCGACTCGCACCACCCGGCGCTCAGCGAGACCGCTGGCGACTACGATGGCCAGTTCATCTTCATCAACGACAAGAACAGCGCCCGCGTCGCCGTCATCGATCTGCGCGACTTCGAGACCAAGCAGATCGTCAAGGACCCCAACATCATCAGCAACCACGGCGCGACCTTCGTCTCGCCCAACACCGACTACATCTTCCAGGGCGCCCAGTATGCGACGCCTTACGGCTGGGAGTATGCGCCCATCTCCGAGTACAAGGAAAAATACCGCGGCTTGCTGACCGCATGGAAGTTCGACCGCGAGAAGGGGCGCATCGTGCCTGAGGAATCCTTCAGCATCGAACTGCCTCCCTACTGGCAGGACCTGTGCGACGCCGGCAAGTTGGTCAGCGACGGCTGGGTGTTCTGTAACTCCTTTAACACCGAGCTGGCTACCGGCGGCAATCTGGAGGGCCAGCCCAACTTCGAGGCCAGCGTCAGCCAGCGCGACATGGACTACATGCACATTGTAGACTGGAAGAAGGCTGCCCAGGTCGTGGCCGACGGCAAGGCTGACGAGATCAACGGTATGCCGGTCATCAGCATCCCGACCGCAGTGGAGGAAGGCATTCTCTACCTGGCGCCAGAGCCCAAGAGCCCGCACGGCATGGATGTCACGCCGGATGGCAAGTATCTGGTCGTGGCCGGCAAGCTGGACCCGCACGTCACCGTCTACAGCTTCGACAAGATCCAGCAGGCTATCGCCGGCAACAACTCGACTCCTGATGAGTACGGCATCCCAATTCTCAACTTCGACGATGTCATGGTGGCGCAGTTGGAGGTCGGCCTCGGGCCGCTCCATACCCAGTTCGACGACCAGGGCAACGCCTATACCAGCCTCTTCCTGGACAGCATGGTGGCCAAGTGGAAGCTGGGCGGCGACGATCCAGCAGCTTACACCGTTCTCAACAAGGTTCCTGTGCAGTACAACATCGGCCACCTGGTGGCGGCTGAAGGCGACACCGTTTCGCCCGATGGCAAGTACCTGATCGCGCTCAACAAGTGGGCAGTGGATCGTTTCACGCCGGTCGGTCCGCTGCTACCGCAGAACGAGCAGCTAATCGACATCAGCGGCGACAACATGAAGGTGATCTACGACATGGCTATGGGGATCGGCGAGCCGCACTACGCCCAGATGATCAAGGCCGACAAGATCAACGCCATCAACGCCTATCCCGAAGTCGGCTGGGATCCCCTCACGTGGCAGAAGTCTGAGTTCGCCACACTGCCGGGCGAGGAACGCATCGAGCGCAACGGCAACGAGGTCGAGGTCTTCATGACCTCCGTGCGATCGCACCTGACCCCGGACCGCATTGAGGTCAAGGAGGGCGACCATGTCGTTTGGCATATCACCAACATCGAGACCGCTCACGACGCCACTCACGGCTTCCAGCTTGACGGCCACAACATCAGCCTGAGCCTGGAGCCGGGTGAGACTGCCTCGTTTGAATTCAACGCAACCAACTCCGGCACCTATCCCTACTACTGCACCGAGTTCTGCTCGGCCTTGCATCTGGAGATGATGGGTTACTTCCTGGTGGAGCCGTAGAGGTGTTTTCGGGACTGGTAGATTGGTGCATTGGGAAATCGGTCGGTTCTGCGTGGACAATTGGCTTCTTGCCGGCACGAGAACCCACCAATCTACCAATCTACTAGTCCTTGTCCAAGGAAGATCACCATGAGCGAGAGTGTAGAAAAAATCATCGGACCGCGCGTGCCTGCTGAGGAGATGCGCGTCCATCGCAGACGCTATCTTGCGCCGACGGTGCTGTTTCTGCTGGCCGCGTTCTTGTTGGTCGCGTCGATCTTCGAGCCGTACTGGCGGTTAACGCTGCACGCGCCGCAGTATCCCAACGGACTGACCGTTGAGGCGTATCTCAACAACTTGACCGGCGACGTCAACGAGATCGACGGCCTGAACCACTACATCGGCATGCGCCCGCTGGACGAGGCAGCGCCGTTCGAGAAGTCGGTCTCGGTGCTGGGCGTGGCAGTGGTTGCGCTGCTCATCCTGGCTGCCGTGTTTGTACACTCCCGGTGGGCCGCGCTGCTGGCTCTGCCGGCGCTGCTCTTCCCTGTCATTTTCCTGGTGGACCTGCAGTACTGGCTGGCCAACTTCGGGCAGAACCTGGATCCGGCCGCGCCGCTGAGCAACAGCGTTCAGCCCTTCGTGCCGCCGGTGCTGTTCGAGGGCAAGATCGCCCAGTTCCGCACGGTAGCCAGTCCAGATATTGGCCTATGGATGGCGATTTTGGCCTCCGCACTGATTCTAGTCGGCCTGTACTTCCACCGCCGCGCCTACAAGCCGCTGGTGGATGCGCAGGAAGCTGTGGCCGTCCACGAATAGGACACGAATTCACGAATTCAGATGCCAACTATGTTGTCAGTCTTGATCGCTGCCACAATCGCGTTGTTTCCGCTAGCTGCCGACCAGCCGCTTGACCTAAAGGCCGCGCTGGCGGCCGCGCAGCCCGGTGACACCATCGTGGTCCCGGCTGGACGCTATGCCGGCCCGCTGGTCATCGACACGCCGGTGACGCTGGTCGGCCAGGATTACCCGGTGATCGACGCCGGCGGCAGCGGCAGCGTGATCACGGTCAACGCGCCGGACGTGACGATCCGCGGGTTCGAGATCCGCGGCAGCGGGGCCTCGCTGGACCGGGAGGACGCGGGCGTTACCGGCCTGGCGCCGCGGCTGACGGTGGAAGACAACCGGCTGGAGGACGTGCTGTTCGGCGTCTATCTCAAGGATGCGCCCGGCAGCGTCGTGCGCGGCAACACCGTGGCCGGCAAGCCGCTGGAGATGGGTGTGCGCGGCGACGGGCTGCGCTTGTGGTACTCCGCCGGCAGCCTGGTGGAAAACAACCACGTCAGTGACAGCCGCGACATGATCGTCTGGTATTCGCCAGACAGCATCATCCGCGGCAACACCGTGGAACGCAGCCGCTATGGGTTGCACTTCATGGTCAACGAGAACGTTCTGATCGAGGAGAACGTCCTGCGCGACAACTCGGTGGGCATCTACCTGATGTACGGCGACGGCTATACCGTGCGCCGCAATCTGCTGTTCGACAACCGCGGCCAGAGCGGCTACGGCCTGGGGTTGAAGGACGTTGACAACGCCGTGGTTGACGGCAACTACTTCGTGGCCAATCGCGTCGGTGTCTACAACGACCATTCGCCGCTGTCGCCCAACGCGACGACCCGTACCGAGAACAACCTGTTCGCCTACAACGACATCGCGCTGTGGATGCTGCCGCTGGTGGAGGACAACGTCACCGCCGGCAACGTGTTCCAGGAGAATGGCGAGCAGATCGCGCTGGCTGGCGAGGGCGTGCTGCGCAACAACCTGTGGTCGGAGGCCGGCCGCGGCAACTACTGGAGCGACTACGCCGGCTACGACGCCGACAACAACGGCGTGGGCGACGTGCCCTACCAGGCGCAGAGCCTGTTCGAGGACCTGCTGGCAAAACACCCTGAGCTGCGGCTGTTCCAGCTCAGCCCGGCCACCGACGCCATCGATCTGGCTGCGCGCGCCTTTCCGCTGTTTCAGCCGCGGCCGAAGATGACCGACGAGCACCCATTGATGGCGCCGCCTGTGCTGCCGGCCGTGCCGGGCCTTACGCCGGCGCCGTTGGCCGCCAACCTGGCCGCGTCGCTGGCAATGCTGGCCGCCGCCGCGTTGATCCTCGTGTTCGCCGTCCGCAGGCCGCGGCGGACCACAGGATGAGGCGCGATGGTGGTCACTGAGCGTCATTCCTGCGAAAGCGGGAATGACGGACGGCATACCGGATTTTACAAGAGAACCAAGCGATGATTGAGTATTCTCACGTCACCAAACGTTTTGGTAAGTTCACGGCCGTTGACGACCTGAGCTTCGCGGTGCAGCCGCAGGAGGCGCTGGCCCTTTGGGGACCGAACGGCGCCGGCAAAACCACCGCCATCAAGTGCCTGCTGGGGCTGCTGCGCTACCGCGGTCTGATTTCGGTGGATGGCATGGACGCCGGCAAAAACGGCAAGGCAGTACGCCGGCTGCTGGGCTACGTGCCCCAGGAACTGGCCTTCTACGCCGACATGAGCGCGCTGGACACGGCGTTGTTCTACGCCCGGTTGAAGGGCGTGGAGGCCGGCCGCGCGCAGGAGGCGCTGCAGCAGGTCGGGCTGGCAGAACACGGCGACAAGCCGGTCGGCGCGCTGTCGGGCGGCATGAAACAGCGCCTGGCGCTGGGGCTGGCGCTGCTGGCCGACCCGCCGATCCTGGTGCTGGACGAGCCGACCTCGAACCTGGACGCAGCGGCGCGCGAACTCTTCCTGGCGATGCTGCGCGACGTGAAGCGGGCAGGCAAGACGGTCATCTTCACGTCGCACCGGCTGGAAGAGGTGGAGGCGCTGGCCGACACCGTGCTGGTGATGGATGGCGGCCGGCTGACGCTGGTCTGCGCCGCGGCCGAGCTGCCTGACCGCCTGGGACTGCGGTCGCGGGTCAAGCTGCGTCTGCCGGCAAGCCAGTTGGAGCGCGCACTGGCCGTCCTGACAACCGCCGGATTCACAGTCTCGCGCAACGGCGTCGGCGTGCTGGTCGATGTTCTGCCCGACCAAAAGGCGCAGCCGATCCAGACGTTGTACGATGCCGACGTCGAAGTAACCGATTTCGAAGTGTTGTAGCGGAACACGGCGTGCAATCACTCGGCAGTATTCTCGACGGACCTATTGCGCATTACGTATTTCGTATCCGTGCCATCACTTCGCAATACGCCATACGCACCACGCAACACGAACCACCATGACTTCATCTCTAACCACCATCTGGACGCTCGCACAGAAGGAGATGCGCGACGCGCTGCGCAACCGCTGGTTTTTGCTGTATACCGCGGCCTTCGCTGCGCTGGCGCTGGCGTTCTCGTGGCTGGCGTTGGCCGGGGCAGGTATTGCCGGTTTCGCCGGCTTTGGCCGCACCGCCGCCAGCCTGATCAACCTGGTGCTGCTGATCGTGCCGCTGATGGCGCTGACAATCGGCGCACAGAGCATCGCTGCCGAGTTGGAGCGCGGCACGTTGAGCTACCTGCTGGCCCAGCCCATCGGCCGGCTGGAGGTGTTTCTGGGCAAATACCTTGGATTGGCGCTCAGCCTGCTGGCGGCGCTGGCGCTGGGCTTCGGGATCTCCGGACTGGTCATGGTCCTGAGCGGGAGCGGCGCAGCCGATCCGGGCGCGTATGTCGCGCTGGTGGTGCTGGCCTTTCTGCTGGGCCTGGCCATGCTCAGTGTCGGCTTTCTGGTCTCGGCGCTGACGCGCAAGGCCAGTGTGGCGGTTGGCATCGGGCTGTTTCTGTGGCTGGCCTTTGTTTTCCTGGGTGATCTGGGCATGATGGGCACGGCTGTCGCGATGAAGTTGCCCATCGCCAGCCTGTTCGCCATGTCGCTTTCCAACCCGTCGCAGGTGTTCAAGATGGCTGCCATTCTGGACATCAACGCGACGCTCGACATCCTGGGGCCGGCCGGAATGTATGCGGTTCACCAGTATGGACAGGGCCTGCTGGCGATCCTGCTGGGCACGCTGGCGCTGTGGGCCATCGTACCGGGAGTGCTGGCCTACCTGCGCTTCGCCAACCGCGGCGACCTGTAGGCGGATGGCTGATGGCAAATTGCAGATAGCAGATGGAGGAAACGTGAAGAAGCAATTGTTACTGTCGGCTGTGATTATGCTGCTTTCTGTGGTGCTGGCGGCGTGCGCACAGGGATCGACCGAACTGGCGCCGCCTGACATCCGCTACGGCGAGGATGTCTGTGTCCAATGCAACATGATCATCAGCGACGAGCGCTTTGCGTCGGCCGTCGCCTACGAGGTTGGGCCGGGACGCTACGAGACCGCTGCCTTCGACGACATCGGCGACATGCTGGACTGGGCGGCTGCGCACCCGGACCAGCCGCTGGTCGCGTGGTATGTCCACGACTACGAGAGCAAGGAGTGGACCGACGCCACGACCGCCACCTACGTCGTCACCGACCAGGTCGCTACGCCGATGGCGTCCGGCATCCTGGCGTTCGCCGGCGCCGACCGGGCCGACGTCATGGCATACGGGCTGGGGCTGAAGACCAGCGACTGGACCACTCTCACGACGCTGCACAAGGCTGGCGAGATCGGCAGCGGCGCGATGCGGCAGGGCGGTGGGATGGGCGGCAGGGCGCCGTCCGACGGCAAGTAGACGTGTGTAACTACTCACCCGTCATTCCCGCTTTCGCGGGAATGACGCCACTTTGTAGCCTGAGTAGTAACAACGAAGTTATCGATCACGCGGTACGGGTTCCCGTATCACATTCTCTCGTTCGAGAAAAGGAGAACATCACAATGAGACGCAATCTGTTTGTATTGACTCTGTTGGCCGCGGTGCTGATTGTGCTGGCTGCCTGCGGCGGCGGATCGCAGCCCGCGGATGCGCCGGTTCAACCGACCGTGGCGCCAACACAGCCGCCTGTAGCCGCCGGTGATTCCGCTAAGGGCAAAGACCTGTTCGCGGGCACTTGCTCTGCCTGCCATGGGCCGTCCGGCGAAGGCGTTACCGGACTGGGCAAGCCGTTCACCACCAGTGACTTCGTGCCGTCGCAGAGCGACGAACAGTTGCTGGCATTCCTCAAGGTCGGTCGTCCTACCAGCGACCCGGCCAACACCACCGGCGTGGACATGCCTCCCAAGGGCGGCAACCCGGCGTTGACCGACGAACAGTTGATGGACATCATCGCTTACATCCGAACCCTGCACCAATAACCGGCCAGCGGCACTGCCTGCCACGCCGTCTTGCCTGGTTTCTGAGGACGAGCCTCCCTGAACGACGAATCGTTCAGGGAGGCTGCATTTCCCGGACCAACATAGCCGTGCATCCTCGCCATCACCTGATTCTTTCCACCGCAGCGGCCGTTGGGTTATATCCGCGTCTGGGACGGCGGGTATTCGTTGCATGGGCCGCCAGCCTCCTGGCTGATCTGGACCACGTGCCGCCCTATGTTCGACGCAACGGTCCCGCCTCACCCGCGGCTATCTGGCAGCACTATCGCGACGGTCGCGGAGGTGAACGGTTGTACTGGCTGCATCGCTGGCCTGTCATCCTGATCGGCCTGGTGATGACTCCGCTGCTGCCGCTGCTGGGCCTGGCAGCAGCGGGACTGGCCTTTCATCGCTTGCTGGATGACCTGCACAGCCTGTTGCGGTCGCCCTGGCGGCGCTGGCGCTGGCGGCTGAGCGCCAAGGGACGCCAGCACGCACGGCTGCACCGGCGCGATGGCTACACGTGCCGCGTCTGCGGTGTGATCGGTCAGCCGCTGGAGCTGCACAGCATTGCGCCGGCAAGACAGGTTGATCGGGATGAGCCGCACAACCTGATCAGCGTGTGCGTGCCCTGTCACCGGCAGTTGCACGAGCAACCGGTGTCCCCGGCGATCAGCCCGGCGTGAGACATAAGTCGCTGCAAGCAACCCGATTCTGGGTTAAGATCAGCGTATTCCGAGAAAGTCAACCTGACCCACTATCCCATGGAGGACCTATGACCAACTCTGCACCAACCGACGATCAGATTGTAGATGTACGAAGCATCGAACCCCGTGATCGGCATCCGCTGATCTTCAACACCTTCGACAGCTTGCCGGCAGACCGGGCGATGATCCTGGTTAACGACCATGACCCCAAGCCGCTGTACTATCAGTTTCTGCACGAACGCGCCGGCCAGTTCGCCTGGGCCTATCTGCAAGAGGGACCGGACGAATGGCGGGTGCGCATCGAGCGGTTGTAGCTGCCGAGATCCAACCCTATCCGGGCAGCGTACGACGAAAGGAGCAACTCTCATGCAGTCCGTAGCATTGCACGATAATCTGGTATTTCACGACAAGGATCCCTATGCAGAGCCGCTCTTTGTCGACAAAACAGGCCGTATCCTGCGTTTCACGCTCAAGCCTGGACAGACGGTCGTTGAACATACGGCTCCCAGTTCGCCGGTCTATCTGGTGGTGCTGGAGGGTGCTGGTCTGTTCTCTGGAGGCGATGGTCAGGAACAACGATTTGGTCCAGGCTCGCTGCTGATCTTCGACGTTGGCGAGAAACATGCCATCCGCGCCGAGAGCGAGCCGCTGGTGTTCCTGGCCTTTCTGCACGGCGCGCCTCAGGCGCAGTGAAAAAAGCAAGCTACTCATGACCACACCCTATTTTCACGTTGACGACCTGCTGGCGCAACTGCCTGAGATCGCGCCCGACAGCATCGTCAGCCGTACGGTTTTTACCAGCGACCAGGTCAAGGTGACCCTGTTCGGCTTCGCCGCCGGCCAGGAGCTGTCCGAGCACACGGCCTCAAAGCCGGCGGTCCTGCATTTTCTGCAAGGCGACGCCAGGCTCACTCTGGGCGATTTCGAGACCACGGCCAAGCCCGGCGCCTGGGTACACATGCCGGCTAACCTGCCGCACAGCATCTACGCCGAGACGCCGGTGGTGATGCTTCTCTATCTTCTGCAAGGGTAACGATGACTTCTGGAAGCAATCCGCGCCGTTCGGCCGCGCCGCTGGCTTTACTGGCTATGGTGGCCTTGCTGGCCGGGCTGTGGGCCGGGTTGCTGCGCATGGGTTGGGGCCTGCCGTCGCTGCACCCCAACCTGGCTATGGCGCATGGACCGCTGATGGTATGCGGATTCCTGGGCACGCTGATAGCCCTGGAGCGCGCGGTGGGTTTGAGCGCGCTGGACCAGCGCTGGCGCTGGACCTATGCCGGCCCGGCTCTGGCCGGCGCTGGCGCGCTGCTGTTGCTGGCAGGTTTGGCCGGACCACTGCCGGCCCTGTTGATCACGCTAGGGAGCATCGTGCTGGCGGCGATGATGGCGGCGATCCTGCGTATCCACGTCGCGCTGCACGCTGTGGTGATGCTGCTGGGCGCGCTGGTGTGGGTGGGCGGCAACCTGCTGTGGCTGTTTGGACGCGGCGTCCCGATAGCCAGCATCTGGTGGGCCGGTTTCCTGGTGTTGACCATCGTCGGCGAACGGCTGGAGTTGAGCCGGCTGCTGCGCCTGTCGCGCAGCAAGCAGGTCGCGTTCGGCGCTGCGGTCGTCGTGTTGCTGGCCGGCATTCTGGCGTCGCCCGTCGCGTTTCAGGCCGGCGCGCGGCTGGCCGGCGCGGGCATGCTGTTGCTAGCCATCTGGCTGCTGTTGTTCGACATCGCCCGGCGCACGGTCCGCAAGACGGGCCTGACCCGCTACATCGCCCTCGCGCTGTTGGCGGGCTATGGCTGGTTGGCGTTCTCCGGTTTGCAGCGGCTGCATCATGGCGGGTTGACTGCCGGTGCGCACTACGATGCGCTGATGCACACGCTGTTCGTCGGATTCGTGATCTCCATGATCTTCGCCCACGCGCCAATCATCGTGCCGGCGCTGACCGGCTGGCCGCTGGTCTACAGCCCGGCGTTCTACGCGCCGCTGGCCTTGCTGCAAGTCTCCCTGCTGTTGCGGATCGTTGGCGATGCGACGTTGCAAATGGATGTCCGGCGCTGGGGCGGGCTGCTGAACGAGCTGGCGATCCTGCTGTTCATTGCGCTGCTGGTAGTTGCCGTGCGTCGCGGCCGGAAGCAGGAGGCATAGCCGGTGCCTGCCATCACCCGCTGGTATGTCAGGACTTCGCTGCTCTACCTGATCGGCGCGCTGGCGCTGGCCGTGCTGCTGGCCCTGGCGCAGGTTGTGACGCTGCCGGCCGCGCTGCGGGCAGCCGGTCCGGTCTACTTCCACCTCTTTCTGGTGGGCTGGGTGACGCAGTTGATCATGGGCATCGTGTTTTGGATGTTTCCCAAGTATTCGAAGGAGCGGCCGCGCGGCAGCGAGGGGCTAGCGATCGCGACCTACGTTCTGTTGAATGTTGGCCTGCTGCTGCGGATGCTCGGCGAGCCGGGCGCAGCCGTCAGTGAAGGGCAGGTGTGGTCGTGGGCACTGGTGCTTTCCGCGTGCTTGCAGTGGCTGGCCGGCATGTTCTTCGTGGCCAACACCTGGGGACGTGTCAAGGAACGTTGACATGCCCAGACTGTCCGTGTGGTTCATCCGCGCCTCGCTGTTGTATCTGGCGGCCGGCTTTACTTTGGGCGCGCTGATGCTGGCGAACAAGGGCCTGCGGCTGGAGCCGTTCATCTGGCGCCTGCTCCCCACACACATCGAGGTGCTGCTGGTCGGGTGGATTGTCCAGCTTGCTATGGGTGTGGCATACTGGATCCTGCCACGCTTCCAGTCATCGCGCGGCAACACGCGGGCGGCGTGGCTGGCCTTTGTCCTGTTAAACTGCGGGGTGTTGCTGGCGGTAGCGGCAATTGTGCTGGACGTCCCGGCGGGCGCCACCCTGGCAGGCCGCCTGCTGCAAGCGTCTGCCGTTGCCGCGTTCGCTGTCAACGCTTGGCCGCGGGTGAAACCGGTAGGAGTGTGAACCGTGCGAATTCTGGCAATCATCACTGGCGACTACGGCCGGCGTCACGCGGGCAACGTCCGCGAGCACGCGCCTGAAGGGTGGACACTGACGGAGTGGCTCGCACCCACCAACTTGCCGCTGTTCATCGACTACCCGGAGGACTATGTCCCTGCCGACCTGCCGCAGGCTGATCTGGTACTGGCGTTTCAGGAGCACAAGGGCGTGGCCGAGCTGATCCCCGATGTCTGTGCGGTGACCGGCGCGAAGGCCGTCATCGCGCCGGTGGACAGCGAGGCGTGGCTGCCGCGCGGCCTGGCCCGGCAACTGCGCGGCTGGCTGGCCGACGATGGCGTCGCCTGCGTGACGCCGAAGCCGCTGTGCTCGCTGACCGAACGCGATTACCTGGTGACGCGCCGCCAACGCGAGCGCTACGACAACCCGCTGATCGCCAAGTTTGCCTGCTATTTCGGCCAACCTAACCTGCGCATCGCGGTCGATCCAGATACACGGCTGGTTACGGAAGCCGCGGTGCTGCGCGATGCGGCCTGCGGCTGTGCGCGCCATGTGGCGACCGGGCTGGCTGGCGTTTCGGCTGATGACGCTGAGTTCGAGGCGGGGATGTTGCACCACCACTTCCCCTGCCTGGCGTCTATGGGAATCGACCCCGACTTCTCCGACACGTTGATGCACGTCTCCGGCAACCTGCTGCGCGACAATGTGGCCGAGCAGGTCAAGCCGTTCAAGCAGGTGACTCGCATCCGACCATCGAGTTGACCTCACCTCCTCGCACTCCTACTCCTACTCCTACTCATCCTCCTACTCATACTCAAAACTCACCGCAGCAACAAACCACAGCATATAAGACCAACACGACGCGGCTCGCCCAGGAGACGGGACGAGATAAGATGGTCTGAGTGAGAGTGAGAGTAGGAGTAGGAGTAAGAGGACGAGTAGGAGTAGGATGAGTACGAGATACGGCAGGGTTTGCCAGATTCGCGCCGTTGATTAGAATCAACGAGTGTGCCATTGTTCACGACCGGCGCAAGAACCTGGAGACCCATGAAATGCAAGCATCGACGCGACCGAGCCGAGCCGTCACCATCTGGCTGCTGGTGGTGTGCGGCCTGATCATCTTCCTGATTGCCTTTGGCGGCTTTGTCCGCCTGACCCGCTCCGGCCTTTCCATCGTCGAATGGAACCCGATCAGCGGTGTCGTCCCACCCATCGGCCACGCGGCCTGGGAAGCGGAGTTCGCCAAGTATCAACTGACCCCTGAGTTCCTGAAGATCAACACAGGTATGACCCTGCCGGAGTACCAGGAGATCTTCCTGATCGAGTACACGCACCGGCTAATCGCGCGCTTCGCGGGCCTGCTGGTGGCGATTCCCCTGATCTATTTCCTGTGGAAGGGGATGATCCCGCGCCGCCAGCGCTGGCTCTACATCCTGATCGGCGTCCTGTTCGCGTTCCAAGGCGTGTTGGGGTGGTACATGGTCAGCAGCGGGTTGGTGGATACGCCGGCGGTCAGCCACTTCCGTCTGACTGCGCACCTGCTGTTGGCACTAACGCTGCTGGCGATTACCTTCCGGCTGGCACTGGATCGCATCTATGGACATCCCGAGAAGCAGCCAGGCGGGCGACCGGCAGCCTACTGGCTGTCGGTCCTGGTGATAGGCATTCTCGTCGTGCAGATCGCCTATGGCGGGCTGGTGGCGGGGTTGAAGGCGGGCCATGTGTCGAACACGTGGCCGCTGATGTTCGGATATCTGGTGCCGCCGGGCCTGTTGACCGCGGCCGGCGGCTGGTTGAACAGTATCCTGACCGCGCCGGCCACCCTGCATTTCATCCACCGTTGGCTGGCTTTCGTCGTGCTGGCGGTCGCGCTGGCAGTCTATGTCGTGGCCCGACGGCACGCCTATGCGCCGCAGGTCAAACGGTCCAGCCTGCTGCTGGCGGCGCTGGTGCTGGTGCAGATCACCCTCGGCATCGGCGTGGTGGTCATGGGCGTGCCGATCGTCGTCGCACTGACGCACCAGTTCACCGCGATGATGCTTTTTATGACGGCGCTGTACCTGAACCACCGGCTGGCCGCGGAGCCGGCCCAGCTTGCCCAGCCGGCCGCGTCGGGTAAGCCGTTGGCAGCCTAGCCGGCAATATAGGCAATCCGTATCCGGCGAACTGCTCATCACTCCTGGAAGCGCGCATCGGCATATCTACCGATGCGCGTGTCATTTGCGGCTGGTTCGCATCGGAGGATGCGAACTCCGCGGGGAGCTACCGCGTTGGCAGCGCTTGTCAACTGCCGATTTCAACCGGTGAAGATGATCTGCGCATCGCTATCAGCCAGTACACCAGCCGCCAGCCCAGCAGCAGCGCACCGCCGGCCAGCAGTGTCACGATCAGGAAGGGAATGGGGATGCCGCCACGGCTTTGCAGCACGGCCCGCAGCAGCAGGCCCAGCGGCGCGGCGATCAGCCAGGCCAGCGCGGAGCGTCCCATGAACGGGGCAAGACGCATCGGCGTGCGCGGGTAGGCACGCAGCAGGAAGGCGATGATCAACCAGGGGACTGCCAGCGCGACCAGGTTTGGCAGCGCGCCGAGAATTGGATTGCCCTGGTTGAGCGTGTTGTGGTCGGCCTGGCCGATGATGACAAAGACGAGCAGCGCTATCAGGTCGCCGATCGCCAGGATCAGATTACGGGACGGGGACATGAATTACCTCATAATGCTTTGTGGAGTGGCGTTTCTTGATCTGAAACATGAAGGCGTGAAACGTGATGTCGACTTCTCGGTGATATTAACCCAGCGACGGTCGATGTCATGGCCAAGCTATTCCTGTATTTCACGCCTTCACGTTTCACGTTGCAAATATTCACGTATTCTCGTTTCAGCCGGTCAATCAAGCTTGCCGCGGCTGACCGACAGCAGGTAAGCGCCGAGGTTTCCACCAAAATCCTGGACCATGATGATGTGGGTTCCGTCGTTCTCGGCTTCAAAAGTCACCAGCGCGTCGGTGCCAAACACACCGCGGCCGCTGTCGTCGTCGGAGACCAGATCCGCTTCGGTCGCCGTGTCACTGCCGATCAACACCACAGGATCGAAGTGAAACGACTGGACTCCAACGTCCACTACGTCGCCCCGTTCCAGCGTGATGAGGAATATATCGGTGTCGCCGTAGTAGTCCAGCGCTCCGGTGATGGTCTGGCCGACTTCCAGCATCTGCATGTCGTCCACGTCGTCAAGAATTGTGTTGCGAGCGCCTAAGCCGTCAGAATCCTCGCCCGCTATCATCTGGGTGATCCGGGGCAGAGCATCGGCTGCGCTGAGCGCCAAACCAAATGCGCCCGGCTCGCCAAACCAGAAGGTAGGCACGCCCAGAATATCACCGTTAGCTGCAACCAAAACACCGCCGCTCTGTCCGCCGACCGTGGACGCGTCGGTCTGGTAATACGTCAGATCGGCAGCCGGCCAGCGGCGAATGTTGGACAACAGCCCGGTAGCCAACGTCGGTTGAGGAAAGATCTCAGATTCGCCCGGATAGCCGATAAGGTAGACCGGCGAGCCGATCGCGGTGGTCACGTCTTGTGACAACACCAGCGGACGGGCATCTGTCTGGATCGGGCCGATGACCGCCAGATCGGCCAGCATGTCAACGTCGATGACCGGCGCATCGGACATCTCATTGCCGTCTGGCAGGACAATGCGAACCTCACGGAAGGGCGAAACGACATGGCGGTTGGTGACGACGTATTTGTTGCCATCGACCTCGACCACGAATCCGCTGCCTGTTCCCCAGTCGGTTTCGATGTACACCACCGACGGCGCGACGCTTTGGTAGATACTGGTCGGCGTCTCCCCTTCTACCGGCGCCGGGAGCGAGACCGGAGCGGGCAATGCGGACGGCGCCTGCTCCGGCTCAGGCGGCGCGAACCGGTTCACAAGATTGCAGCCGCTAAGCGCGACGAAGATGGCCGCGGCGCTTACCGCGAGCGCCCAACGTTGATGAGTCATGCGTCCTCCTGTTGCGATGTTGATGATCTTTGCCGCCCGACATATAATGTCACCCATGAACGATCTTGCATCCGCGTTGGCAACTGTGTTGCGGCAGCCCGACCCGGCCGCGCTGGTCAGCTTGCAGGAAGCGTTGCTGGCATCCGTCCCGGCTGGTTCTGCCCGTTCGCAGGCGCTGGCAACAACTGCCGGGTTCTACGACTATCTGCTGGAGCTGGAGGGCAAGCTCACGGCCCGGCAGTTGAGTGAGCTGGCAACCTGGCTGGATGTAGCCGCCATGGGCCTGGTGGCTTTCGAGAACGTGATCAGCGGGCAGGCCACCGATCTGTCCAGCATGCTGACCGGTCTACTGGCGGAAAGTGCCATGGTCGCCGCCAGCAGACAGCATGTCAAAGCCTGGGAGGCCGAGGCCAAGATACCGCATGATCGGGCAGCCTGGCACCTGCGCGAGGCCTACTGGCGTTTGTCGGAAGAAATGCAGCCAGACTTGCCGGTAGACCAACGCCTGGCGCGACTGCGGTCGTTGGTTGAACCCGCCGATGCGACGACGGTTTCCAGCGAACGGATTGTCCTGCTTGGACAACTTTTCCAGCTCTTGTTGCTGGTTCAGATCAGCCCGCTGCTGCCGGTTGCTCAGATCGAATCCTCAGAGGACAGCGGTGTCTGAAGGCTCGCCTGAATACGCGCCCGCTCCGCGGCTCGCAGTCTGTCCAGTTGCTTTTCGATCTGCTTGTACTCGGTAACCGCGGCAGGATATCCACCGGTGTCCTTGTTGTTGCCCGGCGGGAGAGGAAACAAAAGGCGTTGAACAGGCCGGTCGTTGAGCAGGTGTTCCTCGAACAGTTCGTCAGCGTCCTCGATCTGCACGCCACAGTACCAAACGTCATCCGGGTATACAACCACGTTGGGGCCGTGTCCGCACTGGTTCAGACAGCCTGCGCGGTTGATGCGCACCTCGTCCCGCAGACCCGCTTCCGCGACGCGCTGCTTGAGCCGCTTCAGCAGCCCTTCCGTGTCGCCGTCAAAACAGCAGTACGGCCCATAGGTGCAGACAAAAACATGTTTGCGGAATTGACCCAAAGAATCACCTCGCACAGGATTTCACAGGCAGTATAGGTCGGATACTCCCGTCTGTCAACCGGGAGATGAGACTGTCTTAACCCGCCAGTGAATTGACGAGTTCATCATATACGGAGAACAACCCATGCTGAACGAAAACGCACACTCAGATACAGCGCACGTCTCTGGCATCGCTTCTGCGCCCGGCGATCTGCCCATGCCGGCGTTAGCAGAACGTCACGCGCTCAAGTCCACCCAGTTTCGACACGACAACAAGATCAGCCCCGGCGTTCCCCGCCCCGATCAAGCGGTGGAGGTTACAGCTACAAGCGGCGCGGCGTTGAGGATTCAGCGGGCCGAGGTCTGGTATACGACCGACGGCAGTCTGCCCAACGCGGAATCCAGCAAGGTGTCGATGGTTCTGGCAGACGTCGAGTGGAATGCAGCGACGAGCTATCTCAACCGCTGGGAGGCGATGCTGCCGCCACAACAGGACAAAACCGTGGTGCGCTACAAGATAGCGGGGTACTCCTCCGACACATCCGACACGCCGGCGTTTTTCGCGCACGACGGCAGTGGATTCTGGTATCAACTGGGCGAAGCGGGTCTCACCACGTTCGCGTATCAGGTGCAGACTCAACCGCGGACGCTGCCTGACTGGATGGATGATGCCATCATCTATCACATCTTCCTGGATCGCTTCCGCAACGGCACAGAGGACGGACAGTTTCCGAAAAACCTTGAACCCAACGACAAGCACGGCGGTTCGCTGCAAGGCGTGATCAACGCGCTGCCGTACCTTGCGGGCCTCGGCGTCAACTGCCTGTGGCTCTCGCCCATTGGCGCGTCGCCCACCTATCACCGGTACGACCAATCCGATTATTTCGCTGTCGATCCTGTTTTGGGCAGCCTGGAGACGTTGCGGGAGTTGGTCAAGGCTGCTCACACAATGAACATACGTCTGATCCTGGACTTCGTGCCGAGCCACGGATCATGGAAGATGCCTGAATTTGTCGCCGCTCAGCAGGATCGCGATGCGCCGGCAGCGTCGTGGTTCGTTTTCGATGAGTGGCCGGACAAGTACCGCTGTTTTCTCGGCATCGCTACCTTTCTTGTCTCGTTCAACAGCAACGATGCCGGACTGCGCCAATTCCTGATCGATAGCGCCAGCTTCTGGCTTGAGGATGTGGGTTTCGATGGTCTGCGGCTTGACCATGCGATTGGGCACGGGTCTGACTTCTGGATAGCCTTCAGCACGGCGATCGAGCAGGTGAAACCGGGTGCCGCCTTGTTTGGTGAGGTAACCGATACACCGGAGATGCTACGAACCTATCACGGCCGATTGCAGGGTGTTCTCGATTTTCCGCTGGCGCAGATGTTGCGCATGAGCTTTGGACGCGGCGAGTGGGGCGTGGCTGAACTCGCCGGGGCGCTGCAAGCTTACAACCGATATATGCAAACAGGTCCTGGACGCGTTACCTTCATTGACAACCACGACATGAATCGTTTTCTGTTTGTTGCGGGAGGAGATGTGCCGCGGCTGAAGCTGGCCTCGCTGTGCCTGTTTACCCTGCCGTTTCCTCCGGTCCTGTATTACGGGACAGAGATCGGCCTGTCACAGCAGCAAGACAAGGATGCTGGCGGCTTCGGCGGCGATCACGTAGTCCGTCCCGACATGGTTTGGGACGAAGCGCTCTGGGACCACGATTTGCTCGATTTCTACAAGGCGCTCATCAAGCTGCGCCATAATCAGCCAGCCCTGCGCCGGGGCAGGTGGGAGACGCTGGCCGTCCATACGGAATCTCAGGTCTACAGATACAGGATCGTGCTTGGCGCAACCGAGCTGCAGGTATTCTTCAACCTGAGCAACAAACCCCATGAGCTCGACCTGGGTTCGTCCAGCTACTCCGAACCCCTATTGTCAACAAGCAAAGAAAACAGATTGCGAGTCCGCGGCGCAGGGATGTCGCTGTCGTTGGAAGGACTGAGTGGCGTGGTTCTGGCAACAACCTCGTAGCTGCCCACGTCACACGCCAAGCCGCCACTACCTGCTTCGACTGATGTAGCAGCATCTCTTGCGTTACCCCTCAACTTTGGCGATTCCGCTTGCACAAGGTATTCTTTCACCGTCGAACCCTACCGGCGCGAGCGTGTCGCTCGCGCCGCTTTCTCCCGGACCAAGAGGACACCTTGTGACCACCATGCTCGATCTCAACCGCATTCGTTCCCAGTTCCCGGCTCTCAGCTTGCAGGCCGCCGGCCAGCCGGCCGTTTTCCTTGACAACCCCGGCGGCACCCAGGTCACGCAGAGCGTCATCGACGCCGTGACCGGCTACCTGGCGACCAGCAACGCCAACCGCGGCGGTGCATTCGCCACCGCGCAGCGCAGCGACGCTGTCATCGCCGACGCGCATCAGGCTGCGGCTGACTTGCTGGGTGCAGCCTCACCCCGCGAGATCGCTTTCGGCCCCAACATGACCACGCTGACGTTCAGTCTCAGCCGCGCGCTGGGCCGGCAGCTTGACCCCGGCGACGAGATCGTCGTCACCCGCATGGACCACGACGCCAACATCACCCCGTGGACCATGATGGCCGAGGACCGCGGCGCGACGGTACGCTGGGCCGACTTCGATGTCGAGGACTACACCCTGGATATGGGCGGTCTGCACAACCTGATCAACGAACGCACCAAAATCGTGGCGGTGGGCTACGCCTCCAACGCGCTGGGCACGATCAACGATGTCAAGACGATCTGTGGCTGGGCGCGGGAGGCGGGCGCGCTTTCTTTCGTCGATGCGGTGCAATATGTTCCCCATGGACCGGTGGACGTGCAGGCGCTGGGCTGCGACTTCCTGGCGTGCAGCGCCTACAAGTTTTTCGGCCCGCACATCGGCATTCTCTATGGCCGGTATGATCTGCTGGACCAGACGCGCGCCTACAAGGTGCGTCCGGCCCATAACTACCCGCCCGACAAGTTCGAGACCGGCACCCAGAACCACGAGGGGATCGCCGGAACGCTGGCCGCCATCGAGTACCTGGCATCGTTGGGACGCGTCGCCGACCAAGACGACAACAACCGGCGCGGCAATCTGCTGCGTGCTATGGACGCCATCGAGGACTACGACCGGTCTCTCAGCGCCGCCATTCTGGACGAACTGGAATCCATCGATGGTGTGCGCGTTCACGGCATCACCGAGCGCAGCCGGCTGGCTGAGCGGGTATCCACCGTCTCATTCACCTGGGAAGGACACTCGCCCCGCCAGATCGCCGAAGCGCTGGGCCAGCAGGGTATCTTCGTCTGGGACGGCAACTACTACGCGCTGGCCGTCACCGAGCGGCTAGGCGTGGAAAACAGCGGCGGCATGGTGCGCGTCGGCGCGGTGCATTACAACACCATTGACGAGATCAAGCGGCTGGGCGCTGCCTTGCGTGATTTGGCATAGTAGGGTGCCATGCGTAAGGTGACAGTCGCTTTTCAAAGACTCCTGGTTACTTTTTAGCCCAAAACTTCGGAAGTCGCCGGCTCCAGGGACGAAACGCCTCCAGACCGGATGCTGCACCTTCTACCGTTGTGCGACGACTTCCGAAGTCTCCGCGACAGAAAGTGATCGCCACCATACCGGTACAATCTCTGACCTCATTCGATGCACACGAAACCCAACGACAATCCCCGACTGCGAACCATCGACATCACAGAGTTCTATCACCAAGGCCAGCCGGCGTTGCTGCTGCGCGACCCGCTACGGCTGGGCGACAACCATGTTGTGCTGCCGCGCGCGCTGGCGCCGGCGCTGTCGCTGATGGACGGCACGGACGACCTGCACGAGCTGCACGCCGAGTTGTTGCTGCGCTTCAGAATGAACGTCCCTGTGGATGTTCTGCAGCAACTGATCGAGGTGCTGGACGAAGCGTTCTTGTTGGACAACCAGCGAGCCGCGGAAGCCCGCGAGCATGCGCTGCTGGCCTACCGCGCCGCGCCGTTTCGTCCTCCCTCCATGGCCGGGCAGTCCTACCCGGCCGAGCCGCGGCAACTGGCGCAGTTGCTGGACGGCTATCTGGCCGCGGTCAACGGGACCGGGCCAGCCAGCGCGGCCGGCCGGGGCGTCATCAGCCCGCACATCGACTATCCACGCGGCGGGCCGGTCTACGCGGCTGTCTGGAAGCGAGCGGCCGAGATGGCACGGGCGGCGGATCTGGTGATCCTGCTGGGCACCGACCACTACAGCATGGGGGATCGCATCACCCTGACGCGCCAGAACTACGCCACGCCTTACGGCGTGTTGCCTACCGACCAGGCGCTGGTGGATGCGCTTGCCACGGAGATCGGCGAACAGGCCGCTTTTGCCGGCGAGCTGCGCCACCGCGGCGAGCACTCGCTGGAGTTGGTTGCTACCTGGCTGCACCACATGCGCGGGGGCAAGCCGGTCGCCATGGCGCCGATCCTCACAGGGTCGTTCATGGATTTCGTCATGGGCCGCGGCGACCCTGCCAACGATCGCCAGTTGGGCGCGTTTCTCAATGTGTTGAGCAGCGCCATGGCCGGCCGCAACGTGCTGGTAGTGGCGTCAGGGGATCTGGCACATGTCGGACCGGCCTTCGGCGGCAATCCGGTGGACTCAGCCGGCCGGCGTGGCATCGACGACGCGGACCGCGGGTTGATGGCCGAGCTGGCTGCCGGCCGCGCCGACGGCTTTTTCGGCGCCATCAAGCAGGTGAAGGATCGCAACAACGTCTGCGGCGTCTCCCCGTTTTACCTGATGCTGAAGCTGCTGGGCAACGTGGAAGGGCAAACCGTGGCCTATGACCAGTGTCCCGCCGACGCCGGCAACACCTCGCTGGTTTCCGTCTGCGGCATGGTCTTCGGTTAGACGAAGCGCACGCGAGCATCCCACCAACAGTAGTATCTGTAGGATAGGGCCTTGTGCCCGTTCGGGGGATTCCCGGAACGCCCACGAGGGGCTATCCTACAATGAGGGCGGTGGCTTGCTGTAGGATCGGGCCTCGTGCCCGTTTGGAGGATTCTCGGAACGCCCACGAGGGGCTATCCTACGATGAGGACGGTGGCTTGCTGTAGGATAGGGCCTTGTGCCCGTTCGGAGGACTCCCGGAACGCCCACGAGGGGCTATCCTACGATGAGGGCGGTGGCTTGCTGTAGGATAGGGCCTTGTGCCCGTTTGGAGGACTCCCGGAACGCCCACAAGGGGCTATCCTACAGGAGTCTGGATTGCAGGCAACCGTATTCGATTTCACGGTGTCGAGATGATGCCACAAACGCGCCGTTCGGCAGCGTCCGATCCTTCTTCACCCCCACACATCCGCCGGCAATCTGTCCCATGATGCGCTGCCAGCCGTCCGCCGGCGGTTGACAGCGCATCGCACTGCGCAGCAACGCGCTGCGTATGGTCTTGTCAAGACAAGAACCGGGCACGGGGGTCATGACAAACCTCCTTCGGGATCCTACAAGCCGCCGCCGGTGCCGCGCAGCCGCGGATCAAGGATATCGCGCAAGGCATCGCCGACCAAATTCCACGCCAGCACGAACAGCACGATAGCCAATCCTGGGATTACAACGATATGCCAGTGTTGCGCCAGCGAGGGCACCCAGTTGCGGGCAAAACTGATCATCTGTCCCCAATCAGCGTAGCCTCGCTGCGCGCCCAGCCCTAGAAAACTCAGGGCAGCAAAGGTCAACACGTAGGATCCAATGTTCATCGAGGCAATCACCAGCACCGGGAAGATCGCGTTGGGCAGCAAGTGGCGGGAGAGGATGCGCCGGTCGCTGACGCCGACCACCCGCGCCGCCATGGTGTATTCGTGCTCCTTGATCGACAGCACGTTGCCGCGAATGACGCGCGCATAGCCCATCCAGCCAAACAGGATGATTGCCATCATACCGGTCAGAATCTGAAGCTGCACAGGGTCCAGCGGCTTGGCCGGGTTGTGGCCAAAAGTCAACAGGGCCAGCCCCTTGGCAGCGATCATCAACGGACCCGCCTCACCGCGCCCGTAAACGGTTTGCAGAACAGCGGTCAACGTGATCGCGGCCAAGAGAAAAGGGAACGCCTGAAAGATCTCTGTGAAGCGCATCAACCCCTCGTCCACCCATCGGCCGTGGTACCCCGACAAGGCGCCGATGGTAATGCCAATCAGCGTCGTGAGCAGCGTAATCACCAGCCCGATGCGAAATGCAGTGCGTGTGCCCCACACAACCCCGTAGAAGATGTCGTACTGCCCCTCGGTAGTGCCGAAGGGGTGTTCAGCGCTGGGCGCCTGTGGCGTCGAAGAGAAGCCGTCGCGTGGAATGATGTACGGGTCGCGTGCGTTGGCTGCCGGCGGTGCGATCAACGGCGCTGCAACGGCAATGACGAGAAACGCGGCCAGCAAAATCAGGCCGGCCACAGCCGTCGGATTGCGCAACAGCTTGCGCAACGACTGCATCGCCGGATGGTCGCGCGTCCGTGTCACCGGCGGCTTGAGCGTCCAGGTCGTGGATGAAGTGTTCGTTTGCGTCGTCATGAGGTAGCTCCGTTTAGCGCAGGCGAACGCGGGGATCGACGACGCCATAGAGCACATCGACCAGCAGGTTGCCAAAGATCAGAATCATGCCGCTGAACAGGGTCACGCCCAGCACCGAGATAACATCCAGCGACAGCGCGGCGTCGGCCATGAACGACCCCATGCCGGGCCAGTTAAACACCGTCTCGGTGATGACGACGCCGTTCAGCAGGCCAATGAGCACCAGGCCGCCTACGGTGATCACCGGGATCAGCCCGTTGGGAACGGCGTGCCGCCAGATTACCTTGCGCTCGTGCAGCCCTTTTGCCCGCGCCTGGCGCACGTAGTCGTGGCGCATCGTCTCCAGCATCGAGCTGCGCGTCACCCGCAGCATAAACGCCCAGTTGAGCAGCGCCAGGGTCAGCACCGGCAGCACAAGATGCCGCAGAGAATCGGCGAAGATGTCCATACGCATGTTAAGCAACGAGTCAATCGTGTACATTCTTGTGATGGCGTGAAAGCTATCAGACTGCACCTCGCGCAGCGCCCACTCCGACAGCCGCTCCGGCGGAAACCAGTCCAGCTTGGCATAGAAGATCATCAGCATGATCAGCCCGAAGACGAAGGTGGGAATCGACCAGGCAATAATGCTGGCCACCCGCAACACCTGGTCCGAGGCGGTGTTGTGGCGCACGGCCGCCAGCACCCCCAGCCAGATACCGATACCCAGCATTGGAATCGCGGCCCACAGCGCCAGTTCCAGGGTTGCCGGCAGCCGGCGCCCCAGCACCTCAGCGACCGAGCTCTTGCCAACCTTGGACCAGCCCAGATCGCCGCGCAGCACACCGCCCTCGATCATGCCGGTGTCGGCATCCCTGCGCCCGAACATCCAGTTGATGTACTGGACGTGGATCGGTTCATCCAGGCCGTATTTCTCGATGACAGCCTCGATAGCACCCTGGCGCTTGGGAATGTCCTGCACGTAAAGGGACGCTCGTTCATACGGGGTCAGCGCCGACAGCATAACGAAGATCAACAGCGTTACCCCGATCAGCAGCAGCGGCATGATCAACAGTCTGCGCAAGATGTAGCCGGCCATGGTTCGTCTCCTTGTGGCGGTCTGGTTGGCGTTGCGTCCGTGAAGCGTGAAAACGTGAAGCGTGAAGACGTGAAACGTGATGTTGCCTTATCAGGTTGTGTCTTACGGATTACGTGTCACGTGTCACGTTTCACGGACGTCGCCATCCGTATCTCACTGCTGCTTCGACAGCGCGTAGATCCAGTTGTACGGCGGTTGTGAGTACGCCGGATTGTTGTAGAAGCCCTTCATCCACGGCTGGAGGTGCCAGCGGTCCAGCACCTGATACATCCAGATGTTGACGGCCTCCTCCTGCGCCTTGCGCTGCAGCTCCTCGTAGATCACACGACGGTCTTCGGTGTCGGTTGTGGTTGCGCCCTTGAGCACCAGATCATCGAACACGGCGGCAACCTCCGGATCCATGTTGACGATGCGGCCATAGGCGCCCTGAGAGTGGAGGAAAGCGTGGGCCCAGTTGTGCGGATCGTGGTAGTCTTCCTGCCAGCCACCCACGTAGATCGGCAGCTTGCCGGCCCGCCGGCTGTTGAGCAGCACCGGCCACGGCATTCCCACCACCACCACGTTGAAGTTCGGGTTGACCGCTTCGATGCCCGCTTTCAGGATCTCGGACGCCAACAGCCGGGTGTCATTGCCGGTGTTGTAGGACATCTGGAAGTAAAAGCCCTTGCTCCAAACATCGTCGTCGTCCTCGCCCGCCGGGATCCCATCCTTGTCCACGTCGGCCAGCTTGAACTCCTCCTCGCACCTGGCCGGATCATAGGTGAACATCGGCGCTTCGCCTTCCAGATAGCCCAGCATTCCGGCCGGGATGGGACCCTGGGCCTGGATGCCGTCGCCCGAAAGCGCGTCGTCGATCATCGCCTGGAAATCAAAGCAGTAGTTGAAGGCCCGGCGAATGTGGATGTCGTTGAAGAAGTCAGCCGGAATGCCGTTGCCATCCAACTCGCCGCTGCCGATGAACGGATTGCCGCCTTCGACATTGATGTTCCAGTTGAACTGGGCCGGCGTGATGGCCGGCGACGGCAGATCGCGGTACGCCAGCAGGTAGCCGTCCGCGTTCCCCTCCGAGCACTCCTCCTCCTGGTTACACCAGGTGTGGACGTACGGTTCAAGCTGCGGGCGGTAGGGCGGCGGCACGTAGATGTAGTCGGCGTCACCCGCCTCCAACATAGCCAACCGCGTGCCCCATTCGCTGATGTCCTTGATGACCACCCGCTTGATGCTGGCCGGGCCGCTGGGGCCGCCCTCCCACATCGGTTCGTCGCGCCAATAGTCCTCGAAGGCCGTCAGCACGATCTCCTCGCCGGGCGTCCAATGGTCGAGCATGTACGGGCCGGTGCCGTTGGCCTGGTCCAGCAGGATCGTCTCTGAAGCAGCCGGGTTGGCCCAGTTCTGCCAGGTGGCGCAGTCGCCGTCCCAGTCGCCGTTCTCCACCATCCATTCCTGGTCGACCACGCCGCCCAGGAAGTTCTGCGCCAGCAGGGAGAGGAACCACGGTGTCGCAGTGTTCAGGTTATAGGTGACGGTTCCGGCATCGTCATCCGCCACGATCTTTGACTTGACAGCCTCGCAGACCGCCACCAGTTCCTCAGGCGTCACCTCATCGTAGCTCTCCTTGCCGGACAGCGCGGCGGCGAAGTCCTCCACCGATGCCACGGCATACTCCGGGCCAAAGAAGGTGTCATAGCTCATCCAGTGCGGGCCGTCGATGCGGCCTTGCAGCAGCGCGCGATAGGTGGTGTAGGCCACGTCGTGCGGCTCCAGCGTGCCACCCTGGTGAAAGCTCACGCCGTCGCGGATGTTGAAGACCCACTGATCGCCGGCGTCGTTGATCTTCCAGTCGGTGGCCAGCGCGGGAATGAAGGAATCGGTGCGCTCGCGGTCGAACCACACCAACCCCTCGTAGATGTTGGCCTCGATGGACGAACCGGCGCTTTCGTAGGTCCAGGCCGGGTCCAGTGTCTCCGGCTCTCCGGCGCCGGTGATGACCACGTAGGTGTCGCCGTTCTTGAACGGCGGTGAAACGACCGGCAGCGACGGCGGCGCGGCCGTCGGCTCAGGCGTGGCCGTTACCACGACTTCAACCTCAACCGGCTTCTCTTTCTCCACCACCACCGTCTGGACGACCGGCACCTCCTGGGTGACGACCTTTTCCACGACTTGTGGCTCAGGCTGCGGGCAGCCTGCCAGGATCATGCTGGCGATGACGCCCAGGGCAATGAGTATCATCAGGCGTTTGTGGGACATGGCATCTTCTCCTCGTAGTGTTGTGAAATGGTTGCGGGTCGAGCAAAGCAGGTTGACTGTTGTTTGAGGCCGCCACCTCCTTTCGCGAACAGATGCTGCCGAAGCAGCATCCATCCGCCCTAACTCTCACCTCAGTTGGAAACACATGCTTGATTGTCAGTATAGCAGCGGGGCAGTCGCCGCGCATCGTCTGAACGGACGACGCGGTGGACGATTTGGGGGACTAGGGACTGGGGGAGGGATCACGAAGGCGCGAAAGGACACGAAAACCCGAAGCGCGAAGATCACGAAGCCGGAACGCGCGCCGCCAGATTATCTACCCTTCGGTTTTCGCGTTTTCGCACTTCGTGCGTTCGCGTATCTTCACGCCTTCGTGATCCAAATATCCCCGCCCGTCAGAACGCCTAGATGAGGAGTCGCAGCGCGCGGGCGCGGGCCACTGCCTGGCCGCGGCTGCCGGTGTTGAGCTTGCCGTTGATGTTGCGCAGGTGCGTTCGTACCGTGTTGACAGTCACGTAGAGCCGCTCGGCTGCTTCCCGGTTCGAGGCTCCGGCCGCCACCAGCCGCAACACCTCCAGCTCGCGCTCGCTAAGCTGTTCAACCAGAGAATCCCCAGCAGCAAACGAAACGGGCGAAGACGGCGCGGCCGGCTGGGGCGCTGAAGAAGCGCCGGCTATGATTCCAAAGTGCTGCAACAGATGGTTGACGTACGTTGTCAGACTTGCGCCGACCCACTCCTGGCGTGCCATGCCCCACAGCAACAGTTCAGCCATCGGTTGGCCATGATCCAGAAAGAGCCGCACATAGCCCTCGGGTTTGGCCAACTGCAAGGCGCGGCGCAGCGTAGCAAACGCCGTCACCGGGTCGCCCAGCGCCTGCCGCGTCAGTGCTTGCAGAACCAGAATCTGCAGCAGGCTGC
Source organism: Caldilineae bacterium (assembly GCA_020634555.1). Lineage (GTDB taxonomy): Bacteria > Chloroflexota > Anaerolineae > JAAEKA01 > JAAEKA01 > JACKBK01. The sequence goes on from JACKBK010000012.1 coordinate 77,567, forward strand.
CCGTTTGCCCGCTGCACTTGGCCAACCTTAGCAGGCAGTCGAGCAACTGCTCGGCGTCGTTGAGCTGGCCCTGTGCCAGGCAAACCTGCGCCAGGGTAATGAACCCCACCTCGCGCCCCATGCCAAGGCCGTCCTCCACCCGGAGCGAACATCGATCCGCCCAACCTGCCGCTTCATCGAGCTTGCCTTGCTGCAGCATCAATCGGGCGCGCCAGGCAGCCACCAGCGAGGCGTCCCAGTTGGAACGGCCTTGCCGCACCGCCTCGCCGGCCCGGTCAACCAGTTGCAACACCCGTTCATGCCGGCCGCGGGCCTGTGCCAGACGCGCCGCGGTGAGATAGCCGTCGCGCAGGAAGACAAAATCACCGCCGGCCTCGACCCGCGCCAGACCGTCCTCAATGAAGCGCTGGGCCGACTCCAGGTCGTTGCGTTCCAGGTAGACATTGCCGATGCCGATGCGCTCGATACCGGAGAAGCGCCAAAGCGTCTGGCTGCTGATGTGGTCCAGCGCGCGCTGGTGAAGCGCCAGCGCATCCCGCAGTCGGCCCTGGAGCTCGCGCAGTTGCCCGCAATAGTGGACCGCGCTCAGATAGGCAGCGATGTGGCCCGACGCGCGCCCCAGTTCGACTGCCTGCAGCAGTCCGTGGTCCGCCGCGGCCAGGTTGTTCTCCAACAGGTGGCCGTGCCCGTTGCACAGCCAGGCGATGGCCTGCAAGCGCAGATTGTCCGCCGGAATTCGTTGCAAGGCCCGTTCGCTGCGCACCACTGCCCGGCCGGGGTTGCCCAGAAAGCGGCTGACATAGGCCCGCAACAGATCGACGTCGATCACCACTTCTTCCGGCTGGGCGTTCCACTCCTCGTCGGCCATCGGCGTAGCAGCCGTACTTTCAGCGGTGTTCTTGCCGGCACGACCTGCGCCATCCCCGTCCAGCCACGCTTCCACCGGCTCAAGCAGCGGCTCCACCGCCTCCAGGTGGCCGTTGATGGCCGACATCCAGGCGTAGCCCAGACTGAGCAGTGGCCGGGCGCGCACGATCTCCTCCGGCAACGCGCTCAGCCAGCCCAACATCACCCGCGGCTGGCTGTGGGCATCGTTGGTCCGGGTCAGCTCGCCAATGAGCCGGCTGGCAACGCGAAAGTCGCGTCCTTCCAGTGCATGGCTGACAGCTTCCTGCAGGAGGTGGTTTTCCTGGAACCAGGCAGCCGCTCGCCGGTGCAGCCCGCGCATGTCCGTTCCAGTCTTTTCCAGTTGAACGCGCAGCAGGCTGGCAAAAAGGTGGTGGTAGCGGTACCAGCGCCGCCGGTCGTCCATGGACACCAGGAACAGGTTGCTGGCATCCAGCCGCTCCAGCGTTGCCTGGCCGCCGTTGCGCCCGGTCACGGCGTCGCACAGCGGGCCACAGAGCTTGTCCAGAATCGAGGTCTCCAGCAGGAAACGCTGGACATCCTCAGGCTGGTGGTGGAGCACCTGCTCGGTCAGGTAATCCATGATGTAGCGGTGGCCGCCGGTGAAGGTCTGGATGAAGGTGGCCCGGTCGCGCCGGTCACGCATGGACAACGCCGCCAACTGAAGGCCGGCGATCCAGCCCTCGGCGCGCGCATCCAGCACTGCGATGGACTCGGCCGGCAGATCCAACGCCATGACCTGGTTCAAGAAGACCTCGGTCTCCTCGTTGGTGAAGCGCAGATCGGCGGCGCGCAGCTCGATCAGGTGGCCGCGGGCGCGCAACTGCGCCAGTTGCAGCGGCGGTTCGGCGCGGCTGGCAAGCACAAGGTGCATCTGCGGCGGAAGGAAGTCCACCAGGAAACCCACCGCGTTGTGTATGGCTGTCGAGGTAACCAGGTGAAAGTCGTCCAACACCAAAACAAACGGGATGAAATTGGCTGCCAGAACAGCGTTCACCAGCCCAATGACCATGTCGTCCGTCGCCGGCTGGTCGGGGGAAACGACCGGCCAACCGGCGGCGGCGTTCTCCGGTGCCAGGCCGGCAATCGCCGCGACCACATGCGCCCAGAAGCGGCCGGCGTCGTTGTCCCGCTCATCCAGCGACACCCAGGCAACCGGCAACCCTCTCTGCCGGCAGTGCGCGGCCCACACACTCAAGATTGTGGTCTTGCCGAAACCGGCCGGAGCGGACAACACAGCCAGTTTTCGTTCCAGGAGCGCGTCCAACCGGTCGGACAGGCGCGGTCGTGCTACCAGCCCTGGTCTGGTCTGAGGGACGTACAGCTTCGTACGAAGGAGTTGTGGATGCGTGGGTGGCCAGGGGGCAGCACTGGCCGGTCTCTTCTCCGCCATCGCAATGGTCTCCGTGCGAAAATTCAATTCTCACATGGTACACCAGAACAGGTGGTCGCAGGTTCAACCCACAGTGGCCTTTTCAGCCTTGAGAGTCTTGCCAGGCTGTGCTAAAATCGCGTCTCATATTTTCCCAAAGGAGATCGCCCATGCCCTACCGCACCATTCACGAGTCTGAGATACCGATCGTCGCCGGCATCCAGGCGCAGTCGTTTCGTTCCGACCCGGCGCGCTACGTCGAGTCCTACACCGAGGGCGGACGTATGAGCTGGCGCGAGCTGCGTCTGTACGATGACGATCGCGGCCAACCGGTTGCGGCGCTGACCCTGTTCTTCCGCCAGATGAGCCTCAACGGCGGCGAACTGGAGGCGGGGCTGGTGGGCAGCGTGGGGGTGCCGCCAGAGCATCGCCGCCGCGGCTTTGGCCGCCAGATGATGCAGGGGTTGCTGAAGGAGCTACACACCCGCAAGACGCCGGTTTCGCTGTTGTTCCCCTTTTCCGTAGCCTGGTACCGCAGCCTCGGCTACGGACTGGCTAATTTCAGTTGGCATATCGAGCAGCCCATGCGCCTCCTGCCTGATTTCCCGGAACGCCTGCACGTCCGCCGGGCAACGATGGACGACGAGGCTGCAATACGAACCTGCCATGAGCGCGCCCGGCTGGATCCTGCCAACAATGGTTGGCTGACAAGGACCGAGGCTGAGTGGACGAAGCGCGCCTTCAAGCCAGAGAACGAGCGGGCGTTGTTCGAGGCTGATGGGCAGGTGGAGGGCTATCTGCTCTACCGGCTGGATTGGGACGCGGTCGAGGTCATCGAGTGGGTGGCCACCAGCGAGCGCGCCTGGCGCGGCCTGCTGGCATTCATCAGCGCCCAGGGGGAGCAGGCCAGGCAACTGAAGGCCAACCTGCCCCAGCAAAGCCCCGTTCTCTGGACGCTGCGGGAACCTTACGACCGCACCGAGGAGGTGGTCGATTTCATCTTCCGCCGCGGCGCACTGCTGGTAAACGGCTTCATGCTGCGAGTCGTGCATCTGCAAGAAGCACTGCGCCAGCGCCGCTACCCCGCCGATGTCGTGTCCGACTTGGTGTTGCAGATCGAGGACAACCAGCTTCCCGCTAACAGCCAGCCGCTGCGCCTCGCTGTAGAAAACGGCCGTGCCACCGTCACCGCTGCGGCTGACCAACACAACAAACACGAAGTCCTGAAGGGAACCAGCGTAGCACGCGCCATACGTACCGACATGGCTACCTTCAGCGAACTCTACGCCGGCGTCCTCACGGCCAGGCAGGCGCGCGTAGCAGGCCGGCTGGATGGCGACGACGACGCCTGCCGTTCCTTGACCGCCGTGCTTGCGGCTGCCCCCTTCCATATGTGGCCGCCTGACTGGTTTTAGAGAAGGCAACGCACCCGTGATGAAATGGCTGTTACCTGGCCGCGCAGCTACACCACCTGCGCCTTGCGCTTCGCCTCGTAGAAGCGCTGCCCCGACAGGCTCAGGACGTTGGACAAGGTGCTGATCTCTTCGATCTCCTGTTCGGTGATCCCGCCGTCGGCGTTGGCGATGACGAACAACAGATCGATGAACTGGCCTCTTTCCTCGTATCCGGTGACGCGGGCAAACTCGCTGGCCAGCCTGAAGTCATCCAGCTCCGACGAAAGCTGCGACAGCGAAACATCCACCACAAACAGCGCTTCGTCCTGGCTAAGCTGCCAGTGGTTGCGCAGCGCGCCGGTCATGACGGCAAGTTCCTCATCGGTAACCTGCGGGTTGGCCCCGGCGACCTTGGCCATCATGCCGCCGGCCAGACTCAGCTTGCGCAACTGCGCATCGGGCAGATCCAACGCCGCCTCGCCCCGCTCTATGCGTCGGCTGGCTGCGTAGTAGACACGGTTGGTGATAAAGTCATCCAGGTGCTCCTCGCGATTTGGCCCGTTGGCCGGCGCCGGCTGGCTGGAGGACCGACCTCGAAACAGCCGCGACAACCTGCTGAGGCTCCCGCTGTTGCCCGATTCAATAGCCGCTTTGACCTCTTCGAGGGCTTGCTGCTCCTCCGGCGCCATTTCGTCGGTCCAGGCCAACATGTCGTCCAGCGCCTGAAAGACCAGTGCCTTGTTCTCAGGGGTGGTCACAAGCTGCTGCAACTCGGCTACCAGGCGGGCGCGCTCGGCATCGTCCACCGGCGAATCGATGTACATCTCCACCGCCATCCACTGTCGCGCCGGCAGATCAGGGATGCGCCCCAGTGTTTCCTTCATGTTGGTGATCTCGTCGGGCGTCAACTCGCCATCCGCCCACGATACGGCGATCAATGTCTTCGCCAGCGTCACGATCAGTTCGGTGTCTACCATGATTTCTCTCGTTTTCCTTTTTTCGGGACCTCGCGGCCCGGCCTGTTTCTAAACAACCACTATAGCGGCGGATCAACCCGGAGGTAGTGCCGTCCCTTCCAAACACTGCCGGAATGATACCCATGTTGCCCATGCGCGACAAGCCCGGCAGCGCGCAGTTGCCCACCCGCTGCAAAAGGCCGTATAATGGCGGACATTGAACCGCCGGTACCTCAGGCAAGACGAGGACGTATCAGCGAAACTCCGGTGTTGATGGCTGTGCAGCGCATTTGGGAAGGACGAAACAATGACAACCTACGCCGACGAAATCGCCCGAGGCCTCACGAGAGTCTACAACCAAAACAGCATCGACGAAGAGGTCGAGTTGACCGATATGCGCATGGCGGTCCTCTCCGATCTGCACAAAGGGCAACGTGACCGCGCCGACGATTTCCAGATATGCGAACAAACCTATCGTGCGGCGGCCGATCACTATTGGCTGGAGGAGTTCGAGCTGCTGTTGCTTGGCGACATCGAGGAACTGTGGGAGTGCCGGCCCAATCCGGTCATCCGGGAATATGAGGATGTCTTGCTTAGCGAGCAGCGCTTTGCCGACGCATCCCCTGCGCGACGCTACAAGCGCTTTGTCGGCAACCACGACGACCTTTGGTACTACCCCGATGAGGTGCGCAAACACCTCGCCCCGTACATTGATGGAAACCCGGTAATCGAAGGGCTGCGGCTGAAGGTCCGCGATCAAGGCGACCTGCTGGGTGAGCTATTCCTGGTACACGGTCATCAAGGCACCCTGGAATCGGATCGCTTCGCCGGACTGTCAGCTCTGGTCGTGCGCTATGTCTGGCGGCCAATCCAGCGCCTGTTTAACATCCGCAGCAGCACGCCGAGCAACAACTTTGTCCTGCGCGCCAAACACGAACTGGCCATGTACAGCTACGCCGAGCAGCAGTCGGGAATGGTGCTCATTGCAGGACACACCCATCACCCGGTGTGGGAGGGATTGAGCCTGGAGCAGGCCATGGAAACCCAGCGCGCCATCGGCCCAACCCCCGAGGTTGACCCGCGCTGGATGAGCGAACAGACCGCCGAAGCCGTGCCGTTGCCCGGACGCAAGCCATGCTATTTCAACAGCGGCTGCTGCTCCTACAGCGACGGGTCCATCACCGCCATCGAGATCGCGGACGGCGAGATCCGTCTGGTGCGCTGGGAACCGTCACCCGCGCCAAACCGCGTGGTCTTGTTTTCGGCAGACCTGGCGGGCGTTCTGCAAGCAGTGGCCGGCTGATCGATATCCCTGTGCAGCAACTTTGCTCGCTGGACATCGTTCAGTTATAATGCATTGCGTCATGAATACCCTACAATTATCCGCGGCGCCGGCCGCTGACATCGACGAAGGATCTACGAACATGGACGAACAGGGCACGAATCCTGAAGCAGACCAAGAAGCGCCAACAAACGCGGCAGCCGAGCGCATGCGCCAGGCACGCGAGCTGGCTCAAATGACAGTAGCCGGCGCGATCTCCACTGCCAGCAGCATGGCAGAGATGGCATCCGCCGAGGCAGCAGCCAACGCCGAGTCAGCCGGCGGCGCGACACAGGAGTTGTCCGGCGCAGTGGGCAAGGCCGCTGCCGGCGTTATACAGGGCGCTTCGGTCTCCACCGGCGCGGTCATCGGTGGCGCAAAGGGCGCGCTGGGCGGACTGATCCTGGCCGCGCAGATCAGCGGCGGCGCGCTCATCGAGGCGACCCGCGGGCTGGTGGGCACGACGGCGCGTACTGCCGGCGCTGTCACAGAAGGCTTGGTGGTGGCAACCGAGGACCAGGAACAGGGCGCCGACCAGGTTAAGCACGCGGCCCGAACGTTCACTCAGGAAAGCTTCGACGCGACTGCCGGTGTGGCCTTCGGCGCGCTGGGCGGCGCGGCCACGGCTACCGGCGCGCTGGCCGGCGGCGCAAAAGGCGCGGTCGGTGGAACTATCGAAGGGTTGAAGCTGGTCGCCAACGCCGGCGCCGATGCAACCTACGTCGTCGCCAAGGAAACCGCCCGCGGCAGTACAGAAGTCGCGCGCCGCGTGCTGCGACGCCCCGAAGAAGAGTAGACTCGTAACTATTCACCCGTCATTCCCGCCTCCGCGGGAATCCACGTCTTCACAGGCGCTAGACTCCTGCCCTGCTTGCGCCAGGAGCGAAGCGTATGGGGCCGCGGGAGTGACGCAACAGTGAAGACTGAGTAGTTGCGTAAAATCGATGTTCCCACATGACCGTCCCTTGGCCACCCACGAAACTCCCCTCGCAGGGGAGTTTTTCTATTCCCCGTCTGCCAGCCAGCGATCCACCGCTTCATCTACAGAAATACGGTGGTGGAGAATCTCGTCTTCGTAGGCGATCACCCATGAGTAGAGCTGTGAGCGTGCGCTGCGCAGTTCCGCCAGATGCAGCCGGGCCAACGGACCGGCCTGTTCCAGAAATCCGGTGGTGACGTATGCTTCCTCTGTGCGTTGCCGGTCGTAGGCAAGACGGACCACTTCAGCCTGCCAGCCGCCGTTTTCCCAGGTCAACTGCCCGTAGCTGGCCCGAGTGTCGCCGTCGAAGGGCAAGCCGACCGACCCGACGTTGACAACCAGCGTGTCATCGACCTGGCGCACCAGCGGCCAGTGGGTGTGGCCGACGCAGAGCACTGCCGGAGGTGGGCTGCCTACCTGCAAGCGCAGCGTATCGTCACGGGTCTGGGGGAAAATGCCATCGCGCGTGCCGCGCGTCGAGGCGTGAACGATACGCACCTCACCGCTATCTGGCCTAACCACACTCTGCTGAAAGGGCATCGCTTGCAACGGCGCGATGTCGCCGCCCAGCCGCGCCAGCGTCCAGCGAGTGGGCCGGTAGATGTCGGCATCTGCGCCTGCACCAGGTGGGTCGGGGCCAGCCTGGGAGATGACGTACTCCTCGTGATTGCCCAGCACTGTCAGCCAGCCATGAGTACGCTGCCGCTCCAGCACCAGCGCCAGACACTCGGCCGGCTGCGGGCCGCGGTTGACTACATCCCCACCGACCACGACGACATCCGGCTGCCACGCGTCGACATCCTCGACAACCCGTTCCAGGGCCGCGAGGTTGGCATGGATATCAGCCAGAACGGCGAGTTTCATGGGAGTTCGAAAGATTTTAGTGGGATTGGAACGGGTTCAGAATGAAACGTGAAACGTGAGAAATCGTCACGAAACAACTCCACGCTTCACGTTTCACGGCTCACGTTTCACGCCTCAAGTCTTCACGTTTCACAAAGGCTGGCTACGGCTGGCGAACTTCGGCCTCGACCGTGACTGCACCGGCCTGCTCGAACTGGAGCGTTACCGGGAAGGTCTCGCCTGGATTCAAGTCACGGGTCAGGCCGATGAGCATGACGTGCAGCCCGCCGGGCTTGAGTTCCACCTGCCCGTTGGCCGGTACCTCGAGCCCGTCGGTGAGCTGCTGCATACGCATAACATCACCGTCCATGACGGTTTCGTGGATCTCGACGGCGCCGGCCACGTCGGCCGCCGCGCTGACCAGGCGATCGGGCGTCGCGCTGCCGTTGGACAGCACCATGTAAACAGCGCTATTCATGCCGGCCATGTTCATGCCGGAGTCTCCAGAGTCTGATGATGCGTCGCCTGCCATGCCGCCCGCATTGGCGGCCCGCGCCCAGACATTGCTGGCCTGGATGCCGGCTGTCGGCGCGCTGGCCGGCGGCGCACAGGCTGTGATCAGCAGCATCGCCAGCATTGCAAATACTGCCAGCGTGGCTGCAACCGGCACTTTCGCGTTCTTGTTTTGTATCATTGGTTCGGGACCTCTTTTGTTGATGATCAATGGCAAATCCGGTTGCCATTGAACCATATTTCACGCACCTCTGGCTCTTATACCATTGCCGGTAGACGGTGTCAACTGGCAGCAGACGCGAAAGAGCAACCTTTCGGAGGTCTCGCGATCCTCCGAAAGGTTGCCTTTTCCGAAGCAGCGCGCACCGCCCGATCAGTTCAGCGATGGCTGCGGCCGCTCAGGCGGCGCCTGGAACGCGACGCTGGGAGCATCACAGGCGTGTTCCGCAATCGCGGACTGGGAGGCGTGGCGGCGGGTCAGAGTGATTCGTTGCAGTTCCTCGACGTAGCTCCAAAACGCGTTGACAGCCGGCGTGCGCGAGCGGTTGGCATTGTCGACCAGATAAAGCCAGCGAGTGATGGACATCCCCTCGACGGGAACGGCCTTTATGTGGCCCCAGGTCATGCAGCGTTCAGCCGTTACCAACGGTACAAAGGCAACGCCCAGGTTCTCCTCCACGGCCATGACAATGGCTTCCGAGTTGTCCAGCACCAGAACACACTCCAGATGATCGATGTCGACGCCCAGTGTGTCGAGGCTCTCGATAACCGCCATCTGCGTGCCGGCCGTGGCCTCGCGGAAGATGAAACGCTCGCCATACAGATCCTTAGCCTGAATGATCTCACGCTGCGCCCACGGATGGTCGGCGGGAACCACCAGGCTGATTTTGTCCTCAAAAAAGCGCCTGTAATGCAACCCGGAGCGCTCGATGCGGTGGCTGGTGATGCCAATGTCCGCCTCACCTGCCAGAAGCCAGTCGATCACCTGAGAACGCGGTCCGACCCGGACCGCGGCCTGCACCTGCGGGTACATCTCCCGGTAACGGGCCAGCACCCGTGGCACCACATACTTGCCCGAAGAGGTCGAACAGCCCAACGTTATCAAGCCGGCTACTTCGCCGCTGAGGGCCAGCGCGGCCTCCTCGACCTGCCGTCCGGCGCGCAGCATCTCCTGCACCAGGGGCAGCAACGAAGCGCCCGCTGTGCTCAGGTCAACCCGGCGCCCGTGGCGTTCGAACAGGTCGATACCCAGTTGTTGCTCCAGGTTTTGGATATGTTGGCTGACGCTGGGCTGGCTCATATGCAGGCGCTGGGCAGTGCGCGTAAAGTTTTCAGTTTCAGCAGCCGTGACAAAAATGCGCAGGCTGTCCAGATCAAGCATGATATGTTCCTTTCCTGTGATTGTTTTCTCAGATGTAGTATATCAGATTCTGTTATCAATAGACATGATCTAGGTCATAAGACGTGATAAGGTTCTCTTGTATGATCGAAGGCAGGAATTCTCTATTTCCGATGGTTTCCACGCATTCACCGTGTGCGCAGTTCGCACAACAAGGAGAAGAACGATGACCCGCAAACTCGTGCTATTGACTCTGCTGATCTTGGCCCTGGCGCTGGTTTCCGCGTGTGGTCCGGCAGCCGAGGAAGCTGCACCGACGGCTACCGCCGTGCCGCCGACCGCGACTGCTGTCCCACCGACAGACACACCCGTGCCGCCGACTGCAACTCCGGCACCACCGACAGACACGCCCGTGCCGCCGACCGCGACACCCGTACCACCAACCGCGACGCCAGAACCGCCCCAGTCCAGCGCCGTGCTCGACGATGCGACGGCCTACTACAGCAGCGGCCCGAAAACAATCTCGGCTGACGACCTGTTCGCCAACCTCAACGACGGTGACGCTGAAAACGACCCGTTCATTCTCTCGGTGCGCGCGCTTGAGGACGACACCGCCGGCCACATCCCCGGCGCCTACAACGTCAGCATAAAGGAACTCTTTACCCCTGACGTTCTGGCGGACCTGCCCACCGATCAGCCGATTGTGGTCTATTGCTACACCGGCCAGACGGCCGCTCAGGCAACTGCCGCGCTGAACGTGATGGGCTACGACGCATCCAGCCTGGTCTTCGGCATGAGTGGCTGGACTAACGACCCAACTGCCTACGTCAAGCGGTTCGACGCCGAAAAGGTCGCACGCCAATACCCCACCAGCACCGAAGAAGTAGCGTGGCCCGAGGCGTCGGGTGACACACCTGACGCGCTGGGCGAGACCAGCGTGGCCGCCGCGGAAGCCTACTTCACCGATGGCGGGCCGAAGCTGATCGCCGCGGACGACGTGTACAACAACCTCAACGACGGCGACCCGGACAACGACCCCTTCATCATTTCGGTACGCTCGGCTGAAGATTACGCCAAAGGCCACGTGCCAGGCGCGGTCTGGGCCAGTCCCAAGGAGCTTTTTACCGCCGACATGCTGGCCAAGCTGCCTGCCGATCGCCCCATCGTCACCTATTGCTACACCGGCCAGACCGCCGGCCAGGTGACAGCCGGACTAAACCTGTTGGGCTATGACGCCGCCAGCATGACTTATGGCATGAGCGGCTGGAGCGACGACCCCGAGGTGTACGTCAAGCGCTTCGATCCTGAGACAACACCGCGCGACTTTGCATTCGACACGGGCGCACCTGCCAGCCTGGCTGCCGGCAAGATGGCCGACGACAGCGCCGCGGCAGGCAACGAAGTCATGGACGCGGCTGTCGCGTATTTCAGCGCCGGCCCGAAGACCATCGCTGCTGACGCGCTGTTCGAGAACCTGAACGACGGCGACGAGACCAATGATCCGTATGTCATTTCGGTGCGCAAGCCGGAGGACTACGCGGCCGGTCACATCCCCGGCGCGGTGAACATCAGCCCGGCTGACTTGTTCAACCCCGACGTGATGGCAACGCTGCCCACCGATCAACCCATCGTCGCATACTGTTACACCGGCCAGTCTGCCAGCCAGGTAACGTCGGCTCTCAACATGGCAGGATACGATGCCAGCAACCTGGTGTTTGGTATGAGCTCCTGGACGACCGATCCTGAGGTCTACAAGACGCGATTCGAACCGGAAACGGCCAAGAGCTACCCCACCACGACCGATCCCTTCGAGGCAACAGGCGAGTATGCTGCGCCCAGCCCGTTGGCGGCGACGGTGGCCGAAGCGGCCAACACCTACTTCGACGCCGGCATGAAGACCATCAAGGCCGACGCGCTGTATGAGAACCTGAACGACGGCGATGAGACCAACGATCCCTACATCATCTCGGTACGGTCGGCCGACGACTACGGCAAGGGACATTTGCCCGGCGCAGTCTGGGAAGACCCCAAGGCGCTCTTCACGCCCGAGGGCCTGGCAACCCTGCCCACAGACCAGCCGATTGTCGTTTATTGCTACACCGGCCAGACCGCCAGCCAGGTAACGTCGGCGCTGAATCTGCTGGGCTACGACGCCAGCAGCCTGGTGTTTGGCATGAGTAGCTGGAGCGATGATCCTGATGTTTTCGCCAAGCGCTTCGACGCCGCCAAGGCCGCGCACGACTATGCCACCGAGGCCAGCCAATGACGGGACGACCGTCAAGTCGCCTCGTGATGTAACGTGATATCGCCTGCCCCGATTGCTCGGGGCAGGCATCCCCGTTTCTTGAATTTGAACATAGCCTCTCTCGCAGTGAACGCTTCACCCCCTGCTGCGAGCCAAACGGAAAGGAGCCATCCCAGATGAAATCTGTCATGAAGCGGCCTGTGTTCTGGGCCATTGTCGGGGTGGTGTTGCTGGGCGCGCTGGTGTTGTTCCTGCGTCCATCGGCGAGTCTGGCGCCAAACTCCGAAGCGGCAGCGCAGCCGGCTGCTGTAGATCCTTCAATTCTGATCGAAAGCGCGCCGCAGGCAGTCAGCATGGTTGCGCAGGAAGCGCCAGCTCAGGAACAGCCGGAAACGAGCGCGCCGGTTGTGGCGGATACACCGTCCTCGGATAACTGCATCGCCTGCCACACCAACCAGGCAGTGCTGGAGCAGTTGGCCGAAGAGCCAGAGGAGGTCGTTTCCGAGCTTGCCGCCGGCGAGGGCTGAGCTGGCGAGCTGCCTCCGTTGGAGGCATGGAAAAAGGTCTTCGTTGAAGAGGATTTTCTGGACGATGTTCATGCCGAACCGGGCTGCATCGCCTGCCATGGCGGCCAATCCGGTGTGATGGACAAAGTACAGGCGCATGAAGGGCTGCTGCCCAAGGCCAGCGCCAATCCGCAACAGTCGTGCGGCACCTGCCACGTCGGTATTGTGGAACAGGCGCGCGACAGCAACCACCGCATGCAACTGGGCTACCAGGAAGTGTTGGAGCACCGCGGCGCCGATTTTACAATGCCGGAAACGGTGAAAGCCTACACGACTCACTGCACCAAGTGTCACGCTGACTGCGGCGACTGCCACGTCAGCCGGCCCAGCGCGCTGGACGGCGGCCTGATCGCCGGCCACCAGGTCAAGCGCGTGGCGTCGGTCTTTGTCACCTGTGGAGGCTGCCACAGCGCACGCGTGAGCGACGAGTACAAGGGCGTCCACGAGGGTATTCCGGCCGACGTTCACTGGGAAAAGGCAGGCATGCCCTGCACCCAGTGCCACACCATGGATGAATACCACGAAGGAACCCATGGCACCCGTTACGATGACGCGCCCAGCCCGGACTGTGTGGACTGTCACGCGGACGATGTAACAGTAGGAGGCGACAACCTGCAGCACACCATCCACACCTCCACGGTACAGTGCCAGGTCTGCCATGCTGCCGGCGAGTACAAGTCCTGCTCCAACTGCCACACCGGCCGCGATGACTCAGGGATCCCGTACACGACGACAGACCCTAGCGAGATGACCTTCAAGATCGGCGCCAACCCGCTGAAGAGCGACGATAGGCCCTGGGATTATGTCCTGGTACGCCACGTCCCAACCAACAGCGATCTGTTCGACTTCTACGGCGACAACCTGCTGCCGGAATTCGACAACCTGCCGACCTGGAAGTATACTACGCCACACAACATGCAGCGGATCACGCCCCAAAACGCAAGCTGCAACAGTTGTCACGGTCAAACGGACCTCTTCCTGACCGAAAACGATGTCGTCGCCGAGGAACTCGAAGCGAATCGCGACGTTATAGTTCCTCGGGTTCCCCCAACACGTCCGGAGCAGAGGCAATGATTGCCAGATTCACGTCCCTCCGCGTTGCAGTGCCAGCAGCGCTCTTTACCACGCTGCTGGCACTGTTGCTGACAGCCGGGCTTGCGCGTGCCCAAGAGCCAGAGCCGCCAGTTGTCACAATCCCCAACGAAACCTGCCTTGAATGCCATACGCAGGAGGGGTTGCACCTAACCCTGCCCACCGGAAACGCTTTATCCGTGACGGTGGACAGCGACGCGCTGTCAGGCTCAGTACACGCCGGGTTGCAATGCCAGCAATGCCACACCGACATTGCCGGCTATCCCCACGGCGAGATCGCAATCGACAGCCATCGCGATTTGCAGGTTCACTACAGCCAATCCTGTGTCAACTGTCACGCGGAGCAAGCTGAGGAGCAGGTGGACAGCGTGCATGCCCAGGTGCGCGCAGCCGGGGTGAACGAGGCGGCTGTCTGCGCCGACTGCCACGGCAGCCATGATATCCAACCTATCAGCCGGGCAAAACATCCAGAAATCTCCGGTGAAGTGTCCGCAGAGACATGCAGCCAATGTCACGACGGGATATTCGAGAAGTATGCCAACAGCGTTCACGGAGACGCGCTGCTGAACGGTAACCCGGACGTGCCAACCTGTATCGACTGCCATCCGGCGCACACGGCCAGCGACCCGCGCACCCTGGAGTTCCGCCTCGAGTCGCCGCAGTTGTGCGGTGACTGCCACGCCGACAAGGCGCTGATGGCGAAGTATGGCCTGTCAACTGAGGTGTTCGATACCTACGTCAGCGACTTCCACGGCACGACGGTGATGCTCTTCGAAAAGACGACGCCCGATCAGGCGACCAACAAGGCGGTCTGCACTGACTGCCACGGCGTCCACGACATCCAGACCGCTCACGGTGATCAGTCGGCGATGAAAACCAACCTGGTTAAGACCTGCCAGGAATGCCATCCCGACGCCACCACCAGCTTTGCCGACAGTTGGCTGGGGCATTATGTGCCCACGTTGGATAACGCGCCCCTGGTTGCGTTGGTGGAGTTGTTCTATCGCATCCTGATCCCGGCGGTGATAGGGTTCTTCATCATCTACATCCTGATAGACCTGCAGCGCCGCATCCACGACCGGCGGGCGAGCAAGAGGCAATCCCAGACATGAGTACTGAAACCACGTCCAAGAGATACCTGCGTTTCGCTGTCAGCGATCGGGCGCTGCACCTGCTGCTGCTGACCTCCTTCACTTTGTTGGGGATCACCGGCCTGGTTCAGAAATACTCTGATAACGCCCTCTCGGTCTCGCTGATCCAGTTGATGGGCGGGATCGAACAGACCCGGTTGTTCCATCACACCTTTGCTGTGATCCTTATCCTGGTCTCCATCGCTCATGTCGTACAGATCGGCTATCGGGTTTACGTTCAGCGCGTCGAACTGGCGATGTTGCCGGTGAAGAAGGACATCACGGACTTCTTTGACGCCATAAAGTACAATCTGCGGATGACCAACACCCGCCCCAACTACCCGCGCTACAACTTCATCGAGAAAATGGAGTATTGGGCGGTCGTCTGGGGCACCATTCTGATGACGCTTACAGGATTCGTCCTGTGGAACCCGATCCTGGTCACCAACTTCCTGCCGGGCGAGGTTGTGCCGGCGGCCAAGATCGCCCACGGTATGGAAGCAATTCTGGCGGTGCTGGCAATCCTTACCTGGCACGTCTACTTCGTCCATCTGGCCATGTTCAACAAGAGTATCTTCACCGGCTACCTTTCCGATCATGAGATGGAGGAGGAACACGGTGAAGAGCTGGAAAAGCGGCTGCGCGGCGAGGTTCATGTGCCGCCGACCGACGACCTGCGTTACCGCCGGCTGCGCATCTATGTGCCACTGGCAACGCTGTTCGTGATCGTCTCGGTGCTCGGCACCTGGCGCTGGCTGACCGCTGAATCGACGGCTATCACTACCGTGCCCCGTATTGCTGCCGAAGAAAACGTGTACCAGCCCATTTCGCTGGAGGAACTGCCGCTGGCTGTGACGCCAACCCCGCTGCCGACGCCGCTTTCGGTGATCAGCGCGCCCCAGGCGGCGATCCCAACGATTCCCCATGGCATCGACGACGACCGCGCCCAGTGCAGCCTGTGCCACGCAGTGGACAGCATGATCCGGCCGGCACCAATCGACCATGAAGGACGAAGCGATGCCACCTGTACGACCTGCCACCAGCAGGCGGGAGGTGACCAATGAGCGCCCGATTGCACTTCGCTCTGAGTGGGGTAGTCATCGCAGCCGGAATCTTGCTTGCCTGGGTGTTGATGCCGAGTTCCGTGTTGGCGCAGCCGCCAACGCCGCATCAGTACATCGACGAGTATGTTGGTCCCGCTACCTGTGCGACCTGCCACGGCGATGTTGCCGACGATGTGGTTCATTCTGTTCACTACACCTGGGAGAACAAGATGGACCACTACAGCCCGGTAGCCGGTACCATTGCCAGCATCAACTGGCTGGGAATGCTCAACGAGGAGCTTGGCATTCCGGGCGGCTGCGGCCGCTGTCACATCGGCGACGGCACGATGCCCAATTCGGCGGAGGAGATCACACCGCAAGACGTTGCCGGCATCGACTGCCTGATCTGCCACTCGCCGGTCTACGACACCAGTCTGCGTTTCCCGATCCAGACGGAAGATGGCGAATGGCAGCTTACCCAGGATCGTAGTGTGCTGGCTGCCCGGCAAGCCCAACGGCCAACAACAGAGAACTGCCTGCTTTGCCACCAGAACGTGGGCGGTGGACCGATGTTGAAGCGCGGCGTGGATTTTGCCCCGGTTTCCGACACTCACGGCGAATCCAGCAAAGGCGACATTCACGCGACGGCGGGCATGAACTGTGTAGATTGCCACGCCGGCGACGATCACAAGGTCTACGGGTATGCTCCTGACCTGTGGAGCCGCGATATCCCCGACCAGCGGCTGCTTTGCGATACCTGTCACACATCCGAGCCGCACACCGATCAACTGATCAACCAACACGTGCGCCTCGATTGTCGTATGTGTCACGTAACCGGCACTGGCGGTCTGGTGTCCCGTGACTGGACGGCAGAACCTACGTATGATCCGGTGACTGAGCTGTACGCGCCGGTTGGCGACGAGCGCGAGCCGGACTCAGTGCAGCCTGTGTTCCAATGGTACAACGGTGAACCTGTCCTGCCTGACGGATCGTGGCCAGGCAGCCGCTCCGATGTCACAGCCCGCCTGCAACCTTTCAAGGAGTTCACGGCGACCGTGCCTGCCGACGCTGCAAGCGGAGAGCCGATTCCGCTGAAACTGGATCCCTTCTACACCGCGGGCAACCTGGAAGAGGCCATCGCACTGGGCGCCAGCGAGTCCGGTATGGACTACAGCGGCCAATGGCAGCCAAAAGAGGTGAGCACACTGCTGCAAATCAGCCACGGTGTGGTGGACAAGGACAACGCCCGCCAATGCCAGGAGTGCCACGTCCCCGACGGACTGGTAGATTTCGAGGCCTTGGGCTACACCGATAGCGAAGTGGAGATGTTGACGACGATCAGCTCGGCGGCAGCTGGCGTGCGGCAACCTATGCAGGTCAACGTGGTGATTCCCCCGTCGCAGCCGCTGCCGACGCCCGTTAACCTCTCAGGCGGCGTGGATGCAGCCAGAGGTATCGGTGTTCGTGTGCCTTGGAGCCCAATCCTGGTGGTCCTGTTCGTTGTCGTGGTCATCGGCGTGGCTATCTACTGGCTGCGTATGCAGAAACCCAAACCGCCGGAGGATCAGGCAGCCTAGCGCGGCGGTGCTGTTCCCAAACGCATACGGCCCCCGGCTGGAGTTCCAGCCGGGGGCCGTCGCTTATCTCCTACTCTTACTCCTACTCATCCTCTTACTCGATCTCGGCTCCCCGGTCGAGGATGAGTAGGAGTAAGAGTAGGAGTAGGAGTAGGAGTAGGAGTAGGAGTAGGAGTAGGAGTAGGAAGGATTTCGTTATTCCATGTTGGCGACGTGCAGCGCGGCATCGAGATCGGCGATGATGTCGTCCGCGTCCTCGATGCCGATGCTCAGACGCAACAGGCCATCGGTGATTCCCAGCTCGGCACGCTCGGCGGGCGGCACGGCGCGATGGCTGGCCATAACTGGATAAAGCGCCAGCGAGTACACATCACCCAGAGTCGTCGCGGGAAGCACCAGTTTCAGGGCATCGAGAAAGGCAAACGCGGCCGCCCGCGTCCCATTGCGCAGTTCAAAGGCCACCATGCCGCCGAATCCCCGGTCGCCGAATAGCTGCTCAGCCAGCATATGCTGAGGATGGGACGGCAAACCAGGGTAATACACCTGTGCAACGGCAGAATGCTCGCTGAGAAATCGTGCGACCCGCGTCGCGTTGGCGCATTGCTCGCGCATCCGCAGCGGCAAAGTTTTCAGACCGCGCAACGCCAGCCACGCTACCTCGGGCGCCAGCACTGCGCCGATCTTCTTTTCGATGGCGAATAACTTTTCGCGATTGCTGTGAGAGGTCACAACAACGCCTGCCAACACGTCCCCGTGGCCGCCGATGTACTTCGAGGCCGAGTGAACCACGTAATCCGCGTCCAGCGCCAGTGGGCGGCACAGATACGGTGAGGCAAACGTGCTGTCTACAATCAACGCGGCGCCAATAGCCCGGGTGGTGCGGGCCAGCGCAGCGATGTCGGCCAGCTTGAGCAGCGGGTTTGAGATCGTCTCCACCAGAACTGCGGCCGGCCGGTGCAGAAAGGCGGCATCCTCGACACGGCACGGGTCGGTGGCGTCCACGAAATGTACCGTCACGCCCTGTTCTGCCAGCAGCGTCGCCAACAGGTCGTAGGTCGCGCCGTAACAGTCGCGCGCCGCGATCACCTGGCTGCCGGCGCGCACGCCCGCGGCCAGCAGCGCCGCATGTACCGCAGCCATGCCCGACGCAGTCGCAAAGGCTGCGTCGCCGCCCTCCAGCGCCGCGATGGCGCGCTCAAACGCCTCAACCGTCGGACTGGTGTAGCGGCGGTAGACATAGCCGGCCGTCTCCCCGGAGAAGACATCCTCCATAACAGCCGCCGACGGCTCAAGATAGCCGACACTGTGATAAAGCGGCGTCGTGACAGGAACCTCGCGCGGCGCCGGCCCGCGCTCGCCGGCATGGACAGCCTGGGTGAAAATAGAGGTCATTCGTAACTCCTACACGATAAGCATCGCATCGCCAAAGCTGTAAAACCGGTAGCCCTCGTCAATGGCGACCTGGTAGGCGTGGTCGATCAGATCCTTGCCGGCAAAGGCACTGACCAGCATCAGCAGCGTGCTGCGCGGCAGATGGAAGTTGGTGATCATCGCGTCGACCGCGCGGAAGCGATAGCCTGGACGAATGAAGAGGTCGGTCGGCCCCTCAAAGGCGGCCGTGCGTTTCCAGGGACAGGCATCCATGTCGTAGGGATCCAGTCCCTGAGCGCCGGTCGCGGCCCATTCCAGCGTGCGCACCGCCGTGGTACCAACGGCGACGATGCGACCGCCTTGTAACGTCGTCTCGTTGATCTGCCGCGCCACGTCCGAGGACAGGCTGGCCCACTCGCTGTGCATCGGATGCGCTTCGATCTCTTCCACCTTGACCGGCTGGAAGGTGTCGAGACCGATGTGCAGCGTGACGAATGCCATCCCAACGCCTCGCCCGCGCAGACCAATCAGCAGATCGGGCGTGAAATGCAGACCTGCCGTGCTGGAGGCAACCGATCCCTCAATCCGGCTGTAGATCGTCTGGTAGCGCTCAGGGTCGTCCAGATCTTCGTGGATGTAGGGTGGCAGCGGCACGTGGCCCGCGTCGTGCAGCCAACCGTTCAGCGGCCTGTTGAAGCTGACCAGGCGACTGCCATCATCTCGCTCAGCCTCAATGGTCGCGATAACAGGCGGCTGAACGCCGGTCGGCATGTCGATCTCAACCTGAACGCCGGGGCGCAGACGTTTGCCACCGACCAGACATTCCCACCGATCACCGGGCAACGGATGCAGCAGGAAGATCTCGACCTGTCCGCCTGTCGGCTTGCGCCCAAACAGCCGCGCCGGAATCACCCGGCTGTTGTTGGCAACCAACAGATCACCCGCTCGCAGATAGTCGCCGATGTCACGAAAGGTGCGGTGTTGCAGTTGGCCCGTGTCGCGATGCACCACCAGCAACCGCGACGCGTCGCGCGGCTCCACTGGTGTCTGCGCAATACGGTCCGGGGGTAGGTTGTAGTCGAAGTCGGAGGTCTTCATGCCATCGCGGGGTGTGAAACGTGATCCAAGCCAAAACGCCCTTACACTAAAGAGCGACAAAACTGCTACCGGTCCAGATTGTAGACGTAGTAGCGAACTAAGTCAAGCAGATCGGAAACAGTATGGTCCCTTCCCCGATTGCTGCCGAGCAAAGTTGCCCGGATTGACGGGCTGAC
>JACKBK010000013.1 GCA_020634555.1 Caldilineae bacterium
CAGCACGCGGCCGTCTCGTTTGATCTTGACCTGGTTCTTGTCGGCTTCGATCAGCTCGATCTCGGAGATGATGAGCTCTACATCGCGCGGCAGATAGTCCCGGCGGGAACGCACCACATCATTGCGGCTGTAGATGCCGAAAGGAATGAACAGAAAGCCCGGCTGGTAATAGTGGAGCTCTGATTGATCAACAATGGTGATCTTCCACTCGCTGAGGTCCAGCTCCTGCGCCAGCTTGTTGGCTGTGATGGTGCCGGCAGTGCCGGCGCCCAGAATAACGATACGTTTCATAGGTTGCGCCTCGTTGGTGTTGATTGGCCAGTTATTGTCAGCCAGTTTCTATAGTTGGGTGATCTCAGCAATCCGCTGAAGCCGGCTGAAGAGCTGATTGCGCTCGCCAGCAATGTGCGAAAGGATATCAGCGATTCGCTGAACAAAGGGGAGTACCTTGTCCTGCTCCTGCGGATCGAGGCGATGCACCTCGTCTAAATGGGCACGGAGCAGGTCGATATCCAGTTCGAGATGTTCCGACATCCGGGCAAGATGCTCCTCATCGGGTGGCCAAGCCTCCGGCGCGATGCCGCCCATTACCAACATCGCCCTGATCTCACTGCCGACCCGGATCAATCCTCTGGCGCACATCAGGCCCAGGTGGCTTTCCTGGAATTTCGGCGCCAGCGATGGCTGGTTAGCCAGATCCATCCATAGACTCAGACAGCGCTGCCGGGCGACAGGGGAGGTCTCTGCCGCCGAATAGAGGCCACACGGATTGCTGGGTCGCGTGATCAGATTGCCTTGCAGGTCGGTAACCAGAATCATGACGCTCAACGCCTCGGCAAAGCCGTCCTGGATCAACTGGACACATTCCAGTGGCAGCAGATCGGCGGTTGGGACGGAGCCGTTGGCCGAACTACCCAGGTTGCGCGTCGGCGCAGCATTGTTGCGCTGCAGCCAGATCTCGATCTGCGCGCGCGGAAAGCGCCACTGGTTGCCAACTTTTACTGCGGGGATGCGGCCGCTTTCGGCCATGCGGTAGATGGTCGTACGGTCGACATGCAACACGTCCTGAAGTTCCTTGGTGGTCAGCAGTTCGGAGATCATCTCAGTATTCCTGTGAAAAACATTTCACAACCTTGTTCCAAGGATAACAGTACCCTCTTAATTGTGGTATGATCTAAATCATATTTTGTTGTATATGATGCATCTTGTTGCAAATGCTGCATTGTATGCAACATGTGCGCATATTGGCGCTCGCCCGTGCCGTTGAACCGCTGGCCCGCCGACAACAGGGACATAGCCAACAAGCTGGTTGAAAAGATTTCGGAAGTCGCAGATTACTCGCGACGACCGGTCTGCAACGGCTGGAACGCCCCCCTCTGGTGACTTTCGAAGTCTGATCGAGTGGCTTTTCAAACAGTTTCTAACACGTTTTAGCCACCTGGCTAATTGAAAAATCGTCCGCGTGACCGATACGCTGGCAAGAGGCATCGCATATACTAAAAACAGGAGCCAAATCCGTGTGACCTTATGGAGTAATCTATGCGCATTATGCTCGCCGACGATCAGGATCGGGTGCGGTACGCGTTGCGGGCCCTTCTGGCTGTGCAAACAGACGTTGAAGTCGTGGCCGAGGCAACCAGCGTAGCTGATATGCTGGAAAAAGCCGGTGATTATCGCCCAGACCTGATTCTGGTGGACTGGAAGTTGCCGGGCCTGGCTATGTCGGCGGCATTGCCTGCCCTCCATCGACTCTGTCCCGGTTCCCAGATCGTTGTGTTGAGCGGGACACCCGATGCCCGTGCCGCGGCCACAGCAGCCGGCGCCGACGGGTTCGTCAGTAAGTCACAGCCGCCGGATCGGCTTTTGGATGCAATTCATACCTGCCAGGCGCTGATCAGCCTGCGGGAGACGGCAGAAATTTGAGGCCGGTTGTTGAACGAGCCGGACGATGCAACAGCAGTGAGCTAATTCTGCAAAGGAGGCCATTGATGTACGGTGTGAACGAGTACATGGAAGATCAGTTGCGAACCCGGCGCATGGCCGATTGTATGCGACGGGCCGAACTGGACCGTATCTGCCGCGAGGCCGGGATCGACCGGCGCGGCTGGACAAACAGGCAGGTTTGCCGGGTGATGTGCATCTTTGGCCATTGGCTGGTCGCGATGGGACGCCGGCTTGAGGCGACCGACCTGTCCGCCATGGCCCGGACGTCCGGACTGCGGCACGGAATCTGAGGAAAGTTGTAACTGCTCAGCCTTCACTGCGGCGTCACTCCCGCGGACCATACGCTTCGCTCCTGGGCGCGAGCAGGGCGGGAGTCTAGTGCCCGCGAAGAGTAGATTCCCGTCTGCCTGGAAACAACCACGGAGAGATTCTTCATTTGTGGTTCGGCCTCGTGCGGATCGCGTGTCTGACCCATTCAGAAAGACAGTGAAGGAGTTTCTTGGCACGACGCATGCCGTCTGTGATTGTATTACGGAAGAGATGTGAGCCGTAGAGGTTCTTCATCTGGCAACAGCATTTTGAAAGGAGATACAACGGTGAATTCGTTGAACGAACAACAACTGGATGTCCACGTACGAATCGTGGGCTGGCTGCGGATCCTGGGCGCGGCAGTGCTGGCCGTGGTAGGAGCAGGCATTCTGATACTGCTCTTCGGGCTGGGATTGTTTGCATCCGCGGAGTCCGGAGAATCGGTGGCCTTCTGGGTGCTGGCCATCACCGGGGCTTTCACCGCCGGGTTGATGGTCGTGATGGCGGTGCCGGGCTTTATCGCCGGCGTAGGCTTGCTGAAGCGCAAGAACTGGGCGCGCATCCTGGCTATTATCGTGGCGGTGTTCGATCTGCTGAACTTCCCCGTCGGTACAGCGGTCTCTCTGTACAGCTTCTACGTGCTGTTCCAGAGCTCGGCCGACCGGTACTTCAACGGATCGGCAACGGCGGCTTCTCAGCCGGCACCGACGGGAGCGCTGGTGAGCACCTGATGAACGGGCCAGACTCACACCAGAGACGATTGCAATCGTCCCGCTTGATTGCAGGGTTGATTCTGGTTGCGGTTGCCGCGCTGATGTTCCTGCTAGACAACGGCGGTATAACGGTCGCCGGCGCGGTGGCTATGGCAATTCTGGGGATCGTGATGGTAGCGATCTCCCGACGAGAGTAGCGTCCTGGCAGACGCGTGCCAGGGCGCTGAATGGAGGTTTGATATGGAAGAAGTGTATCCGATCATTGCATTTGCCGTGCTGGCAGTGCTGGTGGTCGTTGGAATCGCAGTAGCGGTTGTGATGGTGCGCACCGTGCGCCGTTCACAGACCAACCAGTCGCTGGAACTGGAGGAAGGACAGGTCCGTTATCCCGAAGGCTACTGGATGGGTGTCGGCATGGGTATCGGCCTGGCGCTGGGGATTGCTATTGGTCTGGCAATCGGCGTAGCCATGGGCGAGGTCGGAATGTCCTTCGCCTTCGGGCCGGGAATCGGCGTGGCGCTGGGAGTCGCTATCGGCGCCGGACTGGAGGAACAGCACAAGGATGAGATCCGCCCACTGACAGAAGATGAGCGACGCACCCGTGTACGGCTGGTGTTCATCGGCATTGGAGCACTGGTTGCTGGCATGTTGCTGCTGGCAGCCATCCTGATAATGGGGTTGCCATGACAAGTCAAGAAAAACTCGGTGTTACAGAGAAGACGAACACCCGCGGACTCCAGATCGTGCGCTGGGTTGCACGACTGTGGGCCGTGGGTGTCATCTCGTTGGTGGTGGTGATGAACCTGGCACCCGATCCGGTGGCCGGCGAGCTGAGCAGCACGGTGACGATCCACCAGGTGGCGCTCGCACTGCTGTTCCCCGGACTCTATATTGCCGGCTGGCTGCTGGCCTGGTGGCGGGAGATCGCCGGCGGCGCACTGATGGTGCTGAGCTTTCCCTTGTTCATTGCCTATATTGCGCTGGTGCAAAGCGCCGGCCGCTTGACCGGGGCTATGGTCATCGTCGCCGTATTCGTCATCGTTCCTGGACTGCTCTTCCTGCTGACTGGCTATCGCTCGCGAAACGCCGGTGCATCCTAAAATACCCGCATGACTTCGGAAGTGGCCGTCGGTCTCCCCCCCCCCACTTCCGAAGTCTGGGCCGGGCTTCGCAGTAGATCTACGAGAAGCTCAGTGTCTCCAGAAACCCGCGCAACTTTCCAGTGAAATCCGTAGCAGGGTGCGTGCCGCCTTCCAGGTAGACAACAAGATAGAAGCGCTCTTGTGCATCGTTCCGCCACAGCGCAGCCAGACCCGAATAGGACTCGCCGGGAAGCTCGGCAGAGAACGGATATACCGACGCCTCATCCCCGCCTACCAGAATTCTCTCAGGCAACGCTTCGCCCATCACCAGACCCTCGGCGGGCATTCGCTCAAACAACTGTGCCAGCCACTCCTCGGCTGTGATCCCTGATGTGGCCTGCTCCCAGGTAATCTGGGCCACCTCGGATGGATACCATTGCAGGTATAGCTGCACCATGCCACCAACGTCTGTGACCGCATCGTTGCCAGGCAGAGGTGTCTCCAACTGGATGTACTCGGCCGGATAATCCAGCGTCAGGCCATGGCCGGCATACTGGCGCGTCAGCAGGCTGTCAGGCAAGTCCTGGACAGATGGAAGGATGTACCGAAGGAGCATGGTGTTGATGGGATGGACTGCCTCATCCGGGATATTGCCGGTGAAAACTACCACCAAGTCAGCCTCAGGTACGACGACAATCCATTGCTCGTAGTGGCCGTGCGCCGAATATGCCTGCATGTCCGGGAAGGTCCACCACTGGTAGCCATAGCCGGTACCATTTCCGGTGTCGTAGTATGTGCGCGTCGAAGCATCGACCCATTCCGGCGTCAGGATCTCACGCCCCTCCCAGGTTCCTTGGTTCAACATGAGGTAGCCAAAGCGAGCCATATCACGCGGCGTCATGTAGAGGCCACCATCGCTGTGGTAGTAACCGCTGACGGTCTTGTCCCAATCGACGGTACCGATGCCAATGGGATCAAACAACTGCTCACGCGCAAACACCAGGAGATCCTGGCCAGACACCTTCTCCACAATGCCACCCAGCAGCATCGACGTTCCCGAGTTGTAAGCCCACTGCTCGCCTGGCTCGCGCGCCATTGGCTGGTCCAGGATGTGCTGCAGTGCATCCCGGCTGGTCCACATCTGCCCCAGTGTGTTTCTGGGATCGTTGTATGGGTAGTCCAGTTCGTGCCAGTCCATGCCGTCTGACATGGTCAGCAAGTTCTCGAGAGTGATCGCTTGTTTGCGCGAGTCGAGGTTTTCAATGTTGCGGTCGTGAAAGAAATCAACCATCGTTTGGTCGACGCTTGCTATCAGTCCCTCCCGCAGTGCGATTCCCACTAGGGCCGATGTAACGCTCTTGGTGGCCGACTGCAGATGATGGCGCGAGTCGGCGCCATAGCCGTTGCGGTACGTCTCGAAGACGAGCGTTCCGTTGCGCACTACCAGCACCGAGTCGACCGCAATCTGATTCTCATCGACAAACTTCATCATCTGGTCGAGAAGTGCGCCGTCCATTCCCTGTGCTTCGGGCGTAGACACCTGCCATCCTTCGGTCGGCCAGAATCGATCTGCCTTCATCGACACGCCAAGTGTGGAACCAGCTAAACCTGCTTCATCCTGACCAGGCAGCGCTGAACACCCGGCAAGCATTGCCAGCCCAAACACAATGATTGTGGAAAGAAGGATATCTATCTTTTTGTTCATCAGAATCCTCATTGATATGACGCGGTCATAGCACCTGAAATATGCAGACTACTCCGATCGTAATCAACAGCGCGAAAACTGGCACCCATACCCACTGGCCCTGCTGCGCAAAATAGCCAGGGCTGACGATGGCCGTGTAGAACAACATACCCATAGCCACCAGGTAGAGAGGAACGCTCCAGGCGGCGTGCAACAACAGGCCAGCGCCGCCGGCGATCAACGCCAGAGCAGTCGCCATCTCGCCGGCGATGTGGAAACGAATTCGGACAGGCTCCGTCTGCAACTCCGGTATTTGGACCGCGCGCCATGACAACGTCCATTGGACGATCATGCCCAACCCAACGACAACAGCGAAAACGGCCGGCAATATCATGGTTTACTTGGCTCAGTCAGTGACCAGCTACAGCAACGAGTAACTCTAATCCCGTCTCAGCATAGCGCGCTGCCAGTTGCTGCGGACTTGTCCTGTGCGCCGCAGCAACTGGCCTTTGTGCGAATGTCAGCCCAGCTTTTCGACGATCAGCAAGAAGTCGACCTGCGGAACCCACATGACCTTGATCGTCACATTGGGCACGATGGCGATAACCTCGCCTTCCAGACCGTTCAGAAACTGCTCCAGCGTGCTCTGGTCCCCGGTCATCTTCAGGTTAAAGCGATGGACTCGATATTTCATGGTGTCACCTCACTGCTCTTGCACTCGCGGTCGCACGACGTCCTCGCCAGGTGCGTGCGACGTGAAAGAAACGACGTTGCCTGCTTCGTCCTCCTGGAAGCTGACGGACACAGACGGGTTTAGCCGCATGATCCAGCGACCGTCGGCATCGGGCGGGAACAGATCCAGAACGACCATGGCTTCAGGTACCTGGACGGCCAGGTGGCCGTTGTGAATCAGAACCTCCACAGGGCCGGCGTCTGGGTCTTCCGGCCGGTCATACAGCCCCAGGTATTTCTTAACGGTGGCCAGATCCAGCGGTGGCTCTTCGGGCATCTCGCCCCGGGGGATCTCGAATACCTGCCCACCCTGGTACCAGTTCAGCGCAACCACGTCACCAGCCTCGTTCTGAACGAAGGAGATGGCGATGGACGGCTCCAGTGCCAGGCGCCACAGGCCCTCATCGTCAGGTTCGAGTAGCTCGATCACGATCTGTTCGGGGACGTTGACCGCCAGCTTGCCGTTTTGGACCAATATCTCGAAGGGCCGATACATCAGCGGTCCGGTCGTGGCAACATAGCTCCCCAGATAAGGCTTGAGGTCGTCAGGCGTCTCTACCGCCACAGCTTCGGCGTTCGGGTCGATCAGTAGGCGATACAGGTCGCCCTCAAGACCGATGCCTGTGGCCTGTCCCCGGGACTGAGTGAAGTAGAGAACCATCAGGTCGCGGTCCGGCCACGCCCACGCCCAGGTGCCGTCCGAGCCGCTGTGTCCAAACAACGCCATCTCGCCATCGCCCTCCGGCGTTCTGGGGCTAAATAATGATCCACGTCTGGCCGTAGTCCAGCCGCAGGCCGAACCCGCCCGGCATGCCGGCGTCGGACACAGGCGTCAACGCACGGGCGACTGCCTCCTGCGACAGCAACTGCTGGCCACCGACCTGACCGCCGTCCATCCAGAATGCCAGAAAGCGGGCGAGTCCATAGTCGTGCTGTACAGGCAGGACCCCATGGTGAACGGATAGATCGGCTCGTCGCCGGCCTGCCAGAAGAGGCTCCAACTTCCAGCGTTGCCCAGGAAAGCCGAAGCGATGCGGCCGGCGCGCGGATCCTGCGAATCGACCAGCGTCAGCGTGTCGTTCATCTGCAACGGGTTGAGGATGCGCTCCTGTAGGAACTGGTCCAACGGCTTGCCTGCCACAACTTCAACCAGGGCGCCCAGCACTTCCATGCCGGTGTCGCTGTACTGGAAGTCGCTGCCCGGCGGGAAATCCGGTCCTTGCTCGCCCGCCGCGTCTGCTATGGAACGCAGGGTCGGAAAGTCGTCGAAGTTGGTGAGGATCGACAGCGGCAGGCCACTGCGGTGAGTCAGCAGATGCTCGACGGTGATGTCACGCGATGCGTCGTTGTCGAAAGCCGGCAGGTAGTCGGCTACCCGGTCGTCCAACGCCAGCTGGCCCTCGTCCACCAGCATCAGGGCAGCCGTGCCGATAATGGGCTTGGTCATGGAGCGGATGTTGAAGAGCGCATCGGTCTCCAGGGGGATAGCGTGGTCCTGATCGTTCCATCCGTAAACCTCGTGCAGGAGAACCTGTTGGTCCTGGATGACCGCCAACTCCGCGCCAACGATTTTGCCATCAGCGACGAATCCCTCCACGATCTGCGATAGCTCCGCCAGCGCTTCGGGGGTGATGCTCTCAGCTTCGACAGACACTTCCTCAGCAACCGGCTCAGGCACATCCATTGGCGTTGGCTCGGCTGCAATAGTTGCTGTCGGCAAAGACTCGGCCGTCGACATCGCCGTGGCCACCGGCGGCGCGAGTGTCGGCGCGGCTTCCTGCTCTGTGACGCTACATGCTCCGGCCAGCAGCACCATGCTCAACAGAACAAATGCAATCAGAATAATCCTCACTTCAATTTCTCCTTAATGCCTGAAGTTGCAATGCAAGCGATCTCCTGGGCGGCAGACTGCGTCACAGGCGACAGGTCATAGCTCACTGGATGGCAGCAGGCTCTTTTGCATTGGCTGGGTTGGAAAGCCTACACCGTCGAAGCAACGACCGCAACGAACACCAGTCGATTTCTTGTAGCCCAAACGCTGGTAGAACGGCACTGCGTACAGCGAGGATGCCAGGGTGATCTTCTTGACATCCTGCTGCCGACACGCCAGCTCGAAACGTTCCACCAGATCACGCCCGATGCCGTGTCCGTGGTAGTCGCTGTCGACAAAAAGACTGTGCAGCCGGCCAGGGCTTCCTCTGAGCACACCAACGATCCGTTTATCGAACTCGGCTACCAGCACCACGGGCGCGTGAATGACGTCTTTGATCGCCTGGCTATGCGCGTCTTCGAGTGAACGCGCATGGCGAAACGGCCCCAGCAGCAGTTCCTGCTCATCCGGCGGCACATAGTCAAGATTGAATGCTCGGAAGGTATCGGCAATCAGAATGCCGATGTCGCGAGCGTCTTCCTCAGCATATGAACGAATAACAAACACTGCGCGCCTCCCTCAAAGCGTCACCAGCAGAGCAATCGCTATGGGAATGTCGGTTCCGGCGTGGAAGAGCACCGCGCCCCACAGCGAGTCCGTCTTGACGGTGAGTACCGCCCATGCCAGACCAAGACAGAACACAATGGCCAGGAAGATCGGCAGGCTCGCGGCATAGTTTGCTCCGAGATGCCACAGTGTAAAGACGGTAGTCACGACCAGGATGTCCGGTCCTATGCCGACCGATGGCTGCAAGCGCGGCAGCAACAGGCCGCGAAAGAGCAACTCTTCAGCAAAACCATTCGCCAGCACGAAGATCAGAACCCACGGCCAGACACGTAGGATCGCGCTCAGCGCAATCGGGCCGCCGCCGAACAGGGCTTGCGCGGTCGTCAGCGGGATCAGTCCGAAGATCAGGAACGCAGCCATGCCAATCGGCAGCCACCCGCGCACCTTGCCCCGTTTCAGATACACCGATCCCATGCTGTCGCCCGCTAGCAAAACGAGCAGCAGAATCACCCCCACCAGGAGCAGTGAACTCTCCAGCTTGTCCAGCGCCAACCCGGCCGGCGACTCCAACGGAACTTTCAGCAGTCTCGGCAGCCAGTGGCTGAGCTGCCAGTCGATCAACTGTGAGGCTGAAGCGACGAAGAAAGCAAACAGCGGCGGCCAGGCGCTCTTGAAACGATCTCTGGATCGCACTGCCAGAGCGGCTATACCGAATCCCGCAGCGATGGCTATCCAGAGCGGAAGTCGCACGGTGGTCGGTGTCACCTTGGCCAGGCCATAGGGAAGGTAGGCGATGCAAGCGCCTGCAAGCAAAACCAGCGCGACCAGCCATCTGGTCATCCGGGCGCGAGAAACTTCGCGGGAAGATTCCTCCGGTTGACGTGAAAGCCATTGTGCGGTTGACATTGCGCCTCCTGGATCGTTGGTACGCGAATAGAGTCAGTCTGCTAACCAGTATAGCTGATGCGCGGCGACATCGCCCAACTGGGCAATCCGAGGCTAGGCCAGGTGGACGAAACAACGTGCAGGTTTCTTTCGCCGCTCTTTGAGGGAAATGCCCTTGTTCCAGCACAATCTGTCCGATCGGACAGTGAAAGATGATCCAGTTGTACGATGCGGGATCGAAAGGTTTGTTATACTGGAGATGTTTCTACCAAATCGAGCGACCGCTCGGGGCAGCGAACGCCGTCAACCGCTAAAGCCGGCAGGAGCATCAAATATGTCCACAATAGTAGATCAGACCAAAACCACCAGAAAACGCGACAATATTGGCCGCTTTCCCAAGGCAGCAGTCTTCAACATCTGCGCCATCGTGTTGATGTTGATCTTCAACCCGTATCCCGACCGCATCGGGATTTGGCGCTGGCAGACAGCACGATCAGCTTCGTCCCCATTCTCAACGTTGCGGTTTCGAAGCTGAAACCCTGGATCAACTTATGGTGGATCCGGCGCTGAGCCCGAACATCGCTCATCTTTCGTTGGGCCGCTGGACGCTGGCCACCCGCATTCTGACATCGTGGTTATCGTTTCACCAAACATCCTACCTCGAGATCTTCGGGCGTCAGCAACGCAGTCCACCTCACTTTGTTTGCGGGATCTCGGCTGGACGGAGGTTCTGAACGACATCACGCCGATATTCAACTGGCTGCTCCCCTGGATTCTGGTGGTGATGGCTATCGCGGTCGGGATCGACCTGATTCGGAAGGTGATCTGGTTGTTGCGATCAGTGATCCGTTAACAGAACGTACCTTGGTGTAAATTGATTTCCAGGGCTACTTACGCTGCGGATGCGCCGAGTCTGGCGCGCCGCAGCGTTTGCGCGTTGATGGCAACGATGATGGTGCTCAGCGACATGAGGATTGCACCCGCGGCCGGCGACAGCAGGATGCCGAAGAACGGGTAGAGCACGCCGGCCGCCAGCGGGATCGCGATCACGTTGTAGCCGGTCGCCCAGAGCAGGTTCTGCCGCATCTTGCCGTAGCTGGCCCGGCTCAGATCGAAGATCTTGACCACGTCCAGCGGGTTGCTCTTGACCAGGATGATGCCGGCCGACTCGATGGCTACGTCGGTGCCGCTGCCAATGGCAATACCGACATCGGCGCGCGTCAGCGCCGGTGCGTCGTTGACACCGTCGCCCACCATGGCAACCTTGCGCCCTTCGGCCTGCAAAGCCGCTACCTTCTCGTCCTTGTTCTCGGGCAACACTTCGGCGATGTAGTCGTCGATATTCAGTTCCTCTGCCACAGCCGCCGCCACAGCCTTGCTGTCGCCGGTCAGCATCACGACCCGGACGCCCAACTCGTGCAAACGATCCACGGCCTGTTTGCTCTCATCGCGCACGACGTCCGCCAGGGCAAATGCGGCGCTCACGGTGTCGTTGTCCACCAGATAGACCACGCTCTGTCCTTTGGAGCCGGCCTGGTCGGCGAAGCTGGTCAACGACTGGTCAGGTGTTAACTCCAGCATCTCCAGCAGCCGCGGCCCGCCGACGTAGACTGTGCGCCCTGAAGCCGCAGCGCGCACGCCGCTTCCCTTGATGGCTTCGAAGTCGTCGATGGCCGCAGGTTCAGCCCTTTCGGGAGCCGCGCGCGCGCAGGCGATGATGGTTCCGAGTCGCCCTTCATAGCGGCGGTTAGCGCCAGCGCTTCGTTCTCATCCACGCCATCGGCCGCTGCCATGCCCACCACGCCGAAATCGCCCTTGGTCAGCGTGCCAGGTCTTGTCGAAGATCACCGTGTCGATCTCGCGCGCTTGCTCCAGCGCCAGCCGGTCGCGCACCAGGATACCGTTGCTCGCCGCCAGGCTCGTGGAGATGGCCACTACCAGCGGGATGGCCAACCCCAGCGTGCGGGCAGGCGATGACCAGCACACCGTCGCCACCCGCTCCGGCTGCCTCGACGCTGAAGCCGGTGGCAGCGACCCAGGCGATCGCGGTCACCACGGCAGCGCCCAAAGCGACGTAGAACAGCCAGCCGGCCGCCTTGTCGGCCAGGATCTGGGTGCGTGACTTGCTCTGCTGGGCCTGTTCCACCAGGTGCATGATGCCGGCCAGCGCAGTCTGGTCGCCGGTGGCGGTGATGCGCACCCGCAGGCTGCCGCTGCCGTTGATGGAGCCGGCGATAGCGTGGTCGCCCGGCCCCTTGCTGACCGGCCGAGACTCGCCGGTGATCATCGCCTCGTTGACGTTCGAGTCGCCTTCAGCGATCTCGCCGTCGGCCGGGACGCTGGCGCCGGGCCGCACCAGCACCAAGTCGCCGGCCCGCAGGTCGCCGGTTGACACCGCTTCGACATTGCCGTCTTCCCCGATGCGTTCGGCGGTGTCGGGCATCAGCTTCGCCAGTTCGTTGAGCGCGCCCGACGCTTGTCGCACACTGCGCATCTCCAGCCAGTGTCCCAGCAGCATGATGTCGATCAGCGTCACCAGTTCCCAGAAGAAGCCGCTGCCCGGAGCGAAGACCAGGGCCGCCAGGCTGTAGAAGAACGAAACCGCGATGGCCAGCGAGATCAGCGTCATCATGCCCGGCTGGCGGTTGCGCAACTCGGGCACGGCCATGCGCAGGAAGGGGACGCCGCCGATGACGAACACCAGTGCGGCAAAGATCGGCGCAATCCAGCTGCTGCCGGGAAACTCCGGCATGCTGAAGTTGAACCACTGCTGGAGCATCGGGCTGTAGAGCAGCACCGGCACACTGAGCGCCAGGCTGATCCAGAACCGGTTGCGGAACATGATCTCGTGGCCGGTGTGGTCGGCCTTGTGCATGCCGTGGCCCCCGTGTTCGCCGTGACTGCTGTGTTCTGTAGTAGAGCCGCTGTCCATCGCGTGACCGGCGTGCTCGTCACCCCCGGCCTCTGAGTTCATGGAATGAGCTTGGTGATGCTCGTGGTCCATTGCGTCATCTCCTTCTATCTGCGGCCGTTACTGTCCGGGCGCGGGAAGCCGGTCATTCTGGCTGGCCAACCACTGCGTCTGTCTCTCTTGTTCAGGCCATGTACTCTTCAAATACTCTATCACAGCCTGTATGTCGCTGTCGTTGAGGGTGCTTCCAAAGGCGGGCATGTTGCTCTTGAAGTCTGGCACATTCAAACTGGCGCCGCCCTCGTTGATGATCTGGTAGAGCAGACCGTCGCCGTGGTGCCAGGTGTGGCCGCTGGCATCATGGGGCGGCGCGGGGTAGACGCCGTCCGGCCCCGGAACTTTCCAGTCCGGCTGGCCCTCGCCGTCAGCGCCGTGACACGCTGCGCAGTTGTCGCGATAGACGCGGGCGCCCAACAACACCTGCTGCGCGTCCAGGGTTGGCAGCGGCGGGGCGCTGGGACGCGGAATCGATGCTGCCGGCTGAACGCTGTTGCCGGCGCAAGCAACCAGCAGGCCCGCCATCAGCAAAGCCGCAACCAGACAGATACGGTTGACCAAACTCATGGCACCCAGTTGGACAATACGCGCAACTCCTTTTGCGGCTCGTCGGGGTCGTTGGAGGCCAGCATCACCCGGAAGTCGTGCGGACCTTCCATGCCGGCGTGCATGGTGAACTCCATCGACAAGTTGGTGTCCTGGCCCGGTTTGAGTGTCGTCGAACCGACGACGATGCGGGGCGGTCAGCAGCCCTCCACGACTTCAGGAACGTTGGGAACCACGACCTCCAGCGGGCCGTCGCCGGTGTTGCTCAGCTTGAAGCTGGCCTTGACCATCTTGTTCATCGGCACGTCCCCGAAGTCGATGCGCGTCTGATCGACCTCCAGGTTGGGCGTGCCGCCGGCCGAGGCGCTTCCCGCGCTGCGGCCGGCTTGCCAGGCAAGCAAGGCCAGAACTGCCAGGACGACCACGACTGCCAGCCCGGCCAGCCCGGCCCACTTCAGCCACGGCCGTTGGCGCGCAGCGGACGCAGCGGCCGTTCGCTGCGCCGGTTTTGATGCGCCAGATCGGCGCTTTTTTGATTTGCTCATAGCGATCCTCTCTCGTTGCCGTAGGCGTGCTGAAACTGACTAACGTCAGGATGCAAGCGTGCGGCGCATCTCTTCGAATTGCTCGCGGGTGATCTCACCGCGGGCATAGCGCGCCTTGAGGATATCATCGGGCGATGGCGGCGCAGGTTCTTTGGGTGCGTCGCTTCGCTGTGACGACTGTCCGGCGATCTGCGGAAAGAGTCGAGCGACAAACCAGATTGCTGCCGCGATCAGCATGACCCAGAACAGGATCACCAGCACCATGCCAATGCCGCCAAATCCAAATCCCATCATGGCAGCCACCTCCTTCGACAGTACACAGCTACCGAAACGGCGCGATCAGCGCGCCGCTACAATGTCCCCACTATAGCGCGCCAACGTAACGGCGCATTGACGGCAATATGACGATTGTGTGAAGGAATCCCAGGGCTTTTACAACCAGGATCCGAGGTCGATGACGCCGATCAACACCAACGACGAGATCAGAATAGGTTGGTGTATCAGATAGATGAACAGCGTGTGCCTACCCAAGTGGCTCATAAACCTGACAGGAGGAAGCTGCGATAGATCGGGCAATTGGTACATGGTCTCCTTGGCATAGAGCCAGTTGCCGAGAAAGATGCCGATCAGCACGAGACCAAACCACGGTATGAGTGGGAAGTAATCGACGGCATAATAGTTCTCGGGCCTGAAACCCAGCCATACCAACCCACCGGATGACACAGTCATTCCGTTCGTATATTGTCCGAGGAGTATCAGCAGGAGTCCCAGACCCAAGTTAATGAAGCGCAAGCAAAGGAAGGGGTAGGCGATCACGATCGCAAACCCGATGAAATGCAAGATTCCGAATTGCACATAGCCTTGGCGCAAGAATAGCCGCGTAACGCCCGTGATCATTATACCCCAGGCGAATAGCTTCAGACCCCGCCGCAGGTGAAAGCCAAAGGTCTTTTGAGCTGGATCGCTCCCTCGGTGAAAGCTGAGCGCCAGAGAAATGCCGACCAGCAGAATGAATGTGCTGGCTGTCACCCGCTGGAAGTAATGCCAGAATCCTGAGCGCATATCGATCTCCCACCCGGCCAGAGCGTTCAGGTCCCAGGCAAGATGGTAGATCACAACCATGATGATCGCCAGTCCGCGTACTACATCGACCTCCCATCGCCGCCGGCTTCTGGCTGCCATGATGCGTTTCACGTGGCTACTTCTCGAGCGTCAGTCCGTGTGTGGGAACGTGATAGGTGCAAGGGCGGATCAGGCGATGCGGTAGCGCAACAGGCGCAGCGCATTCAGCACCACCAGGATAGTGCTGCCCTCGTGCAAGAACACCGCTCCGGTGAGCTGCACCATGCCCAGTACAGACGTCAGCACGAGCAAGACGATGATCCCCAGTGCGATGACGAGGTTTTGCAGGATGATGCGACGGCTTGCCTGGCTCAAGCCGACCGCAAAGGGTAGTTTGCCCAAATCATCAGCCATTAGCGCGACATCAGCCGTCTCCAAAGCAACCGCAGTTCCGGCTCCGCCCATGGCAATGCCGACCGTTGCAGCCGCCAAAGCCGGCGCATCGTTCACGCCATCACCGATCATTGCCACTTTTCCGAATTCGCTCTGCAATGCGACGATTGCAGCCAACTTCTGCTCAGGCATCAACTCGGCGCGCGTATCGGTGATGCCGACTTCCCTCGCAATACGCTGGGCCACCTCCTCGTGGTCACCGGTGAGCATGATCAAGTGCTTGACGCCCAGGGAGAACAGGCCTTGCAGGATCTCCCTGACGCCCGGACGCGCAGTATCAGCCAAACCCAACACACCTATGTATTGGCCGGCACGCCAAACGATCATCGTCGTCCTGGCTTTGCGTTCCAAGTCGTCCACGATGCGCACCACTGCGTCCGGCGGCGTCCCTCCCTCCGCCTCGAACAGCTTGCGCGAGCCAATTAAAACCGGCTCTCCGTCCACCTGGCTGCGCACCCCGCGCCCGCTGACGTTTTCCAGGCCGTTAGCGCCGGGAAGGGATAGATTCAACGCTTGGGCATGCCGCACTACGGCCTGGGCCAGCGGGTGGTTAGATTGTAGTTCGACGGCCGCTGCCGTCTGTAGCAGGGCAGTTTCGCTGACGCCATTCAGCGCAATCACATCGGTGATCTCGAACCTGCCTTCAGTCAGAGTTCCTGTCTTATCAAAAGCCATGGCCCGGGTCGCGCCCAGATTCTCCAAATGCACGCCGCCCTTGATAAGCACGCCGTTGCGCGCCGCGTGGCCAATCCCGGTCAGGACGGCGGCAGGCGTGCCTAGCGCGAGCGCACAGGGGGATGCTGCTACCAAGAGCAGCATCCCCCTGTAGAAGCTTTCGCTCAACGGCATTATGCCCAACAGAGGCGGCGCGATGATCACCACCAGATCAAGAATGAGAATGGCGGGAACAAGACGGGACGTGAAGCGCTCGGCGTAGCGTTGTGTTGGACTTTGCTGGCTTTGCGCCTCCGCCACCATCTCCATCACCCGGCTCAGTGTGTTGTCTTTTGCCAGTCGTGTGACCTCAATTTCGATCGCCGCGTCCTGGTTGATACTGCCTGCGAACACTTCATCGCCTTCAGTCTTGAGCACTGGCCTGCTCTCACCCGTGATTGGGCTCTGGTCGACGCCGCTCTCGCCACTGAGCACCGTTCCATCCACCGAAATGCGGTCACCGGGCCGGACAACGACAACATCGCCGATCCGCACCTTATCCACCGGCAACGCTCTGATTTCACCCTGGCGCTTAACCTGCGCCACCTTGGGCATCAATTCACCGAGCGCCTGTACAGCGTTGCGTGCATGACCCAGGGCATAGTGTTCACCAGTATGGCCTAATGCGAACAAAAACAGGAGAAACGCTCCTTCCGTCCATTCACCCAGAACAGCCGCACCGATCGCCGCGGCCAACATCAGCACATCAGTATCGAATTTCCCTTTGAGCAGGCCAGGCACAGCGTGGGTAGCGATATCATAGCCACCAGCCAAATAGGACAGCACGAAAAAAAATATGGCCAGTTGAGAGGACATGCCAAGGAACGTCTCTCCAACCCAGCCTATCAGCAGAAACAGACCGGCCAACCCAACCAATAGATAGGTCCACCGCTCTTGCAGCCAATGGGGCAGAAATGACGGAGCGCTCCCGTGTTCATGGCCTAAGTGCTTCTCCCGTTCCTCATCCGGCGTCTCTCCGACGCGGTAACCCATGCTGTGGACAGCTTTTGCAATGTCGGCTGCTCCTAGCGCTTCGCTATCATAGGCAACAAAGGCCAGCTCGGCGGGGTAGTTGACCTGTGCATGTATCATACCCTCTAATTCAGAGAGCACGTTCGCCAGGCTCGTGGCGGCGTCTGCAGCATTCATTCCCACCACAGGCAACGTTTCGTGACGATAACGGGCGGTGATCTTGGCGCCAGCCTGCCGGGCAAGACGCTGAATCTTTCGCAACGACACCAAGTTAGGGTCGAAATGTAGGCACAAACGGGCCGCGTCGTTTTGATAAGTGATGTGCGCGTTCTCGACGCCCCGCGTCGCCATCAACTGATCAGTCAGGATCTGTGCGCAGCGGTCACCGGCATCCATGGTTGGAAGCAGCAAATCGAGATCAATCTGAGTTGTTTCCAAGAGAGATTACACCTGTGGCTAAATATCAACAATATATAAGTAAGTATTGATATACTCCGACAAAAAAAGAGAGCTAATCGTGCTCGACGTGCGCCAAACCCTGGCAATAAAGATCGTGGATGTGTTGGTCCGCTAATGTATAGAACATATGCTGGCCCTGCCTGCGCGCTGAGACAATGGAAAGATTGCGAAGGATGCGCAACTGATGCGAGATCGCTGGCTGGCTCATGCCCAGTGCCAGACACAGATCACCCACGCACATCTCCGTGTGCGCCAGCAGGCTGATGACGCGGATGCGCGTCGGATCCGACAGCGCCTTGAAGAGACTGGCTACTCGCGTTGCAAGAACGCCATTCAGAAGGTAGTCCTGAGCAGCCAGCGCCAATGTATCGCTGTCGTGGTTATCGGTGCAGATCGTGATCTTTTCAGTCATAGGTAAAATATATGAGCAACTATTCATATTATATTTGTCACACGTCGTCAGTCAAGTTCCCGATCGACCAGTCACTCCAGCAACTTGCATCGCATTTTAGCGAAACTTTTTCCATAACCTTCGTTTGACGCTGATGGTCATGTTGCGAGGTAAACAATCCAAGTCAGGTTGCCAAAGGCAGGAAGAAGCTAAACGTGCTGCCTAAGTCCGCGCCCGGGCTGGCTACCCACAGGCGGCCACCGTGGGCTTCCACCAGATGCTGGGAGACGGTCAGGCCGATGCCACTGCCACCGCCAGGGCGCGAGCGCGACTTGTCGACGCGGTAGAAGCGCTCGAAGACGTGCGCCAGGTCGCCGGCTGACAGGCCGATGCCGGTGTCGGCCACAGCCACCAGCGCGCGCGGCCCGTCATGCCAGGCGCGCACCGTCACCGACCCGCCGGCTGGCGTGTATTGCAGGGCGTTGCCTAGCAGGTTGATGAGCACCTGGGTGATGCGGGCCGGGTCGACGTAGACAGGCGCAAGCTGGGCCGGCAGATCCAGCGCCAGGGCCACGTCCTTGTCGAGGAACTGAGGGCGCAGCCGCTCCGCCACCGAACGGATCAGCACCAGCAGGTCTATGTCCTGCCGGCTCAGGGTGATCTCGCCGGCTTCGGCGCGCGACAGCTCCTCCAGATCGCCCACCAACCGCTGCAAGCGCGCCGTCTCCCGCTCGACCTCAAGAAACATATCGGCCTCCGGGGCCAGCACGCCGTCGGTCAGTCCCTCCATCGTCGCACGAATGTTGGCCAGTGGCGTGCGCAGCTCGTGGGCCAGATCGCCGACCAGGGTCAGCCGGCGCTGCTCCGTGCTGTCCAGGGCGGCGGCCATGACGTTGAACGATGCTGCCAGCTCGCTAAGCTCGTCCTCGCCGGGCACCTCGACCCGCTGGCGGTAATGGCCGGCGGCGATATGCCGGCTGGCGCTCAGCATCTCGCGGATCGGCCCAACGATGCGGCGGGCGGTGAACAGGCTGACGGTAAACGCGGCCAGGACCGCAGCAACCGCTGCGACAAGCAGGATCTCGTTGACGGCGGCGTGAAAGGACCGCTCCAATTCCTGCTGCATGGCAGGATCATCACCGGCCAGCGCCTGCATGGTCGCCATG
Organism: Caldilineae bacterium; assembly: GCA_020634555.1. Taxonomy (GTDB): domain Bacteria; phylum Chloroflexota; class Anaerolineae; order JAAEKA01; family JAAEKA01; genus JACKBK01. The sequence goes on from JACKBK010000013.1 coordinate 19,063, forward strand.
TGGTGATTGAGAGCTTCAGTGGTATGGAACTGGGCAGCCGTCGCCATCACCAGCACTGCGACGGCGATGACGATGAGGTACGACAGCGCCAGCTTCCAGCCCAGGCGATGACGGACGGTCGTCAGTACGTTCACGGCCTGCCGGCCTCCAGCCTGTATCCGACGCCGCGCACAGTCCCGATCATTTCGGGGTCGCCAGCCTCGTCGTTTAACTTCTTGCGTAGCCGTCCAATATGCACATCCACCACCCGCTCGTCGCCGTAGTAGTCATATCCCCACACCTGCTCGATAATTTGCTCGCGGCTGAGAACCCGGCCAGGATGGCGCGCCAGCGCGTGCAGAATATCGAACTCGATGGTGGTGAGGTCGATGAGCCGCGAGTCGTTCCAAACCTGCCGGGTTTCAGGGTCGATACGCAGGGAACCGACGATCAAGGTGCGTTCACCTGTGTCGTTGTCGCGCCCGCGCCGCAAAATCGCCTTGATGCGCGCCACCAGTTCGCGCGGGCTAAACGGCTTGGTGAGGTAGTCATCCGCGCCCACAGTCAGGCCGACGATCTTGTCCGTTTCGTCTGCCTTGGCAGTCAACAGCAATACATAGACGTCCGAGGTCTGGCGAAGCTGGCGCAGCATCTCGAGCCCGTCAATGCCAGGCAGCATGATATCCAGCACGATCAGGTCTGGCTGGAAGGTATAAGCAACCTTCAAGGCAGACAGCCCGTCGGAGGCAGACTGCACCGCGTAGCTCTCGCGCTCCAAGTACGCGCGTACAGTCTGCACGATATTCGGTTCGTCGTCTACGATCAGTATCTTGGTCTGGCTCATGGTGTCTTTGCTCCTGGTATTCTAGCCGGGCAGCGGATCGGTGGCAAGCGGCGGCCACAACACAGCGTCGCCCGCGCTGTAAGCAGCGCGGGCGACGCTGTTTCCGAAACTACAATCTACGCGACGCGGAGCGTTGGTATTCTTCTGCCTTACACGGCCTCATCGCCGCCGGTCATGTCGATGAAGTCGCCGTGCCAACTGTGATACCAGACCTGCCCGGTGTAGCCGTTGACGCTGAGCATGCCGCTGATCGCGCCGTCGGTCATGGTGTGGATCGTGTAGTAGCCGTAGAACGCCTCGGCTTCGTCGCCCGCCATGACACCCGACATGTGTGCGTCGAGCCATTTTTGGGCAAGGTTCACGGCCTGGTCGCCGCTGATGCGCATCGCGCCGGACGAGCCGAGGTAACGTCCGCCCATCATGCCCATTCCGTTCATGTGGCCGTACTTGGTGTTCCACATCATGTTCGGACCCGGCTCGGGATGGACCGCGCCGGTATATGGATCAATCAGCAGTTCCATCGCGCCGATGCCGGTGCTTGCCTCATGAACCTCGACGTAGAAGTTTTGGCTGAACTGCATGATCTCGGCGACCTGCAGGTCGTCGTTGCCGTAGTTGGCCAGATATTGCGCGGCGATGGCCTCGGCATCGCCCATGGTTAGCCGCGTACCGCCGGGTACAGCATCACCCCAGGCGGGACACTGTGCCGGGCTAAAGGCGCCGCCCGTGCAGTTACCACTCCAGCCGGGATACATCATTCCGCCACCCATCATGCCATGACCCCACCCACCGAAGCCGCGCCAAGGTATGCCGCCCTGGGCGGCAGCAGTGCCAGCCAACAATACCAGCAACAACGTCCCTGCCATGGCAGAGACCGCAATGGTCTTGGTTTTTCGAGTCATCGTAAGCTCCTGTTTATAGATGCGCCGGACGGGCCGACACACTAGATTACATCCCCATCTTAGGAGCCGATTGTGACAGAACTATGACGTTAGCTTGTCGCTTGAGTAAAGATTGGCGTTGCCGATCAGCGTCCGCCCAACCCTGTGAGCGTGATTCCCTGCACGAAGGACTTCTGGGCGAACATGTAGATCACCAGCACCGGCAGCAGGGCGATGACCGACCCGGCCATCAACAGGTTCCAGGCGGTGCTGTATTGTCCGACGAAGTAGGAGAGGCCGATGGGGATGGTGCGCACGGTGTCGGACGAGGTGACGACCAGCGGCCAGAGAAAGTCGTTCCAGGTGGCCTGGAAGGTGAAGATGCCCAGCGCTGCCATCACCGGCCAGCTCAGCGGCAGGATGACCTGCCACCAGATGCGCAGGCTGGAGGCGCCGTCGATGCGCGCCGCCTCGTCCAGGTCCATGGGGATGCTGCGGAAGTATTGGCGTAACAAGAACGTGCTCAACGCACTGAACAGGCCGGGGATGATGAGCGCCAGCAGCGTGTCGTAGATGTGCAGCCGGGTGATGATCAGGAAGTTGGGGATCAGCGTCACCTGGGCCGGGATCATCAGCGTCGCCAGGTAGAGCAGGAAAATCGGCTCGCGGCCGCGGAAGCGCAGCCGGGCAAAGGCAAACGCTGCCAGCGACGAGATCAGGATCTGCACCACCGTCACCGTCACCGCCGTGACCGTGCTGTTGACGAAATAGCGGCCGAAGGGCACCACACTGAACGTCTCCGCGTAGTTGTTCAGCGTGATCTGGTTCAGCGCGAACTGGCGCGTGAGCAACGCTTCACCGGGGAACAACGACACCAGCAACATCAAAAAGAACGGAGCCAGCATGATGACGCTGCCCAGAATCAGCACCGCATACAACGCATAGCGCGTCGGCAGGCTCATCTCTGTGGGGGAGCGGTGGTGGGACGTACTTTCCATGGCTGTTGGTCGGATCGGGAAACGTGAGGACGTGAAACGTGAGGACGTGAAACGTGAAAACGTGATGCGTGATTGAAGCTACTTCACGTTTCCCGTTTCACGCTTCACGTTTCACGTTTCCCGTTTCACGATTTACTCCGTCTCATAATGCACCCAGCGCCGCTGCATGATGTTCTGCACCAGCGTGAAGCCGAAGATGAAGATGAACAGGAACCAGGCGATGGCCGAGGCCTTGCCCATGCGTGTGAAGCGGAAGGCGTTGTCGTAGATGTACTGCACCACCGGCATCGACGACTGGGCCGGCCCGCCGCGGGTCATCACGAAAGGTTCGGTGAAAAGCTGGAACGCGCCGATGGTCTGAAGGATGAACAGGAAGAAGGTCGTCGGGCTGATTAGCGGCCAGGTGACGTTGCGGAAGCGCTGCCAGCCGCTGGCGCCATCCACGTGGGCTGCGTCGTACAACTCCTGCGGCACCCCTTGCAGCGCCGCCAGATAGACCACCATGGTGAAACCGACGTTCTTCCACAGCGTCAGGATCACCACCGACCACTTGGAATACTTGGTGCTGCCCAGCATGTCGGGCATGGCCAGCGGCAGGTTGAGCAGGTCGCCCAGACCGTTCACCAGCCCGGCCAGTGGGCCGGTCTTGCTGAGGATCAGCCGGAAGACAATCGCGCCGGCGACGATGGTCGTCACCACCGGCAGAAAGTAGACCATGCGGAACGTGTCGCGCGCCCGGATGGCCGTGTTCAGCGCCACCGCGATAGCCAGCCCGATTGCCAGTTGCAGCGGCACAATGGTAACGATGTAGAAGACGGTGTTGCCGAACGCCTTCCAGAAGACGCGGTCGCGCAACAACTGGATGTAGTTTTCCAGTCCAACGAACCCCTTTGGCCCGCTAAGCCCCCAGTTCAGGGCGCTGATGCCCAACGAGGCGGCTACGGCCAGGAAGACAAAAACGGTGAAACCGATCAGGCTGGGCGCGATGAAGAGGTACGCTTCCCACTGCTGGTCCGGTCGCCAGCGGAAGAGGTTGCGCTTCTCCTTGGAACGAACGAGTTCCGCCGGCGCGGTTTCGCTTGTCATGATCGGGGAACAGAGAAGCGAGAGAGGGCGAGTGGGAGAGGCGAGACTTTAACCGTTCGATTACCGTCTCGCCCTTTCTCTCGCTCTCCCTCTCACCAGGTCAACAGGCTATTTGGGATAGCCGTTATCGGCCAGGAACTGGTTGGCTTGCTGGCACATCTCCGGCAGTACCTCGGCCGGGTTTGCCTCGCCTGCCCAGATGCTCTCCAGGTACGGGCTGATCACCGAGCTGTTCAGCTCGTCCCACTCGGGGAAGTAGCCGAACCCGCCCACGCCGGAGGCGGCAGCTTCGTCGATGATGCCCTGCTTGTTGGCCGGCGGCTGGTCGGTCATGAACGCCGGCGATTCGGCCACTGATTGCAAGGCCGGGAAGATCTCGCCGCGGTCGGTGTAGAGCGATTCACCGCCACCGTCGCTCTGTAGCCATTGTAGGAAGGTCCATGCGGCGTCCTTGTTGTCGCTGCCGCTGCTCATCACCCAGGCCGCGCCGCCGGCGCCGTTCCAGCGCTGGCCGCCCGCCGGGATTGGCACCACAGCCACGTCGTAGTTCTTGCCTGCGGCGTTGAACGCCGAAACGCGGCTGGTGTTCTGGATGATCATGGCTGCCTGGTCGCTGGAGAAGACGGCCGCGTCGCCGCCGGCCTGGCTCAGGTCAGCGTCGCGCATGGCATAGCCGTTGTTCATCAGGTCGGCAAAGAACGTGATTGCTTCCACCGACTTCGGGTCGTCCATCATGCACTTGGACGGATTGACGTAGTCATCCAGGATGCCGCCGCCGTTCTGGTTGACCCACTTGGCGTACTTACCGCCTTCCATGGCCAGCGCGTACTGGGTGGTGTTGCCGCTGTCGTCCTTGATGGTCAGCTTCTCAGCGGCTGCCTGCAGGTCGTCCCAGGTCCAGTTCTCATCGGGATAGGCCACACCGGCAGCGTCGAAGAGATCCTTGTTGTAGTAGAGGACGTTAACTTCGATGTCACGCGGGAAGCCGTAAACGCTGCCCTGGTAGCTGGCCGATTCCAGCAGGCCCGGCCAGTAGTCGCCCAGGTCGTAGCCGGCGTCCTTGATGTAGGAGTCGAGGTTCTCCAGCACGCCTTCCGCTGCGTACTTGGGCGTCGGCCAGAGGAAGGCCACGTCCGGGATTGTCGCCGAGTCACCGCTGGCCCACAGTGCCTGGATCTTGGTGAAGTAGTCTTCCCAGGGTTGGTTCCAGACCTCGATCTTGATCTCAGGGTGCTCGACCATGAAGGCGTCGGCCACGGTCTGGTGGCTGGCCGCCTCCTCCGGGCTGCCCCAGAAGGCCCAGGTGATGGTCACCGGCTCGGCTTCGGCGACTGGCTGCTCGGCAGCCGGTTGTTCCGCCGCGGGTTGCTCGGCTGCCGGGGCCTCCGAGACAGGGGTGGCCGGCGGCGCGCAGGCGCTGACCACCAGCGCCAACACGAGCACCAGGCCCAGTGCAACAAACAAACTCTTGGTTCTCATGGAAACTCCTCCTTGAACTGCAAAATGCTAAGGCACGCAACACTGCGCACCAGAACGAACCCGGTGATCGGTAATCAGTGATCAGTAACCGGTTAACCGATAACCATTCACCATTAACCGTTTGTCACTCCGGTCCGCCGCCGGGGTGGTCATACACCTCGTTGACCTCGCTGGCACGTGCCTCGGCCGGCTTGGCCGCCAGCAGGTCATCGAACAGCGGCAGCTTGCCCGTGCGCACGGCGTTCTCGGCCAGCAGAAATGTCGCCGCCGACCACGCCTGTTTGGGAAAGCCCATGGGATGGCCGCTCTCGCCGTGCATCCACTCGTTGAACTCCCAGTCGCCATAGATGCCCTGGCGGTTGGCATCGGCCAGCGACGCCAGCATCTGCTGTGCTTCCGCCTGCCAGCCGTGGCGAACCAGCGCCGCGACGTGCAACCCCCCGATCATCGGCCAGATGCCGCCGTTGTGGTACTGGTGCGGCAGATTCAGATTACGGCTGCGGTAGTACTCGCGCCAGTTAGCCTCATTGGGATAGATCGGCGGATGGATCGCTTTGGTTGGGTACGGCTCGGCCATGCCCACCTGGCGCATGTAGCGCAGGATATGCTCGGCGCGGTGGCGGTCGGCCACACCGGTCAGGATGGCCAGCAGGTTGCCCAGGCTGTCGCACCAGTCGCCGTACTCGCGGAAGGCGACCCACGGCAGATAATAGGGCCGGCTGGAGATGGTCCCCACGTTGTGGTACACCATGAACCACTCGAGGCGTATCGCCTTCAGCTTTTCCAGGTGTTCGGCGAAGTGTTCCGCCACCCAGCAGCGGTCGATCCACATCAACAGGTTGATGCGCTCATGGATGCCCGCCGCACCGACCTCGGGCTGGTGGCAGGTGCTCTCCGGCGGCAGCATCCGCGCCATCTCTTCGTAGGCCAGCGTGGCGGCGTAGTAGAGAACGTTGTCGTAGAGCACGTTGTAGCGCACCGCCAGCAGGTCCATCCAGTCGCCAGCTTCCGGTACTTCCACCAGGCCACACTCGTTCATGTCCTGGTATTCAAGCCAGTACATGGCCAGCTCGATGCCCTTCCAGTGGCGCACCAGGAACTCCAGGTCGCCGGTGGTGCGGACGTGCAGGTAGTGTCCCAACACGTACCACAGGTTGGCGTCCACCGCCCCGGCGTTCTCGGTGCTGACGTAGCCCGTGTCCGGGTTGACGTTGAGCTGGATCATGCCGCGCCGCGACTGGTGCTTTCCCATGATCTCCAGCGAGGCGCGGCCGGCGGCAATCAGGCGCGGGTCGCCGGTAGCTACCGCGCCGATGAAAACAGTCATGCTGTCGCGCGCCCATATCTGCGGATAGCCGGTAGCCAGTCCCGAGGCGCGGAAGCCATGAGACGTGACACAGCGTTGCAGCACATCGAACGCTTGTTGACGAGCTTCGTCGATCAGGGGTTGTCTTTGATCCATAACGTGGAACGAGCTTGCCTGCGACAGAGGCATGGCCGGAGAACCTGACGAACTCATGATAACACCGATGGGTTAGTGATGCAAAGCACTGGTAGGATTGTCAGCAGCGTTCACCCTACTCCAGCGACGGCATGCTGGCGTTCAGCCGCAAACCGTCGGGGTCCGGGTCGTCCGCACCGGGAACCCAGGGCGCGAGACAGGCCGGGTCGGTGACGCACGGGTCGGTGAGCGTCTCCATGAACGCGACCAAGTCGGCGATCTGCGCATCGGTCAACGTCATTGGCTCGATGGCCGGCAGGCCCAGCGACCGGTTTTCCTCCAGCTTGGCCAGCGCGCGGGCCGTGTTGTAGGCCATGTGCTCGGTTTGGACAGTTGGATTGAGCTGAGCGGCGTCGTATGCAGCCACAGCCGCGGCGGGATCCAGGTGCTGGCGGACGATGCCCTCCAACGTCGCGTAGGCGCCATCGTGGCCGTAAGGACCGGTCGCGGCCACGTTGAGAAGAGTCGGCGTGCGAAAAGCGTACATGTCTGCCGGCTCGCCGCTGACGCGGAAGCGGCCATAGTCGTCGTCGCGGTAGGTCCCGTCGTCCTTACCCGGTCCAACCTGAGGCACGGCCAGCACGTAGTACTGCTCGTCGGTAAAAAAGTCGCCCGAGTGGCACGCAGCGCAGTCCGCGCCGCCTTCCGCTGCATTCTTGTAGAACAGCAGCGCGCCGCGCTTGGCCGCGTCATCGATGGCGCCGAGGTCGCCCTGCACGTAGGCGCGCCAAGACGAGTCCACAAAGACCTGTGAGCGCTGGTAGGCGCCGATAGCGGCGGACACGTTTTCGTCGCTGATCAGTTCCTCGACGCTGGCGCACAGGTCGAACGCCTTGTGAAACTCGGCCAGCCAGCCGTTGGTTGCCAGCTCGCCCGCGCCTGCGCCATAGTTGCCCAGCCGGCCCAGCAGATGGTCGCGCACCACCCAGTTGGGCTTGTGTTGCTCCAGCTTGCCGCGCATCTCGTCCTGTGACGTGACAGGGAAGCGGCTCTGCGCGCTGACCAGATCGCGCCCGGCCAGCGGATCGGGGTCGGGATAGTGCTCGTCGGGCGTGCAGATCCCTTGGTCGTCGCTGCCGTTCAGCCCGGCCGTCTTGCCCAGGCTCTCGACCCGTCCGTCCCAGAACATCGCCTCGTCCCAAAGCCCGATGTTGAAGGTGGTCGGCGCGTTGCGCGGCACGTTGGCCAGACTATCGGATCGCGCCCGGCCCGGTCCCAACAGGTCAGGCTCCACCGCGCCAATGCCTACGCCCACGCTCAAACCGTCGCCGCCGGCTAGCAAGGGGTGATGGCACGACGCGCAGGCCACGTCCATATCACCGCTCAGCGCCTTGGTGAAGAAAAGCTGCTTGCCAAGCTGCGCCAGCGGGTCGTCGATGGCCGGCAGCTCGCGGCCCAGGCTGGGATCGCCGGTCAGTGCCTCCGCGGTGATGACCTGGCGCAACGCATCGTCCAGCGCCGATGGCGTGCGCGGCACAGCGCTGCCGGCACAGGCGGTCAGCAGGAGTAAAGCGATGAGCAGGATAAAACGTTTCACTGGTTCAATCGGAGAGATTCTTCGCTTCGATCTTTGGCACACGATGTTGTCTGAAAGGGACGCTCAGAATGACAGGTCCGCCGGAGGCTGAAGCCATCCGGCTACAACGTGGAAGGCCCTGCGGGCCTGGACTCTAGCCCTGAAAGGGCTTTCACCTTATAGCCCGATCCGTTGACGGTCGGGCGGGCTGCGCAGAGATCTATGAGGCCCGGTTCACAGTTAACAAGATGTTGCGCGCCGGACTCAAGACATGCGACGTGGCGCCGTCGGGCCAGCGGATCTCCAGGCTTTGCAACGTTGCGCCGGCCGGGATGCCGAAATGTAGCCGCGGCGGGTCGCCGGACAGGTAGCCGCTGCCCGAACGCACATCGCGCCAGAACGTGCCCTGGTCGGTGTGCAGCGCGACGGTTGCGCCGAGGACGACGGTGTTGCCGCTGCCGGGCCAGCGCAGGTCCACCAACAGATCATCGCCGCCGCACAGCCGGTTCTCGAAAAGCTGGGCAGGCGCGCGCAGGTTGTTGACCACGATGTCCAGATCGCCGTCGCCGTCGAGGTCGGCCATGCTCATGCCGCGACCGCTGGCCGTGCTGTTCAGCCGCCACGCCAGCTCAGGGCGGAATCGCCCGTCGCCCAGGTTGTGCAGCGCCTGGTTTTCCTCTACCAGCTCGTGGTCCGGCAGCGCGGCAAAGATCGTCGACTCGATGAAGCCGTTGACCGCGTAGAGGTCCTGCAAGCCGTCGCTGTCCAGGTCGCCGAACTTGGCCGACCACGTCCAGCCGGTGGCGTCCACGCCGCGCTGGCGGGCCGCGTTCTGGTAGCCCGTCACGCCAGTGTAGACCTGGAGGACGTTGCTCATCACCTGCGGATCGTCGGGCTCGTGGGGCGCGACCATGCTGGCCATCATCGGGTCCCAGGCGGCCACGGTGGCCGGGCTTTCGTCGTAAGGCATCATGTCGCTGGAGAACAACTCGGGCACGCCGTCGTTGTCGATGTCGCCGGCGTCCAGCCCCATGGTGCTGTGGCTGGTGGCGTCGAAACGGGACGCGGTCCAGCCATCGTCGCTTGCCAGCCAAAGGTAGTCCGGCACGTTGAAGTCGTTGCCGACCACGATGTCCGGACGGCCGTCACGGTTCGCGTCGAAAAGTTGGATCGCCATGGCTTGGGCGGAACCAGCCAGCGGCGTACCGCGGAAACGCCCATCCCGGTTCTCGTAGACGTAGACGCCGCCATTGCCGTGCATCAGGAAGCTGTTGCCCAAGTCGCTGAGCAGCCCGGCGTCGTAGGAGCCGGTGACCAAGTCGAGGTCGCCGTCGTCGTCCAGGTCAGCCCAGGCCATGGCGTAGGCGGGATGCGCCACGCCCGGCAGAGTCTCGCGCACGAAGCGCCCATCCTTGCCGGTGTTGTGCCAGAAGACCAGGCCGCCCCGCCGCTGGGTGAACACGATGTCCAGCCAGCCATCGCCGTCCACGTCCACCAGATTGACGGCGCGCGTGCTGCCGTGGTCCATGGACTCGACGCGGAAGTCGAGGCCGCCCTCGTTCCAGAGGATCGTGTTAGAGCCGGCGTCGTTGCCCAGCACGATGTCCAGGTCGCCGTCGTTGTCCAGATCGCCGATGCCCAGGCCGGAGCCGTTGGCCTCGAACTGGTCGACGGTCGGGCCATCGACCGTGATGACGTGGTCGAGGGTATGGGTGACAAAACGATTGACGCACGGCGTGGCCGGCTTGTCGAGGGTCTCTGTGGTGACTCGAACGGTCGGCGGAGTGACCTGTGGAACGTTTTCCTGCGCATGCGCGGTCGCCAGGCTGCTGAGGAGAATCAGCAGGCCGGCTGTGCATCGAGCCAAAGCGGTGAGAAGGAGACGGGTCATCGTCGAAAAACGCGTAGGGTTTGTATGGGAAACGTGCAGCGGCCGGGCGGTGTTGTGTGTCATGATGGCGCTGCCGCGCCGGGATCGGCGCGCTGGCATCCGTATCATACTCGAATCGGGCGATGGCGCAAGGCTGAGCCGGATTTGCGCATCGCTGCGGGTCATGCCACAATGCGCCAGGTTTGAAGCCGGACATCGCGCCGGCACTTTTTACGACGGAGGTGATGGCTTTATGTCTGAGACATCTTCAGGCAAGTCGGCCAAGTTCTGCGGACAGTGCGGAACGCCGCTGACACCGAATGCCAAGTTTTGTACCAAATGCGGCGCACCTGCTGAGGCCAAGGCCACCAGCACAGCCCAAAAGCCCGCTGCCGCACCCACCGCGGCGCAGAGCAACCGAACCCGCTGGATCCTGATTGCGGCGGTGGTCGGCCTGTTGGCCATCCTGGCGCTGACGGTGCTGCTCAATCGTTCGCAGCAACAGCCGCAGACAACCCAGGCAACGCAGCCCACTGCGGCGCAGCAGGATATTCCGTATCCTGACGTGGCGCGCATCAGCCCGACCGATGCCTTTGCCGCAGCCAACGCCGGCCAGGCAGTCATCGTTGACGTGCGCGACCTCGAGTCGTACAACCAGGCTCACACGACCGGCGCGATTGCCATGCCGCTGGACGAACTGGCGGCCCGCTACACTGAACTTCCCAAGGACCAGCAGATCATTCTGTACTGCACCTGACCGGCTGAGGAGTCCAGCGCCCGTGCGGCGCAATACCTTCTCGATCAGGGGTACGACGACGTTGCAGCGATCCAGGGCGGACTGGAAGCGTGGGCAAATGCCGGTCTGCCGATTACTAGCTCCTGACGCCTGCGACGGCAAATGATTTGCCAAAGGTTGCTGGCCTGTGCTAGACTGCGCGTCATGGACACAAAATTCTCCGTACAGCGACGCTGGATGGGGATGCTGCTGGCCTTTCTTTTACTCGCATCGATGCCCGGCATTGCCTCTGCCGGGCCAGGCCCAACTTCCCGACTCTATACGCCCCCAGTCCAGCCTTTGGTTGATGATCCAACCATTTTTGCCGATCCCGCGGAACTCAAATCGTTGAGCCGCGAGTATGCGGCCGATCCCGTTCACTCTTGGGACCTCCTGCGCCCTGAGGTGATCACCTACACTGTGCAGACAGGTGACAGCGACTGGTCGATTGCCCAGCAGTTCGGGCTGGACATCGACACGCTGCGCTATTCCAACGAGTGGATGCGCCTCAACCCGGACCTGATTCACCCCGGGTCGGAGATGGTCATCCTGCCCGTGATCGGCGCGTACACCGCGGTGGAAGCAGGAGATACGCTGGAAGGCATTGCCCTGCGTTACGGCGTCGATCCGGCGGAAATTCGCAATTTCCCGCTCAACAAGATCGACGGCAGCACGCTGCGCGTTGGCCAGAAACTGGTCATCCCGGATGGCAGGCTGGACTACGCCGAACGCATCCTGCCGCCCGGCCCCGGACGCGGCTATGCGCTGGCCTGGCCGATGCGCGGCATCGTGTCACAGGGGTATCACGCCGGACATCTGGCTATCGACATCGCTTCCTACTACGGCGCCAAGGTTTATGCGTCGGCCGGCGGCCGGGTGGTCTACGCCCGCTTCTCACCCGATGGCTGGCTGGGTTTCCGGGTCGTCATCTCTCACGGCAACGGCCTGCAAACCGCCTACAACCACATGAGCGATATCTATGTGGAAGAGGGCGAGACAGTGAGCCGCGGCCAGATGATCGGGCAGGTAGGCAGCACCGGCAACTCGACCGGTCCCCACGTGCATTTCCAGGTCTACAGTGGCAGCGTGCGCGCTAATCCGTTGAACTACCTCCCGCCATCACCGGCAGGTTAAGCTCCGGTGTAGGATAGCCCCTTGTGGGTGTTGGCCGGAACGGGCACAAGGCCCTATTATGCTACACGCGGACGAGGCGATTTGGCCTTCCGGTGTAGGATGGCCCCTTGTGGGCGTTGGCCGGAACAGGCACTTACTACCTTGAAATCAACTGCGCTATGCCATCGGTAGACGAGAACAAGCAATGGTGGAATGACGGCTATGTCTGGAAACAGGGCGGCGACGAATGGTCACGCGCCTGGGGCGGCGTGGACATGCAATGGCACGCTGCCGTGCTGCCGCGTATCCATTCCTTCGTGCCCGCCGGAAGGATCCTTGAGATCGCGCCGGGCTTCGGTCGCTGGACTCAGTACCTCACGGGTTTATGCGATCATCTGATCGCAGTTGATCTGTCGGAAAACGCCATCGAACACTGCCGCCAGCGTTTCGCCGGCGATACCAACATCGACTTTTTCGTCAACGATGGATCGTCGCTGGAAATGGTGCCCGATGCATCCATCGATTTCGTCTTCAGCTTCGACTCGCTGGTACACGCAAGCGCCGACGTGCTGCGCGCGTACCTCCTTCAGATTGCGCGCAAGCTAACCCGCGACGGCGTCGCCTTTCTGCATCACTCCAACCTGGGCGAGTACACCCGCTACTTCAGCGCTGTGGAGAAGATCCCGCCGCGCGGCCAGCCGCTTCTGAAAAAGGTGGGACTGGAGTATCGTACTCATTGGCGGGATCCAGGCATGACAGCCGGCCGGCTACGGGAGTTTGCCCAGGAGGCCGGCTTGATCTGCATCAGCCAGGAGCTATTCGGGTGGGGCGGCAGCCGGCGGCTCATCGATGCGATCTCGATGGTGACGCTGCCGGAGTCAAAATGGACGCGCCCGCTGCGTCTTCTGCGCAACGAGGATTTTGTGCGCGACATATCGGTGATTGCCCGCCTGGCGCCTCTTTATTCTGCCGATTCTTTTCCTGCGTCGGCTGAATGACGCGGAGGCACATGATCGGCCCTTCGTCGGACCTCTGGTCGCTTCGCAAAGACCAGTCTGAGCGTGGGGCCAGTTTGCTGTGGGGGAAATGGGTTTGCCTTTCGTCATCGCCTGTGCTATCATTTCACAAGTTTCGCCGCGGCCCAGTGGTCTGCGGCGAAATAGCGCCACAAGCCTGACAGTTCTGTCATATAGGGATCATCCTGCGTTCATGCAATCTTAATCTTCGTATGATACGCTCGGCTGACCGTGAGGTTGGCGTCCGCCCAGGCGCCGCACGGCAAAGCTGAGAACCCATAAAAACTTGTGGCAAAGGAGAGTTAGTATGATGACGCGACGGAAGATCGCGACAGTGTTTGTGGTACTGGTGGTTGTCGCCATTGCCGCCACGTCGCTGGTAAACGCAGGTTCGTTTACGAACCAGGAAAGCCCGGAGGCTGCACCAACACCCAGTGCACCCGGGTTTTATCTCGTTGGCAGTAAAAACCTTGAACCGTTAGACTTCAACCATTCCGGCGACCTTCAGTCATTCTCGTGGGCGACACTTAACCCCGCCCAGGGACAATACAACTGGAGCGCTATCGACAACTATCTTGACCAGCACTATTGGCCGCCTGGTCCAGGTCAGCCCGGCAAGAAGGTCGGGATTACAATTACAACCTATGACGGCCGCTACGACGGCGGCGCGGAGGCTATGCCGGCCTGGGTCCGCCAACAGGCCAACACGACTCTGCCTGGTGTTCTGACCGAAGCAGTTCACAATGGCAATTTCGAGTCTGACCTCGCCAACTGGTCAACAGAGGGCACTGCGTCGATCACAACCTCGAACCCCCACGGCGGCTCCAAGGCGGCCAGGCTGGGCGGAACTCCCAACTCCACCTCCCGGCTGCTTCAGTACAGTGTGTTGATTCCCAAGACGCTCAGCAGCGGCAGTTTCACCTACTGGTGGCGCACCGAGGCCACCTCGCCCGACCCTGATGACCGGCTGATCGTGGAGATCCTCGACGGCGCCGACGTGGTCGCAACCGTTCAGAACCAATCGAATTTCACCACGCAAGGCTGGCAGCAAAAGACGTTCAACGTTGTGCCCTACGACGGCCACTACGCGACCCTGCGCTTCACCGTTATCAACGACGGTGACGCCAACGCGTTGTCGGTGGTGGTGGACGATGTGGGACTCACCGTCCAGCCTATCATTCCCAAGTACTGGAGCGCTGCCTACCTGAGTCCTTACCAAACGTTTATCCAGGAGCTAGGCAGCCGCTATCGCAACGAGCCGCGCCTGGAGTTCGTCGGCATCGGCAGTGGCATGTACGGCGAGACGATCCCGGTCAACAATGCCGATGACCCCGCGCTGCTGGCGGCCGGTCTGACATCCGACTTATGGATCACCACGGTTAACGCCATCACGCAGTACTATCGCGATGCCTTTTCACAGGGCGGCACGCTGCGCAAGATACTCATGTTGCAGGCTGCACCCTTCTTCAGGGAAGCGAGCGAACGACGCGACTTCTCGGCCTTTGCCGCAGCGCGTGACGTGGGTATTTCCAATAACGGCCTCTATTTTGACTGGAATTTCGCCGAGACGTATCAATACAATGCACCGTCCAACCTTTGGCGCACGGCCTACTATGATGCGATTCTCGAACACGGCGACCGGGTGCCGACAGCTTTTGAGACCTACGGCTATATGCTGGGTGCAAGCCCCTCGATCGCGATGGGCGGCGGACCGGCCGACAACTTTTACTGGGGAGTCTTGAACGCCCTGGACAAGCACGTGGACTATATCCGTATGTCGTCCTACAGCGACTGGTATCTGGGAGCCAACGACACCCCGGTGCAGGCATTTACCAACATTATGCTGTGGGCCAAGCCGTATCTTGGCGCCAACCTGGACGAGAACAGTTCGCACTACACGCCGTCAGTATGGGTCGCGATGCGCGATCACATGCAGCCGATGTGCTACTGGGGCACCGAGTGTGAGAGCTTCAGTCAGTGGCCGGTGCTGGAGAACTTCCAGTTCTGGCTGTACCAATATGACAATGTACCGAACGGCAAGACCGTGCTTGAAACGCATGTCGACTATATCAACACGCCGAACGGCGGCATCCAGCCGTCCCTGGGGCTGTGCCCGGCCGGCTCGCAAGGCCCGGCAGACTATCCTTGCTTCAACAACGCGCACAACTCGCAGTTGCCGGCCGTAAAGGAAGCTGAGTTCATCCGGCGCACCGACCAGGCTACCAACAACTACTTGATGGCCTTCGACGCTGATGACCAGTATGTCTACAATCAGAACTACGAGGCCATTATCTCCGTCAAATACTGGGACCATGGCACGGACAAGTTCCGCCTTGCGTACGACTCAACCAGCGGACCGAAGTATGCCAAGCCCACTGGTTCCAACAATACCTGGGTCGCCAAGCAAGACTCCGGGCAGTTCCGTACAGCCACGTTCTTTGTCAACGACGCGCGCTTTGCCAACAACCTGCCGGGCTACACCGACTTCATCATCGACTCGCGCGATGAGAACGGCAACATGGATGGCAACGAGTGGATCCACTTTGTCGATCTGAAGAAGGTGGACACCAACGTGCCGACCGCTACACCAACGCCGACGCGCACGCCGTCGCCGACCTTCACGCCGACCAATACGCCGACGTTTACGCCTACTTCGACCCGCACGCCGACACCGACCGCGACGGCAACCCGCACGCCGACGCCTACGGCAACGCCCACCGGCACCGCGACCGTGGGCAGCATCGGCGGCGTGGCCTACGAGGACAGCAACAACAATGGATCGCTGGACAACGGCGAGCCACGGCTGAGTGGCATGACTGTGGAGTTGAAGAACAACAACGGCGCCGTGGTTGCCACGACGACCACCAACACCGGCGGCGGCTACAACTTCACCAACCTGAACCCGGCAACCTACCTGGTCAGCCCTGTAGCGCCGGCCGACTACTTTGCGCGGCCTGCCCAATACTCGGTCAACCTGACCGCCGGTACGTCGCCAACCGTCAACCTGTCTCACTATCCATACCTCAAGCTCTACCTGCCGTTGGCAAATCGAGGCTGATAGTTAGCTTAGCAATCCAACCGTCCCGCGGCAGGCTTGTCCATTGCTGGCAAGCCTGCCGCTTCGGAGTATTCCTGGCAGTGCAGGCCATTTAGAGACGCTATGTGAATGAATTGTCATTTACACAGCCCTCCATATTCATCCAGATTTCATGAAGACATCGTATTCTTTGGGTGAATGCGAAAGTCTAGAGTCTGGAGGCCCGACCATGCTGGAAGCACAACCCCGAATGGCTACCTGGTACGAAGAGTCCTACCATCCCGTGGAAAGCACGCGCGATCGTTCGATACCTTACGAGCGGGTCAAGCGCGCGTTCGATGTTGCGCTGGCCGCGGTGCTGTTGGTGTTGCTCTCGCCGCTGCTGGTAATCATCGCAGTGGCCATCAAGGTGGACAGTCACGGGCCGGTGCTTTTTGTGCAGCGGCGAACGGGGCGCTATGCGCGTCCCTTCAACTTCTTCAAGTTCCGCTCCATGAGCTACGGCGCCAACCACGCGGATGTGCATCGCGAGTATGCCCGGCGCTATGCCAGCGGCGCTGACAACTCCTTGGCCACCAAAGGACTCTTCAAACCGGAGACTAACGGCCAGGAAGTCACCCGCGTGGGCCGTTTCCTGCGCATGTCCAGCCTGGACGAGCTGCCGCAACTCTACAATATCCTGCGCGGCGATATGAGCTTCGTCGGGCCGCGGGCATGGGCCGACTACGAACTGGAGAACTACAAGGACTGGCACTTCCGCCGGTTGGAGGTTCCCCCAGGTCTCACCGGCCTGGCCCAGATCAGCGGACGCAGCGCGCTGGCATTCGACGAGATCATCCGGCTGGACATCGAGTACATCGACAACCGGTCGATCCGGCAGGATATCATGATCATGCTGAAGACCGTTCCGGTCGTGGCGGCCGGCAACAACTCAGGCTGAGCACAGGCTCACCTTTTTCCTTCGGGGGCGCCCCTCCAGCAGTCGCTAGACGGTGGGCTTTCGCATTCCCAACAGAGTTCGGAAACGTCGGTATCAACGCGGCGTCAGCGCGCGTGTCTTACAGCTGTTCGAAAAGACTTGATTCTAACGGCTTCTGTTGGTGTGCGACCGCCCGACAGCTTCGCAAACGGATCGGGCTATCCACTCCCGGGGCGCGAGCAGTGACGTGAAAGGCCCTCCGGGCCTGCGGATTCCGGAGCCCAGCGGGCTTGCATCTTGTAGCCTCCGGCGGGCGCTTGACAGCGACAACTTCCTGCATCCAGAGAATCCGCTAAAACCAAGCAGTTTCTTAAGTTCGTAGTAGGCGCATCAGCGCCTGTTGCGAATCGAACTTCGCTACGAGGTGAACTATCGTATGAAAATCAAGAGTCTTATCTACCTGGCAGCCATCGCGGTTGTCATTCTCGCGTCCGGCGGCATAGCAACCACAACACAGGCTGACGTCCAGCCGCTGGATGTTCCGCCGGGAGCGCAGCCGGGCTTCTACATCGCCGGCAGCCAGAACCTGAATCCGGCCCAGTTCAACAACGCCGGCGACCTGCAGTTCTTCTGGTGGCGGGTACTGAACCCCGATCCCGGCGTCTTCAACTGGTCCTCCATCGACAACTACCTGGCCCAACACGCGGTCAACGGCAAGAAGGTGGGCATCTCCATCGTCACTGCTGAGGGCCGAAGCGGCAACGGCGGCCTGCCCTCGCCTGGCTTTGTGCGCGGCAATCCGGCGGTCTGGTACAACGGCGTGACTACCGACCAGATCTACGGCGGCGGCTTCGAGAACGGTCTGGCGGATTGGGTCACTTCGGGGCCGGTGACGACAGTCAACAACCCGGTGTTTGCCGGCAGCCTGGCGGCCAAGATGGGCGGCAACACTGGCTCGACCGCGCTGCTGCGCCAGTATACCTTCCGTATTCCCGCTTATTTGAGCAATGCGAGCATCAGCTATTGGTGGCGCATGGAAACGTCGGAAGCGTCCGGCAGCGCCGCCGACACCTGGCGCGTCGAGCTGCTGGAGAACGGCAACGTCATCAGCACCATCCAGACCAACAACAGCGCCGGTGTGCGCGACACGTGGCAGCAGCATACCCTGGATCTGACGCCTTATGAAAACCGCTGGGTTGAACTGCGCTTCACACTCAACAACAACGGCAGCGCGCCCACCAGCCTGTTCGTGGACAACGTGGCGGTCAACGTCACGCCGCGTATGTTGAAGTTCTGGGCGCCTGAGTACCAGCAGCCCTATCAGACCTTTGTCGAGGCTCTGGCCACCCGCTACAAGAACGACAGCCGCGTCGAGTTCATCGGTATCGGTACCGGCATCTGGGGCGAGACGCGCGCCACTGACGAGGTGGACGATCCCGCATCGCAGGCCGCCGGCCTGAACTCCGACCTCTGGATCAGCACCGTCAACACCATCACCGATATGTACATCTCGGCGTTTAGCCAGGGCGGGTCGCTTACCAAAAGCGTGCTCCTGCAGATGGCGCCTTTCCAGTTCGTGCCTCGCGAGCGCAAGGAGTTCTCGATCTATGCTGCCGAACGCGGCGTTGGCCTGTCGCTCAACGGGCTCTTTGCCGACACCAACGTAGCGCTGGCCTGCGACCGCCCCGGCGTCGATTACAACTGCGCCGGCTCCTACGACCAGATCGTACTCTACAACAACCAGGTGCCTATCGGGTTTGAGACCTACGGCTACATGCTGCCCACCCAAACCGAGTTTCTATGGGGCCTGCTGAACGGCATGGACAAGAAGGCCGACTACATTCGCATGTCCTCCTTCGGCGAGCTGCTGGTGCTGCCGGGTGGGGCGCCCAACACCGCCTACACCGACCTGATGGACTGGGCGAACCAGTGGATCGGCAAGGACCTGACCGACACGCCGTCGGTTTGGGTCGCCATGCGCGAACACCGCAATCCGCTCCGCTACGGTGACACCGGCGATGTCGAGTACACCAGCGAGTACCCGCAACTGGGCAACTACCAGTTCTGGCTCTACCAGCGGGACGATGCGCCCAACGCACGCACCGTGCCGGAGACCAACCAGGCTACCGAAGGAGGCCAGCCTGTTGGATTGGGTCTCTGCCCGGCCGGGGCAGCCGGCCCGCCTGGCTATCCCTGCTTTGCCAATGCACACAATCCGGCTTTGCCCGACAGCGCGCCTGAAGCGTGGGTCATCCGGCGCACCGACCAGGCTAGCAACAATCCGTTGATGGCCTTTTCCATCGACGACGGCTACATCTATGGTCTGAACAACCAGGTCGAGATCGACGTTACCTATTGGAACAGCGGCACGGACCGCTGGACGCTGAAGTATCTGGACAGCTCGGGCGTCGAGCAGGTTGCAATTCCCAGCGGCGGCAGCGACCCTTGGGTGCAGAAGACCAACACCGGCGCGTTTGCTACGGCCAGCTTCGTGCTCAGCGACACCCAGTTCTCCAACGGCATGGCCGGCGGTGTGGACTTCGTGCTGGACAGCCGCAGCGACAC
The DNA here is from genome assembly GCA_020634555.1 of Caldilineae bacterium. GTDB lineage: Bacteria > Chloroflexota > Anaerolineae > JAAEKA01 > JAAEKA01 > JACKBK01. Next base: position 38,642 of record JACKBK010000013.1, read on the forward strand.
CGGCGCCAACGACGGCAACGAGTGGGTCCACTTCGTCGAGGTGAAGAAGTTGGGCGGCCCCGATCCGCTGCCGACGCCCACTGGCACAGCGACGGCAACACCGACCAACGGGCCGACCCGCACGCCGACGCCCACCTGGACGCCGTCACAAACGCCGACGGCTACCTCCACGGCAACGCAACTGGCGACCGCGACGGCAACGGCCACCAATACACCTACGTCGACTCCTACAGCCACGCACACGCCGACTCGCACACCCACCGCGACCGCGACAGCAACGCATACCGCGTCACCCACGGCCACACCAACCCACACTGCAACGCCGACCCGCACGCCCACAGCCACTCCGACCGCGACCTTGTCGCCCTACGGCGCGCTGCAAGGGATCGTGTTCCACGACGTGGATGCTGATGGGGTGTACACCCTGGGGATCGACCAGGCGCTGCCTAACGGGCGCGTCGAGCTGCGCAATTCCGCCGGCACGTTGATCGGTCTGCAGGTGACGACTAACAACGGTCGCTACCTCTTCGACTTCCTGGCGCCCAATGCAACCTATCGGGTTACAGAGTATGCGCCGGCTGGCTATGCAGCAGCGCCCAACAACGACGAGAGCTACTTGGTAACAGCGGGCTATCCGGTGACAGTGGACTTTGCCCACCGGCCGTTGCGGTCGATATTCCTGCCGTTGGTCAGCAGGGAATAGCAGACGGCACCGTTCGGCTGGCATGAATCATCTCGAAATTCCGGGGCTGTGGTTTGGTCTGAGACCTGCCACAGCCCCGGAATTATGGTGAAGAGACGCGAAATCAGCGTTGGCAATTCATCAGCTCACTGCACACAACACCATGGCAATACAGTCTTAACAGCAAACCTGATAGGTTTTGGTAGTAGCGTCCGGCTATAGTTTGCATCGTAACAAGTAGCAGTTCGCAAGCGAAACGCACCTGCTCGCAACCAACGGCAGGTGCGTTTCGCTTGCCGGAAATAAAAACCGTGTGTAGTTCTGAGCAATTCCATGAGTGACCATAAATCATCACGCCTGAGCGGTTTCTATGCCAAACCGCTCAGAGAGCGGCTGGCAGTCGTGAGCGAATGGGCGGACCTGGACGAGCAGGAAACCCGCGCGTTGTTCGATGGTCTTACGCTCGAACAGGCTGACCACATGGTCGAAAACGCTGTTGGACTGTTCGCGCTGCCCTTGGGGATCGGCGTCAACCTGTTGATCAACGGGCGGGACTACCTGGCGCCGATGGTGGTGGAAGAGCCGTCGGTGATCGCCGCGGTAGGCAACGCAGCGCGACTGGCGCGTGCCGGCGGCGGTTTCCAGGCAGGTAGCACCACCTCTGTGATGATCGGACAGGTTCAACTGCTGGACGTGCCAGACCTGGCAGCCGCCGCAACTGCTGTGACAGACGCGGCGGCCGCGCTGGGTGAACGGATCGATACACTGCTGTCGTCAATGGCTGCACGCGGCGGCGGCTTTCGCGGCGTTGAGGTCCGACCGTTGCCTCACACGCCGGCCGGCCCGATGTTGATCGTACATTTGCTGATCGATTGCGTCGACGCGATGGGCGCCAACGTGGTCAACACCGCGGCCGAGGCCGCTGCGCCGCTGCTGGAAACGCTCACGGGAGGGCGAGCGAATCTGCGCATCCTCAGCAATCTGACCGACCGCCGCCGGGCCTGGGCGACCTGCACGATTCCCGTGAGCGCTTTTACGACCGGCGCTGTGAGCGGCCATACTGTGGCAAAAGGGATCGCCGAGGCCAACGCGTTTGCGTGGGCGGACCCGTATCGTGCTGCAACGCACAACAAGGGTATAATGAACGGCATCGATCCCATCGCGGTCGCGACGGGCAACGACTGGCGAGCCATTGAGGCCGGCGCGCACGCTTATGCCGCGCGCGACGGCCAATACCGGTCGCTGACTGACTGGCGGCTGGTGGACGGCGAGGCTGCCCTTTTCGGGCGCATCGAACTGCCCCTCGCGGTCGGCATCGTCGGCGGCGCGACCCGGGTGCATCCCACCGCTCAGACCGCGCTCAAGATTCTGGGCGTCGCCACGGCCCGCGAGCTGGCCGAGGTGATGGCGGCCGTTGGACTGGCGCAGAATCTGGGCGCGCTGCGGGCGCTGGCCGCCGAGGGCATCCAGCGCGGCCACATGGCGCTGCACGCCCGCCAGGCTGCCCTGGCAGCCGGTGTGCCACCTGATCAAGTCGAGCACGTTGCGGCCCTGGTGGTTGCAGAAAAGAACGTAAAAGCATCGCGGGCCGCCGAGATCTGGGCGGCGCTGCGAGGAGAATCGCAATGAGTTTGGAAAACGGAATCTCTTTGATGAAGCCGCTACGGCCGGTCGGCATTGTCGGTTACGGGGCGTATGTGCCGCGTTACCGGCTGCCGGCAAGCGAGGTTGCACGGGTCTGGAGTGGTCGTGACGCCGAGCTGCCCATCGTCGAGAAGGCGGTGGCCGGCCTGGATGAGGACACGGCCACCATGTCTATCGAAGCCGCACGCAACGCGCTGGCGCGCGCCGGCGTCGATCCGAAACGCATCCGCGCGGTGTGGGTCGGCAGCGAGTCGCATCCCTATGCAGTCAAACCGACCTCAACCATTGTAGCCGAGGCGCTGGACATCGTGCCGTTGACGCAGGCCGCCGATTGGGAGTTCGCCTGCAAGGCGGGCACGGAGGCTATGCAGGCTGCCATTGCGTTTGTCGGTTCTGGCATGGCCGACTATGCGTTGAGCATCGGCATGGACACGGCGCAAGGCCGTCCGGGCGACGCGCTGGAGTACACTGCCGCGGCGGGCGGCGCTGCCATGTTGTTGGGTCCGGCTGAGCAAAGCCTGGCGCTGATCGAGGCGTCGCTCTCCTACGTGACCGATACGCCTGATTTCTGGCGACGGGCGCACGCCCACTATCCCAGCCACGGCCAGCGTTTCACCGGAGAACCGGCCTATTTCCACCACGTCATCAGCGCTGCTGAGATGATGCTGGAGGGCATGGGGCGCACTGCCGCCGACTATCGCTACGCAGTGCTGCACCAGCCGAACAGCAAGTTTCCACAGCGGGCGGCAAAGCAGCTCGGCTTTCGCAAGGAACAGATTGAAACCGGCCTGCTGGCGCCTATCATCGGCAACACCTATGCCGGTTCGTCGTTGATCGGTCTGACCGCCGTTCTGGACGAGGCGCAGCCAGGCGACCGCGTGTTGGTGGTTTCTTTTGGCTCCGGTGCGGGCAGCGATGCCTTTTCGCTGGAAATCACAGGCGCCATCACTACGGCTCAACGGCAAGCCCTGACCACCAAAGAATACATCGAGCGACGCTCCGAGATCGACTACGCGACCTACGCCCGTTACCGCGGCAAGATGTTGATGAAGTAGGTAGGGCGGGAAGGAAACAAGGGAAAACAGGGAAACAGGGAAACGCAGTCACGCTTTCCCCATTTCCGCCATTTTCCCTCATTTCCCTTCCCCCTCCCTCCTCCCGCACATTCCCAGGAACAAACCATGAGACCTGTATACATTGTTGGAATTGGACAGACGCCGGTGGGCGAACAGTGGGAGCGGTCGTTGCGCCATATCGCACACGACGCGGTGATTCCCGCGCTGCGTGATGCCGGTGTGGAGCAGGTCGACGCGCTCTATGTCGGCAACATGCTGTCCGGTGAGCTGGTGGGCCAGGAGCACGTCGGCGCGCTGGTGGCCGACTTCGTCGGGCTGCGCGGCGTTGAGGCTTACAAGATCGAGGCGGCTTGCGGCTCCGGCGGCGCGGCCATGCGCACCGGGGTCATGGCAGTGGCCGGCGGGCTGCACGACGTGGTTGTCGTGGCCGGCGTCGAAAAAATGACCGACACGATTGGCAAGGACACTACGGCCGGGCTGGCCATGGCCGCCGACCAGGAGTTCGAGGCGGCCGAGGGCGTCTCGTTTGTGGCGCTCAACGCACTGCTGATGCGCCGCTACATGTACGAGTTCGATGTGCCGCACAGTGCGTTCGGCCATTTTGCGGTCAACGCACACCACAACGCGACCGGCAATCCCAACGCCATGTTCCCCAAAGCCATCACGCTGGACACCTACCGCAAGGCGACGATGATCTCCGACCCCATCAACCTGATGGACAGCTCGCCGATCTGTGATGGCGCAGCGGCGGTGGTGCTGGCGTCGGAGGAGGTAGCGCGGACGATGCACAACGGCCGCCGGCCGATCCGCATCGCCGCTTCCACCGTCGCCACCGACAGCCTGGCGGTCCACGACCGCCGCGACCCCATGCAACTGGAGGCAGCCTGGATCAGCAGCCGCAAGGCCTATCAGCAGGCCGGTGTCACCCTTGACGACATCGACCTGTTCGAACTGCACGACGCGTTCACCATCATGGCGGCGCTGTCGCTGGAAGCCTGTGGCTATGCCGAACGCGGCCGCGGTGTGCGGCTGGCCGAGGAGGGCGAGATCACCATCGAGGGCCGGGTGCCCGTGGCCACCATGGGCGGTCTGAAAGCCAGGGGCCATCCCGTCGGCGCAACCGGAGTCTACCAGATCGTCGAGGCTACCTTGCAGTTGCAGGGGCTGGCCGGCCGTAACCAGGTGCGCGACGCCAACATTGCCATGACACAAAACATCGGCGGCAGCGGCGCGACGGTGGCCACCCATATTTTAGTTGGGGAATGAGTCGGCGCCAGCGGCGGCAAATACCCTCAAAAACACTGTCAAAACCTATCAGACCGCCTGTCCGGCCGGGTTTCGTAGCCGGTTTGACAGCTTTTGACATGAGAAGCATGGTACAATCTCCGCTGTGGCCAAAGCCGCGCGGCTGGTCGCAAAACAAGTCAATCCAGGTCTGCGGACCTGGTAAGGAGAAAAGCAAACAATGTCAGTAGCCCGAACCTGGAGAACCCGCCGCCAACGTTACAGCCTGGTTGGCGAGCGCTGCGAATATTGCCACAACGCGATCTTTCCGCCGCGGGACGTTTGCCCGCACTGCGCCGAGCCTGCCCAAAAGGAATACACCATGAGCGGCCGCGGCACTGTCTACTCATACACTACCGTCTTTGACCCGCCGGCCGGCTTTGAAGCCTATGCACCCTACCCTGTGGCGCTGGTCAAGTTGGACGAAGGCCCGATGGTCACCGCACAGCTCACCGACCTCGATCCCGACGACGTGCGCATCGGAATGCCGGTGGAGATGGTCACCCGCAAGCTTAGCGAGCAGGGCGATGAAGGCGTGATCACTTACAGTTACAAGTTCCGCGAGCGGCTGGAGAGACAAGCGGTGGCCGCGTAGCGCCGGGCCAATTCACGGACTTACCGGGGGCTTGTCTGAACGCCCGCCGAATCTTTCACTGAGAAGAGGCTGCCAGGGATCTGCGGATCCTCGACAGCCTTTTTGATTCTTTTGCCTGCCGAAGGCAAGGATCGACCAGATCGGCGATGCCGACTTGCGTGGACTTTAAGCGGCCGTAACTACTCACCGTCATTCCCGCGGCGGCGGGAATCCACTCTTCACTGGTGTGTCACTCCCGCCTCCGCGGGAGTGACACACCAGTGGGGACTGAATAGTTACAAGTGGCCAACACAAAAATGCCATCCGCTTGTTTTGGACGGCATACTCAGGTAGAATGGCTGCGTATTCAAGGACCTGCGCAACGGAATCTGGACGGCTCAGTAATAGCACTGGATTCTAGTCGGTCTCACTGTGGACGTCACAGACAGTCGGAGGTATCAATTGCAACTCAATCCGCCAGATAGCGCCTCGACCAATCGCTATTCCTCCAGGTTCGTCATTATCGTGGCGATCTTCATTACCTGCCTGCTCACGGCTAATATCACAGCCGTCAAGCTAGTCGAGGTTTTTGGCCTCGTGCTGCCAGCCGCGGTTATCATCTTTCCAATCAGCTACATCTTCGGCGACATACTGACCGAGGTCTATGGGTACCGTCAGGCTCGCCGCGTGATTTGGCTGGGTTTTTTCTGCAACTTGATCGCCGTGGTAGCTATTTGGGTGGCGGGGCTTCTACCTCCGGCCGGGTTTTGGGATGGCCAGGCCGCGTATGATCGCATCCTGGGCTACACCCCACGGATACTTGTCGCCTCCTTTTTGGCCTACCTGGTTGGCGAGTTCGCCAATTCGTTTGTCCTGGCCAAGCTGAAGATCGCTACCGAGGGTCGCTGGCTGTGGACACGCACTATCAGCTCCACCCTGATTGGAGAGGGCCTGGATTCACTGGTGTTCATCACACTGGCCTTTGCTGGCACAATTCCCCTCGCAGCCCTGGGCGCCACAATAGTTACCCAGTGGTTGTTCAAATCTGTTTACGAAGTTCTGGCCACACCTCTCACCTATTGGGCAGTCAATGCATTGAAGAAGCGAGAGGGACTGGATGTCTACGATTACGATACTCGCTTCAATCCGCTTCTTATCGGAGATTGACCGTGCATCAGCGGCTGTTGTCTCCTGTTTCCGACGCAATTGCCCTGCCCTGATTTACTGCCGGCCCTCGGGCGCTAAGAAGCTGTTTGAATAGACTTCGGAAGTCGCCGATTTCCTGCAACGACCGGCCTGCTACCGCTGAAATATCTTCCGTTTGGCAACCCGGCGACTTCCGAAGTCTGCGTGGACGACTTTTCAAACAGTCTCCAAGGGCCCGCTCTCCAGAGTCTCGCCAGGTTCAACCACAAAATACCCCATTGCCAGGAACGCCAGGATGTAGCCCAGGTAGTTCTCGTTGAGGAAGCGGGAGACGAACAGGAAGGCCAGCAGCAGCAGCGCATAGTGCCAGCTTGCCGCGCCGATGGTGTTGCCGCGGATTTGGCGCCAGCCTAACCAGATCAGCAGCGGCAGCGCGACGACCAGCTCCGGTATCCAGAAGGGCCAGTAGTCGAAGCGGCTGGCCAGCCCGCCGAAAGCCAGCACGAAGTTGCTTGCGCCCCAGCCCCAGATCTGGTAGTGCGTCTCAGCCGTGCCTGCCGCCCAGCGCCACACGTCGTCCCAAAAGGCGTTGGAGTCCCAGGCCAAATAGGGCACTACCAGCACGGCGAAGACGGCCAGCGCCGGCCAGCCGCGCTTCAACATGGCCGGGAACGAGCGGAGGATGCCACGCCATGAACCAAGCTGGTCGCGCACCAGTAGCAGTGCAAAGAACGGGGCGAGGAACCAGGCGGTTGGCTTGCTGGCGCAGGCGAGGCCAAAGGCAGCGGCAGCGAGCAGAATTGGTGAATTGTGAATTGTGACCTGTGATTTGATGTTGCTGGCTGAGAACAGACCGGAGCGGGCCAGGAGCCAGAAGGCAAGGACGATCCAGGCCCAGACGAAGAGGTCGTTCTGGCCGAAGATCAGGTCGAGACCCATGATCGGATTCAGCCCCAAGAGCATCAGCAGGCCGAGCCGCCAGCGCGGCCGGTCGCCGGGCACAAGGCGCGTCGCCAGAATCAACCCCAGCACGAAGAGGATCAGGTAGACGAAGCGCTGGTCATACCAGCCCAGCAGCGCGTCGCTGGCGATCTTGACCGGCGCGGAAGCGACGAAGGTCCACGGCAGGTATGGATAGTGGTCCAGCGCGGTGCGGAACTCTTCCAGTCCCCAGTTTGCCATGGGCGTGTTGCGGTAATCCTCGCTGTACGGATTCTGGCCGCTGAGGAAGTAGTCGATGGTCGCCTCGGTCTGGATCACACCGCCGTCATGGCTGTAGCTCTGCGGCAAGTTCTCGTGGCGCAGCAGTGCCAGCTTGACCGTCGGCAACAGCACAGTGAATGTGATGATCGCCCACACCAACCCTGCCTTGGCCACGCCAGTCCAGCGCGTGCCATTTCCTGTCGCACTCGCTTCCGGCTCCCCGGTCCCCAACAAATCCACAATCAGGTAGACGATCAGCGCTCCGAGCGTCAGCGCCGCCAGCAGCAGCGCGATGGGATCGCCAAACCACGGCCCGAAGGCAGCTTCAGCCCGGTCGCTGAGCAGCCGGCCCAGCAGCGAATGTGTGGTGACGTTCTGGAAGTGCTCGAAGAGTGTGGCTTCGGCAAATGCGTTGATTCGCAGGCGGGCGATGACCAACACAGCCAGCAACAGCGCATCCCAGCCGGGACGATGAGCAGGGGAGGAACGTCGTTCGGGTTGCATGGCGGCATGATACCACAGATGGGGAGTGTTACCAACGTGAAACGTGAGGCGTGAAACGTGAGACTCACAAACTTCGTGTCACGTTTCATCGCAGGGTTGGCCCATTCATTGCCAACACCGCCAAGGTTGCTTTGACCGCCTCCCATCGCTGTGCTAGAATGGCGCCATGGATTTCCTGACTGTTGGCAATCTGACCAAGGATCTGGTTGCGGGCGGGTACACCGTAGGCGGCGCCGTTACCTACGCCTCGGTGACCGCGCTGCGCCAGGGCTGGCGCCCTGGTGTTCTCTCGCGCATCGGACCCGACGTGGCGATGCCGGCGGTGTTTCAGGAGTTTGATCTCATCTCATTGCCTGCCAGCCAAACCCTGACCTTTGAAAATATCTACACCGACGAGGGCCGCCAACAGGTGATTCACGCTGCCGCGGAGCCGATCACCGTCGCCGATGTCCCTGCCGATCTGATCCAGCACAATCCACCCATCGTGCTGCTGGGGCCGGTGGCCAACGAGGTGGCGCGCGACATCGCCGAACTGTTTCCGCGGTCGTTGCTGGGCGTGGTTCCCCAGGGCTGGATGCGCCGGTGGGATGCTGACGGACGCGTCTCCCACATTCCACTGGAGTGCACGGATCCCTATCTCGCGCATGCAGACGTCCTGGTGGTCAGCACAGAGGATGTAGGCAACAATCTCGATCTGGTGCGCTGCTTCAGCGAGCAGGTCGAACTGACCGTGTTGACGCGTGAAAGCCATGGATGCGACATCTATCATCGCGGCCATGTGACTCACGTGCCGGCCCGCCGCGTGCGCGAGGTTGACCCGACCGGCGCCGGCGACACGTTTGCAGCCGCGTTCCTGATCCGCTACTACGAACTTGGCGATCCGATCCAGGCTGCCCGCTACGCCAACGTTGCTGCCTCGTACTGCATCGAAGGTATCAGCTTCAGCACCATCCCGTCCCGCCCGCAGGTCAAGGCATACCTGGCCGAGCACGGCCTTTCCGGGTAGTGTCCGATCAAAACATGACTTACGTCTACGCACTTGTCAATCAAAAAGGGGGCGTCGGCAAAACCACCACCGCGGTGAATCTGGCCGCGTATCTGGCCGCGGCCGGCCACCGGGTTCTGCTGGTCGATTGTGATCCACAGGCCAACGCCACCAGCAGCCTGGGAGTTGTGGCCGATGAGGTCGAGTACTCGCTTTATGACTCCCTGATCAACCGCGTGCCGCTGGACCGGGTGATCACCCTGAGCAACCTGCTGCGGCTGGATCTGATCGCATCGGCGCCCAGGCTGGCCGGTGCGGACGTGGAGATGGTCAGCATGTTGACGCGCGAGCGGCTGTTGCAGCGGGCGCTGGAGCCGGTGCTGGACCGCTACGACCACGTGATCCTGGACTGCCCGCCCAGCCTCAGCCTTCTCACCGTCAACGCGCTGACCAGCGCCCGCAGCGGTGTCATCATCCCGATCCAGTGCGAGTATCTGCCGTTGGAGGGGCTGGGCCGGCTGACGCATACGATCAGCCTGGTGCGCGAGCATTTGAACCCGGACCTGCGCATCTTCGGCATCGTCATGACCATGTTCGACACACGCACCAATCTGGCCCACGATGTGGTGGCTGAAGTGCGCCAGCACTTCCCCAACGAGATCTTCGACAGCATTATCCCGCGCAACGTTCGCCTCAGTGAAGCTCCCAGCTATGGCCAGCCGGTCTCCGTCTACGCACCCGGTTCACCCGGCGCGCTGGCCTACCAATCGCTGGCCAACGAGGTTTTGGCGCGCGAAGCGCGGTTCAACGGAACAGCGAGGTGAGTCCATGACGACACGACGAGGTCTTGGCAAGGGGCTGGGTGCTCTGATTCCGCCCGGCGACGGCGAAACCAGTCGCCCGCCGGCCGGCGTGGCCGAGGTGCCGGTGGGGGACATCGCTCCCAATCCGCGCCAGCCGCGCGACGCCATGGAACTGCCCGCGCTGGAGGAATTGGCCGAGTCGATCCGCACCCACGGGCTGATCCAGCCGCTGGTGCTGACGATAGCGCCGGCCGGCAGCGCAACGCGCTATTATCTGGTGGCCGGCGAGCGCCGCTGGCGTGCTTCGCGCATGGCCGGGCTGGCCAGCGTGCCGGCGATTGTTAAGGATGTTTCGCCGCAGGGAATGTTGGAGCTGGCACTGGTCGAAAACGTGCAGCGCGCCGACCTCAACCCGCTGGAAGAGGCGGCTGCCTATTATTCGCTGGTTGAGGAGTTTGGTCTGACGCAGGAAGTGGTGGCAGCGCGGGTCGGCAAGAGTCGCGTCGCGGTCGCCAACTCTTTGCGCCTGCTGCGTCTGCCGGACGCAGCCAAAGAAGCGGTGGTCGTTGGGCAGATCAGGGAAGGGCACGCGCGCGCGCTGCTGGGTCTGGCCGATGACGCGTTGATCGAGAAGGCGCTGGCAATCGTCATCGACAACGAGATGACGGTGCGCCAGACCGAGGAACTGGTGCGGCGCATGCAGCAGGCCGCCAGCGAGCCGGCTGTCGATGATGCGACCGGCGACGAAGAGGATAGCCCTGAGACCAGGGAACTTGAGTCGCGCCTGCGTGACGCGCTGGGCACCAAGGTCAACCTTTTCCGCAGCCGCCGCGGCGGCCGGATTGTGATCCACTTCTACTCGGAGGAGGAACTGGGTTCGATCTACGATATGCTGGTTGGGCCGAGCGATCTCTAACGCTCTAAAACGCCATGAGACAGCACTGGCGAATCCACATTCCCTATCTGATTCTGCTGCTGATTGGCACCGGGTTTCTGTTGGCCCAATCGCTGTTGCAGCAGCGGGCGTTGGGCACCGGCTACGATCTGGGCATCTACGACCAGACCGTCTGGAACCTGTCCCATGGCCGCATCTGGGAAACCACCCTGGTCTACGAGACGGGCGGCTTTTACGACCACTTCGAGCCGATCCTGGTACTCCTCACGCCGCTCTACTGGCTATGGTCCGACGTGCGGGTGCTGCTCATCGTGCAGGCCGTTGCCCTGGGGCTTGGCTCGCTGCCGATCTATCTCTTCGCATACGTCCGGCTGATGCGGTTGCGCCCCAGCAACGTCTGGCTGGCCCTGGCGATTGCCGGTATCTACCTCCTCTTTCCGGCGTTGCAGCACGCAAACCTCAACGACTTCCACGAGATCTCGCTGCTCCCACCGCTGCTGGGGTTCACCCTCTATGGCCTGCTGCGCGGCAAACGCCGGGTCATGTTCACCTTTCTGGCGCTGAGCCTGTTGGTCAAAGAAGATGTGGCTGTCACCGCGCTGGCCATCAGCGCGTATATCATCCTGCTGCGGCCCAACGGCTTCCGGCGCCGCGATGGCGTCGTATTGGCAGGCGTGATGCTGGCCTGGACCTGGCTGGTGCTCAACGTATTTTACCCGGGCCTGACGCGCGGCATGGCCTACCCGTTTGTCGACCGGCGCTATTCCTGGCTGGCGACGACAACCGAGGGCGCCTTGAAGGTGCTGTTGACCCGTCCCTGGGTGATCTTGCCGCCCCTTGCTGAGCCGCCCAAGCTGCTGTTTCTGCTGCGGCTCTTCGGTCCGTTGTTGTTCCTGCCGCTGCTGGGCTGGCCGGTGATCGGTCTCGCGCTGCCGATACTCGTCTACCTGATGTTGAGCAGCTACCAGCCGCAGTGGTCGGTGCAGTCCTACTACAACCCGCCGCTGCTGCCGTTCCTTTTTTTTGCGCTGGTGGTCGCGATCGACTACATCCAGCGACTGGCTAAGGGCAACCTCAAGTGGGCGCGCCGGCTGGCTGCCACCGTCGTCGCGTTGACGGCCGTTGCCACCGCCGCGACCTACTATGTCGATGCGCCCGGCCCCGGCAGCCGCGCTTTCGACGCCAACCGGTTCCGCGTCAGTGCAAAGGCTGAAGCCGCCTACGAGCTGATGGACCAGATACCGGCCGACAGCAGCGTCAGCACCATCTGGCCGCTGATCTCCCACCTTTCACATAGACAACAGATCTACACCGTACTGGCTCGCCCAACAGAGCCGCCGGCCTATCGTCTGGTCGAGGAGATGCCCGGTTCCGAGGGCGCGCCGATCTATCCCTTTGCCGCGCCCGATGGGTCTCCTACGGTGTACAACGAGTACGGGGTAGTGGCGGCAGCCGATGCCTACCGGCTGGAGAAACTCCAGCGCAGCGTGCCCATGGAGCCGCTCCCACAGCCCGATCCGCAGCCGGTTCCTCTTAGCCTGGACGGCTACGCCTGGCTGGACAGCGCGGATACCGCCCAGCCGCCGGCGCTTGCTGCCGGTCAATCCACGCGCTTGATGCTGGCCTGGCGGCGCACCGGCACGCTGGATCGGCGCTACGTCGTGTTTATTCACGTGCTCGATCCGGTGCGCCAGCAGGCGGATGGCGCACCGGCTATCGTCACCCAGAGCGACCACGAGCCGGGTGGAGGACTCTACCCGACCACATTCTGGGAGTCGTGGACATATCCTGGCGTTGTTTTGGACCAACAACAGATCGAGATTCCGCCCGATTCGCCTCCTGGAATGTATGCGGTTTGGGCCGGCGCTTACGACAAGGAGACCGGCGAGCGCATTGAGCTGGGTGGCCCAGGTGAGACGCTGGTGCATGTCGGCGATCTGGAGATCACGCCGTGAGTGCAGCCGGAGACGCCGGACAGCGCCGCCTGTATCGCCTTGGCGCACTTGCAATCCTGCTGACTGCCTGGGCGCTGCTGCTGTTCCGCCTGAACTATGTGCCCCCCGGTTTGCAGCATGACCAGATGTTCAACAGCCTGGACGCGCTGTCGATCGGGCGCGACAACCTGCCGATCTACTTTCCTGCCAATTTCGGGCGCGAGGCGCTGGGCATCTACCCGGTAGCCGTGATGTTTCAACTGGCCGGGGGGCATTTCGTCTGGAGCCTGCGCTTCACCAGCGTGTTTTGGGGGATGATCGCGTTGAGCCTGGCGTTGGTGCTGGCCCGGCGCTACCTGCCGCACGGAGCGGCGCTGATCGCGGCGGCGTTGCTGGCTGGCTCGTTTTGGTTCCTGTTCACCGCCCGGCTTGGCCTGGAGCCGGCCGCACTGATTCCGCTGGCGACCGCGACGATCTATTTCCTCCATCGCGGGCTTTCCAGCCACGCCTGGCGGGATTTTGTCGTCGCCGGGGTGGCAGGCGGTCTGAGTGTTCATACCTATCTGGCCTCGCGGGGATTGTTTCTGCTGGTAGCCCTGCTGCTGGGGTATGAAGCGATCATCTGGCTGCTGGGCAAACTGCGCCGGGAACAGCGTGGGCTGGCTCAAACCGCTATTCCCGGTCTGCTGGTGGCCACCGCCATCATGGCTGCTGTCAGCGCGCCGCTGTTCATCTATTTACAGACGCAGCCTGGTACGGGCGATCTGCGGGTTGGTGAGCTGGGTGGCGCCGCCAGCGCGCTGTTGGCCGGCAACGTGCAGCCGCTGCTGGCCAACGTCCGTGAGACGGTGCTGGCTGTTCTGTGGTCGGGGCCTCTTTCCATCCCCTACCAGTACAACGTGCCGGGTCGCCCGGTGTTGTCGCCGGTGCTGGCGTGCTTCTTTCTGGTTGGGCTGGCGCTGACGATTGTCCGGCTGCGCCGGGCGAGCGAGTTCTTGCTCCTGGCAGCGCTGCTCGTTGGCCTGGCGCCAGACTTCATCACTGGCGCAGATGCCCTTCACATGCGTGGCGTGATCGCGCTGCCGTTGATCTTTATCGTCGTTGCCAGGGGACTTTGGGAGACGGGCCGCTTCCTGGTCGGGGTGCTTGCCAGACGGGGCAGCGGTTCGCGGGCAGCGTGGACCGGCGCGCTGGCCGTCCTGTTGCTGCTCTTGTTAGGGTGGCATGTCGTCAGCAGCAGCGTCGCTTACTTCGTCGATTGGGCGCAGGCTGAGCCAACCCAACGCGTCTACAACGCCGACTATCGGGCTGTTGCTGCCTTTCTCGACGCCGATCCGGCCAACGAACCGGTTTTCGTCGGGTCCGACCGGCTGCTCGATCTGGACAGGGAGGTGTACCAACTCTACCAGCCGAAGCAGCCGGTAACGGCCTGGTTCCCTGCGGGCGACAACCTGCCGTTGCCGCCCGCAGGCCAGGCGATGTATTTCCTGCCGACATCGGTGGATACGTTGTCGCCGGCATCGGCGCTGCTGGTCGCCGCCGCTCATGAACGATTTGCGCTGCCCGGCCCAGGCAACCGCTACGACTTGGTCGAGGGCCTGCGCCTTTCGGCTGACGACGTGGCGCAGGTAATGAAGGACGCCAATGCACAACCGCTGGCGTCGCCGCCGGTCTACGGCGACGCCTTGCGTTTGGATGCAGCCGGCGCCCGGCAGCAGGACGACGTCATGGCGCTGCTGACCCGCTGGACAGTCGTCGGCTCCTGGCCCTACGCAACTCCGCCGGGGCTGCCTCGCCAGCCGATCAAGTTCTCCGTTTCGCTGGTCGATGACGCTGGCTATATCTGGGCGCGAGTCGACCAACCCGGCAGCTTGCCCTGGACGTTCTGGCGCCCCGGCGACAGCTACCTTGAGCTGACCCGGCTGCCGCTGCCGGCTGATCTGCCGCCGGACGATTACACAGTGCGGTTGGCGCTGTACGACGATGTGGGCGGAACGGCGATGGTGGCCTCCGCGGGCGTTGCAGCCGCGGCTGATGCGGCCATCGCTACAGCACAGGTGTCGTTGCCCGTTGCCGGAGCGCCTCCGGCCGCGCCCTATCCCTTCGATCAAATCGCCGGTGGCGAAGCGCTGGCGCCGGTGGGCCGGTGGGAGCCGGTGGATGTACTGGTGGCGGGCGTTCCTGGCGACGTGCATCTTTCCTGGCAGGCCGGGGGGGCGCTGGTTACGCAGAACCTGCATTTTCGGTTGCGAGCCGTGGAGCAGGATGGCAGCGTGCTCTGGGAGCAGGCCATCGATCCATCCCAGCAGTTGCCCGCATTGTGGCCGGCCGGCCAGGTCTATCGTCTGACCCATCGTATGCTCCCCCAGGCGTCCACGGCCGGTACAAGCGATGTTCGCCTGGAGGTGTGCGCACTGCAAAACGACACCGAGTTGGCTTGTGGGCTCGCGGGCCAACCGCAGGTGGTTGTGCAACCACCGGTGCTGGTGTTACCCCAGACGCCGCAATACGACGCCGACGCCGACTGGGACGGCCAGCTTGCGCTGGCAGGCTACGACCTCGCCCGCGAGCCGGAAAGCATTCACCTGACGCTCTATTGGAAGGTCGGAGACGCGCCTACCGCGCCGCTGAAGCGTTTCGTCCACGCCGTGGATGCAAGCGGCCAGATCGTTGCCCAGGCCGATGCCATCCCGATCAACGGCGCACTGCCGATGCCCGTCTGGCGGGCCGGCGAATACGTCACGGATCAGGTCGAGTTGCCAACGTCAGCGCAAGTGGATGTTGCCAGCCTCTGCGTTGGGTGGTACCAGCCGGAGAGCGGCGAACGGCTTCCGGTTCGTCTCCTGAGCGGCGAGGAGGCGGCAGACCGGCAAGTCTGTCTTCCGCTACGCTGAGAAGCTATCTTCATGATGACACCACGATCGATCGTCGCGCGCTGGGGCGACCTGATCATCGCCTGCCTGGCCGGAGCGGTCGCGCTGGGCGTGTACGCTGTGATGGCCGCGCCCTCCGTGGCCGCGGGCGACATCGCCGAGCTGCAATACATCCCCGCCTCGCTGGGCATCCCACATCCCAACGGCTATCCCTTCTACATGCTGCTGGGCTGGCTCTGGTCGAATCTGCCGCTGGGTCCGCTGGCCTGGCAGATGAACCTGCTCTCGGCGCTGTTCGGGGCGGTCGGCGTGGGATTGCTCTATCTGTTGTTGCGCGCTGCCGGCTTGCGGCGCATCGCCGCGCTGGCCGGTGCGCTGACCTGGGCCTTCCAGCGCACCCTGTGGACCTATGCCGGATTGGCGCACCGCTACACGCTGTGGATGCTGCTGGGCCTGGCGTTGCTGTTGGCGCTGGTCATCTGGCGGCGGCGGGGTGATTCCCGTTGGCTCTTGCTGGCGGCGCTGTTGGGTGGTCTGGGGCTGGCCAGCCACATCGCTGCCCCGCTTTTCTTTCTGCCTGGCGCGATTCTCATCCTCTGGCCTGGCCGGGCCAGCCTACCATCGCTCAGGATAGCCGGCCTGGCAGCCCTGTTGTTCCTTCTGCCGCTGCTTCTCTTCGCCTACATCCCCATCCGCGGGGCGGCGCTCTGGAACGCCTCGCCGGTCAGCGAGATCTATCAGGCGCCGCTGGCCGTGCTGCACGGTCTCATCCATCCGCGCTTTGCACCCGACGCAGACACGCTTTTGCGCTATTTTACGGCCGGCAGCCCCAGCGGCCTGAGCCAGGTTCTGACCAACGCCGCCGGCAATACCTGGTTCGTGCCCATCCTGGTCGCGGACGAGATCGGGGCGGTCTGGCTGGTCGCCGGCCTGGCCGGTCTGGTGTTGGCCGTCTGGCGCGATCGCGCCTGGGGCGTCGCGTTGTGGGCGCTGCTGCTGGCCGATGTCCTGCTGGCGTTCTACTATCGCCAGGGCAACGTGGAGGCGTATTTCTTGCCGGCCGCGCTCTGTCTGGTGATCGGTCTGGCCGAGGTGCTGGATGCTCTCCTGCGGCTGGCTGACCGCGGCCTTGCCCGACGGCGTGTTCCTGCCGGCGTGCTGGCGCTGGCCTGTCTGGCGTTGCCGCTGGTCTTCTTTGTGCGCAATGTTCAGTCCGCCGATCATCGCGACGAACTGGCCACCGACAACTACTGGCGCACCGTGCTGGCGCTGGATCTGGAGGAAGGGGCCGGGCTGGTGGCTCACTGGAGCGACCTGACGCCCCTCTGGTACTTCCAACAGGCCGAGGGGCAGCGAACCGACCTACTGGGCCTATATCTGCCTGATCTGGCCCAGATACAGGCCGGCTTGCAGCGCGGCGACGCCGTCTATCTGGCTGGCCCGCTGGGCGACTGGTATGCGGATCTGTCCCAGTCTGTGCGATTGATACCCTGGGGGCCGCTGGTGCGTCTGGTACTGCCTCAGGCGCCTGCGCCGGTTATCGAGCCTGCCGGGAGCGCGGTCGACGCAACGTTGAGCAATACCATCCGCCTGCGCACTGTCTCCCTGCCGCAGGAGGCCCAACCGGCCGGCGCTACAGTCCCGCTGACGCTAACCTGGACCAGTCTGGCGCCGGTCCCGCGCGATCTGCACATATCCCTGCGCTTGCGCCAGGCAGGCCAGCAGGTGGCCCAACAGGACGACCGCATCATCTCGCCCTGGTTTGCGCTGGAGACGGTGGATCCCGGTCTGGACTTCTGGAGCCGGCACGAGTTGCGCATCCCGGAGGGCTTGCAGCCGGGCCAATACGATCTGCGGGCGGTGGTCTATGAGTTGGAGGGGCCGGAGTTGCAGCCGGAGGCAGGGGGCGTCGAGGTTGATCTGGGCACACTGACCGTCGAGCCGCAGGTCGTTACACGGCGACCCCTTGTGCCCGCCCCAATCCTGGCGCCCTGTTTGTCGTTGCTCTCAGCGTCGCCGGACGCGCCGGCGGCGTTGATTGGCTCCCGTCTGGGCGTAGACCTGCTGTGGGAGGCGCGTTGCCAGCCGTCCGACGACGTGGCGCTGCGCTTCACATTGAAGGATGAAAGCGGCCGCCGCGATCTGGAAGTCCAGCCGCTGGACGCCGCCTACCCGCCGATAGAGTGGCAGTCTGGCCAGCGTGTTCTCACGCACAACAACATTCGCTTGCCTTCCGACTTGGCGCCCGGTGAGGCTGTTCTGGAACTGGAGGTCGTCGATCCCGCCAGCGGCGAGCCCTTCAAGGCGCGCTGGGGACCGTTGCCGTTCCCCGGACGCCAGAAGGTCGCGACGCTCTCGCTGGTAACCCGGCCCCACGAAACCGAGGCGCCTGAACTGGCCAACGCCGCGGCGGCGTTGTTTGGCGACGAGATTCGCCTGCTGGGCTACGAAGTCGCTGCCGATTCGCTGGACGCCGGCCTTCCACTGACAGTCACCCTGGCCTGGCAGGCCGAGCAGGCCGTGGACACCAGCTACAGCGTCTTCCTGCATCTACTCGACCAGGATGGCCAGATCGTTGCCCAGCGCGACGCGGTGCCGCGTGACGGCCAACTGCCCACCAGCCTTTGGTTGCCGGGCGAGGTGGTAGCCGACAGCTATGTGTTGCAGCCTGGCCAGCCACTGGCGCCGGGCGCCTACCGGCTCATTACCGGGTTGTACGATCCAGGCAACGGACAACGGCTGCCGGTCAGCGATGCTTCAGGGAAGAGCGGCGGCGATTTTGTTTCCTTGGGGACGGTGACTGTTCCACCCAAATGACCCAAATGAAGCGCGCTGCTGCTACTGTGGTAGCTCCACCGCGCCTACGTCGATCCGGTTGTCCGCGGCCGGCGGATCGACGGTCAGGTTGCGCAGCGGATCGACCTGGTACATGCCCGCACGCAGGCCGTACTCGCCCGGCGGCAGGTCATCTGGCAGGGTAATGACGTGCCGGTCAACGATGAGCTCGCCCGGCCGCCAGCGGGTCGTCGGCGTGAATCCGCCAACCGGATCGCCATCGTGCTGTCCGATCACCCCGCCATCCGCGCCTAACAGATGGACGAAGGCCTTGTAGTTCTGGCTCGTCTCGCGCAGCGCCAACCAATAGAGCGTTACCTCGACCACGCCTAATTCCGGCTGGGCACGCTGGTCTGCGGCGACCAGCACGGCAACATCTTCCAAGGTTGCCTGCACAGGACGCGGCGTCCACGCCCGCTGGCCAATGCCCAGACTGTTGGCGGCCAGCGCAACAGCCAGCACGCCCACGACGACGCTGGTGAAACGCAAGCTGCGACCCCGTCCGCGCCACCAGACCAGCACAATCCACAAGACCAACCCGGCCAGCGAGACCACTGCGCCAAACATTCGGCCGGCCGTGTCGCCGAAGGCCAGATGCACGGTGTGCTGGCCCGCCGGCAGGTCCACTGTCACCAGCCCCAATTCGCCGCTGGGGTAAGTGGCTGCGGTCTCGTTGTCCACCGTGGCGCGCCAGCCGGGCAGCAAAAACTGGTGCAGGCGCAGCGTCCACGGCGCGGCCCCGCTTACATCAGCCGTCAGCTCATCATAGCCCAGCCGGCTGAGCGAGACTTGCGGCGCGGGCTGCAACGATGGGCCATCCAGCGCGCCCTCGCGCGGTCGCCCCAGGGCCCAGCGCTGCTCGCTTACCGTCAGCGGCAGGAACTCGCCCGTCCACGTCGCGCCCACCTGCCCGGCTGCGGCGTCCTCTTGCCACATGCGATCGGGCAGCCACTGGTCGGCCGGCGATAGCTGGAGCGGCTCGACCCGCAATCCCGGCAAGGCTACCAGCATCGCCAGCACGGCTGTTGCCGCGAGCAGGAAGATGGGGCGAACCCGCGGCAGCAGTGCGGGCAGGGCTGCCGCGATTCCCATCAGCCCCACCGCCTCCAGCAGCAGAAAGCGCCAGGGATATTGCAGTTGGCCCAATGCCGGCAGCAACGCATCCCACAGCGGCAGCGCCACCGCAGTCGTCAGGAACATCGCGGCCGCAGCCACGGCAAGGTGAAAAACCGCGGCCGGCCAGCCGGCCGGCAAGCGCTTTTGCCGCCAACGCGCCAGCAACAGGACAGCAACCAGCGCCACCAACGCCAGCGCAAACCAGCTCAACGGGTAGATGCGTCCCAGCGTCTCCGGCGCATTCGTGAAATAGGCCAGCGAGCGCCGCAGCAGGGTGGCCTCGGTCAGCAGGTGTTCAGCATAGCCGCGCGACGGCCCCAGCGCCAGCCCGACGGAGCGGCTCTCCGCCAGTCCTGGCAGCCAGAAGACAGCCGTGATCGCTGCGGCCAGCGCCACCGACCCGGCCGCGCCGGCCAGCCGTCGCCAACGCCGGCTCCAACCTGCCAGCACCAGCAACTGCGCTACAGCCACGGGCGCCATCATCAGCGCGGTCAGGTTGTGGGTTAGTACCAGCCCGGCCCAGGCCAGCGTTCCCCACAGCAGCGGCAGCCAGGGGGCGTCGCGCCGGAAGGCCGCCGAATAGGCCCACAGGATCAGCGGCGGGAAGATGAACGCGGCATGTTCGGGAACCGCGCCCCGCAGATAGGCATCGGCCAGGTGGTAGGGCGTATAGGTGTAGACCACCGCGGCCAACACACCGGCGACGTTGCCGAAGAGGTGCCGTCCGTAGCCGAAGGCCGCCAGCGCCGCTGCCAGCGTGCTGAACGCGATCAACAGCTTGACGGCGTTGGCTGGTTCGATGCCGGCGAAAGTCAAAGCAGCCGCCGGGGCGTAGCTCAGCGGCGCGTAGAAGTTGAGCACCGCCTGTCCGTAGCCGAAGCCAAACTCGGGGAAGAGTCGCGGCCAGAGCACACCGTCCTGCCAGGCTCGCGCCAGCGCCGCCGTCCGGTAGACGTGGAACAGCCCATCGTCGGAGACGAAGAAGCCAGCTCGCAACAGTGGCAGCAGCGCCGGCAGCACCAGCAACAGGGTCAGGCCGAGGTAGAGGAGGAGCGAACGGCGAACGGTAATCGGGGTTGCTGGAGGAGCGCTGGACGAGGAGGTCATGGGATCACCTGGATCTGGGGCAGTTCGACGAAATCGCCGCCGGGACCGGTCAGGCGCGGCGCGCCCTCCACGTCGCCGCGATAGAGGCCGGTGATCAGCCGATAGCTGCCGGCCGGCAGGTCAGGCGGCAGCGCCAATGCCAGGTTGTCGCTGATGATCTGGCCGGTGGGCAGTGCAGCCGTGGGATACAAGCCGTCGCCCGGCCAGCGGTCGCGCTGCGCCACCACCTGCGAGTTGGCATCTAGCAGTTGGGTGAAGACGGTGTAGTTGCCGGCGGGGGGCTGTAGCGCCTGCCAGCGCAGCCCGATTTGCAGTGTGTCGCCCGGCCTGGCTACGACGACGCCGTCGGACGTGGTTTGCGGCTGTAGCCCACTTCCTGTCTCCTGGATGCCAAGGGTGGCTTCCACCAGGGCCATGTCACCCAGGGTTTGCTGCGGCGCGATATGCTCGACCACCGTGCCGGCTGCCGAGTAGTGCAGCAGCCGCGCCCAATCGTCGAAACGTTGCTCGTCCAGCTTGAAGGCGTGTTCCGACAGGTAACGCTCCACGGCTCGGCGGTCTTCGGCATCGTCGCTGGCTGCATCGCGGTCCCGGGCCAGCCAGATCTCCCCGTAACGCTCTCCCAGTTGCGCCAGCAGATCGTCGGGCGGCGGATCAGCTTCGACCGCGTACCAGACCAGTGGCGCCTTCAGGTAGTTTAGGAAGTAGTCAGTCAGGGCTGGATCGGGCACAAGCAGCGCCTGGTCACAGCCTCCCCAGCCGCACTCGGCTTGCTCGTCCAGCGTCTGCGTCATCGGCTTGAGAAAGCGGTCCACGCCGTAGGGATCGAAGCGGCCGTCGCCCTGCCGGTAGATGCCAAGCAGCAGTGATGCGGCCGCAACAGTTAGCACGGCCATGCCCAGCCCGATCCAGCCGGCCCGCTGCGGACGGCGCCAGATCACCACAAAAGCCACAATCGCTACAGCCAGGAAGGCCAGCGAGATCAACAGGCCGGCGGGCAGGAAAGCCCAGGTGCCCAGTTCCCTCAGTTGCACCCAGGCGAAATCCAACGGCTGCGTGCCGGACAACAACAGACGCAGATGTCCCACCACCGGCGAGTAGCTCGGTTGCAGGTAGAGCGCTTCGATGGCCTGGCCGATGCCGCCCCAGATCGCGGCGTTGTCCAGCAAAAAGCGCAGCTCGTAGGTGCGCAGGTCCACGCTGACGCCTAGAACCTGGATCGCGACGCTGAGGGCGATCAGCAGCCAGGTTGCGATGCGCAGGGCGGAATCGGTGAAACGTGAAACGTGAAGCGTGAAATGTGAAGCGGGAGGCGCGGCTGGCGCCGCCGCGGGATCCTGTGCGCTCCGCATCGGTTCTTGCAACAGCCAGGCGAACACCGGCCCGGCCAACAGCACCAGGAACGGGATCACCGGCAGCATGTAGCGCGAGCCCCAGGCCACGCCGCCCGACCAATAGTTGTAGCGGCTGTAGCCCAGGAAGTGGCCACCGATGAGCAACAGGAACGCGATACCTTCCCAGCGATAGCGGCGGGTAAACGGCACTGCGCCGATCAGGCCCAGCAACAGCACCGGCGCATACCAGAACAGCCCCTTGTACGGACTGATGGAGAGGCCCAGCAGCGCCCGCATCATGCGCGCCGGCGCCGACTGTGAAAGCTGTGGGTTGGTGGTGTATTCGACGATGTTGCGGGCGAACACTTCCACACCGCCCAGGGTCGCGATGTGGTAGACCCGTTCCAACCCAAGAACAACCAGCAGCGGCGCCAAAAAGGCCGTTGCCATCGCCAGCCGTTGCCGCGCCAGGCTTTTTCCAGAATCGGCCGGCCGGCCGCGCTCGTAGGCATAGACCAGCACCAACATCGTAGGGATAAAGGCAACGCTGATCTGCTTGGTCACCAGAGCCAGTCCCAACGACAGTCCGGCCAGCGCCGGCCAGCGCAAGCGCCTTGGCTCCGGCGGCCGGTAGCGCAACAGCGCGTAGACGGCCAACAGGTAGGCCAGCACCGTCAGCGGCTCGCGGAAGAAGGTGCGGCTGTAGGGCCAGGCCAGGGTGGCGAAGGCGAAAACCAGCGCGCCCAGTGTTGCCGTCCGCCGCCGGAAGCGCAGCTCCAGCAAGCAGAGAGTGACCAGCGCGGCCGACGCGGCGGTCACCAGCAGGTTGAAGAACATCGTCCCCTGCACCGCCGCGCCCAGCGCCCGTCCCCACAGGTAGAACGGAATCGCCGCGACCATCTGGCCCGGTTCGTAGTTGGGCACCATATCGCCGGCGCTGGTCAACATGCCGACGTTGGTGTAGTCCCAGTAGATTTGGTTGACGGTGAACTCCCCGCGCTTGATGAAGCTGTCAATACCGCTGAACAGCGCGCGCTCGTCGTTGCTCTTGAACGCGCCCACGTAAGTCAGCATGGTGACAGCCAGCACCAGGAAGAAGACGCCGATAGCGATACGGCGGTCGCGGGGAAGCGAGTCTTGGGTCATCAGGATTGGTTCAGCACAAGTAACTACTCAGCCTTCACTGTTGCGTCACTCCCGCGAAGGCGGGAGTCTAGCGCCTGTGAAGACGTGGATTCCCGCCTCCGCGGGAATGACAACGTCCTGTAGCCAGCTTTTACTGTATTTCGACTGTTGTTTCGAAAGCTGCATAGCGTTGATTGCCATCGTCGTCGACCAGCGGCACAAACTGCTGCGTCGTGGCATCATACAGCCCCAGGGCCAGGGTATAGGTGCCAGCCGTCAGGTCGACGGGCAACTGCAAGAGATGTTGATCGACGACCGTTTCGCCAATTGGCCAGGTTGCCGGCGGTCCCGGCCAAGCGACAGGCAAGCGGTCATCGTTGAAAACTTCCTGGCCGCCGGCATCTGACACCCTGAAGAACACGACGTATGTATCGGAAACATCCTCGGCCAGGCGTTGCCAGTTCAGCGTAACCGCTATGGCGTCGCCTGCCCGGTAACTGGTTGCGTCCAGCGCCACATGGCTGAGGCGGAGTTTGTCGCCGTAGTTGAACCCCGCCTCGAAGAAAGGAGCCGTCTCGCTGCCCGGTGGTGGAGATGCCGCTTCCGGTGACTCTTGTACCGTTGCCGTTGTCGCGCTGTGCTGTCCCAGTGTGTCGATCTCCAACTCGAGCATCGCGTCAGGCGCGGGAGGAGCGGGCAGAAAGACAGGAATGTAGCTTCGGCCGGCAGGATGAACGAGCGGCAGGTCGCCGTGCAGGACGCCATCCACGGTGGTCACAACCGAGGAATCGTCGTTCGGTGCGCTGGTTTCAGTCGCCTGCCAACGGTAGGAAATCGTGTACGGCTGTTGGGTTTGATGGACCGCCACCGCATCGTTCGGGGTGTCAACCTGCAAATAGACCGGGTAAGGTTTTCCGGCAGGTGCAGTAGACGGCGTGTAGACACTGATTTGAAGGTCAGCCGCCTGATCCTGCAACGGCTGGAGGGCGTAGACGTAGGCATCGTCTACGATCTGGAGCAGCGTAAGCTGGTCGTTAAAAAGCCCCAGCCGTTGCTGCATCTCCTCCCAGGCTGCAGGCTCGAACTGATCCTGATGCAACACCAGGGCGCTGACGCCGCGGCCCCGTAGATAGTCCAGACTGGCGGTGGACGGAAAGGCCAACAAGGGGTCGATGTCTGTCCAGAACAACGGCGGCCAGAAGCCGCTGTAGCCCATGATCGTCGGATGCCAGTGATAGGTGGTGAAGTATTGTTGCCGGCCTAGCCGGGGCATGGAGTCGGCATCGTTCCAAAAAGACCGGGAGGTGACGGCCGGCAACTCAAGGACGACGCTGTCCGGCGGCAAGTTGTTCAGCCAATGATAGACCGCGGGCACCTGTGGCCCTGTTTCTATCGGCAGCAGCCTGGCAGGAACAGCGACAAACTCTGCGGCCAGCAGCGCGGTCAATCCCAGAAGGAGGATGTTTTTTGCCCGTCTCCTCAAAAGAGCCGCGCCGTAGCCGGCGAGAACTGCCATGGAGAGGATGACCAGTGGGCCAATGCGCGCCGGCGTGCGCAACGCCTTGAAACCGGGCGCCCAGTTGTACAGAATCGTATACGGCAGCGGCTGGAAAATTGGCGGCTGGTCGATGGTAAGCCGCAGGGCGGTTCCCAAGGACAGCACAAAGGCCACAATGGCCAGTACGAGGTAAAAGCGCCAGTCACCTCGCCCGACCTGCAATGCCTTGCCGGAGCGTCGCCGCCGCACCAGCGACACGAGGAAAAAAATGACCAGCGCCACGACCACCAGGCCGGGGAAGTAGGTAGCGCCCAGGTCCCTGCCTGCCGCGGGGATCAGGCGGCCCAGCAGGCTCTGCGCCGATACCTGGATGTATTGTTGCAGCGTCGCCCCAAACTGATCGTTCAACGTTCGTTCCCCAACGGCCGCTCTGGCGGTGTTGTAGGGGATAGCGACCAGCACCATGACCAACAGAACCAACGCTGAGGCTGCCAGAAGGCGAATCCACGTTTTCGCCTCCCTGATACGGTTGCCGGGCTGGCGCCAGGTAACGAATGTGAAGAGGACAAAGAGGGCGACAGCCAGGCCGGAATAGATTCCGTAATAAAGACTGGAGAGCGCTTCTATGACCAGGAAGAAGGCCGCCAGGAGCACGTCTTGCCAGCTCTGTGTGCGGAAAAAGCGGCTGAAGTACAACAAGGCGAACGGCAGCCATTGAATGGTCAGGTTCTGGAGCTGGCTCAACTCGCCAAAACGGAAGTGTGCAAAGCCATACGCTATGCCGGCTACCATCCCACCATACCAGCTTCGGGTGAGGTCCAGCACGAGCAGATAGGCGCCAAACGCGCACAGTGGAAAGGAGAACAACAGCGCCAGGTTGTGTACCAGCACCGGGTTGTCCGTTGCCCAGAGCAGCGGCGCAGTCAGAACTGAAATGCCGATCAGGTTCTCGGAGTAGGCCAGCGTCGCCGGATAGGGATAAAAGATGTTGGCGTTGAAAAGGTCCAGCGGGTGGGTGACAAACTTGTGGGCATTCGACGCCAGCGCCCACGCATTGAGCAACGGATCCCCGTAGTTGCCGATGGAATGCGCGGCTTGCAGCGCCAATGGGTAGGTCATCAGCAGCGTCAGCGCGGCAAATATGGCCAAAGCAACCAGATGGCGTCGATGACCCCGCATCACCGTGGCTCGCAAAGCATTCATCATGACAGAGGATTTCGTTCTAACAAAGACTGTAACTACTATTCAACCGTAACCGACGGTAACAGGATTGAACGCCACAGGATGTCCAGCGGCGGTGTCACGGACTCCGGCAGCGGCTCAAGCTGTTCGCCCGTGGCCGGGTTTAACCACCCCACTTCCAGATAGTAGTCGCCAGGCGGGATATCCTCAGGAATGGGAACGCGATACTCGTCGCGGTATAGCTTGCCCGGCACGTAGTCGGTCGTTGACAGGTTTCCCGGCGTAAAGTTGTCCTGCTGGGCCCAGATCTCGCTGCCGCTGCGCGGGTTGACCGGCAGGTCCGGCTGGCTGTTGCGGATATGCACAAATCCGTACAGGTTGTCTGCCGGCTTTTCGTCGGCCTGCCAGTACAACGCGACGCGGAAATCCTCTCCCGGTTTCACGGTCTGCGATGGTACGGCATAGCCGCGCAGACGGGGACCGCCGGCAAAGGCGACGTCGGTTGTGCTATCAGCGCCACACACTCGCTCCGGCGTCGAGACGCAGCGCAGCCAGGTGGTGGAAGTATCCACGTAGAACCACTTGAATGCTATCAGCAGGGTGAAACCGGCCAGAAGCCACCAGGAAGGAGCGGTTTCCGGCGGCGCGACCACCGGCGCAGGAACCCTGGCGCCGCGTCGCCGTTTCAATAGATCGCGCACACCGATGGCCACCAGCGCGATCCCGGTCAGCAAGCTGATGGCTATGGCGATGGTCTCAACCGCGGTGCGGCCATAGCGCAGCGTCAGACTGTGGTCGCCCGGCGGGATGGCCGCCTGCACATAGCCGGTGACCGGTTGGGGCTGAAGCGCCGCCGGGTTTCCATCGAGCGTGGCCCGCCAGCGCGGGTAATAGAGCATGTGCAACGTGGCCGTGGTGGGCGCGGTGGCCTGGAGTTGCAAGTCCCAGCGGCTGCTGGCTACCTGGCTGGAGACGACCGCTAGCGCGGATGACGGCTCGACCAGCGGTGCAACGCTCGGGTCGAAGTCAGGTCCGATCTCTGCGACCAGTGCGTCACCCATGGGCGCCTCACGCCAGAGCGGTTCGAACTCGTTGTACTGCGTGAAGGCTGTCCCGCCCGACTGGATCTCTGCGGCGCGCGCGTCGGCCAGAGTGGGGCGAGTGCCAAACGTTGCATACAAATGCTGAAGGCCGACATAGAGCGAGGGCAGGGCGACCAGGATCAACAGGGCTGAAAGCGCCAGCGCTGCTGGCGCCTGCCAGCGTTTTGGCAACAGTGCGACGAGTATCCCGGCAGCCACCGCCATTGCCAGCGCGAGGACGCCCATCAACCGAAAGCGGTATTGCAGTCGGCGCAGCGCGCCTGCCAGGAGGTCCCAGAGCGGGTTCGACGCCGCGGTCAGCAGCCAGAAGAGAAATAAGGCGACGACCACGGCGATTATCAGGGCCGCGGCCAGGTCCTTTCGGCCCGCGCGCCAGGCGACGACCGTCCCCGGTATCGCCAGGACAAGCAGGAGCAACTGCAGCAGGCCGACCTGATCCCCTATCTGGTTGTTGTCGCGCTGGGTGTCGTACACCACCGGCGCGGCCAGCAGCCGGTCCAGCGGAATCGGGTTGACCACCGGGTTAGCATAGGCCTCGGAAAAGTCGCGTTCGACGTGAACATAGGCCTGCTCGCTGACCATGGGCGCCCACACAGGCGCCATCAGCAGGCCGCCGGCAACCAGCGCGACCAACGGCGTGACGGTGCGATAACGCCACGCCAGCGCCAGCGCTACCACCGCGGCAAACGGCGCCAGCATCAGCGGCGCCAGCACGTGGCCGGCGATACAGGCCGCCCAAAGCAGGCTGGCCAGGATCAGGCGCAGGCCGGATGGCCGTTGGGCCAGCCAGACCAGGCTCCAGATGACCCAAGGATAGAGTACCATGCTGAAGGCTTCGGGTGTTCCCCGGCCCAGCATGTTGCGCAACACATAGGGCGCAAACAAAAAAGCCGCCCCGCCCAGCAGCGACGCCCACTTGACGCGGGTCAGCGTGTAGACCAGCAGATAGGTTCCCAGGAAGCCAAGCAAGAGCGCGCCCGCCGCCAGCAGACGCCACCCGATGGGATGGGGAATACCCAGGCGGGCGAAGAAGTCCATGCCATAATAGGATAGCGGCGTAAGAAAGGTGAAAAGTGGACTTCCCAGCCCCAGGTGCAGGAATTGCGTCCAGCGGGGAAAGAGGACTCCGTCGCTGATGGCCTGCGAAAACACCAGCCCGCGGAAGATGTGAACCGTTCCTGAGTCGAAAGCTCTGGCGGCGACATCCTCCTTGAGCGTCGGGTAAAGCACCAGCGCAGCTACTGCCAACAGCAGCCACAGCCAACGGATGGTAGCAGACCTGTTGTCGCCAGTCCATGACTGGAGGATACTCATGGCGTGACCACTTCCGTGCTGTTGGTCGTCGTTGGAGCGTCGCATTGGCGGCATGTTACCACACACCCACCTCGTCAGCAAGTGCGTTCAGCCGCGGGTTTCCCGGTTCAGTTGTGGCCATTGTATAATTCTGGGAACTGTTTACCCGCCATTCCTGCCTGCCTGGAAACAACTGTTTCGTGCCGCGGCCATGCCGGTGCCAGGCATGGGAACTCCACAGGAACATCTGTGCTTCGCTCAGGCGCATATGTGGCGGGAAGGTGCTCAATGCTCAACGACAACCCGCTTAGCCAGCCGGAACACCGGCAGACCTCCCGCCTTATTCGCGGGATCCTGCCTTATGCGGGTTTTGTTGCTGTGCTCCTGTTGGGGTGGCGTGTCTGGGATCTGGCCCATGCATTGCCAGCCTACGACGACGTCCTGGAGGTGCTCTGGACGTTGCGCTGGTACGACGGCGCGCTGCGCGGCCAGCACGGCTTTCTGGTCTATCCGCTGGCCTTCTTCCCTGCGGGGTGGCATGTGGCGACCTTTGCCGGCGGGCCGTTCCTGTTTGTGGTTCTGTTGCCGCTCTACTGGATGGGTGGGGCAGCGTTTGCCTACAACGTCGCGACGCTGCTGGCATTCCTGGTCGCGTTTGCCGGCATGCTCAAGCTGGCCAGGTTGTTCGTAACACCACTGGGGGCAACGCTGGCCGCGCTGCTGTTCACGTTCTGGGGGTTTCACTGGTTTCGCACCATCGGCCATATGAACGTCCTGCTGGCGACAGCGGCATTGCCCTGGATGGCATGGGCGTTGGAGCGCGGCATCGCTTTGCCTGCTCGACGCACTCGCTGGATGGCGCTGGCCGGCCTGTTGTGGGCCATCATGATCAACAGCTCACTCTATTTTGTGTGGATGGGTGCGCTGCTGGTGGGCGCCTGGCTGGGTGGACGCTGGCTGGCGCGACAGATCAGCTTGCGAGCGGCCTTCGTAGCGGCCTTCACTGCCGGCGCCGTGGCGTTGGCACTCAGCATTCCCTGGCTGGCGCTCTTTCTGCGCGAAAGTGCCGCGGCCAACGCTCCGTTTTTCGACATTTTCCACGTCGCCCCGTGGGACGCCAGTCTGAACAGTTTGCCTGTGCCGAACGTCGATCATCCCTGGCTAAAAACGCTGGCGCGCACGCTCTATCGCGGTCCGGTCAACGAGCCGGGCCAGGCCAATCTAGGTTTGG
Source organism: Caldilineae bacterium (assembly GCA_020634555.1). GTDB lineage: Bacteria > Chloroflexota > Anaerolineae > JAAEKA01 > JAAEKA01 > JACKBK01. The sequence goes on from JACKBK010000013.1 coordinate 68,069, forward strand.
TAGCGAGTCTGCTGGCAGTTGTCGGGCTTGTGGCTGCCTGGCGTGACCGGCGTTGGTGGCCAGTCCTGCTCTGCGCGGCTGTTGGCCTTGTGTTGGCGTTGGGATTGACTCTGAGCTGGGATGGACGGCCGCTGCAATGGTCGGCGTTGCAGCCGTTGAATGCACTTCTCTGGCGGGTCGGTTATGCCCTCAAGCCTGAGTTTTTTACCGTCAACCAGCCGCCGCCGCCCTTCGACTCCGCCGTGCCGATGCCTGGCTTGCTGCTCAGCGCCCTTGTGCCGTTTTGGGAGCGTGCCCGGGTCTTTGCACGCTATGCTTTGTTGGGTGGAATGGCGGTCTACTTGCTTACGGGGCTGGGGGTCACGCGTTTCCGCCGCACCTGGGTGCAGGTGGTGCTGGCCGGCCTGCTGATTATCGAGCTGATGCCGCCGCCGACCAGGAACGTGCCCTTTCCGCCGCCGCCTCATCCAGCCTTTGACGCCATCCAGGATATGACGTTCGACCCACCTGGCGTCATCGACCTCAGCTCGTGGCAGCAAGACCTGCTGTACATGCCGATCGGCGGGGCGACCTTGTGGGAGACGGACTTCCACGGCAAGCCCACCGTTGCCGGAGCCAGCAGCATCTGGCCAGCCCACGTCGCGTCCCTCGACCAGTGGCTGCAGGAACACCCCAACGCCTTTCTAAACCCCGAGCTGGTCCCTCTGCTGCGTTCCTACGACGTGGGCCTGGTGGTGTTTCACGTAACGGGCGGATATGCAGAAGACATGCTGGCGGAGGCCCGTCAAAACCCCGACCTCCGGGACATCCGTTGTTTCGATCCAGCCAGCGCTGCCGGGCCATGGCCGTATCCTATCTGCACCATGCGTGTGGCGCCGGCGCAGTAGGGGTTAGTTGCGCAAAACAGCCAGCTCAACGTGATCGTTGCCGGTTGCAGTCTGGAGGCGAGGCGCGCCATCCAGCCCAGGATCGTACACTGCTGCGATCAGGCGGTACTCCCCGGCAGGCAGTTGCCAGGGGATCAACATCGCATACGATGTCGCAGGCGCGCCCAGGTCGGATGCGGCCAGCGGCTGGTCGGATTGCGCCGCCAGCCGACCGGCTTCATCGAGGAGTTGGAGCGTCACCTTCTCGCTGCCGGCAAGTGCCTCGGCGGGACCGTTCCACTGGAGGTAGATGTCGAGCACATCGCCGGGCGCCAGCGACTGGGCGGGAACTTCGGCGCCTGTGAGACTGATGGCGCTGCTCATATCGCTGCCGGGATGTACAAAAATCTCATCGAGGGGCTGGAGCGCGTCAGGCGGTCGGGCATAGATCTGCACCGTCCAATCAGCCTCCTGTCGGGTGGCAAGCAAGCTGTAGCGCTGGCTGATCGCTTGTTGAGCCACGCCTGTGCTGTCCCACTCGCCAGCCGGCTGACTCGCGAGCACAATTCGCTGCACACCCTCCTTGATTAGCCGATCTATCTCCTGGACTGTCGCGGCTGGATCATCCCTGACAGGCGGCAGCACCAGATGATCGACGTTTCCTTGATAGTAGCGCCACAGGTCTGAATCGGGATAATCCTGAGCGATGCGTACCTTTTCGGCAGGCAACGAGGCGGAATAGTGATCGAGTGCAGCCGCCAACTGCTGCCGGCCGATGGTCGTGCTGTTGGCCCGGCCTTCGAAAGTGCGCAACATCAACACGATCGCGCCGATGACCACCAGGGCGAGAATCATTGCTGCCACGATCCGCTGGGCGCGCGACGCCTGCGCTTTATCCCGTCGCAGCCTGGCTACGACGACGGCGAGCACCAACAGGAGCAGGGTAACGACGCTGATGGCGATCCCGGAGCGGACACTCTTGGGCCGGTAGGCCAGATCGACAATGCTCTCGCCCGGATCTATGGGCACGCCGAGCAGTGCAAAGTCGGCTCGGACTACGGGGGCTGGGGCTGCCGCACCGTCCGATGTTTGACGGATGGTCGCCTGCCAGCCTGGCATCCAGTTCTCGCTGACCACAAGCAGCCCGCCATGCTCACTCTGGACATCGAAACGCAGCCGGCCAGGCGCGATCTGCTCCATCTTGACCGCGTTTTGGCCGGGCAAGGCCAGAAGACCCTCGGCTGCCAGTCCGGCGCGACCGTCCGTATCGGTCACTGGCGGCAGCAGCGCAGTGGTCGCCGGTTCGAAACTGGCGTCGCCCAGGAGCGGCAGGGCTGCATCGTCGTTCACGCTTTGCACGGTTTGAACTACCCAGGCCCGCGGATTGGCCTGTTCCAACCGGTGTAGATAGGAGGTGCCATCGGGCCCTGGAAACTCGGCCAAAGGCTCAGCAGGCTGGTACAGAGCAGGCAAGCTGTTCAAGACGTGTTGGACGCCCATTAGCTGCCACAGCCGGTCTTGGGGAAAATCCTCCAGCAGCGCGGCGGTGCGACTCAACCGCAGCGGACTGCTGCCCCACAGCTCCTCGACGCCCGCCCGCATGCCATAGTCCTCGAAAATCTGGTGTTCGTTATAGACGCGGCCGGGTGGGCCCTGGTAGGCCAGAGGTCCCACCGTGGCGGCTACGTTGCCTTGTTCCATAACCGCCTGTTGGACTGCAAGCGCTCCGGCTGGCAGCTCGGCCTGCTCTGCCAGTGGGACCGCATCGCTGTTGACGCCGCGGTTGACCACGAAGAGTTGGGCCAGGGCTAACAGTGTCACCAGCGGCAAGCGCCAGCGCGCCAGTCCAGCGGGCCAAAGCACAGCGACAAACATCCCCAGCGCAACCAGCGCTGCAACAACGGTCAACCCCACCTGTGCCGGGCTTGCCGCCGTCCAGCCGGCTGCCTGATATCTCACCAAAAAGACAGCGATGCCGGTCACGACAACTGCGCCATAGGCGAGGGCGACCAGGCGTCTCTGGCGCGGCGAAACGACGTCGAGCGCCGCGCCGCCATATCCGGCCAGGATGCTGAGCCCAAAGGCAACCAGATAGGCGGCGCGCTCCTGGCCCTGAAACAGATTCCAGCCGGGCAGCAACCGGTAGAAGAGGGGGTAGAGAAAGGCGTTGCGGCCGTAGCTCACCAGCCAGGCAACCAGGGCGAGCAGGGCGAAGAACGCCACCAACAGACGGAAATCACCCGCGGAGCGAACCACTGAGCCGCGGGAAGCCGAGTCGGGCGCTCGCAATGCCTGACCGATGGCCAGCACAGCCAGACCAAGCGCGGGGATGCCAACATATAGCGGCGAGTAGCGGCTGGCCAACTGAGGCAGCAGCGCCTGCCAGGTGTCAGCCAGCGGGAAGCCGCCGCTGACAAAGGTGTAGTCCGCGCTGGCCCGCACCGACAGGCGCATAAACTCGATGCTGGGCAAAAGCTGCGCCGCAATCACACCGGCGAACAGCATGTAGAACAGGCCGATGCGGAGCAGGTAGCCGCCAATCGAAAGTTCCTGCGGCCGGTTGCGGCGCTCCTTGAACAACAGGAGCGCGATCCAGGCCAGAACCGCATAGCTCATGTGCAGAAAGGTCTGCGGATGGCCGGCCAGGAAGGCAACGGCATACACCAGCGCAGCCGCAATCCACCAGCGCCAGCGCCTGGGCTGGTCAAAGGCGTGCAAGAGCAGCCAGAGCACCAGGGGCAACCAAATGCCGCCGCGCAGAATTGCAAGCTGTAGTACGGGGTAGCCGGTCAGGTAGCCGGACAGCGCAAATACACCGCCGGCCAGGAAGCCCGCCAGGGGGCGCCCGGTAAGCGATCTGACCAGTAGATAGGTGAAGAAGCCTGCCAGAACGATTTGAAAGATCGCTTCGATCTGCAGGAAGTAGAGACGCGCGGCGTCGCTTGTGAAAGGAGTTGAAAGCCCCAAAAAGACAAGGTTGATGGGATAGAAGACGCCGGCCTGGATGTCGGCCAGAAAGGGGTGGCCGCCATAGGTGAATGGATTCCAGACTGGCAGTCGCCCCGCCAGCAGCTCACTGCGCAGAAACAGACTGAACGGGAAGAAATGGTCGGTGAAGTCGCCGGCGCTGAACGTGCGTTTGCCCAGGAGAACAGGCGCGTAGAACAAGGAGATCAGCGCCAAAAACGCCAGGAGAGCAATTACATGGCTCCCTAACGTGCTCTTTACGCTGAGTCGATTCCCTGGTGGCGCCGCTTGATCTTGGGTTGTCACGATCCGGTCAAAATTTGATTGTTCAGGTGTCGGGAACTTTTGTGGATTACCGAGCGCTTCGCCTGGCTTACTGGCTGCGTCCGTTCAATTTCTTTCTGTCGCTATTTACGGCTCAGCCCCCGAAACCATCGTCGAGTAATGGGTTCGAGGGTCTTGTGATGGAGTTACGGCTCAGCCTTCACCGGTGTGTCACCCCGCGGACCCATACGCTTTGTTCCTGTGCAAGCAGAGCGGGAGTCTGGTGCCCGTGAAAAGTGGACTCCCGCGGAGGCTAGAGTGACGGTTGAGCAGCACCTTCTTGGACAACATCGTCGCTGCGTGAGCGCACCAGGGCCGGATGGTGGTAGGTGGCGGCAAGACAAAGCAGCGCACCAAAGGCCAGAATGCCGGGCGCCAGCATGGGACTGGCGCCTTTCAGCGTTTCCAGCAGGACGTCGCCGGCTGCTGCGCCGGGCCGGATGTCCAACTCGAACGCCATGTTGGCCTCAAAGTGCTCGTACATCCCCAGCAGGCTGCCCAGGATGATCACGACCGCGATGCTTCTCAGCCCGATGAGGGTTTCCCGACGCGGCGCAACCAGCACCAGCAGCACAGCAATCAAGCCCAGCGCGCTGAGCAGGAAGGGGATCAACTGGACCGGCGACTCGTAGTGTTCGTTCAGCCACAGCTCGACAGGTGTGACGACGAAGACCAGTCCGGCCATCACCAGCAGAAAGAGACGCAGGCGTTGAAGAATTGTTCTGTCATTCATGGGGTTTACCGGAGACCCGGTCCTGCCGGCGGTGAGCCGCCGGCAGGACCGCATTGTCAGTGGTTTTGCATGTCCTACTGCGCCTGGAGGTAGCCCGCCGCGGCCGCCACGTCATCAGCGGTGACGAGCTGCGCCAGTTGCGCCAGGAATGCCTCGTTGGAGTCGTAAGGCCGGCCGGCTATCAGCTCAGCGGCGATTGCATCGTCCACGCCGGGCAACTGCTGGAGCGTCGCGGCGTCAGACTCGTTGACATCCACCGGCACGTAGACGTACTGCTCGTAGCCGGCCACCGTCGCGTCATCCACATATTTGCCGATCTCGCGGCGGAACTGCTGGATGCTGATGTAGGGCCGGTATTCCTGGAACTCGCGCACCATGCGGCTGCTGAAGCCGGGGATCGTGCTGGTGAGTTCATTAGCGGTCACGGTGTTCAGGTTGAGCTTGGTGTTGGCAACGGCGGCAACAACTGGCGTATCGCTGGCAGGCGTCTCAGTTGCCGCCTCTTCGGTGGGCGCTTCAGTCGGCGCTTCGGTCGCCTGTTCAACGACTGTGGCTGTCGGTTCGGTCACGGTCGCCGGCTCTGTGGCAGACTCGACGGCCGGCGCGGTGGTCGCCGTAGATTCCACAGCCGGTGCCGTGGTTGCCTGAGCGGGCGCGGATGTCGGCGCAACCGTAGCCGTTCCGCTGCCGCAGGCAGCCATAACCAGCGAGAGGCTTATAGCAATAGTAGGTAGCAGTAGTTTCTTCATAATCTTTCGTCATTTCTCCTTTGTGCGATTTGTTCAAGACATTTGTGAGTCTAGACGAAAGTTGTTCAGAAGATGTTAAGATGTGCTTGGATTATCGTTCAGATGTATGGGATTTGTCGCCTCGCGCAGTTGCCAGAATACTGCTTGAAACAGTCTCTGATCGTGCCGCATCAGTGTGCAGTGATGAAAGCCGTCGTCGTCTTCCAGGGGACCGGCCGGTTGAGCAGCGCCTTGCGGAACAGATCGCCGACCTGGGTTAGCTCCTCCTCGTTGAGCAGCGCTCGCAGGTGGTCGGCGTAGCTGGGACGCGCCCGGCCTGAGGCTGCGCTCGGTGTGAACCAGCGCGCCAGTACCTCCGCGGTTACCAGTACTTCGCTCTCCTCGCGCTGGCTTTCGATCGTGACCTCCAGTCCTGCGGCTGCAAACGCCGCGCGCAGGTCATCCTCATCCCAGTTGACCATCGGATCCTCCGGCCGGGAATAGATACCTTCCTCCGATTCCTCCACCCGTCGTGCCAGATCGGCGCCCAGCGGCGTCAGATCGACCAGCTTGTAGAGCCGTTGGGTGCGGCTGGGCACTGTTTCTGCCAGGCTGATGGCGCCAGAGGCAGCCAGCATCGAGGCGAGCAGCGCCGCTGCGGCCGGTTTGTCAGCGTGGCGGGTCAGCGCGTTGCGGCCTACGATTGCGTCGAACAACAGCGAGTCGGACGGGCGCGCCGCGAGGGTGGCGAGAAGGTCCGGCAGATCGTTGATGTCACCGTTCAAGATGCGCGGACGTTCGATGTCGGGCAGCCGCTCTGCCTGCTGGCGCAGCGCATCAGCATCCTGTGGCGAGCGGGCCAACGCCACGACGCCACCCTCCGGCGCGCGCCGTAACGCCTCCCAGGTCAGTAAGCCGCTGGCGGCGTTAAGATCCAGTAACAGATGATGCCGCTGTATCCTGGCAGCATCCAACACCCGGTCACGCACGGCGGCCAGCCGTTGGCCTGCGCCGCTGACCGTGCGCTCCAGCCATTGATCGCGATTGCGTCCTGCCCGGTCGCCGGTGAAGGTCAGCACTTCAGGCGGGCCGACACCCTCACCTTCGATCATCGCGGCCAGTTGCGCTTCGCGACGGCGCACCACCTGCAAGCGGATCTCCTTTTCGTAGCCCTGATCGCCTGGTTTGTAGAAGACCTTGCCCTGCATCGACTCGGGCAGGTATTGCTGTGCCACCCAGTGGTCGCGGTAGGCGTGCGGATACAGGTAGCCCTCGCCGTGGCCGAACCCTTCTTTGTCACGATTGGCGTCGCGCAGATGCGTAGGCACGTCCGCGTCCCGCTCATTCTCCACCACGCCCAGCGCGTCGAAGAACCCCATCGATGAGTTGGATTTCGGCGCGGTGGCGAGATAAAGCGTCGCCGTCGTCAGGTGGAAACGGCCTTCCGGTAGTCCCACCCGGTCGAACGCCTCGGCGGCCGCGACGACTACCCGCAGCGCGTTGGGATCGGCCAGCCCCACGTCCTCGCCGGCAAAGATCAACATCCGCCGGAACATGAACCGCGGATCCTCGCCGGCGTAGACCATTTTGGCCAGCCAGTAGAGGGCCGCGTCGGGGTCCGATCCCCGCAGCGATTTGATGTAGGCACTGATGGTGTCGAAGTGGTAGTCGCCCTCTTTGTCGTACAACACCGCGCGCTGCTGGATGCTCTCCTCGGCGACTGCCAGCGTGACGTGGATGACCCGGTTATCGGTGATCGGTGATCGGTGATCGGTTTCGGAGGACTGATTACCGATCACTGATAACCGATCACCTTCCGCTGGCGGGGTCGTCTCCACCGCCAGCTCCAGCGCGTTGAGCAGGGCGCGGGCGTCGCCGTTGGCCACGTCGACGAGATGGGCCAGCGCGTCGTCGTCGATGACCACATTGAGCTTGCCGTAGCCGCGTTCCGGGTCGTCCAGCGCCTGGCGAGCGATCCCGTAGAGGTCATCCTCGGTCAGCGGCTTGAGCTGGAAGATACGGCTGCGGCTGACCAGCGGCCGGTTGACGCTGAAATAGGGGTTCTCGGTGGTTGCGCCGATGAGGATCACCGTACCGTTCTCCACGTGGGGCAGCAAGGCGTCTTGCTGCGCCCTGTTGAAGCGATGCACCTCGTCCACGAAGAGAATGGTCTTGCGGCCATACAGGCCGCGCTGGCTCTCAGCCGCGTCGATGGATTCGCGGATGTCCTTGACGCCGGCCAGCACTGCGTTGAGCGCGATGAAATGGGCGCTGGTGGTGTTTGCGATGACGCGTGCCAGGGTGGTCTTGCCGGTGCCGGGCGGACCGTAGAAGATCACGCTGCTGAGCTGGTCGGCCTGGATGGCGCGCCGCAGCAGCCGCCCAGGCCCGACGATGTGGTCCTGGCCGATGTACTCGTCCAGCGTGCGCGGCCGCATACGCGCCGCGAGCGGTTGCTCGCTTTCGATCAGTTTCTGGCGCTGATGGTCGAAGAGGTCGGGCGGCGTGGTCATACCTCTATTCTATCATGGCTAGGAAGCAACATGAAACCGCTTCATTTATCGCCTCGACCAATGACAGCGGCCGTTGAATTCGTTGAGCTGCATCATCGCAGGGAATGGGAGAAGGAGTGCGAATGCGGTTGACGGTGGCGATTTTGCATTGTATACTCCAAATCAGCGATAAAGCAATCAACTAATTGTAGCTTTAAGATTGCAGGGCATCACTGTCTATTCATGAGAGCGACTTGTATCTATGCCAAGCATTCACATTGCCGGCTTTCTCTGCTACTTCGTCTCGTATGATTGCGTGGAGCCACCGCACATTCATCTCGCCAAAGGTAGGGCACGTAGTGCGCCGAGTGCCAAGTATTGGCTTGATTCGCTGTTGTTGGCTCGGAGTCGCGGATTGACTGCCAGTGAACTGCGCGATGCGCAACGCGTTGTACTGGAAAATCGAGAACTCTTTGTGGAGATGTGGGATGAGCATTGCAACGATTGACATACAGCCTCGGGTAAGTACGGTTGAATTTACTGACGACAAGTTGTCTGTGAGCATTGAGGATGGACGCACAGTGCTTGTTCCTCTGGCTTGGTATCCGCGTTTACTTTATGCGACAAAAGCAGAACGTAGCGATTGGCGAATCTTTGAGGATACAAACGGGCGTGACATTATCTTCTGGGAACAATTGGATGAGATGATTCCCGTCGTTGCAGTGCTGACAGGCGTACCGAGTCGCGAGTCCCAGCGATCTATCGATCGTTGGCTGGCATCTCGTGCAGTAACATAGCACCCGCCGCTGTCATCTTGCCACATCCATCCACTTGCCGGATCATTGGGAGACCTAGGCTGTCCAGCCGTGCTGGGGGATGACTGGGGCAGTAGGTATGCAAGACCAAGAGGAGGGTCTGTCGTGAAAGTGGTCAAGTGGTTGGGCATTGCCGTCCTTGTCTTCGTCGGGGTGATCGCACTCGCGCTGGTCGTGGCCTCCGTTGTGTACACGCCGGAATATGTGTACCGCGTGTTGGTCTGGCAGGATTCCGATGCGTTCGACTGGCAGAAGTTTCCTAATCATCCCCTCAGCGCGGCCCCGGCGGCCTATCATTTCGATGAGGCGCCTGACCCGCGAGTGGCGGACCTGTTCGCTCAGTTGTCCGCCGCGGAGGACTGGGACAGCTTCCTCGCAGCCAACAATACGCAGGCGTTCATTGTGATCCAGGACGGGAAGATCCTGTACGAGAACTACTTCAACGACACGCAGCGCGATTCCATCGTCACGTCCTTTTCGGTGGCCAAGTCCTTCACATCGGCGCTGATCGGCATTGCTATCGAAGAGGGTTTCATCGACAGCGTTGACGACTCCATCACCACCTACCTGCCGGAACTGGCCCAGCGTGATCCGCGGTTCAACCAGATCACCATCCGCGACGTGTTGTTGATGGCGTCAGGTCTGGATTACCAGGAGATGCGATCGGTTCTGTTCAACGGTGACGACCCGCTGACGACCTATTACCCTGATCAACGCAAGATCACTCTGGAGAACACGCACGTCATCGACGCGCCCGGGGCGTACTTCCAGTACAACAAGTACCATCCCCAAATGCTGGGCATGATCCTGGAACGCGCCACGGGGATGCGGGTCACGGACTACCTGCAGACGCGGCTCTGGGACAAGATCGGCATGGAGTACGACGGTTCGTGGTCCACCGACAGCCAGGCCAGCGACTTCGAGAAGATGGAAACCGGTGTCAATGCCCGCGCCATCGACTTCGCCAAGTTCGGCGAACTGTATTTGCACGGCGGCCTTTGGAACGGCGATCAGGTGGTTCCGGCGGCGTGGGTGGACGAGTCGACCGAGCCGCTGCTGCCGGATACCTACGATGACTATTACAGCGACTACGTCAAAGCGATGCCTGACCAGGGCTATTACACGTACATGTGGTGGGGAATGGCGCGCCCGGATGGCTCCTATGACTTCACCGCCGAGGGGGACAAGGGTCAGTTCATCTACGTGTCTCCGGAGAAGAACCTGGTCATCGTGCGCAACGGCACCAGCTACGGCATTCCGCCGCACCAGTGGCTTGAGTTGTTCAACGAGTTTGCCAGACAATACTGAGCGCCTGACCAGCCAGCTTTTTCCATGACTGTTACGGGGGAACTGTTTGAAAAGACCAGATCGCGCCTTCGCAAGGTGCCGGGCGGGAACTTGACGCGGCCGGTTCTGGCTGCCAGTGAGAGCTTCAGCAGAACACGGCTACTTCTGAAGCCCTTGTGTGTTTTGTAACTACGTGACAGGCGGGTTATTTCCACAATGTCACAGCGTTCTGTATAATCACCCGGTGATTGCATATCCACACAGAACCTGAACACTCCTCTAGCCTCAGCGATTAAACGGCCAGTGTTACGTCCCATTGCAACTGGCCCCAATACAATCCTACCGGTAACCGGACAGGAGCTTCTGACTGCATGTCTGCACAATCCCCTACCAAATCTAACACGGCTGTTACAGTATTGAAAGCGTCCTGGGTGCCGCTGATCATTATCGTCCTCGCCCAGCTCCAGATGGGCGTCAATGTCAACGCCCTTCCTGTTTCCATGGGGCCGATCATCGACGACATCAACGCCCCGGCAACCTCGGTGGCAACGGCGCTGGTCTTGTATTCGCTGTTCGTAGCCGCCTTCGTCATGCTGGGCGCCAAGGTCGGCAAGATGTTTGGCGAGCGGCTGGTTTTCCAGGTCGCTGTGCTGGTACATGGCGGTTCCATGGCCTTTATGGCTGTCAGCCAGACCGTCGAGACCATGAACATGGCCCAGGCCATCGCCGGCATCGCCGCTGCCGCGCTGGTGCCGACGTTGGTGGTGTTGATCGCCGCCAACTACCGGGAGCGGCAGCAGGAACAGGCGCTGGGCATCCTGGCCAGCATTCCGGCGGTCGCCAGCGGGCTGACCTTCGTCGTCGCTGGCTTTATTGCTACCCTTCTGAGCTGGCGTGTGTCCTTCGGACTGATCACCGTCATCTCGATTATTGTCTTTATTATCAGTTTTCGCCTGAAGCCTATTCCTCGCACTACCGGCATTCGCGTTGACCTCGTAGGAGTCGTGCTGTCGGCGCTGGCCATTGCCTCCATCCTCTTTGGCTTCAACAACCTGAACTCCTGGGGCATCGTGCTGGCCAAAGCGGCGGCGCCGATTTCGCTGTTCGGCCTGTCGCCGGCGCCCTTCCTGATCGCGTTGGGCATCGTGTTTGGCCAGGCCTTCTTTGTCTGGTCGGAGAAGCGGGTGGCTATCCAGAAGACGCCGTTGCTGGCCATGGAGGTGCTCGACTCGTCGGAGGAGCGCGCCGCGGTGATCATCTTCCTGGTCGCCGGCGCGCTGGGTTCGGTGATCGCGTTTCTCATCCCGCTCTACATCCAGATCGTTCAGGGCGGCACACCTCTCTTTACCTCGGTGGCCATCGTGCCCTATGCGCTGGCGGTCGCCGCCGCGGCCATCCTCTCGGTGCGGCTGTACGGCCGGCTCACCCCGCGCCGGCTTGGCGTGATTTCCTTCAGCCTGGTAACGGTCGGTGCGACCTTGCTCGCGTTTACGATGAGCAACGAATGGGCGACGCCGGCAGTGATCCTGGGACTGATGATCGTTGGCGTCGGCGAAGGCACCATGCTGACCTTGCTGTTCAACGTGCTGGTCTCAGCGTCGCCCAAGGAACTGGCCGGCGACGTAGGCGCGCTGCGCGGCGTGGTGAACAACGTCTCCTCGGCTTTGGGAGCGGCCTTCTCCAGCGTTGTCGCGGTCGGTCTGTTGAGCCTGTTCATCATCTCGGCGTTCAACATCTCTGGCCTGCCGCCGTCGTTGCGCTACGAGATCAACTTCGACAACATCGACTTTGTCAGTAACGATCAATTGAAGACAGTGCTCAGCCAGACGTCGGCTACGCCGGCCGAGGTGGACGAGGCGGTTGTGCTCAACGCGGCCGCGCGGCTGCGTGCGCTGAAAGCTACATTCTTGATCGTGGCGATCATTTCCCTGCTGACGATCTTCCCGTCGTTGCGGTTGCCGGGCTACACACCCGGCGAACTCGATGTGGAAGAGTTAATCCATGACCACCCGCCGGGCGCGCCGGCTGTAAATACCTGAGTGGGACAGACTGGTTTAGTTTCATTGAATGGAGAGCGATCCAATGACATACGATAGCGATGCCGCGCGCGCCTTTTCCCGCGCCAACGGCGACCGATTCCTGCAAGAGTTGTTCGAGATGCTGCGCATTCCCAGCGTCAGCGCCGATCCCGCCTTTGCCGGCGATGTTCAACAGATGGCCGACTGGCTGGCCGAACATCTGGCAGCGCTGGGGCTGGACAAGGCTGCTGTCATGCCCACCGCCGGCCATCCGGTGGTCTACGGCGAGTGGATGGGCGCGGGGCCGGACAAACCGACCGTGCTGGTCTACGGCCATTACGACGTGATGCCGGCCGTGATGGAGGATGGCTGGGACACACCGCCCTTCGAGCCGGTGGTCAAGGATGGCAAGGTATACGCCCGCGGCGTGACCGACGACAAGGGCCAGTTGTTCATCCAGGTCAAGGCGCTGGAGTCCTGGCTCAGCACCGCCGGGGCCGCGCCGGTCAACGTCAAGCTGCTGCTGGAAGGGGAGGAGGAGGTCTCCTCGCCCAACCTGGTGCCGTTTATCGTAGACCACATGGATCTGTTACGGGCCGACGTGTGCGTCATCAGCGACTCGTCGATGCGCGTCATCGAGGAGCCGGCCGTCACCCACAGCCTGCGCGGCATGACCTATCTTGAGGTCTGGGTCAAGGGGCCGAAGGAAGACCTGCACAGCGGCTTCTGGGGCGGCGCCACGTATAATCCGGCCCTGGCGCTGGCGGAGATCCTTTCGAAGCTGTACAACCCCGACAACACCATTGCCGTGCCCGGTTTCTATGACGATGTGGTGCCGCTCAGCGACGCAGAGCGGGAGATGATCGCCCGCAACCCGCTCACCGCAGAGCAGTTCCGCGAGGCTACCGGCGTGCCCGGTCTGTGGGGCGACGAGCGCTACACCATCCGTGAGCGCGTCTCGGCGCGGCCGACGCTGGACATCAACGGCCTGTGGGGCGGCTATGCCGGGCCGGGGCCGAAGACGATTATTCCGGCCAAGGCGGGCGCCAAGCTCAGCTCGCGGCTGGTCGGCAACCAGGACCCGCACAAGATCTTCCGCCTCATCAAGGACTACATCGAGTCTATCGCGCCGCCGTCGGTGGTGGTCGAGGTCAAGCTGCTGACCACCGGCAAGCCGGCGCTGATCCCCTTCGACCTGCCGGAGATGCAGGCCGCGGCCCGCGCCTACGAGCGGGGCTGGGGCTACGCGCCGCTCTTTACCCGCGGCGGCGGCAGCATTCCGGTGGTCGCCGAACTTACCGACCGCATGGGTATCCCGGTGGTGATGATGGGCTACGGGCTGGACACCGACGGCCTGCACTCGCCCAACGAGCACTACAGCATCGAGATGTTCGAGCGCGGGATCGAGACGGCCATCGTCTACCTGGAAGAGCTGGCCGCGCTGCCGCGCTAGTAAGATCCAAGACTTCGGAAGTCGCCGGTCCGTATCGCGGCGACTTCCGAAGTCTCCGCGCAAGCTAAACTGTGACCTTGTTACTCTGATCTGAAAGGACGTCGTCTGTGGATATTCAAGTGAAGTCAGGCGATCTGCTGGAACAGCCGTCTGATCTGGCGGTTTTAGGGGTTTTCGAGGATGAGCCGCTGGCCGGGCCGGTAGCCAGCTTGCTGGAGGTAGCCGACTTCCGCGGCCGCGCCCAGCAGACCTTGTTGCTCTACCCGCGCGGCGCGCTGGCTCCCCGCCGCCTGCTGTTGGTGGGCCTGGGCAAGCGGGACAACGCCGGGGCCGAACAGATCCGGCAGGCGGCCGCGCTGGCTGTGCAGCAGGCAAGATCGTTGCAGGTGGCGGCAGTGACGGTGGGTGTTGCCAACACCGCGCCGCTGGCGCCGGAATTGTCCGGCCAGGCTTTCGCCGAAGGCTTCGAGCTGGGCGCGTACCGCTACTGGATCTATCGCACCGGCCTGTCAAGCGAACAGACCTTCGCGGTCGAGCAAGCCACGGTGTACACCTCTGGCGACCGGGAGGACGATGTGCAGGCCGGCGTCGTCGAAGGCCAGATCATCGCCCGCGGCGTGAAGCTGGCGCGCGATCTGGTCAACGGGCCTGGCTATGCTGTCACCCCGGCCAAGCTGGGCGACGAAGCGGTCGCGCTGGGGCAGCGCCTGGGACTGCGCGTCACGGTGCTCGACCTGGCGCAACTGGAGGAGCAGGGCTTTGGCGGAATCCTGGCGGTCGGCAAGGGATCGGCCAACGAGCCGCGCTTCATCGTCATGGAACACGGCGAGGCTGCCGAGGGTAAGCCGACAATCTGTCTGGTGGGCAAGGGGCTGACCTTCGACTCTGGCGGTCTGTCGCTGAAGCCGGCTGACGCCATGGAAACCATGAAGTCCGACATGGGCGGCGCGGCGGCGGTGTTTGGCGCGATGCAGGCGATTGCCGAGTTGGATCTGCCGGTGCATGTGGTCGGGCTGGTGTCGTCGGCCGAGAACATGCCCAGCAGCACTGCCTACCGGCCGGGCGACATCGTGCGCACGTTGAGCGGCCAGACCATCGAGGTGCTGAACACCGACGCCGAGGGACGAATCATCCTGTCCGACGCCCTCTTCTACGCCCAGCGCTACAACCCTGCCGCGGTGGTCGAGCTTTCCACACTGACCGGCGCGATCATCATCGCGCTGGGCAGCCACGCCACCGGTATGATGGCCACCGACCAGGCGCTGGCCGACCGCATCAGCCAGGCCGGCGAGGCCAGTTGGGAGCGCGTCTGGCAACTGCCGCTGTGGGACGAATACCGCGAGATGGTCAAGAGCGAGATCGCCGATCTGAAGAACCTGGCCGGACGACCTGCCGGCTCGATCACGGCCGGCGCGTTTCTGGCTGCCTTCGTGGGCGACTACCCCTTCGTGCACCTGGACATCGCCGGCACCGCCTGGGCTGACAAGCCCGCCAAGCCCTACCATTCTCAAGGTGGCACCGGCGTGGGAGTGCGTCTGCTGGTCGAATATGTGAAAGGTCTTTAGGGCCATCGGCTGACGAGGAGTTCGCATGCTCACATGCGAACCCGGCACACTTGCAGCTGCGGCGCAAACGCAGGTGTTTGAGGATGCCTACTCCTCAAATAAAGGTTGACGAAACACCAGATTGTCTCATTATTTATCGTCGTTTTAGCCCAAGGAGGTCAACATGGCTGCCGAAGCAGTTGCCAATCAAAAGCCACCCGCAGACGGTCACTCCTCTTTCATGGACAAAATGCTGGATGCCGTCGAGCGGATAGGCAACAAGGTGCCCCATCCGGTGCTGATGTTCTCGTATCTCATTATCGGGGTCATCGTGTTGTCAGCCGTCCTCGCGCTGCTGAATGTCAGCGTTACCGAGGAGATCGCCGTGCCGGTGCCGGTGCCGGCGACTCCCGACTTCTACGAGGATCTCGCTCAGTATACGTTGTCAGGAACGGATAACCAGGATGTCCATTTCGAGATCCAGGAACAAACCATACCCGTCAAAAGCCTGCTGAGCATCGACGGTATCCGCTTCCTGTTTACCTCCTTTGTAGTCAACTTCCAGGGCTTTGGCGCGCTGGCAGTCACACTCATCGCCATGATGGGCGCGGGCGCGGCAGAAGTCGCCGGGCTGATGGCAGCCCTGATCCGCAAGCTGGTCAAGGTCGCGCCGCGCTCATTGATCGTCTACCTCATCGTCCTGGTCGGCGTGCTTTCCAGTGTCGCATCGGACGCCGGCTACCTGATCCTCATACCGTTAGGTGGAGCGGCCTTCCTGGCCGTGGGGCGGCATCCGGTCGCCGGCCTGGCGGCAGGCTTTGGTGGCGTCGCGGCAGCATTCATGGCGAATCTGGTGCCGACACCGACCGATGCCATGCTGTTTGAGATCACCAACGAAGCCATCGGGTTGGTGGGTGGCACGTCAATCTCGATCACTGCCGATTACTTCTTCCAGGCAGTTTCGGCAATTCTACTGACAGTGATTATTGGGTTCGTCATCGTGCGCGTCGTTGAGCCGCGTTTGGGCAAGTATGACCCGGCGAATGCAGGCGATCCCGAACAGGCTGCAGCCGCGGACGAAGTCGACCCGGAGCTGGAAGCCCGCGGGCTGCGCCGGGCCGGACTGGCGTTCCTGGTCGTAATAGGCATCGTCCTGCTGGCTACCCTGCCGCCGGGCGCCCCGCTGCGCGATCCTGATACAGGAGCGATTATTGGCCAGACGCCTTTCATGAGCAGCTTGCTGTTCATCGTCATGCTGTGCTTCTTCGTGCCCGGCGTGGCTTTTGGCTCGGCCGTCGGCAAGTACAAAGGGCCTAACGACGTGATCGCCGCTGTTGTCAAGACCTTTGCAGGGCTGGGTGGCCTGATCTTCATGCTGTTGATGATCAGCCAGTTCATCGCCTACTTCAACTACTCCAACATACCCAGTGTGATCGCCACTGCCCTGGCCGATTGGTTGGGACATGCCGGTATCCCGGCGATTCCGCTGTTGATCGGTTTCATCCTGGTAATCGTCGTCCTCGACTTCATCATTCCGGGAACGCTGGCCAAATGGGCGATCTTTGCACCTATCTTCGTACCGCTTTTCATCCGGCTGGGCGTGCCGGCGCAGACCGTGTTTGCTGCCTACCGCGTTGGCGACTCTCCCATCAATACACTCACCCCCTTGATGGTGTATTTCCCGGTGATCGTCGTTTTCGCCCAGCGCTACGAGAAGAAGTCGGGTGTCGGGTCGTTGGTTGCGTTGATGCTACCCATCGCGGCGGTCGTTCTGGTCGCCTGGATGGTCATCTTCATCCTCTGGTTCATCCTGGGCATCCCGCTGGGGCCGGGCTATCCCGTGCGAATTGGGTAACCGCGGAACAGGCGATTTCCCATCTGAGTCATGACCGACTTCCTGATGGTCCTGGCAATTGCGCTGTTCGCCTCGTTTCTGACCTGGCTGGGCGTGCCGATTGCCGAAAGGTTTGATGTGCCGCAGCGCGTCGTCAGCGCCGCGCTCCAGTTCGCGGCCGGCATCATCACCGCGCTGGTCGCGTTCAGCCTGATGCCGCCGGCGGTGCGCGGGGGGCCGTATGGCTGGATCGTGTTGGCGTTTTTTACCGGCGGTGTGCTCTACGTGCTGCTGGAATACGGGTCATCGCACGTGTTTTCCAGCGAGCCTGCGGAGGGAGCCGAAGGCGCATCGTCGTTCGGGCTGTATATCGGCGTGTTGGCGGACCTGTTGATCGACGGCGTGGTGATCGGCATCGGATCCACGCTGACCCTGACCACCGGCCTGCTGTTGGCGCTGGGACTGGCTATCAGCACCGCGCCGCTGGCCTTTGTCACCATCTCGACAGCCAAACGGCAAGGGATGGCGCACAACAGCCGCCGTTTATTGGGGGTGCTGCTGGCAGCGTTCATGACCCTGGGAGCGCTGCTCGGTTTTCTGGTGCTCAGGAACCAGCCGTTGGAGATCCGCTTCATTCTGGCTGCCCTGGCATCTGGTTTCCTGATTACAACCGTTGTGCAAGGAATCATCCCGGAAGCCAACCGCGAGGGCGAGCCAGGCTTCGCCGGCGTGCTGTACATCGGCGGACTGTCGCTGTACGCTCTCATGTCGCTGGTGTTGAAGTGAGCTATGGAGAACCTGATGTTGACCAGTCTCGATTGCTGCAACGGGAAATGATCATGGCCAGCTCTACAGGTACTGTCACTTCAGGTCCGGCGGCGCCTCCGCGTTCACCACAGGCCCCGCCAGCCTTTCACCTGCTGGCCAAGCCTACCGGCGCGATCTGCAACCTGGACTGCGCCTATTGCTTCTTTCTGGACAAGGAGGTCTTCTACCCCGGCAGCAAGTTTCGCATGGGCGAGCAGGTGCTGGAACAGTACATCCGCCAGCTCATCGAGTCGCACCAGACGGATAGCGTCAACATCGCCTGGCAGGGAGGCGAGCCGACACTGATGGGGCTGGACTTTTACCGCCGCACCATGGATCTGGTCGAGAAATATCGGCGGCCAGGCATGACCTTTCTGCACACCATGCAGACCAACGGCACGTTGCTGGACGACGAATGGGCTGCTTTTTTCGCCGAGCACAACTTCCTGCTGGGCATCAGCATCGATGGTCCGCGACCTTTGCACGATGTCTACCGCGTCGACAAGGGAGGCAAGCCAACATTTGACAAGGTCATGCGCGGGCTGCGGCTGTTGCAGAAGCATGGCGTGGACTACAATGTGCTGACCACTGTCAACCGCGTCAACGGTGACTATCCGCTGGAGGTCTATCGCTTCCTGCGTGACGAGGTGGGCACGACCTGGATGCAGTTCATTCCGGTGGTAGAGCGCATCAACAGCGATGGGCTGACGATCTACCAGGAGGGGACAACCGTCTCCGATCGTTCGGTGCAGCCGGAGCAATTTGGCCGCTTTCTGAGCACCATCTTTGACGAGTGGGTGCGCCGCGACGTGGGAACGATCTATGTGCAGACCTTTGAGGCTGCGCTGAGCAACTGGCTGGGCCTGGCCAACTCCGGCATGTGCGTCTTCAACACCACCTGCGGCACGGGGCTGGCCATCGAACACAACGGCGATCTGTATTCGTGCGATCACTTCGTGGAGCCTGACTACCTGTTGGGCAATATTCAGGACACGCACATGATCGAGCTGGTAGCCTCGCCGCAGCAGATCCAGTTTGGCCTGGACAAACGCGACACGCTGCCACGCTTCTGCCGCGAGTGCGACGTGCGTTTCGCGTGTCACGGCGAGTGTCCCAAGAACCGCTTTACGTTAACGCCTGCTGGCGAGCCGGGTCTCAACTATCTGTGCGCCGGTTTCAAGGACTTCTTTCACCACATCGACTTTCCCATGAAGCTCATGGCCGGCTTGATCCGACGCCAGCGCGAGGCACGGGAAGTGATGCAGATCCTGGAGCGCGCCTTCACCGGCGTCGAACGCAACGATCCCTGTCCCTGCGGCAGCGGCCGCAAGTTCAAGCAATGCCATGGCCGGCCGCTCCCGGCATCCGGTTCAAAGCCACTGCCTGCGTCGCAGTCCCGGTCGGGCGCAGCAGCGGGTTAGATTGGTACATCGGTGAATTGGTTGGACTCTCGTACCAATCTACCACCTTACCAATCTACCAATCTACCAAGAAGGAGACTACCATGCCCAACGGCAAACCCAACATCCTGGTCATCTGGGGCGATGATATCGGCATCACCAACCTGAGCTGCTACAGCGATGGATTGATGGGCTATCGCACCCCCAACATCGACCGCATCGCCAACGAGGGGATGCGTTTCACCGACTCCTACGGCCAGCAGAGCTGCACAGCGGGCCGCGCTGCGTTTTTGACGGGCCAGAACCCTTATCGCACTGGCCTGACCAAGGTTGGCATGCCCGGTTCGGACATCGGCCTGTTGGCCGAGGACGCTACTATCGCCGAACTGCTCAAGCCGCTGGGCTACGCCACCGGCCAGTTCGGCAAGAACCATTTCGGCGACAGGAATAAGTTCCTGCCTACTGTCCACGGCTTCGACGAGTTCTTCGGCAACCTCTATCACCTCAATGCCGAGGAGGAGCCGGAGAATGTGGACTACCCACCCGAGGGTGACTTTCCCAACTTTAAGAACATCTTCGGACCGCGCGGTGTGATCCATTCCTGGGCAACGGAGGAAGACGATTCCACCGAGCAGCCGCGCTGGGGCCGCATCGGCAAGCAGCGCATCGAGGACACCGGCCCGCTGACCAAGAAACGCATGGAATCGTGCGACACCGAGTTCCTGGCCGCTGCCCAGGACTTCATCAAGCGCGCCCACGACGATGACAAGCCTTTCTTCGTCTGGTTCAACACCACTTGGATGCATTTCCGCGTCCACCCGCCGGAGCATGTGCTGGGACAGGCCGGGCGCTGGCAGTCCTTCTACCACGACGTGATGGTGGAGCACGACAAGCATGTGGGCCAGATGCTGGACCTGCTGGACGAACTGGGCATTGCCGAGGACACAATCGTCATGTACTCGACCGACAACGGCCCGCACATGAACACCTGGCCCGACGGCGCGATGACCCCCTTCCGCAACGAGAAGAACTCCAACTGGGAGGGCGCCTTCCGCGTGCCGGAGATGGTGCGCTGGCCTGACAAGATCCCGGCCGGTGTGGTCTCCAACGAGATCATCAGCCATACCGACTGGCTGCCCACCCTGTTGGCCGCGGCCGGCGAGCCGGAGATCAGTGAGAAGCTGAAGCAGGGGCATCAGGCAGGCGACAAGCACTTTAAGGTGCACATCGACGGCTACAACTTCCTGCCGCACTTCACAGGCCAGACGGACAAAGGGCCGCGCCCGGGGATTATCTATTTCTCCGACGACGGCGATCTGGTCGGGCTGCGCTACGACAACTGGAAGTTCGTCTTCGCCGAGCAACGCGTCCAGGGCACAGTCCAAATCTGGGCGGAACCTTTTGTTTTCCTGCGCGTCCCGAAGATCTTCAACTTGCGCACCGACCCCTTCGAGCGGGCGGATATCACATCCAACACCTATTACGATTGGATGATCGATCGCGTCTACCTGACCTACGCTGCGCAGTACCTCGTGCGCGAGTTCCTGGCTACGTTCCAGGAGTTCCCACCGCGCATGAAGCCAGCCAGCTTCACCGTCGACGATATCATGAAGAAGATGGAGCAGAGTTTCGACTACTAGCTTACGTCGATCAATCGCAGCCACGGCAAGGCCGATCTGGTCTTGTTCGTCGACGCTGCCGGGCTACAGAGGGTCGAATCTATCGCCACACCATCCAAGGGCAACGACATCTCAGAATAGCCACGAATTACGCGAATTGAACGAATTTCGGATTGTTTGTTTCGTAAAAATCGTGTAATTCGTGGCAAGAATATCTGTCTTGCTGCGAATGGAGCAAGGGCTATCGGTTATGAACGAAATGCTGCCAAGCTGGCATGACACCCCAACCAAACAGGCGATCCTTGATTTTGTCGCGGCAGTGACGGACGAATCCAGTTCCCGGTACGTGCCAGCAACGGAGCGCATCGCCGTCTTCGACAACGACGGCACCCTGTGGTGCGAGAAGCCTGTATACATCCAGATGGATTTCATCCTTCGCAGGCTGGCCGCGCAGGCCGAGAGCGATCTGGCGTTGCGCGCGCGCCAGCCGTGGCAGGCTGCCTGGAATCGAGACTTCGCCTGGTTTGGCGATGCGATGACGCAGCATTACCAGGGTGACGATAGTGCCTTGCGCGTGGTATTGAGCGGAATCCTGGCCCTGTCAGATGGACAGGCCGTCGAGCAGGTCGAATCCGGAGCCAGGGCATTTGTGGACAACGAGCGCCATCCGACGCTGGGCCTGGCCTACCGCAACTGTGTTTACCAGCCCATGCTGGAGCTGCTGCGCTATCTGGAAGGCCACGGCTTCAGCAACTACATCGTTTCCGGCGGGGGCCGCGACTTCATGCGCGGCTTCAGCGAAGACTTGTACGGCGTCCCGCGCGAGCGGGTCATCGGCAGCACGGTGGCCTACCGCTACGTCGAGGATGAGCACGGCGGCGCTATCGTGCAACGCGCCGACCTGGACGTGATCAACGATGGCCCGGACAAAGCGGTGCAGATCTGGAACGTTACCGGCCGTCGCCCCATCCTGGCGGCCGGTAACTCTAACGGTGACCTGGCCATGCTGACCTTTGCCGGCGGCCCCACCTTACCGGCGCTGCGTCTCCTGGTTGTGCATGACGATGGCGAGCGCGAGTTCGAGTACAGCGCAGGCGCAGAGAAGGCGTTGGACACGACACAGTCGCAGGGCTGGACAGCAGTCAGCATTCAGCGCGACTGGCGGCAAATCTTCCCTGGATGA